>NZ_AEWH01000041.1 GCF_000190475.1 Ornithinibacillus scapharcae TW25
TGCTTATTACCCAACAAGTTTCGTCCCATGAACTTCATTTACCTCTAACACGGATGTAACGTGAAGATAATTACTGTCAGTTATTCCGCCGCCAGGTAATATCGTGATTCTACCAGCAGCATAGTCTACATATTCCTTCAACCTATCCAAATTGTCCTCAATTCGAGTACCACTTGCCCCCCCATGTGTTAAAATCCGATCAACACCATGTTCTATTAACCAATCAATTGCTTTAAATTGATATTCAGGCTTAATCTGATCAAATGCCATATGAAAAGCTACTTCAATTCCTTCAGCTAACCCTAATAAAGCACGCATTGCTTCCTCGTCAATCCATCCTGACACGGTTAAGCAGCCAAACACTACTCCGTCCGTGCCTAACTCTTTCAGATGAATTAAGTCTTGCTTCATCATCTCAATTTCATCTACACCATAAATGAAGTTCCCACCTCTTGGTCTAACCATTGCCATTACGGGGACATTTTTTGATTTACAATAGTCAATTGTTTGAACGGCTACTGCGTGACTCACCGTCGTTCCTCCTACAGCAAGGTTGTCACAAAGCTCGATGCGATTAGCACCCCTTTCCATAACATCCGGTACCTTGGTAAAGTTCTCTACTACTACTTCTTTTATCATACTATTCCACCTATCATTGTTTAATCACGTTGGTTATTTCCAATCTAGTATCCTATATTTTAGGATGATCAGGAATCAAATAAATGATGCAATAATCTTTCTCTTCCCTCCATGAATTGCTTCATGATTTTATAATGATTGGTTTCTTCTAAACTCGATTCTTCCATACCATCCTCTGTGAGTTGAATAATTTTAGCTTCTGGATAAGCCATTAGAATTGGTGAGTGAGTGGAAATAATAAATTGGGAACCATCTTTCACAAGCTCATGAATCCTTGCTAGCATCGACATTTGCCTCAATGGTGATAATGCCGCTTCAGGTTCATCTAATATATACAATCCATTACCACTGAATCGGTGCATAAATGTTGCAAAATAAGATTCACCGTGTGAAAGCTCATGTAATGAAACACCACCATATGAATCAACAACATTTAATTCTTCAATATTCGTAGCTAAATTATAATAAGACTCTGCTCTAAAAAAGAAACTGTCCTTTGGTCGAATTGCCCCTTTTGCGATTCGAACATATTCATGGAGATCGGAATGAGAATCGTAATTTGAAAAATTAAAGTTTAATGTTCCACCTTCTGGGTTAAACCCTAACCCTATCGCAATTGCTTCTAGTAAAGTAGATTTCCCCATTCCATTCTCACCTATAATATAAGTAACATTTGGATGAAGTATAATTTCTTCAAATTGCTTCATAACAGGTAGGTTAAGTGGAAATCTATCATAAGATTCAATATGATCACGTTTCAAACCGACTCTTTTAATGTACTGGGTATCATGATTCAGTAGCATATATTTCTCCTCCTTCAGCCTATTTTGCGCATTTACATTCATAATCCTTAAATCTAAATTCCTTGTATAGCTTTAATTCACCAGTAAAATCACTGGAAGTAGATTCAAATACCTTAACTAATGGAGCAACATCCTGTTTTGCGAACTTTCTTACCTGATCTACAAGATTAGCAGCGCTTTCCAACGGATATTCATTCATATCTTCAAATAAGTCATTATGTACACAGATATCATATGTAACAGCAAGAAAATAATTGGACATATAAGTACTCCCCTCGAAATGTCTTCTGAAACTAGTATAAGCTACCATTAAAAAAATTAAAAACCAAACAAAGCCACTATTTAGACATAGTGACTTTGTATAAATCTATAACGCCTCTTTAATTAATTTCCGGTAATAAACAACGGATAGAATTCCAAAGATTGAATACAGGAATGTGTATAGCACCATAACAATAATCATTGGCGTCCACATTTCTGTACCAAACCAAAACCATCCAGACTTAACTGCGAAATAGCTATGGCTTAGTCCCACTAATAAAGGAATCCCAAAATTGAACAACTGCTTTATCTTGATTCCATTTAACAGGTCAGACTTAGTGAATCCTAGCTTTCTAAGAATCGTATAGCTTCCCTTTTCTTGTTCACCTTCATCCATTTGTTTAAAGTAAAGTATACATCCTGAAGTAATCAAAAATGTTAAGCCGAGAAAAGCAACAACAAACATAATCAAGCCCATATTCTTCTTCTGGTTATTAAAGTCTTCTAATTGTGACTCATGTGCTGCCCATTTACTCATTTCGGATGCTTGATAGATTTCATTTGCCTTTTCGATATCCTTTTCATCCTTTATATCAATACCAATTGAAATTGGAAAATCATTGGTTATTTCCGGATCAAGATCTAAACGTAATTCTTGAAAGACCGAATCATCCACTACTGCAACAGGAAATCCACCACTTGTTAGCCTTCTAGGAATTTCATGTCGATTTTCAATTTTGGTTAATGCTAAATCGAAAGACTTAGAATTTCCATTTACCGTAATTTCTCCTGTCTTCAAGGACATAAAAGCTTCTATTGTTGTATGAACATTAATAAAGATTGCCTCATTCTCTGCGACATCCACCCCTGTTATATCTTTATCAGAAACCAATTCCATAGGTCCTTTTAAATCAATATTAGTAGAAGTTTCTACTGCTTCCATATCGAATTCTACAATATTTGTTAAATCGGTTCTGGCCATTAAAATGTCAACTTCGGTTCGCTCATACGCTATTCCGGTTTCTTCTAGTAAGGACGTAAACGTATTAGCATGCTCCTCATTCGGAATCGAAAAGTCATAGACTACGGATTCCTTGGACGATTTCTCTGCAGAGTAATAGGATATATAGGACAAGGATAATAACCCTATCGCTAGAGCAGATACCGTAGTAACAACGGTTAATAAGAATGAATTGGATTTCATCCGAAACATAATCGACGATAGGGATAGCACTTTGTTAACCGATAAATAACCGTTATTCTTTTTCCTGATTACATTAAAGATGAATCGGACAGATCCTTTATAAAAGAAATACGTACCGATAATTACAGATGCTAGAATGATTAACATGACAAGAAACATTTGCTCCATCATCACAAACTTACCATCAAATAGCTTAGAAGATAAATAATAACCGAAAATAATAAGAGCTAGTCCAAGTATTCCGATTATGATTTCCAAAATAGACACATTATGCTTTTTTTCTTCCGATGTTGAAGTCGTATGGAATAATGTCAATATCCGTTGCCTTTTAATAAACAAGGCATTAATAATCGAGATAATGATATAGATTACGACAAAAACAACCAATGTCTGGATAAGAGCTTCCATTGAGAAACGTAGTTCTGCCACTTCATTAATCCCAATTATTTTTAATAGAATCATCATAATGAGCTTTGATGAAGCAAAGCCGAGAAAGATTCCTACCACCATCGAGCCAAAGTATAAGGTGAAATTTTCAACGCCTAGTATCCGAAATATGTTCTTTTTCGTAATCCCAACAAGCTGAAATAGTCCAATTTCCTTTCCTCTCCGCTTGATAAAGAGATTATTCGCATACACTAGAAAGACAGTCACAATCGCTATTAATAGTACAGACGCGGTTTTCATTGCAGCTTCCCCCTTGATACTACCTTCCACCGCATCCATTGAAGGATCATACTGAAGGGTAACAAAAGCAAAATACAATGAAACACTAAATATAAGCGCGAAAACATATAAATAGTAGTTTTTCATATTCTTTATTAAATTTCTGAAAATGAGAGATTTAAAGCTCATGATGAACCCCACCTAACACACCCTGTGTTTTGATGATGTCCTGGAAAAACTCCTGCCTACTCTCATCACCGCGATTTAATTTGGTAAAGATTTGTCCGTCTTTAATAAAAATAACACGGCTACAGTAACTTGCTGCTAATGGATCATGTGTAACCATCACGATGGTAGAGTTCAATTTTCCATTCAGATCCGTCAATTTATTCAGTAAGTCAGAGGCTGATTTAGAATCAAGTGCACCGGTAGGTTCATCCGCAAAAATAATACTTGGTTGATGCACAAAAGCTCGCGCAGCAGAGGTTCTCTGTTTTTGTCCACCTGAGATTTCATTTGGGTATTTATCCTTTAAGTCAAAGATTCCTAATTCTTTTGTTACCCGTTCAAACATAAGCTGCGCTTCTTTCTTTGGTGTTTTATTTACCGTTAGTGGTAACATAATATTTTCCTTAACCGTCAATGTATCTAATAAATGATACTCTTGAAAAATAAAACCTAGGTGACGCTTTCGAAATTCCGCCAGTGCTTTATCACGCATTCTGGTAAATTCCTTACCATCTACACGGATTGTACCTTGTGAGACATGATCAATGGAAGAAAGGACGTTTAACAAAGTAGTTTTTCCAGAGCCAGATGGTCCCATAATTCCAACAAACTCCCCTTTTTCCACAGAGATGTCAATTCCTTTCAACACCTCTTGACGGTTCCACTTATTTCCATAGGTTTTGACAATATTCGTTGCTTCTAAAATACTCACTTTCATTCAACTCCTTTATCTAGCCTTATCATAGATGATTATCACACGCTTTTCCTTCGTTTCTCCGAACAAAATACGAAAGCATGTGACAAGATTGTCACATGCCTGTAAGTTCAATAAAATCATTCTTCTTCGGGAACGTTAATGTAAAAATTGTACCTTTTCCATAAACAGATTGTACGTCAATCTTGATTTTCAAAGATTCAGCCGCTTTCTTGGATAAGTATAGTCCCATACCGGTAGCATTCTGATTTTGATGATCCACAGTAGAGGTAAATCCCTTTTCAAATATACGTGAAATATCCTTCGTCTGAATCCCACGACCATGGTCTTCTACTTCCAGAGTTATATTACCATGTCGTAGAAAACTACGTATTTGAATATCAGATTTCTCACTATATTTTACCGCATTCGTTAAGATTTGCCTTAAAATAAATGGTAGCCACTTAGAATCCGATAGGACATCTGTGACTTCTAATTTTATATCGAAACCTATTTCCTTTTGAAAACACCACGTTTTCAATGACCGAATCTCGGTAATTATTATTTTTTCCATATCTATTGCTTCAATATACAAGTCATTTTCCATAAAAGGCAAACGACGGCTATGTAACTGTTGATCCAGAAGTAAATGTATCCGGAGCCATTCATATAGCAACTGTTCCCTTAACACTTTATCATCCATTCTCTCCAGCATGAGCTGCATGGTTGTTAGTGGCGTTTTTACTTCATGTATCCAAGCTAATAATTCATCCTTTTCCTTTTCTATACTAATAGCTAAGTTATTCGATACCCGCTTATAATATACATCCTGCTGTTTAATTGCCTTCTCTACAATCGCTTCAAAAGGAGTCTTTCCTTCTAACATCTCGACATCTATATTTGGTGCCCATTCCTCTACCTTTTTATAGAAAGAAATCTCTCGATTATATTGAAAAACCAGAAATAAAATAAAGAGTACAGATGAAAGAAAAATCATATATAAGATAGATTGAAACCTTATCGAAGGATCTACATAGCCAACTAAAAGGAATAATCCTTGTAGTACACAGAAGAAAATAATCCAATTTCTTTTTTCGCTGATATACTCTTTCATCATTCGTTATGATCCTCTTCCTTTGCCATATATCCCTGTCCAATCTTTGTTTCGATAAAATGTCCAAGATTGATAACTTCTAAGCTTTTCCTTAGTCGATTTACATTCACTGTCAATGTATTGTCGCTTACAAATCTTTCGTCATTCCATAATTCACTAATTAGTTCTTCACGACTTACAATTTGATTGTTATGTTCGATTAGGATTTTCAAAATGAACATTTCATTTTTTGTTAATTCAATTTCTCCAATATCATTTTTTACGGTACCTTTCACATAATCCACCGTGGCAGAATTCCAGACTTTCAGGTGAATTTGCTGTTCCATACTATAATTGTATACTCGTCTTAGGACAGCCTGAATCTTAGCAATAAGCACATCAAAATGAAACGGTTTTTGAACAAAGTCATCCGCTCCAAGTTGCATGGACATCACCATATCTGTTGGATGGTCTCTAGATGATAAAAAGATTATCGGTACTTTTGAATGCGATCGTATCATGCGGCACCAATGGAACCCATCAAACTTTGGTAATTGTATATCAATGATGACTAAATCTGGTTTTACACTAGAAAATTCTTTCATCACATTCCCAAAATCTTGAATTCCATATACTTCATAGGACCATTGGGATAAGCGTTCCTGGATTTCTCGACGTAGTGTAGTGTCGTCTTCAACTAATAAGATTTTAAACAAGGTTATCACCATTTCTAGTAGTTAGTACCATTATTTTACCATCTATTTTGAACAATAGCCTTAAAGAAAAATTTGTTTATGCTATGATGATAGAAGAATAGATTCAATCAACTTAGGAGGGTTATGATGAATATCTGGCTAATCGCTTTTATACTAGTTATTTGTATCATAGCTTTAGTTGCTACATTTATGGTTATCAAACAAGAAGAGAGAAAAATGAAGCAGTATGAGGAAACAGGTGATACAGCGAAAAGTGAACTCCAAAGGTCTCATGAATATGAAACAAAATCTTTATCATCCAATGTTAAAAGTTTAACCTGGATTTATGTTGTCGTTATCGGGTTATCCTTTATTGTGTTTGGGCTTTATATGTATATGAGATAGGAAAAATTTGTACCCTTTTTAACTATATTCTTGTAATAAATGAATTCTATCGATTCCAGGACAAGTGTAGAATTTATGACTACACTTGTTTTTTATTATTGAATCAAATTACAATACTAAACCACTAAAATTTCCCGGAAAATATTGTGAATTATGTTAACATTTAAGTTATATATCATGGTATTATTTACCTAGTAATTCACATAATAATAGTCCATAAGTTTGATAGATTATATTTTCCAAAGGATGAAGTGTCAATGAAAACAGGAAAAAAACACTCCAATCAAAAAGGTTTCACCCTAATTGAACTTCTAGCAGTAATCATTATCTTAGGTATTATTATTGGAATTGCCGTTCCTAGTATCGGTGGAATCATCCAGTCATCCAAAGAAGATGCGGTAAAAGCTGATGCATTACTAACCTTAATAGCAGCAAGTCTATATACGACTTCCAATGAAAGTGATTCTACCTCTATATCATCTGACGAATTAAGCCCTTATATTGAAAGCGTCAACCTGGGTGATTTTAACGTTATGGTAGATTCTAAAAAGTATGCATTAGTCACTTCTACTATTCCGGTTGGTAAATTTTCTATTACTTTCGCATGTGCAACGAAAGAAGATATTTCAAAAGATAATAAGAAAGGTAGCAGAGTTATTGGTAGTTGCGAGGGGACCGTAACACCTCCCGGTAAAGATCTAGACAACGGTTCAAACCCTGATGATGGCACTAATCCTGATACAGGTTCCGATCCTGATGATGGTTCTAATTCTGATACAGGTTCTGACCCTGATGATGGTTCCAATCCTGATACAGGTTCTGACCCTAATGATGGTTCCGATCCTGATAGTGGTACTATACCACCTCATGTTCCAAACCCTGAACCAGGTGATAATTGGTGGGACTTCTGGTTGAGATTGTGGAAATGGTTAGATTGGCGAGAGTTCTGGGAACGGTGGGAAGATTTTTGGGATTAACCTAAGCGTATAGGAAAACAGAAAAAGGACCTTGGTAGTAGAAAATTCTACTTTATGAGGTCCTTGCTTCTGTATTGATAATTGTTTCCTAATCTTACGATGATAATTCTGAGGAATTTAGCCATATTTCAGTGGCGGCTTCTAGTTCCTCGCTTAATTCTACTTTTCTTTTATACAACTCATTGAGTTCAACATAATCCAAAGGTTGCTCTGCCATTGCCACCTCTAATTCTTTTATTTCTTTTTCGAGCATTTCAATTTTAGCCAGTAAGTTTGCTTCTTCCTTTTTATTCCTTTTTCCTTGGGTATTTCTTTTCTCTTTGTTTTTTTGCTTAGGTCTTTCAGTAACTAAGTTTTCATTATTTTCAAGCAGTAGCTTTTCTTTTTCCATTTTGTAATCATCGTAATTCCCCATATAGCTTTTCAAGCTATTTTCTTCCACTGCTATGAGTCTGTCACTCATTTTATTTATAAAATAGCGGTCATGGGAGATGAAGAAAATGGTACCTTGAAAGTCTTCAAGGGCTTCTTCTATGGCTTCTATAGAATCTATATCCAAATGATTCGTTGGCTCATCTAAGATTAATAGGTTTATTTCTTGGTAGAGAAGTATAGCTAGTTTAAGCCTAATCCTCTCTCCCCCGGAAAGATGCTTTACTTTCTTAAAGACACTCGATTGAAAGAACATGAATTTGGCTAAATATTCTCGAGCCTTCCCTTCCAAAATAGCTATATCGTCACGGAAAGCGTCAATCAATCTCAGTTCTTTATTCGGAAAAGTAATATTTTGTGGTAAATAGGCTACTTTAACACTTGCCCCCATTTCAATCGTACCTGAATCAGGCTGTTCCTCTCCTAGCAGCATTTTTAGGAAAGTGGTTTTACCACTACCATTTGGACCAATCAGTCCGACTCTTTCCCCATAATGAATCATGACCTCTGCTTCCTTGAAAATGGGTTTATCCCCATAGCCCTTTGTAAGACCTTTTGCCTTTATGGCCTCTTTGCCTGAGCGGTCAACATCTTTAAATTCCAGTCTCATATTCTTTCTCTCTAGAGTCGGTCGATCTATACGCTCCATCTTATCCAATTTCTTCTGAATGCTTGCCGCTCTTCTAAAGAATTTATTATTATCTGCCCTCATGGCCCAATCACGTAAATCTTTGACTTGGTTTTCCATAGTAGAAATCTTTTTCTGTTGCTCACGATATTGTTCAAATTGAATCCGTAAGTTCTCTTCCTTTTGGCTTATATATGCTGAGTAATTTCCCTTATAACTGATAGACCTTTTATCTTCAATTTCTACAATTTTAGTTGCCACATGATTCAGAAAATAGCGATCATGCGATACAATGAGGACAATTCCTTTATAATTTTTCAAGTAGCCCTCTAACCACTCAATTGATTCCATATCTAAATGGTTGCTCGGCTCATCCAGTAACAGGATGTCAGGACTATGAATGAGAAGTTTTCCTAAAATAACTGTTGTCTTTTCCCCACCACTTAGTAAGTCAAAGTCACGTTGCAGGAAGCTCTCACTAAACTTTAATCCCGTGCAAACCTTACTTAATTTTTCTGTACGTTCATAGCCACCCTTTACCTCGTATAGTTGAACAAGATCACTGTATTTATTTAGAGCCTTCTCCAGTACAGTACCTTCAGAAGTATTCATTTTCTCTTCTAGTTCTCGCAGTTGTGTTTCCATTTGATCGATTTCTTCAAAGGCTAGATTGAGAATATCAATTACTTTCATTCCCTCTGGGTATGCTGGAGCTTGTTCTAAATACGCAGTAGTTGCTTTACTAGGGATTGTGTTAATCAATCCCTCATCATAGCCGTAGCTAGTCGTTTGTGGATAGCCTGGATAATAGTTCATTTCTTCTATTCCAGCTAATATCTTAAGTAGCGTACTTTTCCCACTACCATTAACCCCTACAATCCCAACCTTTTCTCCATCAAAGGCTTCAAAGGACACATCCTCCAATACTAACGTTGCATCCATAAATTTTTTAATACCACTTACTCTAAGTTCTAACATATTCGTTCCTACTTTCATCCATTGTGTACGTTACACCATTCTGGATAGACAAAGAAGACCTTTACTATATAATTTTGAACAAATAAAAAGACCATAAGAAGATATTACTTCTTACAGTCTAAAATGGTCCTGAACTATAATATATGCCAATAACACGATCAATGAACCATACACATGCCATACTTTTAAGAACTAATTAAGTCCTTGCACATTATATTATCAATTCCGTTTTAGTAAGTAAGTAACCTTCTAAATTGCCTGATTCCTAATGGCATAACAAATAAACCTAATGATTAGGCAAATTTGCAAATAAACTCATTAAAAATCCTTATTAATTAAAAACAATTAATAATTAGCAATTAGTCGGCATCATTGTCTTACTTACCCCCCTATTTGAAATTCACTTAATTATTACACTTTTTTATCACTTTGTAAATAGGCAGTTGGGACATGGGGTCACATGTGAAAACTTTACTCGTTAAGAGTTTAATAAACTCTTTTGTGGAAAATATGAATTATTCGATACATAACATAAATCGTAATGGTTACTGTTTACAAATCGTAATCATTACGATATAGTATTGTTTGTTCATAAAATTTTTAAAGAGGAGAGTGCGGAATGAAGTATATACAAGTAATTACTGCATTACTATTATTTAGTGTATTTATTGTAGGGTGTTCAACAGCGGAAAATACTACTAAAAGTAATGATGATTCAGAGCTTACAATTTATACGTCTGTTTATCCGATTAAGTTTGCAGTTGAACAAATTGCTGGAAAAACTGCTACTGTTAATACTGTTTTTCCACCTGGAACTGACGCACATACATACGAACCAACATCAAAAGATATTATTGCTATAGCAGAGAGTGATGCTTTCTTTTATTTAGGTTCAGGTATGGAAGGTTTTTCATCGTCCATTGCAGAGGCATTAGAACCACATGATGTAGCATTAATTGAGATGGGTCAGTATGAAGAATTATTCCATAGTAGTCATATACATGAGGAACAACATGTTCACGGTGAGGAAAAGCGAGATACAGCAAATATTGAAATTACCGGTTTATCGGAACATTATCACACAGGTGATTCTATTAAACTAACAATAAAAATAGCAGAGGGCATACACTATGACCACTTACATTGGTTCACAATGAATCCAGATGCAGAAGATTGGGTAGAGATTGATGGACAGACATCTAATAGTCTTGAGAGTGAAGCGAAAGTGAATGGTCAACAAATAAAGGCAGTTCTTTATGGAGAAGAACATAGCGTTGTGGCAGAAACAAAACCTGTCACTATAAGAATTGATGATCATGAAGGAGATCATCATCATGGTGAAGATAGTCATGCCCTTGAAGGTCAAAGCAAAACGGGTGTGATTGTTGAAATAGAAGGTCTATCCAATCATTATCACACCGGTGATTCTATTAAACTAACAGCAAGTATAGATGAAACTCTAAGTTATGACCATTTACATTGGTTTACGTTAAATCCAGATGAAAAAGAGTGGATAGTAGTTGATGGACAGAATTCCAACCAATATGAGAGTGAAGCAGAAGTTGATGGACAACAAATAAAGGCAGTATTATATGGTAATAATCATGATGTAGTGGCAGAATCCAATCCTGTAACGATAGAAATTGATAATCATGATGGTGATCATAATCCACATATTTGGACAGATCCAGCACGTATGATTCAAGTAGCAGAAATAGTTAAGGATCAACTAACTGAAATAAATCCAGCTGAAGAAGAATTCTATAATAAGAATTTCATCGCATTAAAAGAAAAACTTACCGACCTAGATTCTAAGTTTACTGAAGTTCTGTCGACAAAGGAGAATAAAGCAATTATAGTATCACATGCTGCTTTCGGTTACTGGGAAGAGCGTTATGGGATCACTCAGATTGCGATTAATGGTCTATCTACAAGTGATGAGCCATCTCAGAAGCAGTTGACGGAAATTATTAATCAATCTAAGGAACATGATTTAAAGTATGTTCTACTTGAACAAAATAGTTCTAATCGTTTGGCAGAAATAATTCAAAAAGAAATAGGAGCGACTCCCTTAACTCTTCATAATCTTGAAGTCTTAACTCAAAATGATTTGGATAATGGTAAGAATTATTTCTCACTGATGGAGCAAAATCTAAAAGTGTTAGACCAAGCAACGAAGTAAATTAATTATTAAGATTAAGATACTTCCCTGAGTCTATAATTAGGGAAGTATCACCTTGTTATTTATATTACCTAACTCTAAAAATGGTATATGATTGTGTAATAGTCTTTATACCTCTTCTATACAACTCAAATTAAATCTCAATCAATATCGGAACAATCATCGGCTCTTTCCTCGTGCGCTCCTTAATATAACCCTGTATAAATCTTTTAATTTGTTTCTTCTTCACATTCCAAGAATACCGTTCCGCATCATGCAACTCCTCAATGGTATTCATGATTATCCGAATCATCCCTCTACGAAGCTCAGAAAAATTATTATCTACAAATCCCCGAGATATAATCTCTGGATCGGCTAATACCTTATTGTCAGTCTTACTCATCGGTAAAATAATCATTAACATACCATCCTCAGCAATCTGCTTACGATCACGCAAAACAAATTCCATATTACCCACATCTATACCATCTACATACGTGCTACCAGCTGGAATTACTCTCGTGCTTCGGGCGACTGAATCCTTTATATCCACAACATCACCATTATTTAGAATAAACATATTGTCACGCTCTACTCCTACAGACTCAGCAAGCAAACAATGGTGGTGTAGCATTCGGTATTCACCGTGTATTGGAATGAAATATTTTGGCTTCATTAAGGTCAACATGAGTCTTAAATCCTCTTGATAACCATGCCCTGACACATGCATCCCAGAGCTACTGCCTGAACCATAAATCACATGAGCACCGAGTTTATAAAGATTATCAACAATAAGGGAGACACTTTTCTCATTGCCTGGGATTGGCCCAGCTGCAATGATAACAGTATCCTCAGCTAGAACATTAACATCACGGAAATTCCCAGTAGATAATCTGCTTAATGCTGCCATTTCCTCTCCTTGGCTACCGGTACATAAAATTGTCACCATATCTGGTGGATAATTATCGATATCTCGCGGTTCAATCAGCATCCCTTTTGGCACCGTTAAATACCCTCGTGACATGGCAACCTCTACAACATTAACCATAGATCGACCTAGTAAAGCTACCTTACGTTTCGTCTTATAGGAAGCATGGATAACCTGTTGTAATCGGCTGACATTAGATGCAAAAGTAGAAACAAAAATCTTCCGCTTTGCTTTCATAAAGATATTTTCCAGATTCTCTCCAACCATATGCTCTGAAGGGGTGAAGCCTTTTCGTTCTGCATTGGTACTTTCCGATAATAGAAGAAGGACCCCTTTCTTTCCAATCTCCGCCATTCTGTGAAAATCGGATCGCTCATCATTTGCTGGCGTCATATCAAATTTAAAATCTCCCGTATGTACGATTGTTCCCTGTGGAGTATCAAACACTATTCCTAAACAATCTGGAATACTATGATTGACTTTGAAAAAGCTTATAGTTAATTTTCCAATCTGCAATGTAGAATCCGCATTAATTTCGTAAAGTTGGCTTTCCCTTAAAAGACGATGTTCTTTTAACTTAATTTCTATTAACCCAAGTGTAAATCGAGTTGCATACACAGGTACATTTACCTTCTTAAGAAAATAAGGAATCCCACCAATATGATCCTCATGACCATGAGTAACAATTAAAGCACTAACCCGATCTTTATTTTCCTCTAAATAAGATATATCGGGGATAATTAAGTCTATCCCTAATAAACTTTCATCTGGAAACTTATTGCCGCAATCTAAAACAACAATCTCCTCTCCACACTCAATAGCATACATATTTTTCCCAACTTCATTTAGACCGCCAAGGGCAAAAACAGATAGAACATTTTCCAAGATAAATACCCTCCTGATAATAGTAAATACTGATTAATAAATACCAATTGATTTGCGTGATAAATATACTTTAGTATGTCCTACTATTTTCAGTATTATCTGTATTACTGGGAATATTTTTCAAATGAAACAATAATTATAAGGAAGGTTTTTTATAACAATTTTTATATAAACTTTCCTAATAATCTTCGAATGTTCACTTATTTACCATGTTAAACTGCTGTATATCCACCATCAACAAGTAGACTAGCGCCAGTTATAAAGGATGCATCATCACTTGCTAGAAATACAACTGCTTTTGCCACTTCCTCCGGCTTTCCTAACCGCCCAATTGGATGTAAATCAATTAATTCCTGTTTTACTTCTGGTGGAATACTTGCTAAAAGTGGAGTGTCGATATAACCTGGGTTCACATTATTTATACGAATTCCTTTAGCAGAATACTCCGCCGCCTCCGTTTGTGTTAGTAATTTAACCCCACCTTTTGCGGCACTATAAGATCCAACACCTATTTTTCCGACAACACCATGGATAGAATCATTATTAACGATTGCACCACCATTTCCTTGCTTCAACATTTGAATAATAGCATATTTATTGCAAAGAAAAACACCGTGTAAGTTTACGTCAATAATTTTCTTCCAATCTGCAAAGCTTGTCTCATGAACAAGAGTCATACCGCCAATACCTGCATTAGCAAAGAGCACATCAAGACTACCGAATTTCTCAATGGTTGATTCTATCATGTTTTTAACATCTTCTTCACTAGTTACATCTGTCTTTATAAAAATTGTTTCATAACCTTCGTGATTAAGTTGATCTGATAGCTCTTTCCCTTTTTCAGACATATCTGAGATAACAACCTTTGCTCCTTCCTGCACAAACTGCTTTACAGTAGCCTCTCCAATTCCACTTGCTCCACCTGTTACTACTGCCACTTTCCCTTTAAAGCGTTCTGACATGATTTTTTCCTCCTTATCTTTTCCAATCATACTTTTACTGTAATATGGTTTGTTTTTTAAACACGAATTACTCATGAATTTCTCATTATCTTCTCATTCCATTATTAGGAAGCTATAAGAATCTATATGTAAATTTATTCTTAAGACAATATGTGAAAAGGAGTGAGAGAAAATGGTATTAGAAATATTCACCAGAAGAGAACAAAAATATCTCATTACCAAACTGCAATACGAAATACTTGTCGACCTAATGACACCCCATATGCAACATGACAAATTTGGTAATAACGGGAAATATACAGTAACTAGCTTGTATTTCGATAATGCTAACCATGATATATATTTTGAAACCAAAAACAAACTGCGCTTCAGACAAAAACTTCGTCTACGGATATATGATGATACAGATATAGATGGCAGAGCATTTTTTGAGGTGAAACAAAAATATAATAACGTTGTCAATAAAAGAAGAACTGCTATTCCACTAAAAAGCGCCTACCATTATATCAATAAGCCTTCAGAGGATTTAGAGGAAAAATATGAGGTTTCCAACTATCAAATTTTTAAAGAAATACATCA
This sequence comes from Ornithinibacillus scapharcae TW25, assembly GCF_000190475.1. Classification (GTDB taxonomy): domain Bacteria; phylum Bacillota; class Bacilli; order Bacillales; family Amphibacillaceae; genus Ornithinibacillus; species Ornithinibacillus scapharcae. The sequence continues at coordinate 15,219 of NZ_AEWH01000041.1, forward strand.
CTTTCGCAAACTATACAAACTCAATCCCGAAATGGTGGTTAGCTATGACAGGCACGCTTTTCAAAGTAAAGCAGACCCTGATCTTCGAGTTACATTTGATGCAAATTTACGCTGTAGGAAACATCATCTAAATATAGAGTATGGATCATATGGAGATAATTTTATTGATCCGAATCTTATTGTACTAGAAGTTAAAGTAAGCAATAGTGTTCCATTATGGCTAACGCGCTTTTTGCAAGACTTAGAATGTGAGCAAAGAAGCGCATCAAAATTTTGCACAAGTTTAGAGCTATTAAAAAGAAACATTTTACCTGTGGATTTACAAAAAGAATTTACTATGGTGGGAGTAGGTTGAAAATGGAATTAACGATAACAATATTAGGTATGGTGGCAGCAGCTATCTTGAGTCTAATTATAACGGTGGTTTATCAATTAACCTTTAGGGGAGAACGCTACTCCCAGTCTTTTGTTCATACGATTATCATTATGAGTGTAATCGTATCAGTCGTTATGAATGTAGTCAGTGATAACGCTGGGGTTGCCTTTGGGTTATTTGCGATATTCTCATTAATTCGTTTCAGAAGTGCTGTGACCGATGCAAAGGATATTGCTTTTATGTTTTTCGGCTTAATTGTTGGCATGACTACTGGTCTAAACCATATTGGCATGGCCGTTATGCTAACACTATTTGCTTCAGGGATTATCTATTTACTATATAAATTTAATTATGCCAAAGGAAAAGATTCGCAGATTTTAAAAATTACTGTACCGGAAAATCTGAACCATGAAGATTTATTTGAAGATATACTAAATCGATATACAGAAAGCTATGCATTGAGGAAAGTAGAAACAACTAACCTCGGCACGATGATTCTTTATACATTTGCGATTCGTAGTAAGGTAGATACAAGGGATCAAGATCTATTAAATACTATTCGGGAACGAAATGCTAATTTAAAGGTTTCCTTGTCCTATCTGGAGGGAGTTAAGTGAGGATTGTTAAAAATATTTAGGTTAAGGTAGTGAAAGCTGCAGTCCACTTTTCATCCTGTTAGACCGTATAAAAACCCGATTGATTTTTAGTTAAAAATCAATCGGGTTTTGCGGTTTTATTCATTTATGCACTTACTGCTTTACGTTCTTGAGCTTCATGCAGTTTTTTCATCGCAAATCTAGCTATTGGCTGTGCAATTAGCACTTCCACTGATTTTTACATTTTATCACTTTCGATGCTAGTGTTTCAAGAAATTTTTCAGAACGTCTATTACCTTTGCATATCCTTCAATTGGTCAAATAATTTCTCCACTGTTCCAATACCAACTCGGTCATACTTCGCTAAGATTAGTAACTCCATTGGTAATTGCCCAACCTTCTCAATTTGATCTTCCTGTAATTGTCTTAACAAATTCGGAATACTGGAAAACTTATCTTCTGTTAACGGAACAGCTGATAATTCTTCTGTCACCACAATATAATCGGTTTTGAAGAAGAAAAACAGCTCTCCTGGTCGTTCCGAAACAATCCTTCTCCGTATCTTCTCTTCTTGTATAAATATTTTTAATTCCTCAAAAAACATTTCCTCATGTTTTTCATAGAATCGTTTCACATGATTGGAGAGTCCTTCTAAATTATTGGGAAGCTCACTCATGATTCTCCCCTGTTGCTCTGCTCCAAGTCGAATTAGGAATGTTTCAGATTTCTCAAACCGTTGTGGTAGAAGAAATGCATCCCGAAGGAAATAAGGTATATCGATTGATTCACCCTTATATCGAATGGATCTGATAGTAGTATCCCCTGGAAGAGCTTCGACCTTATCCATATCAACAGAACTAGCTATTTCCTCTAGCGCTTCTTCTTGCTCTGGAGTAGTCATTGCCTCAGAAAGCTTTTTCTCTAAAACATCTAATTTAAATACGAGTTCTTGAATATCATAGATTTGTTGTTTCCTCGGTGACGGATCTTGATATTCAGGCACTTCCAAATGGAGTGAGCCATAAACTTCTACATACCATTTCACAATCGTATAAATGGATTCCCAACATAAAAGAGCTTCTGAATAACGAAACTTTCTTGGATTGTGTGCTGCCTGGTTACCTAGCTTTCTCACATAATGCAATGCATCTCTAATTTCCTGTGTTAAGTATCCATTCTCATCCAGTAAGTTAATCTGGTCAATCAGTGTGAGCTTTCCGATTTTCGAGAGCTCTTCTATGTGAATTACTTTCTGTAAAATATGTTCAATAAAGATTCTAGAGTGTGTCAATACAACTCTAGGACTTGTAAAAATACTATTCTCTAATTGTCTTGCTATATTTGCTAAATCCCGAGATACAGGCTCTAAAAAACGATAAAAATATGCTTCTTCTTGCATGCTATTCCCTCCATAAATCTGTGACACCATCCTTCTATCCTACCATATTTTAATGGAGGAGATTAGTAAGAAAAGGGTTTAGTTCTATGGTAAAGAATGCTAACAGTCTTTTTGTCTGTTTTAATTAGCTAATTATTAATATCATTAAAACCAATGAGATGGACGTTGAATGTATGACGGTAATAAAGTTTTATTATTACCGCTAGCAGAATTAATTTGCATTTGCGTTAAAAACATACTGGTAGTTAGATTTGCACCACATAAATTAGCATCACGCAAATCCGCCCCAATAAAATCAGCTCCTCTTAAATCTGTACCTCTCAAATCTGCCTTAATTAATAATGCACCGCGAAAATCTGCTGTTCTCAAGTCCTTACCTTTCAAACTCCGTCCGATCAAATCCATTCCTCTATACTGTCTTCCCATCCTAATAGAAAAAACATTTCTACTTAGGTTACTTCGGACAACTTCACTTGTTTTCAGGAGTACCTCATTTACCGGTAATCGGCACGCAGCCATATTTAACGAGACTAGATTTCTCGCATCTAACTCTATTAAGCTCTGTAAATGTTCCAATTGACCTGTTAGTTCCATACGCAGATCTTTTGATATTTCATATGTCAGTGCTTCCGAAATAAAAGCAATCATCTCATAGAGTTGTTCCATGACAGGAAAAACCTCAAACATTTGCTTAGCATCAGTAGGATTTTCTCTCCAGCTATAACCTTTAAATGTATCCTGGGAAACCTTTTGACCTGCTCCTAAACAATCATAAACTGTACAACCCTTAAAGCCACTTTTTCGCAAGTCCTTGTGGATGTGACACTTAAAATCCTCTTGCAAATAGGTGCAAGGTGTCCCAGCAGGTTTATCCATAGCAAAGTCACTGGAAGCAATGATGTTTAAGGCTGTACAACACAATCCAAAACATGCGGAACAATCTGCTGTTAAACTTTTTCTAACTCTATTCGCTACTGTTGCTTCCATTTCTCGACCTCTTCTCGAATCAAATTTAATCATGAATTCATTTCCCTTACCAATAATTCTCTATTACATGAATAATTTCCTTCTTCTTAGAAAAACTCTCACTCACTCATTGCTAGTTTTTCTTATGTCTGCGAGAATGACTTTTTTACTTTCCATCTACCAACGAAAAAAACCTAGGCAGACAACCTAGGTTTCTAATTATTCATTATCTTCATTTACTTTCTTAAACAACGATTCTGGAATCATTTCAAATCCTTCAATCATGGTGTTTTCTTCTACCTCTATCATTAAGCAAAGTTTACCATCAAAGTGAACTTGACGGACATAACGTAAATCCTGTGGACTAACAGCAATGTCCGCGACCTTTGTTTTGATTTTTATAGATTTTGAAGAGAATTTTGGAAGAACATTACTTGCTTTTAATTCATATGTTTCATCATCAATAACCGTTTTAAATGCCGTTTCTACCTTTTCTGTGTCCACGTCTTTTACACCACTGCTTCGTAGGACCTTTTCGACATCTTTGTAGTCAAGTTTCGGAATTTCTTCTTCATCTTCATTTTCTTCAATCATATGATGGATTTCATCATAAACATTCGAAAGTGTAGAGGTATTAATTTGATTACCTGCTACCTTTTTAACAATCTCTTCAAATACTACCTTATCGTCCTCAGCGGTCATCGTCTCTTCAGCGTTTAACACTTCTTCAATAAAATGATAGTCAAGCTCATACTTTTTGCCAGCTGAATAAAGGACATGATTCACATCGGAAGAATTATTAGTAAAACATGGGAATAGGAAACCTGACATCGGTGCCTTCAGATTGATGATTGGATCGACCACGATATTGTATTTAAATTCTTTTTCCACATAGTCAAAAAGTAATTCCTTCTTTGGATCTAATGTCTTATTCATACTTCCTAATATAAAGGCATTCGAGAATACCGAATCAAATTCACTTTCCTCCGCTTCTTCATTTCGAGCCTTCATCGGCTTTCGGTACTCCCCACGAATAAAGGTAACCACGATATCCATTTCATATTGCTTGTCCTTCAGCATCTTCTCGACAAGCTTGAGCATATTCTCTTTCCATTCTTCCTTATCATTGGTTAACAATCCCTGGTGAAGTATAAGCTGGCTGCTGTCTTCCACATCCTGCTGGAACTTTAATTCAAATAACTTTTCATCTAATTGCCCGGATAACACTTTTTTAAAATTATCCATAAATAACTCTTTTTGCTCTTTTTCTAGCATTTCAAAAGGAAAGCTTTGGTCGTGGTAAATATCACTCGATTCCTTCATAATATACACATAATAGATTTCATGTATCTTTAATAAATCATTATTTACTTTAAATTGCTTACGAAAATTTGCTATATCCTTTTTATTCAAAATCGCCACTCCTACATTGGTAATCAAACATCTTATCATTTTATCACAAATTTGGGACATGGGGACAGGTCCCTTGCCCCATCTTGATCATTTCTCCTATATTGTTTAATAGCCTGTTGGTCCTATTGTCAAACACCGCTTAAATGTGAGGGAGAAGCGTTAGAGATTACAGTAGCATTTGACTGTTCAATTGTGGAGATGCTTCCTATATAACAGCAATGACCTCAGAGAAATAGCGCCACTAAAACGAACAAGGTAACACTTAAGTTTGCATAAGTTGAATAAAATCATTAATAACTCGCTACTTCCTGATCTATATCGTAGCGAGTTATTTTCACTTACTATATTTCAAAGGTAGAGAACCCTTTCGTACCAACGTTAAATGCCTATTTCTAACATTTTTTCTGTTACATATTCAACTCTTCTTTCGATATCCTTACCATCAAACTTTGGAAGTTTTATTTCATCGAGCACTTTTCCGTCTCTCATAAACAAAACACGCTCAGTCCGAGCAGCAACTTTCGCATCATGGGTTACCATCATTACCGCAGTTCCCTCTTTATTAATCTCGGAAAATATGTCCATAATCTCCTCCGCTGATTTTGAATTTAAAGCACCCGTGGGTTCATCCCCAAATACGATCTTGGGACGATTCATTAACGATCGACAGATACCTGCACGTTGAAGTTGCCCTCCTGAAACCTCTGTTATAGAGCGCTTTTCTAGCTCTAGTATTCCTACTTTCTTCATCAAATATCTTGCCTTCTCCACTAGATTAGCAACCTCTTTCCTATTGTCACGCATAGATGGAAGAATGATGTTATCAAGTATATTTAAGTTATGAAGCATCGTTGGTTGTTGGAAGACAAAACCCATTTCCCTACGGCGCATGTCAGAAAGTTCATTCTCTCCCATATCTACTAAACTCCTATTATTAAAAGTGACTCTCCCACCATCCATTCGATCCAATCCACTTATAATATGCATTAGAGTTGATTTCCCTGAACCAGATGGCCCCATCACCGAAATAAACTCACCTTCACCTATTTCGATTGATATCCTATTAAGAACAATCTGCTGCTCTTCACCTTCTCCAAATGATTTCATAATATGCTCACCAATTATCAACTTTTCCATAACCCTACTCCTTCATATTCTCAGTTATGTTTATTCGCCTTATACCCATCGTTCCAATAATGGTTGCAATAAGCACGGCACATATCATCATGATCGGACTGAATACATAGGATGGTAGTACATCAACTGAAAATTTAAATGTTGATGCTCCAAATGAAGAAATCACCATACCTGCAAGCTGTTCACCTAAGGTGTTTGCTAAAACAGTTCCAAGAATTATTCCAATGATGAGAACAAAAACGGATCTTGAAGTGTACTGTAACGTAATATCCTTATTTGTATAACCGAATGCTTTCATAACCGAAATATTGTATCTATCTTTAACTATTAACAATTTCAAAAATAGCAATGTAACTAGTATTGTAATAATCAGTGCAATAGCAATAGCTACATAGGAAGCTTTCTTGACAGATAGAATAGTAGAACCGAAAGTTTGGTTAACAAATTCATCAATTCCTGAAACCTTAGCAAAATCAAACTCATTTACATATTCAGATATTTTTTTATCGACTGACGTCTTATTCGTAAATTCTGCACTTATGATGTTCCACATCACATCACTCGAACTATCCTGAAATACAGCCTTTGCTGTTTTACCACCGTTAGTAATGTCAGAGTATATCCCACTTACCATAAGTTCCGTCTCCACGTCTTCAACCGTTAAAATAATCTTATCGCCAACATTTTTACTCCATTCATCAGCATATATAGTTGATAGGGCTATTTCCTCCTCTGTAATGGGTGCCCTCCCTTTCGAATATTCGATAGGAAAAATCGAGTGATCCCCTAACTCCACTTTCATATTTTCTTCTATTCCATCTTTCACGCTTACTTGGAAAGTCTTTGTTGTTAGAACCGTAAATCGGGTAATACTATTATCATTCGTAATAGCTTCAACAATTTCAGAGGTTTTCTCATGGATATTATCTGTTTGTTGAATATCGATACGCATATCATAATTGCCAACTCCCATATTTTGAGTGAATTTATCCGATGAAATGGTGTTGTACAAGTTTTGCGGAACAATGATAATAAACACCGAGAAGACCAATACAGCTAAGCTAGTTACATACAGCCTTTTCCTTCCGAGAACATCCTTCATACCGAGAAATATATTCGTATTCATAAACCTGTTTCTACCCAATGTGACACGCCTTGCCCCTAAGCTTTTTTGCTGTGTTGATCCAAATCGTATTGCTTCAGCAGCAGAAATTTCCCGAAAACGTCTAAGTAGAATATTTACAAATACTATAATGGTCAAGAATAAGCACAGGATGCCAATGATAGCTAATAACAATGCCAATAATGTGTTATTGCTCTCTCCCATATAGAGTTTAATATTTTCGAGTAACATATCTTTCAATATTAACGATAGACCAAAACCAACAACACAACCTAAAGCGGAAATCATTGCGTACTTTGCAAGATACATTTTCTTTATATCGGAAATGCGTAACCCAATAGCTTTCATCACACCAATTTCACGGTAATCCCCTTCAATCTTGGTAAGGAGCGCAAAACGGATACACATAAATGCGATAGCTACAACTAGTGCACTCACAAGTAAGATTATTGCAATCAACAGTCCATCGGAAAGGGCATTCATTAGTTTAAAAAGCTGATATGTAACCGCAGGACCATTCGCTTCTAAACCTTCAGAAGCATAAGCATTCTCAAACTCTCCGATTTGGGATACATCCTTTAATCTAAATTCAATCAAATATTCCATATTACCATGGTTTTTAAGCTCATCATAATCGTTCTTACTAACGAGAAACCGTTTTGACCCAGAGAGTGATGAATTCATTTGAGAATCCCGGAGAAATCCTACAACCGTAAATTCCTTTCCTTCAATCACAGCCTTATCACCAATCTTTGTTGTGTTATCTCTCATATAACTTACTGGAACATATAGCTCTCCATCTGATACATTGATTACCTTTCCATTTAAATCAAGCAAAAAATCAAATTTCTCACTCTGAACGCTTAAGCCATTGTCCTGAACATTATTAGCAAGAGAATTCTCTCCTAAAACAATCTGAGTTCCATCTATATTAAGAAATTCAAGAACTTGATATTCATCTACATTACTATTTTGTTCAGCAAAAGCTTCCAACCGTTCCAAATCAATATCCCCAGAATGCATCTGCATAAAATGAGGTGTTTTAGCTTCTTTCATAAGTGTATCTAATGCACCTGAAAGATTTACCACTAGCATGGCAGCAAGGGAAACAAGCATCGCCGCAGCAGCCACAAAAATAATAGTTGTTAAACTGATTATTTTACTCCTTAGAAAGTCGTTTAATATGATTCTCTTATACATAAGTCACCTCTTTCTTCGATTTCAAAATCTATGCATCTTCTTCGCTAACAAACGCCTGCATCACGCTCATAAGCGTTCCACTACCTGCACCTAGCATCCTTTCCGTGTTAAATATAAATGCTTGTAACCGCTTAGTACGCTCCTCCTGCGTCATCGGCACCATATCATGATCAAAAACAGTATTCATATATGTTACAACCATCTCCATACACTCGTAAGGGAATGGTGTATTAAAAACTCCTTGCTCAATCCCTTCTTCAATGATCCTAGCAAGAATTGGCGGTACACCCGTAATCATGACCTTTTCAATTTTCTGATGCATAAGGGCATTCTGAGGCTTATGAATATGTTCCATTATTTCTAAGCTGCTACTACCACTTATGTTAAGTGACAACACAACATGAACAATGCGTTCTAGAATCGGAATACTTTTATCCTTTGCAATGAAGTTTGCTGTATTTAATAGATTTGTAGCGTACCGTTCAATTAAGGCATCCATAATTTCTTCTTTAGATTGGAAATAGTAATATAACGTTCCTCGAGCAATGCCAACTTTCTCAAGAATATCCTTTGTTGTCGTACCATCGAATCCTTTCGTACCAAAAAGCTCATCAGCAGCATCAAGGATTTCATTTTTTCTTTCTTCCGCACGTTTCACTACTCTCATTCTTTACCTCCGTATCTATCGACCGACTGTCAGTCAATAATATAGTAACATATAATCATGAATTTTTTGAAAATTATTTGTAAAGAATTATTAATGTTTCTTTTGAAGCATCTAGTTTTTAATAATTCCTTATTCCGGCCCTATTTTAAGAAAATAATACCGGAATAAAGCGTATACTCCAACAATGCGTTTTCATTAGTTATGCATAATCTGATATGTTAAAATAATAGTATGAACATCATAACAATCCTGAAAAGAGGTTAAAAATGTTTAGGAAAATCAAAAGAGCATTAAAGCAGCTATCATATGGAAGCAGCTCGAGAAGGCATGGTCGATATTACGGTGGAAGTAGTAGTAGACGAAAATATCACTACCATCGCCATAGCGGAAGTAGTTACCGTCATCACCATCACCCACTAAGTGGCAGTAAGCGATATAAGCGTCGTGGTTGGGGAAGCAGTAGCTAAACTATCTCCTTTGAATGAATCGCCACAGCAATATCTTGTTTTATCTCCTCAATAGTTCCATACGGTTCACTGATTCTTAATAATCTTTTTAGTAAATGAACAGTTTCTTTTTTCAATACAAGTTCTTCTGTCCACGGAAGAGCTTTTTTCTTTTTCGGAGAATACGTTGTATAAAGCAAATATAAGAGGATATCTCCAATATCATAAAAATCCTGTAATTTTGCATCTTCTTCTTTAATCGGTAATAACATTTTCCCTTGACTTGCTAAACCAAAGTCAATTAAATAAGGTTCATCATTTTGAATCATTATATTTGGTATCCTTAGGTCAAGATGATATATTTTCTTTTCATGAATATGATTTATAATTTCGATTAATTCCCTCATGAAAAGCAAAGACTCTTTCTCATTAAACGTTTTCTTGCGTGCAAAAATGGTCTCTTCTAGATTCTCAGCTTCTAAAAGACTCATTGCATAAAAATAATGTTCCTTTTCAGAAAATGCCTCAAAAAACGTTGGTATGTTAGGATGGTTTAACTGACCAATAATTTCTGCTTCCTTCTTAAATAGGTTAATCTCTTTTATTTTCTTTCGTTTGCTAGGTCTGAGCTGCTTGATGACAATGTTATCTCTAGTTTCTCTGTCCATACATTTGTATAAAATACCGTAGCTGCCTTTTCCAATGACATCCACCACTTGGTATCGATGATGGATAATCTCGCCTGCTTTTAGTGGATGATCTACTAAGAACTGTTGAAATTTTCGAATTGGTCGTAACATGATATCTCCCTTTTTCGTTTGAGACGGATTACTACCGCTAATAGATTTAAATTACTCCAAACAGCATAATGTTCTTTTTTATTTTTCTAAAATTATTCGTTCCCTTAACCTTCTTTTTCGATAAAGCATTCTACCCGCTTCACTAATATCCTTTATAGCCGAGCGGTTAATTAAAGCACCAAATACAAGTCCTGCGATGGGAATCATTTGGAAAAGCTTTTTCCAACCAAATTGATCACGGTAAGTAAAGAATACCTCTCTCCATCCTTGTAGTTCTGACATAACTAACCTTTCCGTGTCCTCTTCTGGGTCATCGAACTTTGATAACGTGTTTAGAATAGCTTGTTTCCCAACATAATCTGAAGAAACAAATTGAAGAACTTTAACTATATATAAACGCTCTTTTTGATTGTTGGGATCATACCCGTAGCAAATAGCAATGTCCTGTAGCGTTTTGAGTTGCAATCCAAGTAATAACGGTATGTCGATGGCTAATGTAAATATACCACCAATGCCCGTACTAGCCCCCTGTGCTGTAGCAATCTTCTTTCGATTATTGGATAAATTTTCTGATGTCTCATCCATTAGAGCTATAGGTAACTTGTTCACATCTTCTAATGTTTCGACAGGATGATTGGGATAATAATCCGTAACTTTAGAGACAGAGCTTAAGTAACTTCCTCCTGTCTGTATATACTTTCCGGTTTCATCTAGCATCTCGCCAATTTTTTCTTGAATAAAAGTAGGTGTAAACTTGTCGAGTAATTTGAATGGAAGTCTTCCAAGCTTTTCCCAGAACCATAAACCACTTTGGTCCTGCTCCCATTTTTCAACACTATCTAATTCTTGTTGTAACCATTCTTTAGATTCTGGCATGTTTCGTCTCCTCTATATTGATAAGTAATTCTTTGCGTGGAATTTATCCTTGGGACAAGGGACCTGTCCCCGTATCCCTAGCTCAACAAATCTTGTATGTCTTCTTCTGTCAGGGTGATGGTTTTGACATCTTTTGGGTCTATTACTTCTTCTATTAAATGACGTTTTCTATCTTGTAGTTGGTTCATTTTTTCTTCAATAGTTCCTTTAGCTACTAGCTTGATGACTTGTACATTCTTCTTTTGTCCCATACGGTGGGCACGATCTGCAGCTTGCTCTTCAACCACTGGATTCCACCAGCTATCATAGAAAATAACGGTGTCTGCGCCTGTTAAATTAAGTCCTGTCCCTCCTGCTTTAAGCGAAATAAGGAAAATATCACGCTCGCCAGTGTTAAACCGATCGCAAAGCTCGACTCTTTCTTCGGATGGAGTTTGTCCATCCAGATAAAAATGAGTTATACCTTGACTGGTAAGTTCTTGTCCAATGAGATGGAGCATCTTCGTAAACTGAGAAAAGATCAATAACCTACGCCCCGAAAGTCTAGCGTCTTCCACTATTCGTAATAGCTGTTCGAATTTAGCAGATGAACCCTCATAGTTATCGACAAATAAGGCTGGATGACAGCAAATTTGACGTAATCTAGTAAGACCAGCTAAGACTCTTATCCGATTTTTTCTAATTGTATCTTTATCTAAATGTCTTAATGTTTTATGTCTTAATTTAGCGAGGTAACTTGCATAGAGCTTTTTCTGTTCTGTTAGTAATTCAGTAGAATCAATAACTTCTCTTTTCTCTGGAAGCTCTCCAAGAACATCCTCCTTTACCCTGCGTAGCATAAAGGGGCGAATTCTCCGTGCAATCTGTTTATTCGTTAATTCACTATACTCTCTTAAGCCAAGGAATAGCTCTGGAAATACGACATGAAAGATGGACCAAAGCTCTTCTAAGGCATTTTCCATTGGTGTCCCGGTTAAAGCAAAACGGTGGTTCGCCTGTAGTTTTTTCACTACTCTAGCTGTTTGGGTGAGTGGGTTTTTAAATACTTGTGCTTCATCAAAGAAAATAACATGGAAATCCTGCTTTTCATACCACCTTGCATCACTTCGTAGTAAAGGATAGCTTGTAATCAGAACATCGATGTCCTCGATATTGGATTGTAGCTTTTCCCGTTCTGCTTTCACACCATCCATAATCAACATTTGTATATCTGGGGCAAATTTCATCATCTCACTCTGCCAGTTATACGTCACAGACGAAGGACAGACAATCAATGCAGTTTTTCTCGATTGGCGAATCGTTGGTAGTTCAGATAGAATAAAAGCAATACTTTGGACTGTTTTTCCAAGTCCCATATCGTCTGCTAGAATTCCGCCAAATCCATAGCTAGCAAGTCCCTTCATCCACTTAAATCCATGTTTTTGATAGTTGTGTAACACTTCTTCCAGTTGTGTTGGAACATCAAAAGATAATCGTTCAGGATGCTGTATATCTGCTAGAAACTTTCGGAAGGATTCTTCAAGTGATACGGCTTCACTAGATTCGATAGAATTTAGTAATCGTAATCCCTCTACAATCGGAACCTCGAATCTTTCCCATTCATCAGGCTCTATTGGGACGGAATGTAAGAATCGCTTGATTTCTTCCATCTCTTTCGTTTCCAATGAAAAAAGAGCGCCATCCCGTAGTCGATAATACTTACGTTTTTCTTCTAGTGCTGCTAAAACATCTTTTATTTCCTCTTCTGGAATTCCATCAATCTTAAAAGTGAATTCTAAGAAGTGATTTTTCTCCCGATAGTGTCTAACCTTTATTTTAGGTATAGTAGTTTTCGGTAATATCCGCAACCGAACTGCGGTTGTTGCATAGACCTGTACTAATTTCTGTAACTTAGGTAATTCATGATGTAAGAAGTTATATTCTAATTCCTCATTTTGAATATAATAGCCACTGTCTGTCTCATTAAACATACTCTCTTTCATTAACTGGAGAATTTCTTCTTCCTTCTCCATATCACGGATAATCACTGTTCCTTCCATAGGTCGATCAAGATCTAATGGATTGATAATAACATTTCGATAATGAAACTCTAAGCCAGCAAGCAAACGATTTTTCACACGATCTAAGTACAGCTTTGCTTGTAGGGGAGTTTTTTGAATCTCCGCCGTTAATTCGCTGGATATATGAACCTCTCCTAATTTTCTCAAAGCAGGCATTAGATTTTCCATATAATATTTCAATTGATGGGCGGGTATTGGGAGGATGTTCGTACCAGATGCATGTATCATTCGCTTTAGTTCAAATAGGCGTTCCGCATCGCCTCTATTAACTACAACTACTTTTCCGTCAGCCAAAACTGTATCATATTCCTTTAATATCAAGGTATCCTTTAATCCGTTAATAACCAACTGATATCCATTATCCTCTGAACTAGTAAAAACGAATTGTAAAGGGAGTAATTCATCTGTTACTTGAAAAACAGGGTAATTAACTCCACCATATTGTAGCGATGCTTGTGGTGCACGTACTAATAAAGGCTCTATTTTTTTCCAAAAGGATGCTGGTATAGGGAGGATGGCTTTATCGATTTGATCGTTCTCCATTATTGATCCGTTGTACATTTTTTCGTCCTCTATGACTCGAATCAATTGCTGGATAACTGCATCTGAATCATGATCAAAGCAATATTCGTTTGGATTATACGTAATTTTATCGGTAATGTGGAAACTAGTACCCTCGCTTACATGGGTAAGGAAATCACGTATATTCTCTATTTTCTGTGCAGCAATCCTCATTTCAATCCCAAACATAGCATTCCCTAGCTCGTTAGTAACCACTATACAACGAAATGATGACTTGAGCACCACTCTATTTTCAAAATGGCGTTGTTGTCCGCTTTTGGGTGTTGGAACAGAAGTCCCAAATAATTCTAAAATACCATCCGACAAGTCTCCATTCGGTTGTCCGAAGTCAACTGCTTCATCTGCCTGTTCATGTTTGAGCTGTTGTTGCCATGCCATTAGCACTGCCGCAATATGCTGACATTCCTTTTGAAAAGAAGAAAGTGTCGGACAGCTACAACTCGCTGTAAATCCACTATTATTTTTTTCGAGATGAACAAAAAAGTTCTCTGGCCCTTTAACTGTTGCATCTAAAGAATCATCGGTTACCGCATCAATGACTACTTTGTTATTACGATAAAAGGCTTCCCCTCTTTTAAAGGAGACAGCCCCACACCGTTCTCTGATCATTTTTTGATTTAGTTTGATTTGCATTAGGGCGCCTCCTTCTAATCTGGTAGATAATTAAATACACGTACTATTCACTACTCTCAAATTTACCATGTAGCCTAAAAACTTGCCACTACATTATATCGCAAAGATTCTAAGTAGTTCTATGACAAATTTCGGTATTAACGAGCAAATAAAGAATGATATAAACAAGCAATACGCCAGATAAGAGAACATTCTTACGATAGAACGAGCTATCCTTTCGTAATCCTAGTTTATGGGTCTTTATAATCATTGACTGTAACTTATCAAGTTTGCCTAAGGCAAAAAAAAATGATAAGGTTAAATAGTCACTTTTCTGTTTAAAGTAATCACTCGTTTACATGCTGTGATATTTTTTATAGACGGATTATGTGAAGTATTACACAAAAGGAGATGATATGTTTTGGTTTCTACTGACATCACAGAAAATCATACCTCCAAAGATACTGGAGATGATTATTCTTTAGGCAGGATACCAAGAGATAAGAGAAACATGGGATGGCTCAGTATCACAAATATTACATTTGGAATCGCAACAGCAATATTTTATTTTCAAATGGGAAGTGTCATGGCACTTCAATTTGGAGCAATTAACGCAATTATCTCAGCAGTATATGCCATTATTGTTGCTGGAATTTTAGGTACATTCATCGCTTACCTTTCTGCAAAATCGGGAATGAATGTAAATCTTTTATCCAGAGGCGGTGGATTTGGCTATATCGGTGCATCATTAACATCGTTTATCTACGCTACAAATTTTATTATGTATTGTGCATTAGAAGGTATGATCCTGGTTGTCGCAGTACATGAATTTTTCCCCGTCATTCCAGAATGGGTATTAATCCTCTTCTTCGGAACAATCGTAATTCCTCTTAATTGGTTTGGAATTAAGCAGTTAGACAAACTACAAAAATGGTCTCTTCCACTATTTTTCGTGTTCCTAATCGCTGCCATTGTTATGGCTGCACTTACACCATCTGAATATGATGGTAGATTTTGGTCTTATATGCCAGAAGGGGTACAAGCTGGCGGAACCGCACTTTTATTATGTATCGGTATGCAGCATGGAATTATGGGACTAACCCCATTACTTGCATCTGATTATGCACGATATCTTAAACCAAGGGATACAAAAATTGGTATCTTTGCTATTGGCTTTATTCCACAAATCTTTTGTTTTGGCGTAATGGGTGGGCTCGGAATTTGGTTTGGAGTTCGTTTAGGAGAGCCGAATCCTGGAGTATACATCGTATTATTACTCGGTCTCTGGGGAGCACTGTTCACCATGCTAACACAAGTCCGAATTAACATAACCAATATTTATAGTGGTTCACTATCATTAGCCAATTTCTTTGAAAACGTCTTTAAATTCACACCCGGTAGAAGATTTTGGGTAGTCGTTACTGGAGTGGCCGCGATTGTTCTAATGCTTGGCGGTATTGTCGATCATTTAGAATTAGCGATGACATTCCAAGGGGTGTTCCTCATGACTTGGGCAACTATTTTAGTAACAGATGCTATAGTCGTTAAGAAACTACTTAAGATTGGTCCTGGTTATTATGAGTTTAGACAACATAATCTCTATAAATGGAATCCGGTTGGGGTTACAGCTCTAATTGTTTCTAGTGTGTTAGGAACAATTGCTGCGCTAGGGTTTATCGGTGAATTTTTACAAAGTACAGCTGCCTTCTTTGCAGCAATATTAGCCACAATTCTAACCGTTATTTTAGCTGTTATGACCAAAGGAAAATATTACGTTCGTAAAGAAGTGACTGATATAGATAAAGAAGATTATATCGCTTAATAAAAATAGAACTTCCAAATAGATTGGAAGTTCTATTTTTTGTAATGTTATCAGGAGGACAATAAATTTATACTATATTTTTGGTTCTCCCCTTCTCAATAACAATCGTTGCAACAAGCAGGATTAGTACAAAAACAGCTAAAAATATTGGTAGAATATTCATAGTGAAACTTTGAAAGAATACCCCTAACAACGGAGGCAGTAGAGTTATTCCAACATAACCAGCTGCTACTTGAAGTCCAATAATGGTGCTCGAATTCCTTTTCCCAAACCTTCTTGGTGTTTCGTGCATCATGGTTGGGAATATTGCTGCACAACCTAGACCAATAAGTATGAATCCACCATATAAAACATTACCTGTTCCAAAAGCAACAGTTAACATGAAGTTCCGTCACCATCTCAGGCCATGCAACCCCTAATAAAGAATCAGGTAAGCCTAAACTAATATAGGTGGCATAAATTATGAATATAAAAGTTAAGTTACGCACAGCTTCCTCCAGTATTAATTTAGTAGAAGATATAGGAGATGATCAGTTGTCACTCCTATGAAGTTATAGCATCCTTACATTATAACAGGAGGAAGGAATACAAGCTTGTATGAACGGTAAATCAGAGTGGTAATTATACTATTTCAATATAATCTCCATTTTTCTACTCTTCGTTGTCATCCCTATTGACCGATAAAATTCAATGGCAGATGCATTTCTCTCGGAAACCTCCAATTCAACACTATCAACTTCGAGGCTTCTTCCAAAGTCAAAGACGTATGCTGTGAGTTTCTTTCCGATACCTTTCTTTCGATGTGTTTCAGCAATGCATAAACTCTTGATAAATAAGACATTTCTCTCTTTAACAAAAGTATTTTCCGTTATTTCTTCTTCCTTTGTCACAACAACCCCAACTATTTCATTGTCTATAGTCGCAACAAAAATATGCTGTTTGTCGTCACTCAATTGGCTTTCAAAAAAACCTTGTTCAACAGGCGTGGGATTCTCTTTGTACAAATCTGGTCTCACAGATACATGGAATTCATGAACCTGCCTAAATAAAGGCAACAATGATTCGTAATCTGATTGCTTGGCATTACGAATAGATATATCCATACTGATTTCTCCCTCCTCTTATAAATAAAAAACACGCCCCTATATAAAAGGGACGTGGTTAACGTGGTACCACCCTTGCATGAAAATAAACTCCCACTCATTCTGGATAACGGTCCGTCCGTTCTTTACTACTTCAATGTTCATAAAGAAAGTTCCAGGAGGTAATTCGCTCCTACCTTTGTACTGATTTTCACCACCATCAGCTCTCTATCACAGGGAGATAAGTAACTACTAATTCCTATCCTAACTTTTATTTATTCTTCGTGAAAATATTTCTATAAATGATAACCTGAAATCCTCTAAAATTCAATTAATATAAAAAACTCTCTACTAGTTAATAGTAGAGAGCTTTTTTATATACATTCATTATTTTAATTCATCGATTGGTTTAAACTGTCCTTCCCATTTTGCCACTACAAGTGCAGCAACAGAGTTACCGACTACATTTACCGCTGTACGTCCCATATCGAGTATACGATCGATACCAGCAATAAATGCTAGACCTGCAGCTGGTAAACCAATGGTGCTAAACGTAGCTAATAGCACGACAAAGGATACACCAGGTACTCCTGCCATCCCTTTAGATGTAATCATCAAGACGAGCATCAGTGTAACTTGTTGTCCTATGCTTAAATCGATACCATACATTTGAGCAATAAAAATGGAAGCAATGGCTTGATATAAAATGGATCCATCTAGATTAAACGAGTAACCAGTTGGAATAACAAATGATGCAATATGTTTCGGGCTGCCCGCCACTTCCATCTTGTCCATTATTCTCGGAAGCACGGTCTCAGAACTTGATGTTGAAAAGGCAAGAATTAACTCTTCCTTAATCATTTTTAATAATTTAAAGATATTAATTCCAATTATTTTCGCCATTAACCCTAATATAACAATAACAAAGAAAATCATTGTTCCGTATACTGTTATTGCTAGTTTCCCAAGTGGTATAAGCGATTCAAAACCATATCTAGATATGGTTACACCTATTAACGCAAAAACACCAATTGGTGCATACTTCATAAATAAATTTGTTACATAGAACATGGCATTCGCCATACCCTCGAAGAATCGCAGTATTGTCTTTCCTTTTTCCCCAATTGCTGCAATTCCAAGACCAAATACAACGGCAAAGAATATAATTGCAAGCATATCTCCTTCAACCATTGCCTGAATTGGATTAGTCGGAACAATATGAAGAAGTGTATCCACAACGGACTTCCCTTCTTGCTCTTCCGATGTATCAACATAAGTTGATATGTCGGTTTGCTCCAACTCGTTCATATTTAAACCAGCTCCTGGCTGAAAAATGTTTCCAGCTAGAAGGCCAACCGCTACAGCAACCATTGTCATGCCAATAAAATAGGTTAGTGATTTGGCACCAAGTTTTCCGACTGATTTAATATCTCCTACACCTGCTATCGCAACAATGATACTAGATAAGACAATCGGTACAACGATCATTTTAATGAGACGGATAAATAAATCGCCGAATGGTTGTAAAACATCTTGTGCCGTTTCACTTCCATAGAAGATTCCACCGACAATAATACCTAAAATTAGACCAATAAAAATTTGACTTGCTAAACTTAATTTAAGCCTTTTCATTCATTACCCCACCTTCAGATGACTAAATTTGTGAACTTACTCAGGTAAGGAAACAAGAAGATATTGTAAACTTTCCATTTATAAGAAATACTCTTTAGCAACATGCTTAGTTTTTCGTACAAAAAATAAAAAAACGGCCAATGCCGAATACAAAATTCTATCATTCTGTTTCCACTACAATGCTTACGAGGTTAGCTTTCGGGTTAGGACTATGGGAAACGATAAGCCCCTTCTGATAAGAATTCACCTAAAGCGGAAATTTTCCGCATAAATCATTGGGTCCCCCGCTCTTTACTAAGATTAAGCAATAGAACAACCTTGTCTATTTTATCATTACTATACCCTTTTTGTATATTAATAATGATTTCCATGCAAAAAATTACCATTTTTTTATAAAGTTGTCTCACTACTGGATAGAGGTTCCTTCCTAAAAAACTAACACATTCGCTATGAATGTGTTAGTTATTCTCATATGACAAGAAAGAACGCACCACTTACTCTTCAGCCCATACCTTGTCTAAGACTTGACTAAATACTTCTGCAGGTTGCGCACCAGAAACAGCATATTTATTGTTAATTACAAAGAATGGTACACCTTGTACACCAACACTACGAGCTTCCGATATTTCCTGGTTGATTTTTTCCTCATTCTGCTTTTGTTGAATGATATTTCGAACTTCGACACCATCAAGTCCAATTTCTTCAGACAAGCGAACAATAGTGTCTTCATCACTTATCACTTCACCATCTGTAAAATGAGCAACATATAGACGGGAGAAGAATTCATTCCCTTTTCCTATTTCCTTTGCATATTGGAATACACGATGGGCATCGAACGTGCTAGCTAATTTAGCTTTATCATAATGAATCGGGACGCCTGATTGATTTGCCATGTCTGTCACCTGTTGAAGCATGGTTTTCGCCTGATCAAGCGGAATTCCTTTCATACCCGCAAATGTTTGCGCATAATCCTGTCCTGGAATGTACTCTGCATCAGGCATCAGTAAGAAGCTTTTATATTCTATTTCAACATCATCTCGATGATCGAAGTTCTCTAATGCTTTATCTAAATGGGATTGTCCAATAAAACAAAATGGACATACAAAATCTGACCAAATGGTTATTTTCATTACTAATCCTCTTTTCTATTATTTACTGGACCACAAATACCAGTATTTATATCACAAACAAATCCTGAGGAATTATCTAAACTAATTTCTTTTATTTCCTTCATGTCTATCCATTTCACCGTAGAATTTTTCTCTTCAGATGACGCTTCCTTGTTGGCTAACTTCTCTTTCGACATCAGATATTCCTCCTTCTTATTTACTATTCATTATATGGGAATTATCGATTGGTTTCTAATAATTGAACTGAAGGGTTATTTATTATCCAAATGATAATAAACCTTCTTCCATTCGCCAATAAGACAAATACATCCCACGATAATATTGCTTAAATTTTCAATACCCTATTATGGAACATCTTTAGATATTCCTAATAAACTATCACATATCTTTTGCAATTTGATAAACCTTCCCTATATAAGGAGTGATCAAATGCCTGCCATCACAGGAAGTGAATATATTGAAAGAATTGACCAGTTAAAAACAAACCTTTGGGTGGATGGAAAACCAGTAAGAAGAAAAGTCTCGGAGCATACAGCATTCAAAGGAGTAATTGAGAGCCAAGCTACATTATATGATTTGCAACATGATAAGTCGTTAAAGGATATAATGATATATTCCTCTCCTCTGACAGGAGATCAAGTTGGAATTTCCTATTTACAGCCAGAAACGAAAGAGGATCTTGTGAAAAGAAGAATGATGACTCAGCAATGGGCAATTTCAAGTAATGGTATGTTGGGTAGAAGTCCAGACTATATGAATACCGTATTAATGGCACTTGCATCATCCGCAGAGTTTTTAAGAGGCAAAGAAAACTGCTTTCCAGAGCGGTTAATTTCTTTCTATGAGTATGCAAGAGAGAATGACTTATCTCTTACACATACATTCGTCAATCCACAAGTGAATCGAGCACAATTTTACTTAGAAGATACAAATGAACCAATTGCTGCTAAGGTGATAGACAGAAACAGCGAAGGAATCATTATAAAAGGTGCACGATTATTAGCAACCCGAGGAGGCATCACGGATGAAATCGCTGTGTTTTCAGCCGGAGGCATCCAAGATAAAGCTAATGGATTTGCATTTTCAATCCCTAGTAATCATGATGGGTTAAAATTTATCTGTAGGGAATCTTTTGTTGGAGGTGAATCCACCTTTAATTATCCATTGAGCTCACGCTATGAGGAAATGGACACGATTGTTGTATTCGATAATGTTCTTGTTCCGTGGGATCGTGTCTTTTATTATGATAATTTGCTAGTTTCAAATTCCTTTGCGGCAGAGAGCTCGTTCTTTCCATATTCACTACATCAAGCTATTTCCAGACAAATAATCAAGACGGAATTTGTTTTAGGTTTGGTCCAAACTATTATAGATTCCATAAATATCGGTGAGTACTTGCATGTACAGGAAAAGGTATCAGAAATTATCATCGCTTTGGAAACTTTAAAAGCACTGGTCCTAAAATCTGAAATCGAAGCTAAATTGGATGAATGGGGATATATGCGTCCAAATCAAAGAACACTACAGGTTGCCAGCAATATTTTTCCAAAAGTATATACTCGATTCAGCGAAATTATCCAACAAATATGTGCAAGTGGAATAGTCTCTATTCCTACTGAAGAGGCATTCCAATCAGATATCGAGAAGGATCTTAATCTTTACTTACACTCTAAATCGGATGATGCGATGACACGGGTGAAACTATTTCGTTTAGCGTGGGATCTTACTATGAGTGCTTTTGGAACCAGGGAAGTTCAATATGAGCGTTACTACTATGGTGATCCTGTCAAGTTGACTAGTCAATTGTATCAAACGTATGAGAAAGAACCATATGTAAAACGGGTTAGGCAGTTTTTAGAGATAGATTAACCCTTTAGACTAGTTAAAAATGAATCCCTGGGTCTAACCTAGGATTTTTTTATTTAACAAAAGGTGAAGGAGATTATTCCTTCACCTTTTGTTACTTCTGCAAAATACTAAGGTAAGAGGACCAAGGTCCAACATCATCATTATACCTTTTAGCCATTACCCGAGCAATTTGGGTAATATGTGTTAAATCGTGCACAACCCAAGTAGAAATTAATTGTCCTAGAGTTATTGGACCTAACTCCGGATGAATGCCTACTTTATCGAAGTCACTACTTGAAGTTACCATGGTACGAAGTTTATTCAGATTGTTAAATCTTATCGATTGGAATTCTGCTATACTTTCTTCAATAGATCTTGGTTTTTGATTAAGATGAGAAAATCGATTAAATGGTTCGAAGTGGCTATCTTTATCCGGATCAAGAATTGCTTCCGTTCTTGAAACCCAGTTTGTTTTCTCCGCTTCAATGAGGTGCTCTATTACTTCTTTTGGGTTCCATGTACCATCCCCCTCATTACAATGGAGCCAAGAATCAGATAAATTAGTTAGGAAATAATGTAGTGTCTGGGGTGTCTTTTCTAAGATCTGTATCGATTCTTGAAAATTAAAATTCATATTACTTCCCCCTTTTTCTTACATTTCTATCTTCTATTTATCTATATTTCTTCCCATCTCTCCTAATGCATGATAAATTCCATGCTGTAACGAATGAAAGGAGTTTACATCAGACATGTCTATCCCCAAATTAACCATTTCTCTGCTTAATTTAGGCGATATCCCTACCAAAATTATTTCTAATCCAATCAAGGGCATTCCTGACCGTAAATCATCTATCATTCGTATAGTCGATTCATTGATGTCTGCATCAAGCCCTGTTACATCTAAGACCAAATAATCCGCATCATAGTTAGGTATGTTATTTAATACCTTCTTCACCAATTCTTCTGCTCGTTTCTCTTCATATTTTCCCAAAAGCGGGATAACGACTATTCCATCAAGAACTGGGATAATCGGAGAAGATAATTTTTGAACTAGTTCTTCTAATTCCCTTGTTTTCTCTTGTACAAGAGATTCTAATTTTTTAATTTCCTCCAGTTCTTTCTTTCTGGCAAGGCGGTGTATATTATCAGAAACAGTTATATTAGATGGAAAATAACGAACAATACTCGAGGGATTGCCTTGAAGTTGATAACGTTCTACTTCATAGCCCATATTAGTATTAAGTAAGGCCGTGAATATTCCTGCAAAATGGGCAGGAAGTAGTACGTCCTTATCACGCTTTTTATTTGTTTTATGTACCTTAGATTCCCAACTATCTTTTAGATCCATGACTACATTCCGTGTTTCTAAGTCAAGCTCCTGAATTGTAAATCTACCCCAACCTGCTGCAGCATATGTATTTGTGATTGTATGGATAGCTTCTGATACCGATACATCTTTGTTTTGGAAATACTTTCCGACTACCAAGCCCTGTCGAAAACCAGTAGTTTCTAACACTAGGTGGAATGTTTCCTCCCCAGAAATCTCTTCGATAGCATCCAAGAATACACTCATAGCACTGTCAATCCAGAATAAAACTGCATCATCATTCTCGAATTGAAGTAAGCCCTTTTCGAGTTCCCAATCGAAATCTAGTCCACCAATATTGATGCTTAACTCTTGCTTTGACAATCTAGCTTCCTCCTACAATATTCATTTATATTTTTAAATTTTACAATATCTCTAGAATAAATATTAAAGCAATAGGTGATGAATGGGAAGACTTATAGCTATATTTAGTCTTGTACCTATAACAGTGTAAACGATAAAAAGAAAAAACCTCTCCAGCAGAATAGCTAAAGAGAGGTCTATTAGTTGGATTCCTGCACCAACTAATGCTAAATAATGCATCTAAAACAGATAGACTACAATTTCCTAAATAAGGCTTATGGGATTATCCCCACAGCTTCTCTTATGTTAATTGCTGTTCTGAAAACTTACGATAGAGTTCATGAGATTCGATTAATTCCTGGTGGGTTCCAGCTCCCGTTACTTCTCCTTTTTCAATAAAAATAATCTTATCAGCATCAACAATGGTTGATAATCTATGAGCAATAACGAATGTTGTTCTCCCCTCCATCAATCGAGTTAAAGCTTCCTGAACAGCGTGCTCAGATTGGCTATCTAAACTAGCCGTTGCTTCATCAAGCATTAAGATTTTTGGATCTCGGAGGAATGCACGAGCAATATTAATCCGTTGACGTTGACCACCGGATAACTTTACACCACGTTCGCCGACTTCCGTATCTAAACCATTGGCGAACGTTTTAATAAATGTGTCAGCATAAGCCATCTCCGTAACCTTCCATAGCTGTTCATCTGTTATACTATCCGCATTACTTAATCCGTACGTTAAATTATCACGAATTGTCCCAGCCATCATCGCACTTTCTTGAGAAACATAGCCAATTTGACTACGCCATGATTGCATAGATAACGTACTAATTGGTGTATCACCAATTAGTATTTTTCCTTCTGTTGGTTCATGATACCTTTCAAGTAAACTGAATAGGGTTGTTTTCCCTCCACCACTTGGTCCTGCAAAGGCAATCATTTCACCAGGCTTGGCTTCAAAGCTGACATTTTTTAGTACTGGCTCATCTTCCATATACGCGAATGATACATTGTTAACATGAACTATTTGATTGGCAATATCCTGGTGGATGCCCACTTGACCTGGTTCTTCTGGTATTTCTAATATCTCTATAATTCGTTCTGTTGCCCCTTTAGCCTTTTGCAGCTCTGTAAAGAACATCGCAAATGATGTGATTGGATAAATGATTTGGAAGAGATAGAGTAGAAAAGCGACGAGTGATCCAGTCGACATGGAACCCTCAGCAACTCGAATTCCACCATAGCCGATAATAGCAACAATAACTAGCATCATAATCGTATAAATTGATGGACCAATAACTGCAAAAATCTTCGCTTCTTTTAATCCATAACGATATAATTTTTCGATTCCAGCTAATCCTTTTTTCTCTTCTACGGTTTCAGCTGTTGAGGATTTCATTAGCCGTGCTTCACTAATCGTTTGTTGGATGCCACCTGTAAATGACGCAGTTTCATCTTGCATCCCTTTGGATACTTTTGCCATTCTACTTCCGAGTGGCATCATAATGGCAAACGTTACAGGGACCGCGATTAACATTAATAATGTCATTTTCCAATCCATGATCATTAGGATGACAATTGCACCAATGATTGTGATGATTCCCGTAATAAACTGTGGAAAATGTTGTGTTATCAAATTTTTTACAATTCCAGTATCGTTTACAACCCGGCTCACAGATTCTCCACTAGCTTGTTTATCAAAATAACTCACTGGTAAACGGATGAGTTTAAACCACATTTTCTCACGCAGTCTGGCAACAATCTTTTGACCTACATAAGCTAGTAGATAGGTGGATACCCCATCAACTATAGCTTGTAGAATAAACACAACGAAAATAATAACGATAAGTGTGACGCTTAATGCTTCTACTGAGAAGCCGTCTACAAGTTCTCTCGTCAGTAATGGGATAGAAAGTCCAACGATCATCGTAATTATACTTCCTAATAAACCAAATATTAATGCTACCCTTGGTACTTTTGTCGATAAAATTAAAGAAATAAAGGGTTTTAACCCCTTTTTTCCACTGGCGCCTGATTTTCCATTGCAGACTATCACTCCTCAAACTAGTGCTGAATTTATTTTTATTCATCCACTCTTCATTTTACTGTATATCAAGAAATGCACCAGCGTGAAATCATTATTTTATTGCAAGAGGGTACAAGTAAACGGCCAAATTCTTCCCGTGTTCCATTGAAGGCCATATCACTTTTTCAGAATTCAAGTTACTTGGAAACTTCATACCAACATAAAACGTCTTCTCCCTACGAAAAAGCACCGTATGAAGAAGACGTATGGATTTGTGTAATTTATTCAATATCAATTTAACTTTGGAAAGTGCACCTTTTCTATAACAGTCAATTGATTAATCTATCTCTACTTCTAATATTTCTCCTGTCACAGCATCAAGTGTAATATCCGCCTCGCCAACATCTGTTCTGAGTTCTAGATCATATTCATAACGACCATCATCTTCATCCAGCTCGATTTCTATTACCTTTCCACCGAGTTCTCCTACTGCAATCTCCTTGGCCTTTTCCACTGTGATGAAGTCTGCAAAATTATACTCACTTTTTTCCTCTTCCATACTGTCATCATCAAAATCTACTGTTAATACTTCTCCTGTCGAAGCATCAATATCAATTTCATAATCTTTATTACCTTGTTCGATATCTACTTCATAGTATAGACGGCCATGTTCCTTCTCTAAGTCTATACTTTCAACATATCCATCTTGTTCAGATAGAGCAATCTTTTGGACTTCCTTTACAGAAAGTAAATCTTCCTTATCAACAACAACTCCCGACTTAACAACGCCCTCCTTCTGTACATCATTCACTTCATTCTCATTCATGCTAGCTGCAACCATTGTTGTACCGCCTAATAGTAGCCCCACCGTTACGACACCAGTAATTAATTTCTTATTCATCATAATTCCTCCTTATCTTCTTATCTACACTATATCCTGCAAAAATAAGAGAATAAGGAAATTAAGATTAGAATTTGATGAGAAATAAGAGTTAAGTCAAATAGATTTAGTTAAAAGGTGTTACAAGCACTTAGGCCTTAGGTTATACAAAAATTTACAGGTTAAATCATTCTATTCCGAATTCTTTTAACCCTAGGGGCAAAGGGCTATTAAAAACCAATATAAAACAGAGACACAGTGCCTTAATATACACTATGTCCCTATTACTTTAATACGCTACTGCGCCAAATCATGTTTAAATGCATAAATAACAGCCTGTGTCCGGTCCTGCACCTCAAGTTTCCCCAAAATATTACTAACATGCACTTTAACTGTTTTCAATGCAATAAATAACTCATCAGCGATTTCTTGATTGGATTTCCCTTGTGCCACTAACAGAAGAATTTCCATTTCACGGTCGGTTAATTGTTCATGGAGATGTACGACAGGCTTTTCACGCATTTTGGTCATAATTTTCCCGGTTACTTCCGGCTCTAGAACAGATTGCCCTTCGTGTGTGGAACGAATGGCTTTTGCTATTTCTTCCGCTTTAGATGTTTTTAACATATAACTTGTCGCACCAGCTTCAAGTGCTGGATATACTTTTTCATCGTCTAGAAAGCTTGTGACGATAATAATCTTAGCTTCTGGCCATTTCTCTATAATTCTTTTTGTTGCTTCAATTCCATCCATCTCTTTCATGACAAGATCCATTAGAATTATATCTGGTTTCAGTTCTAATGCTAGCTCAACTGCAGGGGCACCATCACTTGCCTCCGCTACGATTTCAATATCTGGTTGTGCTGAAAGGTATGCTGATACACCGATACGTACCATCTCATGGTCATCTGCGAACAAGACTCTAATCACTTCTGTTCACCTTCCTTCCGTAAAATTGGAACTCTAACATCTAACTGTGTTCCCTCATTAGGTAACGAAATAATCTTGATGGTTCCGCCAACCTCTAATGCGCGTTCTTGCATATTTTGTAGCCCGTATGATCCTGCTTTCACTTTGCTCATGTCAAAGCCAACACCATTATCCTTTACTCGTAAAATAGCTATATCATCTCGTTTCACCAACATGATATGTAGCGTAGTGGCTTTCGCGTGACGTAATGTATTCGATACTGATTCTTGCAACACTCTGAAAAGTTGGTCCTCGACACCCTTATCTAGATTAAAATCCTCAACCTTCCAAGTGATTTCCATTGGTACCTTTTGCTTCAATTCCACTAGTAATTCAACTGTGGCTTCTACAAGCGATTTCCCTTTTAATGCGACAGGTCGCAAATGTAAGAGTAACGCTCGCATCTCTAACTGTGATTGTTGAATCATATTTTCAACTAGTTGTAACTGTTTTTTTAATATATCACTCATATTACTGGATGTTTCATTAATTGCAGACATCATCATGGATGCTGCAAATAATTCCTGACTGACCGAATCGTGTAACTCTCTAGCTAAGCGATTACGCTCTTGTATGACAATTTCTTGCAGACTTTGCTCTCTTTCTTCTGCTCTCTTCGTTGCAAGATTTTGAAAAAGCTCTGCTTGTTTTGTAATTTTTTCTTGTAGCTGGCTCATTTTTTGTGTAAGGCTGTTCAATTCTTTAAATGTATCGGCTTCTGTATCAATATTTTGACCTTTAACTAAGCTATCCAGTTTTCGGTCCATATATTGGATTCGCTGTTTCCAATACCAACCAATAGATATGCCCATCATCGAACCTGAAATAACTGCAATACCAAGAATTGTTACGAGAAAAGATACATCACCAATCTTCATCTCCTGGAGATTAGCCCAACTAAAATCCTCTTGTATGATTAAACTTAACCCAACCGTTAAAACGACCAATACCAAACTATACATAATTCCGATCATCATATGGCGAAGAACTGTCATCATATCCGCTTCACCTCAATATCACCGGAAAATAAAGAGGTTATGATTTTCACCCTTGGATAGGTCGTATCATAATTTTCTGTTTGGTAAAGTAGTGATTTATTTACAAGATTCCTATCTTCTTCATTGAAGATAAATGCTCTACCAAACACAGAACTATGATGAATACTAACCTCTACTTCATAAGGTACATAAATCTCAATATTCCCAATTAAATGGCGAATCGAGATAATCGCCGTGTCATTCGGAAGTACCGTGTTACTTAAATCAATTACCCGATCGCCAAATACACCATGTATATTAACATCTCGCCATTGATAAGCTATATCCTCTGTTCGGACATCATCAAAAAATGTGTTCGTAAAGAGTGGTTTTATTTTCACAAGCTTATCTTGATGAATAACATCGCTAGGAAGATTCGGTTCAAAG
This sequence comes from Ornithinibacillus scapharcae TW25, assembly GCF_000190475.1. Lineage (GTDB taxonomy): Bacteria > Bacillota > Bacilli > Bacillales > Amphibacillaceae > Ornithinibacillus > Ornithinibacillus scapharcae. The sequence goes on from NZ_AEWH01000041.1 coordinate 43,957, forward strand.
TCTTTACGCTTTTTGGATTCAGAATAATCCTTCAGCCATAATATGATAGCCACGACAATTAGAAAGCGGACAGCCCATAGATTTAATATGGAAAAAACAAAGAAAATGACGAATATTCCAAATAACACTTTGCCCCATAAATGTTGGAAGTTTTTCCATCCAATATAGGCAAATATGGCAGAAAAGACCGCTGGAATTATCGCTCCGCCAAAATGGAATATTATCTCAAAAATAAGGAGGATTACTCCTACGATTACTATCCAGTTAAAAGTATCAGTTTTCAGTTTTTTGAACATCGTAAGAATCCTCCCTAACTTCTTAACGTTACACAGGCTCAGGGTTAACCTTGAGCCTGTCAGTAGTATACCATTTTTTGGCTAGTTTTCGTTAAGATTGATTAGCTTGTTTTTCCTTTTCTTGCATCTCTTTTTCTAATTTGGCAATTTTACTGTCAAATGTACTTTTATAATATGCACTATTGACCTTATATTCAAGATTATCGATATACCGTTCCATCTCAGCAAACTTTGAAAATGGTTTATCCGATACCTCTTCCATCACTCTATTTATCTGATGATTGGCATGAAGCACGTTTTCCCGACCCATTAACTCCATTCGACGTAGACGCATATCTTTAATTCGATGTTTCATTTCTTCATATTTTTGTTCTAGGTCTTCTAATTGCTCGATTGCTTCCTGACGGGAAGCTTTCATTCTCTCTGCGCGAGCTTGATACTCTTCCTGCTCTTTTAGTGCAAAAGCGTGCATTTGCTCTTCTCCAGATTTTTCAGCTATAACGGCTTGCTTTTGTCGCTTTTCAGCCATTTCTGTAGCCCTTAAATATTCTTTGGAAAACTCATCTTTCAACTTATATTGCCTCTCAATAAGCTTTCGCACCTTTTCTACTTCTTGCTCTGCCTGGCGTAAATATTGGTTTAATGCGCCGATAGGATTTTTTTGTTCTTTTTTATCTAATAGATCGTGTAAATCCGCTTCTATTGAGTCCTTAATACGTGTAAAAATATTTGTCATTATTGGGTCTCTCCTTTTAAATTTATTTTTATGCATGGCCCGGGCGGGGTGTGGAACTATGTTGCCGCAGGCAGGACCATGTTCCCTCGCGGTGGGAGCATCTTTCTCATTTTTTCGCTCAACGTAGCCGCATCTGTCACAGCTTAAGTTAAATTAATTATTTAATTCTGCCCATTGACGCTCAAAGTTTGTAAATGGATCATCTTCATCAGAAGAAGATTTTATTGGTGTTTGTTCTTTCTTTTTCCAGTTTTTGAAAATCCAGTACAGAGCAAATCCCGCTGCGATACCTAAGACTGCATAAATATTAGCAAAACCAATTCCTAGGATTAGTAACCCTAGAATTACCCAGCCAATCTTACCTGCAACCGAATTACTCTTTACAAACTTCTTAAATACGAGGTAAAGCAACCATGCGCTAAGACCTAGTAAAACCATTGGTCCAAGATTTGCTAATAAAACAAACAGGGCGATTAACCCTCCTACAAATAGCATAAATTTTCTCATGCAATTGCCTCCTTTCTTTATCATGTCTTAATCTTATCGAGAAAAGCGTTTTTGGATAATGAGCCTCAGCTATATTTTCCAGTAGGACTTAAGGCGTATATCTACATAAGGCTTTCTAGCAGAGTGACTATTGATACGGGATATTAATAATGTATTGGAAAAGGTAAAATTGCGGTCACATAGATTACAGATGCGCTTACTTCTGGTTTACTTGGAATTTTCGGTACATATAACTTGGGAGAAAACAAAATAAAGCGCCTGGATTTCCCAAGCGCTTCTAATGTTTAAAACATATTCCGATTAATTCATATAATTGTTTACTAATGTATAGCTTCTTTCTTTTGTCCACTCAGCGAGTGATTTGGAATAAACAAATGGAGCCAAAGAGCCACCCATATATTCATCTGATGCATTCTCTGCCGCTATGTCTCTCTCCTCTATCCACTTTCGCTGCTCAACACGTAAGACATCCATTTCTTCTTTCGACAGTTGAGATTCTAGTTCACTATATACTTCATTCATAGCTTTATCCCATATTTGGTAGATTTCGTCCTGTGCCTTATTCATTTCTGATTGATTACCATTTTCGGCTATTTCTTTTAATTCTGTTACGCTTTCTTCTGTATCATCTAACTTTTTAAGAGATTCTTCTTTAGTCATGATTGTTTTATCATTCAGGGAACCTGTATTCGATACTTCTTCATTCGTATTCTCGTTCTGTTCTTCGCTTAGAAATTGACTAACCTTTTCAGAGTCCTGTTCTACTTTTACTGCTTCATTAGACGCGTGAGTACTAGATGTAGGATTTTCTGATGTCGGTGAATTGTCAACACCACATCCCACTACAAATAGAAATGGTAGTATGATTACTAGTAACTTCTTCAAATATATATCCTCCCTGTTAGAAACTCCATCTATTATAACAGACGAGTCAAATTCATAAAAAATATTATAAATCTTCGTTAATGTTTACCTAGGCTTACTGTTTTAGATAGAGTAATCACTATACCATTAGACTAGAACCATTCCGTTTGTTATATAATTAATTACATGTAGTATATCGTCTCGATGATCATTGGTAGGGTTAACAGAGATACCCCCCCTCATACATCCAATCCGAAGATATCACGGTGCTTAAAGAGCGATTTCACCATTTTATCATTTTCTTAAGTCTAAAAGTCCAATAATCCAACACTGTTACAGCATCACTGTTATCTAGTACATCCTTCCCAATAGTTACTTCTCTTCATTCTTAAAAATATCTTAGGTATCGTAATTATTTTTCTCTTTATAGTAATTGTCGAAAGTTATTTATTTTCAACGTATGAAACCTGTGTTAACCTTACATTATCCTATTGTCTGAAGAGTTAGGATTCTTAGGTTAAAAACTTTCAATAAATTAATGTAAGGGGTGAAAGTTTCATGACGCTTTTATTTATCATTGGTTTACTATTACTTGGATTGATAACTTTAATAATTGGTTTTATTACAAAAATAAAATGGGTAAAAATAGTATCAATAATTCCACTCGGTATATCTGGGTGGCAACTATTAACTATGTTTTTACTTTAATAAAGCTAACTAGAACTTTCTAGTTAGCTTTATTTTTTCGAAACCTTCACAATACATCAATTGAACTTTAAACATATTTTCCCTAAATAATTCGGTCTTTCCATATTATAATTATCTAATTAGAGTTAGTACCACCTCCCCCAATTATTATGTCGAAAATTTCCATATTTTACGTCACATCTTGTCAAAACTATCAATATTCGCAGATTCCAGTACCTATTTTCCCAAACACAAGCATATGCCGACTTGATATAATTTATTATAGAAATAATTTCCATATAAAAAGGAATTTACATCATTTTTATAAAAGGAGGTCAATAATTAAATTTTCTTTTGTATTTTATACAAAAAATAAAAGGAAGCGAAGATTAGGATGAGTAAAAAGAAAATTATTTTGCTAATGGTCGGAATATTAATAGTTGCATCTGCAACTGTAGTAGGAGCCCAAAATGGGACCTTGCAGCAACTGTTATCAAAGGATGAGGATGTATTAATGTCAGAATTAAAAACTACTAGCAATGAAGAGCTAATAGTTAAAATCAATGAATTATCTCGAGAAATAACACCTTCAGGGGATATAAATATTCTAATACCATTTGTCTCGGAATTATTTGATAGAAAAGATCAATTTAAAGATACAGATTTATTGGGCCATATTAAAGATGAATCAAATACGATTATCCTAAGAGAAACAATAGTAGATTTATACCTTCATAAGAATGAAAACCAAACTGTTAGTAATGAGCTAAAGGATATACTTAAGGATAAAGACATTGATAAGAGAGTGAAAACTAGAATTGTCTCTCAAGGTAAATTTGCCAAAGGCGATATCGAGTTACTGAGGCAATTGATAGCTAATAATGATGATTTATTAGCTTTTCATAGTCTAAAGTCTTTAAGTAAAGTCGATTCTACTGCAGGATTCGAAGTTGCTCAAAAACTACTTGATGAGAAGGATACTATTTCAAATGATAAATTATCTGCTGCCCTACAGGCTACATCCGATCATTTGAAAGAGATGAATCAGGAAATATATGAATATGAAAAACTAGAAAAGAATTTTTTAGAAATCAGTTTCCAACTATTAGAATCAAATCCTGATTTATATATTAAGGACTCTGCATTCTTCTCCGTAACAGACTTACAAAGTGAAAGTGCAATAAAGAGAATTATGACAAACAATTTTATAGATAGGGAATTAAAGGTTTATTCAATTGATCAACACTATATGATTCTATTAGAAATGCTGGAGGATAATCCAGAAAAGGAAGATATTGAATTTGTTTTATCAGCTATGGAAATGCATCCAATTTTAGATTTTATAGATCCGTTAAAAGAAATTTCAGAAAAGGTTAAGGATGTACAATTAAGAGATAGAATTATACAGGTAATTGAGTATATTGACGCAAATGGTTTACCAGGTAATGAAAAATGGCTGGATTAATTTTTAAAGGATGAGGTGATTACATGTATAAGAAATTTGTGAAGTTAATAATCAGTATATTAACTATTATGTTGTGTATATCTTTTACTTTTACACCAATAGACGCAGCAGTTGGAAAACAAGGATATGCAGTTTACAGAGATGGTGTATTCTTTGGTTTGGATTGGCACGCGGGTATGATGGTACAAGGTACAAGAACAAATTATAAGCCTGTTGCCCATGCACCTGGAACAGGTAGTCAAGTCAAGGCAGATGACTGGAGTAAATTCATGGATGGCAATAATTTCAAAGGAGTATACAGGCCAAATAAAAGTCCTACCTCAGCCGCCCGTGATCTATTTGTAGCAACCGCAAGAAGTCTTGGACCGGAAAACATTTCATACAATTTGGCATATCAAATGTACTATGATACAGGTACTGCAGGTAGTTATGTATCAGCTAATGAAATTAGTTCCATGAGATGTGACGGAGTAGTTGAGTTTGTTTATGAATTCCATAATTATAGAGTTTATGGTAGCAACACTTATTGGGATATAACAAAGAACTCTTTCTGGGGACGTGATCATCATAGTGGAACAGCAATTACTCCGAAAAAACAAGTAAATTATCTCACAAAAGTAAGCAGTAGCCAACCATAGTATTTCGAGGAAGATATTCTTGTCAAGAACGGAGCATTTTTTCAATTCCTTCCTAGTTGGTCAATTTTAATGCATGGCTAATTCTGATTTACTACATTATTATCAGGCCACATCTACTATTTTTCATACTTTGGCTTATTTAGTACCTATTGAGGAAGAAAAAGAAAAACATACTTTTGAAAAAAGCTTCTGTACCATGAAATAAACTATCTTACTATATAATTAGAAGTATCCTTGCTACTAACTGGAATCAAGTGCGTCGTGCTACTTCCAGATCCTTTGCATGAAAAGGCAATTTTTCATAATTCCAGTTGGTAGTATTTTTATATGTATAAAATGAAAAATACTTGCGATAATTATGATAAGTTTGGTTTAACAAACTAGCTCTTAGGAATAAATATGTTTTTTATTACTGAATTATATAGAATACCTCTTTATTATTTAGACTTTTTTTATTATGATAGTTAGTAATAATTGATAATTTTAGGGGTGTTAATATATGATTAATCAAAAAAAACTTAAATATTATCGTAAGAGATTAGAATTAAAACAAATTGAAATATCATATGGTATATGTTCCGTTTCATACTATAGTAAGATTGAGAATGGTGTTGTAGAACCCAGCGAAGAATTACTGACACTATTATGTAATAGATTAAACATAAGTATTTTAGATATTAAGGATAACGATAGCTTAATAACTACTTTATGTAGTAAGATTAATGAATTTAATAAATATATTCGAAATAGAAATCCAGGCATGATAGAGCAGATTTACCAGGAAGTCACCACTATTGCAGCGAATAGTAATAATCCTGAAATTTATTTGGTATTAGAATTGTTTCATTTACGAATGTCGTTAATAAAAAATAAATTCTAAGAATGCCTCGTTGCACTATCAAAAAGTACAATCTCTTAAAAATCATCTAGGTGATCGAACGTCTTCTTTTTTCTATAGAACATGCGGTCTGTTTCACTATTTTTATGGAAATTTAGAAACATCCCTACTATATTATAAGAATGCAGAAAAGTGCATTAGTAATGAAAAGGTTGAAGAGATATATTATCAACTTGCATTAGTATATAGTAGATTAAATAAATTGTACTTCTCTTCTTATTATTTAAATAAAGCTCTAGATATCTTTCATAGCAAGATGGAATATGATTATTGTATTAATTGTAATTTACTTTTAGGTGTAAATTATAGAAAGATGAGAGAATACGATAATGCAATTGATTGTTATAAGAAAGTTATCGAACAAGCATATATAAGTAAAGACTTTTCCTTACTGGCCAAAGTCTATCATAATATTGGTTTAGTATATTCCAAGAAAGAACAATATGAAATTGCTATTGATTATTTTCTCAGAAGTATAGAAGAAGAGGAAAATAAGCATGCTTTACCAAGTACCTATTACTTAATCTCTAAGGAATATATTATGTTAGGAAAGCTCCAAGATGCGAAAGAATGGGTATTGAAAGGGATAAGATTAGCAGAGAAGTATGATATAAAGGAATATCTTATAAAACTAAAATCGTTGGAATGTATTGTGGACACAACTAAGAGATATAACCTTACAACCTATATTAACCAGGTTGCTATTCCTTTCTATGAACAGAGACATGATTGTGAATCTGTGTCTGATCTTGTCCTATTGTTGGCTAACTATCTTGAAAAGGAAAGGAAATATAAGGATGCATATCTCCTATTAAAAAAACAGTACAAAGGAGAAATATAAATTGAGTAGAAAGAGTAAATTACTTATTATTTTATTATTTTCATCTAGCATTATATTCCCATCTAGCTTCGTCAATAGCGCAGATGATAAACTTCCTGAACCGTTAACTGACAAACCCCGTTCATAGCTAAATGACTTTTCATATAAAAATAGTCTCTAATTAAAAACCTGAGAAACGACATTAACAACCATTTCGTGTTTTCAATGTCGTTTTTCATTTAAGTTCATCTGTATTTTTATAGGAGTTTTATTTTTCTCCATTTATAACATTATTCATTCATCATACCCCCTCGAATGGTTAGGCACTCCGTCTTTTATTAAAATAAAACATACTCAAAGGCCACCATAACACCGCAAAGATAGGATAAATAGCCCAGATTTCCGTTGGCGAGAAAAATATATTAATACTGATGAAAAACAGACTGATAAATAAAGTAGCTTGTATCGAGAAAGCAAAATAAGATTTTCGTTTCGCATGGAATACGGATAATGGCCACCACAGAATGACAAATGCAGGGAATATCGACCATGGATAAGATGGTGCTAAATAAATGTTTAATAAGACATAGTATAAGATAAATAAAATACTTATAGTAGCCGCAACTAGCATACTACCATTTCGCTTTCCTAATAAAACAAGAACCGGCCATAAGATTAGCGGAGCAACAGCGTATAAGAACCACGGATAGTTGGGTGTATTGATATAGTTTTCCAATAATAAAACGATAGATAATACAAAACTTCCAACCAACGAGAACAGAGTCTGTTTTTTCGCTATTAAAGAATAAATACCTAGTGGCAACAACAATAGTAAAACGCTTGGATAAATAAACCATGGATAATGCGTAGTAGTTAGGAAATTAACTACCATTAAAAACACAATCGTTAATGCACTACCCGCCATCACAAAACGCCATTCATACCTCATGTTACGCACCTCTCTTTAATCCGGAATACCGATAATACATCGATAACGGCCACCAAAGCACTCCAAATGTCGGATATACAAACCAGATTACTTGTGGAGAATAATAGAAATTAATAAAGACAAACAGCCCTATCAGAAGCAGACTTCCCCAAATCGAATATTCTAAATTCAGCTTACTATTCTTTAATTTTTTGGAGTGTTCATCCGTTGATTGGGCTGTAACTCCAAGCTCCTTTTTAAGTTCCTCAATATCCCCGAAGTCAACTATCGCCTTATTTATTGCGTCTTCTTCCTCTTTTCCTTGTTCCATTAAGTCCCAGACTTTTTCTTCAAGATTCTGTAGAACCTCTTGCACAATAATCGTTTTCTTCTCACTTTCAGGAACATCCTTAAATAAATCATTCACATGCTGGGTTAACTTTTTCAATTGAATCCCTCCATAAAAATGTCAATAATATCTTTCATTTCCTTCCATTCTTCAACCGTTTCTCTAAAATAAGCCTTACCTAATGTCGTAATCCTGTAGTACTTTCTTTTACCACCTTTGGATTTATTACCGAAATACGATTCAATCAATTCCTTTTTCTCCAATCGTTGGAATACCGCATACAATGTAGCTTCTTTTATTTGAAATCGTTCATCTGTACGTTGGCTAATCTCCTTTGATATTTCATAGCCGTATCGATCCTTTTCAACTATTAACCTCAATATGATGGAATCTAAATGCCCTCGTATAATATCACTTCTAATCAAGCCGCTACTCCTTTCTCATAAAGTACTTTGTCACGTAGAGTTCTATCTGATAGAGTAATTGTAATACAAAGTACTCTGCGTGTCAAAGTAATTTTTGGGGAACATGGGGACAGGTCCCTTGTCCCAGCCTTTCCTCATTTGAATCATATCCTCGGTCTATTATGTAGCATGTGATATCCCTAACTCTGTAAAGATTATATAAGTATAAAAAAAGCTGCACTCTCAAATGCATTTCATACATTCAGTAGTACAGCTTTTTTACCATTCATATTATTACTCTACGTTTAACCTCACTGACAGATATAATAGATGCTTGGTCTCCATATGTAGACCGAAACTTCTTCCTTGCTTCTGCAGGTGTTCGAGCAATAATTGAATTTATTTGCTTTTCATTGTTCCGTTCCGCTTCTACGATATATCGTTTAGCACCACATTTCATCTAGTTCCACCCCGCAATCACCATCAACTATCCTAGGATAAAAACTCTTTCAATGCCTTGCCAGCGTTCTCTGCATCTCTTATTCCCTGATCATATAACGCAGTCAGTTTTTCCTTATTTCTTTCTATACGTCCAACCTCAAGTGGCTCAGATGGACTAATGATAAACACATTCCCTTTCTTCTCTTCCTCGTAAATGTACGCTAAAGTTTCATTGTAAACCTTGTGTCGTTTCTCCAATGCTCTTACTAAACCAGGATAGTCTTTATATTTCTTCCTAAAGTACCAACCAAATGATTGAGGTTTCTTAGAATATCCTCTGTTTCTAGTTAAGACAACTACATTCTTACGATTTCCGTCTTTCTCTGATTGTTTAAGAGGTATCGGATCGGATATTCCACCGTCCATCAACAATCTACCCTCGTATGGCACTACTGGAGCAACCAATGGTAAAGAACTAGACGCACGAATAACTGTTAAGACATCTTTTTGATAATCCTTCTTTTTGTAAAATACAGCTTCACCAGTCATACAATCCGTTGTTCCGATGACAAATTCTTCTTTTGCCTGATAAAATGCTTCAAAATCATATGGCTCTATTTGGTTTGGCAAACTGTCAAATAAGAAGTCCATTCCAAAAAGTTGACGTTTTTTTATTAAATTACGAAATGATAAATAATCAGGATGATTGATATAATCTATGTTCACCGCTCTATTTCTATCCATTTGACGGGAGACATAGGAAGAACCGTTACAAGCGCCTGCTGATACTCCAATAATATAAGGTAAGTATATCTCCTGCTCCATTAGATAACGAATAACTCCCGCTGTGTATACTCCTCTACTTCCTCCACCCTCTAGTACTAAACCAGTCTGTTCCATATATAATCCCTCATTAAATGTACAAATTTATGTTTCTTTCTCCATTATAAATATTAAGGGAAAAACTTTCTAATGATGAGCTTCTACAACTCTTACACATCAGAGGAAGATCAGTACCAAGATGAGACAGTTTGAAACAGTAACATACCAAACTTACTGGATTGCTACTTAGAACTTTAATCAGTTGCTTATATTTCTCCAATATGTTCCACCGTCTTAATTGAAAGGAAGATACTAAGTGCGCCAATTAAACACAAACTAACAACAATAGGCTCCGGTTTCAGATGTAGGAATGATGAGAAGTTTGGTAATTGCATCATGACCATAGAACAAATTATAGTTAGTACAGTACCCCTTAACCAAATTCCAAAAAGAAAAGAGGTACAAAACTGATTAATGTAACAATAAGTGAATTCAAGAATATCGAACCAAAATATGTCAGTATATCTGAACTGGTTGGCTGACCATTTATAAAAGGGAAAAACTGATCGATTGTATAGGTTACTATGCCTGTAAATATATAGGAAATTACCGTAACTACAAAGATACATAATGCGATAAATAAGATTTTTGCCAAATAAAGCTTTTTTCTACTAATTGGATAACCGAAGGAAAGTGCCATTGTTTTATTTTTATATTCTTCAATGAATACTTGATTAATAAGAGAGCCACCGAATAGAACAAATCCCATCTGTATATAAAAATTAAGTTCTATAGCAGAAGCATAACTCTCACCAAATGCAGGCATTACCGCATTGATAAAGAAAACTGGCATTATCATGATAATAAGCATATAGATGATTATTTCACTAATTACTGTTTGGCGCTTTAATTTTTTCCATTCTAACCATATTAATTTAACCAATTCGATTCCCTCCATTTATTTGCGTATAGAAGTAATCTTCCAAAGAACTGGTATGTTTCTGGATTTCTTCGATACCAATATCATGGAGAATTAGCAGTTTAGAAATATCGGTTTGAGAGTATGTCAAATCATAAATTCTAATTCTGTTCCCTTGAATCATTTTCATGTTCGTTAATTGAAGTTCACTCTCAAGAATATACAATGTTTTTTGTACATCAGTTGTCACGATTTCAATATACTCTGTCCGCTCTTTTCGAATATCTTCTAATGTAACTTCATTTATTAGCCTTCCATTATTAATGACACCAATCCTATCTACAACCTGTTCCATTTCAGCTAATATATGACTAGAAAGTATAAAGGTTATTCCGTATTCCTTATTAAGCATTAAAATTAAATCCCTTGTATCTTTTATCCCGATTGGATCGAGCCCATTAGTCGGTTCATCAAAAATAATTAATTCAGGCTTTGTGATAACAGCTCTAGCAATTCCAAGTCTCTGCTTCATTCCAAGAGAAAACTCTTTAACAACTTTATCCTCTATCCCTTTTAGCTGAACCAAGTCCAGTGCTTGTTTAATTCCTTTTTCATCGTAGTATCCTAAATATTCGCAATGAAGCTTCAGATTTTCCATTGCAGTTAAATGCTCAAAAAAGATAGGGTATTCAATAATACTTCCTACTCTTTTTAAAAGGGATTTAGAATGATCGGTAAGACGCTTACCAAATAATTCGATTTCACCGCTTGAAGGCTTTGTTATTCCAGTAAGTAATTTCATAAGTGTTGTTTTGCCTGCACCATTTTGACCAAGTAAACCATATATTTCTCCTTTTCGGATTTGAAGATTGATGTTTGATACTATCGCTTTTCTTCGGGTATGTTTAGTCAACCCACTTGTTTTCACAATAAGTTCCATCCTTCCGCCTCCTTTTTCTATATCATAAACACGAATAATATCTTTTTTCTTTCTAAATCCTTACAAAATCCTTAAGTTTTAAAAATAGAATCAAAAGTGATTAAGGCACCCACTCTTTGTGGCTGCCTATTATTAAATGTTAATATGTTATGCGACGAAATTCACACGTAAAAACCGTTCTTTCATATGGTGTACTGCTTAACTGAATACTTCCTTTCATTGCTTCAATTAAATGTTTCGTAATACTTAAACCAAGTCCACTCCCTTGAAATTCAGGATTTCTTGCATCATCTAGAGTATATAACCGATCAAAGACCTGTGCTTGATGGATCTTAGCTATACCTTTTCCTCTATCCCAAATATCAATTGCAATATCATCCCCAACTTCTCGAATGGTTAGACCAATAATCCCTCCGTCAATTCCATAACGTATTGCATTAGAAATAAGATTGCTTAATGCCCGATTTAATCCATCTTCATTTCCTAAGATATAAAAATTGTGTTCGGGAATATTTACTTCGACTTGAATGTTTTTTGTTTGGAGTAAATCATAATACTCGAGGATATTCTTTCTGCAAATTTCATTTACAGAAACTCTGGTTAAAGGAATAGAATAATCACCCGAATCGAGTTTAACAAGGTCAAAGAACTGATTTATAAGGTCAATTACATTTAATATTTTTTATGAAGACTGGAAATAACCTTCTTTTTCTCTCCATCACTCATACTATTGTCTAAATCTAATATTTCTACATAGCCTAAAATAACGGTTAATGGCGTTTTCAAATCGTGTGACATATTAGATAATAGTCTTTTTAAGCTTTCTTTTGTTTTTTCATAATCAGCTATGATCTGTTGATTGTAATCGAGTAGACAATTTACTTGAATTAAGAATTGCTGGATTGCCTTTTGTTCAGTTTGGATTAATACTTTTTCAGTGGTCTTTTGTTCAATAATATCAGACAGCTTCTCTTGTATTTCGTTCATATCTCTAATCATTTTTCTTTTCTCATAAGTTTGTATTAGGATTATCATTAGCAATATTAGAAAGATACCACTCACTATGAAAGTCATATGTTAATCACCTAATTTATACCCGATTCCCCAAACTGTCTTAATAAACTGGGGGTTAGACGGATCAATTTCTATTTTCTCACGAAGTCTCCTAATATGGACATTAATCACATTTTCATTGCCAAAATAATCATCTTCCCAAATGAATTGGTAAATTTGTTCCTTCGTAAATACTCTGTTCTGATTCATCATAAATAGTTTTAGAATTTTAAATTCCTTAGATGTAAGCTGTATAATCCTTCCTTGAACATTTACTGTAAATGTTGTTAAATCTAGAGAAATCTCCTTATAATGAAGAGTTGTTGAAGGAATTTTATTCTCAGTAGGTAGATATTGAGTTGCTCTTCGAATCGCTGCATGCACTCTAGCTGTAAGCTCAATCATGGAAAAGGGCTTACTAATGTAATCGTCCGCACCAAAACCAAGACCTAGCGCTTTATCGACATCACTTCCTTTTGCAGAGATAACCATTACTGGAGCAGAGCTCATGGTTCTTAACCGCTTTAGAAAATCCATCCCATTTAGCTTAGGAAGCATTAAATCAAGCAAGATTAGGTCTACTTTATGATTCTCAAAAAGTATTATTGCCTCTTCTCCATCAAATGCAGTTAGAACTTGGTAATTTTCATTTTCCAATTGATTGGTAATTAGTTTATTTATTTCTCTGTCGTCCTCTACAAGCAATATTTTCTTTTCCACATCTTTCACTTCCATTCTATGGAACTAACCTATCAATATTAAATCCGGAAGAAATGTCTGATAAAACTTATAGTTAAATAATATCTCCTGAACTGTAATTTATCAAATACTCCCATAATTTTAAACAATAGTACAATAGGCGAATAAATGGGATAACGAATTTATAGGAATTTTTCGCATAAGAAAAGAATGCTTACAAAATATAAGCATATTGTTTAACCTATCCAATTGAAGGAGCGACCTAGATGAAAATACGATTCGGCTATGTAGCGAATGCACTAGGCTTATGGGATGCAAGTCCTTCTAAAACCTTGACCTTTGCTCGGTATTCCAAGCTCCCAAAAGAGGATCGTTTGGATAGTCTTAAGTCCGTTACTGCTCAAAACTTGCACCATACGAAAAGAATACTTTGCTATAATATCGCCCATGAGATTGAGCTATACCGTTTCTCCAGCATGCTTGTCCCGCTTGCTACTCACCCTGAGGTCGAATGGGATTTTATCACGCCGTTTAAAGATGAATGGAAGGAGCTTGGGAGGTTAATTAAGAAGTATCATATTCGGACCAGCTTCCACCCCGGTCAATATACGCTTTTTACTAGCCCTCGGAAAGAGGTCACTGTAAATGCTGTAAAGGATATGGAATATCATTACCGGATGTTGGAAGCGATGGATGTACTAAGTACGTCAGTCTTGAACATCCATATTGGTGGGGCTTATGGAAATAAGGAAGAGACATTAAAAAGATTTCATCAAAATTTGGTAAAACTCCCCAATGAGGTACAGTACTATATGACACTTGAAAATGATGATAAAACCTATGATGTAAAGGAAACACTGCTTGCCTGTGAAAAAGAACAGATCCCGATGATGCTAGATTATCATCATTACATGGCAAATAAAGGTGAGGTTGAGCTAGTGGAATATTTAGAACGGATTTTTAATACTTGGAACCATCGAGATCTCATACCGAAAGTTCATATTTCTTCCCCAAAGTCGGCGTCGGAATATCGCTCTCATGCCGATTATGTTGACCTGAAGTTTATCCTACCCTTTTTAAAAATAGCAAAAGAGTTAAATCGGGACTTCGATATCATGATTGAAGCAAAACAAAAAAATTTGGCAATGCTACAGTTAGTGGAAGATGTTGCGAGAATTCGAGGGATTAAACGCTTATCTGGAGGTTCTATAGAATACTAAATTAAGGGTAAGGAGGATTTTCATGACACTTGTACGACTAGGCTATGTTGCGATGAGTATGGAATTACATCATGCCTCTCCATCACAAACCATGACCTTTGCACAATTTCAGAAACTAACGGACCGCGAAGCAGCCATTCGGAAATTGGAACGAATAGCTCTATCCAACTTATATAATACATTACGTTTGCTTCGACATAATGTAGCTTCGGAAATACATTTTTATCGGCTAACCTCAAAGCTAATTCCTTTAGCCAACCATGAAGCAATACCTGAATGGGACTATATAAAACCACTTAGAGGTTCACTAAAGGAAATCGGTGAGTTTATTAACGAGCATGGGCTCCGGGTAGACTTTCACCCTGATCATTTTGTTTTATTAAATTCTACCAAGAAAGAAGTATTCAAAAATTCCCTTCTCACTTTACGGATGCACTATCTCATTTTAAAAGGAATGAGAATAGATCCTACCCACCGTTGTGTCATGCATGTTGGGGGAAATTACAAAGATACAGAAAAATCGCTTGAGCAGTTTGTTGAGGCGTGGATGGATGTTCCTAGTGGAATTCAAAAGATGATTATGCTCGAAAATGATGATACCTCCTTTACACTAGAGGATACTCTCTATCTTTGTCAGAAGCTAGGTATCCCACTCGTCTTTGACTACCATCACCATCTTGCCTATCATCGTGACCTGAACTGGATACAGTATTGGGAAAGTATTGTGCAAACATGGAAAGATTCTCCTCTCCCTATCAAAATGCACATATCAAGCCCTAAAAGCGAGAAAGAATATCGTCATCATTCTGATTTTGTCGATGGTGATATGTTTTTCGACTTTTTAAATGAAATTAATGGGACAGTACCACAAATTGATTGTATGATCGAAGCGAAACAAAAAGATACGGCACTTTTTCAGTTAATGGAAGAAGTGAAGGATCGCGGTGGTGTGGAGATTGTTGATGGGTCATCATTTTATTTGAGATGATGACCGTTTTCCTCTCTGTTATGTAGTAATTCTAACATTCCAACAGGATCAAACCCAAAAACCCATTCACCGTTTATAAGCGTCTGTGGAACGGTTAATCTACGTGTCTTTCCAATAAGCTTCACTAATACGATTGGATTAAGATCCACATTAATCTCTTTAAATTCCAGATTCATATTGGTTAAGAAATCCCTTGTCATTCCACATACTGGGCACATAGTAGAGGTGTAAATTGTAATACTTGGACTTTTCATCTGAATTCCTGCATTTCTATTAATATTTTTTTCAACAGTATGAAAGGAAAGCAGTCCGTTATGTTTGGACTGCCCCTACCTGCTTGAATGTGATTAGAGGTTCGGCGATTCTAATTAAAACTCCGGATAAACTACTAATCTTCGGGCAAAATTTTAAAACTTCGGGTATTAATCCTCGAACTTCGGGCAGTTTATACGATTATTCTGGTTTCACTCCGTATCGCCGTTCCAGTTGTTCATGCCGCCTTTCATATCTTCCACCTGATAACCTAGTGCTTCCAAAATACCACAAGCTGCCTTACTTCGATTGCCAGATTGACAAGTTATAATATAGCTTTTATCCTTGTTCAGCTCATTCTTCCGTAAAGCAAGTTGACCTAATGGAATATGTTTAGCACCTGGAATTTTACCAGTTGCCACTTCACTATTTTCTCGAACATCAATTACTATTACTTCTTCTCCATGTTGAAGACGTTTTGCCATCTCTTCCGGTGTTATTTGTTTAGCCATCTTCGTCTTCCTTTCTTAGCTCCAAACACTTATGCCACCTTTAACATTTGAGATCTTTTGGAATCCTTGTTTCTTGAGCATTTTTGCTGCTCTTGCACTTCTCATTCCACTTTGACAAATAACCACTACTTCCTTTTCCTTATCTAGCGTATCCATTTTAGTAGGCAGGCTTGAGAGTGGGATATTTTCAAATGGCTTGCGGTGGTTCGCTTTATATTCTCCCAGCGTACGGACATCGATAAATTGAACATTACTATCCTTAAATTTTTCTTTTGCCTCTTGGACACTGATATTTGATATACCTTTTGCTGGTAAAAATCGACTAATGAAAAATGCGATGACTAAGACTAAAATGATTAATTCAATAATATCCATTTCACTACTCCTATATAAGAATTTATCTGCAAAAAAGAAATGGAGAACTTACTCCATTTCTCCTTCCCAATCTAGCATTCCGCCTATCATATTGGTAACATTGTAGCCATTTTGCATTAGGAACTGGCATGCGTTACCACTTCTACCACCTGAACGGCAAACCATGTAATAATGTTCGTCCTTATCTAACTCATCTAGGCGTTCTGGGATTTGTCCTAATGGGATATGTTTAGCTCCAGGAATTTTACCCATTGCTACTTCTTCATCTTCTCTGACATCGATTATATTTAAATTCTCTCCTGCTACCAACTTTTGTTCCAATTCTTTTGCTGTAATTTCTTTCATGTTCCTTACCTCCAAATTATATACCCTGATGGGTATAATTTTATTTAAAAAGAAAAGTTCATCAACTCTTCCTTTTCGTTTGAATTGTTGAACTTATCTACTTTTCACTAATAAATCTACTGCTTCTTTTACCACTTGTGATGTACTTTCGCCTTTTGCAATATTCTCTCGAACACATTGTTCTAGATTCATACTTACAATTAGCCCAATGGTACGGTCAATAGCACTTCGTGAAGCAGATAGCTGTGTTATAACGTCTTTACAATCCTCGTTTTTTTCAATCATACTTAAGACGCCTTTAATCTGACCTTCAATTCGTTTTAATCGATTAACAACCGATTTATCATATTCCATTATTTATCACTCCTTATCTCTGCACGGACAATTACTAATATAATAACTAGCGACATTATACCCCTTGCTAACCAAATATCTGACTCCTAGATTTAACTCTAGGCGATCACTAGCAATCACATGTAATTGTTGATTAGGGATTTCTTGCATAAATCTTTTCAAATAGGCATAGGGGATACGCACATCGCTTGGCGTTTGATTTACATCAATATTGTAATCCCTTATATCTAAAACAACTGTGTTTGTTTTATCATGACCGAGTTTTTTGCAAGGAATACCTTGTACAGGATAATATCTTTTATATACCATTATACATAAAAGTGAGCTAACCAATACAATAATATAGGTACTCATATCCACCACCATCGAAAAAGGATAAGCTAATCATATACCCACAAGGGTATATAGTCAAGAATTTATTTTACATAACAACGGTGATAACTATAATAATATATCAAACCAAATTTTCACTGCTGTACCGGCTATCATTATGGCTAGAATAACCTGTAAGACATGAGTATTCATCGTTTTACCAACTTTTGCTCCCAGTGGCGCTGCGAGTAGACTAGCAATAATCATGATAATTGCAGGCAAATAATCAACTTGACCGGTGACAAGTTTTCCAATACTTCCTCCGATAGAAGAAATAAAGGTGATAGCTAGACTTGTCGCGATTGTCATACGGGTAGGAATGTGTAAAACGGTAAGCATAATTGGTACCAGTAGGAAGCCACCTGCCGCTCCAACAATCCCAGATGCTACCCCAACGATTAAAGCTAATATCGCTGCAAGCGGCTTATGGAATGTTATTTGATTTAGTGGCAGATCATCTATTTGCTTTTTCGGTAGGAACATCATTATGGCTGCAATAACCGCTAATAACCCATACACGACATTCACTGCTTGTTCGGATAAGAAGCTAGATCCATAACTACCAACTAGGCTACCAATTAAAATCGCACCACCCATATATAAAATGAGCTGTTTGTTTAAATATCCGCCTTTTCGATATGCCCATACACCAGCAATAGATGCGAACAATACTTGTAAAGCACTAATACCTGATACTTCATGGGCTGTAAATGCAACTAAGCCAAATAAAGGAGGAATATATAATAGCATTGGGTACTTAATTATCGATCCACCAACACCTAACATGCCCGAAAGGAAGGAACCAATAAAACCAATTGCGAATATGACGATGAGAAAAGTTAAATCCATTGACACTCCTTCTTTCTAATTAAGGGAAGCGAGTAGTTATTGCTACTCGCTACTACCTTTTCATTATGCTTTTTGAATATAGAAATATAAAATATCCTCTTCTGTTTTTTGCTCCAACACGGTATGACCACCAGATTTCGCCCATGCTGGAATATCATTTAAAGCACCTTTGTCCGTTACAAGTACTTCTAACACTTCACCAGAGTTAATCGTGTCGATTGCTTTCTTCGTTTTTACGATAGGCATTGGACAAGCAAGTCCTTTCGCATCTAAAGTCTTCTTAATATCCATCTAGATTTTCCCCTTTTTACGTTTTTTATCGAACTGCACAACGGTTTGGACCGATCTCCATTTCCGTTTGTTCATCATGGCCAGGAGTAATTTTACCCATGTTGACTTGACGAATCTGTTCATATGCATTTGGTTGTGGTGGTAAATTATCTGTAACAGTGCTACGAAATTCTGCCTCGTCTTCAATATTTAAACCATGATTTTCTTTAAACAAGTCGCCTAGACGTCTAGCTACAGTACCGTCTTCGTTTAATTCATCAATAATCATAAAGTGGGCTGGTAGTACAACTAAATCTTCAGATAGTTCACGGTAACGTGTATATAATGTTTCACGTAAGTCGCCTACCCAATCTTCCGCAAGTCCCGCTAGGTCTGGGCGACCGATTGAATCAATGAATAGGATATCACCTGTTAATAAAAATTGGTCGTCGATTACAAATGAAGTAGACCCAATTGTATGACCTGGCGAATACAGAGCATTTACATCAATTTGAGATGATCCAATCTTCACGTTTAAACCATCCGTAAGAGGTGTGTAATCAAACACCACTTCTGTTGCATCTTTTGGTGGTAGATAATACGTTGCTCCAGTTGCAGCAGCAATGTGGCGACCGCCTGAAATATGGTCTGCATGTAGATGAGTATCAAAAACATGCTTGATTGTTACACCTTTTTCATTTGCAAAGGTAGTGAATACATCCGTGAAGCGAACAGCGTCAATAATCGCAGCTTCCCCTTCAGAGATAACCATATACGATAGACATCCTTTACCTAGACGAACAAATTGGTATAGCTCGCCACCATTTTCTAAGTCAGTGACTTTAATCGGTTCAAGGTAACTGCTCCAAGATTTCATACCACCTTCTAGGTAAGCTACTTCTCGACCAGCTTCCGATAGCATTTCCGCTACCATCACAGAGGATCCTTCTTTTGCACATACTACTAACACATCTTTATCAGTAGGAAGTTTTGGTAGAATTTCTTCTACACCATCTAATAATTCAAAGTAAGGAATGTTTAAATATTCAAATTTGTGTCCTTCAGCTTTCCAATCTTCAAATGCATCCTGATTACGGACGTCTAAAATAAATAATTCTTCATTATTAATTACTTTTCGAGCAACATTTGCTGCTGTCCATTTCTTTACAGTCATCCTTAAAGTTACCCCCCTAGGTATATTTGAGTCGATTTTTTTGCAGTGGAGTATCCCACTGCAAAAAAGTTTTCATTCGTTTTATTAGAATGTTAAAGTTGGTGCTGCATCTTTTGCAAATTCTAGGAATGTTACCGCTCCACCAACTTCGATTCCATCAACAAAATCTTCTTTGGTAAGACCCATAACATCCATTGTCATTTGACAAGCAATAAACTTAACACCTAGTTCTTGAGCCATTTCGACTAGTTGTGGGATGGAAGGAATGTTAGCTTTCACGAACCCTTCCGCAAAATGTTCCTTTCCTGCTGGCATTTCAAGATGATGCATAGCCTGCTTGTGAATTAGGTTTAATCCTTCAAATGTGAAAAAGATTTGCACCTCTTTCTCTGAAGCTGCTGCTGCTGTTGCAATGTTAAATACTTTGTATGCATCAAACATTCCACCGTTTGCTGCGATAATAGCTACTTTATTTGACATTCTAAATTCCTCCTAGACCTCTTTTGTTATATTACCGTTCCACTCACTCATACCTGGTAGAACGTTATACACTTTTGTAAAACCATTTTTCGCTAAAAGCTGTGCTGCCAAGTCAGATCGTTTCCCTGTACGGCAGATGACGTAAACATCCTGTTCTTTATCCAATTCAGTAAGGCGAGATTCTAGCTCTCCCATTGGAATGGATTTTGCACCTTTAATATGACCAAATGCATATTCTGCTGCTTCGCGAACGTCTAATATTAAGCCTTCACGTGATTCAATTTCCTCCAGTGGAACAGTCTGCTCAAATGCTTTTTCCACTTCAGGCTCATTTGAACCTTTACGGATGTAATGATAAAGTACATCCCCTTCTTCAACTGTCCCTAAATATTGATGTCCAACAGAACTTGCCCATGCAGCTAGATCTGCTTTTGATCCTTTATCAGTTGCTTGAATTTCCAATACCTGACCTTCATCAATATCAGTAATTGCTTTCTTAGTTTTCACAATTGGCATTGGACATGCAAGACCTTTGGCATCTAAGAGATGATTTGCTTGGATCATAATTTTACCCCCCACGGTATTATTTTTTGTAAATAATTATACCCATATGGGTATAATTGATTGTAATAAAATAGCCGCTTTAAGGTCGGACTATTATCACACTATATTTTGTTTTTTAGTAATGACTTTCCACTTGGGAATCAATCACAACACCAATAATATACCCCCTAGGGTAAAATGTCAACACCTAGGATTTATTTTTTCTTAAGCGATTGCTGGTGGCATACTAAAATTTTCAGTATGAGGGAATATGTCTCTGGATGTGGGACTATACTTTCTGCATGGCGGAATCATTCCTGTGGTATCTGTTAGCTATCACGTACAAGCTTCCACATAATCCTCACTAAGGTTTCATGCAGGTGGGCGCATATCATCAAGAATTACCCTAGGTCCCACCTTCATGAGATATATTAAGACATCCGTTCCTGTAAATCCGCTCGAACAGGATTCTTGAATGTTTTCTTTTGTACCCTAACAAAAATATTGTTAGCTAAAAGAGATAGTATAATCAAAACCGTTCCTATTAAATCAAACTTTGTTACATCATATCCTTGATACATAGAAAATAATAGAGTTGTGACTGGAACAAAATTAATGAACAATAGCGCGTTAATGGGCGAAAGTATAGCTACTCCAATATTCCATCCAAGTAGTGCAATAAGCCCTGGAAAAATGATCATAAATAATAAATGTGGGCTTGTTACCATAATCACATCTACTGTTGGAACAGAAATATACCCGAACAATGTTGAGCCTACAACAATTACGACAGCTGTTCCTGTTCCAAGTAAACAACTTAAAGTAGAATATCTTAATGCAGACCAACCATCAAATTTACTGCCTCCCATTGTATAAATGACCCATCCAATTACAGCGATCAAGATAAGGATAGTTGGAATGATGTCATTCGTTGCTCCTAGAAATGCTTGAATATCACCTTTCGAAATAACTAACATAGCGCCTACCAGTGATACCAATACACTGATTGATGTAAAGGTATGAGGTCGTTTTCGGAAAATCATCCATGCGATTAAAATAGAAATCATCGGCATTAACGATTCCATTATCGAGGCAACCATGACACCTGATTCACCCATTATATTTTCTCCCCAGAAAATTAATAAGTTATATACAGTAAACGCCATTGTACCAAAGAACCATAATGATAGCCCCCTACCTTCAAAGCGAAATGCCTTTTTTCCCTCTTTCCATAAAAGGAGTACGACCAAAATAATTGTAACTGCTCCATAACGGATAATTGTAAAATAAAAAGGATCGATGTATGAAAAAGCTGCATGAGCGACTGGAAACATTGCCCCCCATGAAACTGCAGCAATAAAACATAAAAAAGCTCCCCACAATACATTATTCTTCAATTTTCTTCTGCCTCCCTGAGTTAGTAGCAGCATTTATTATCCATCCTTTTTGATATCTTGTAAAATGAATAAAAGTGATGATTTACTATCACTATTCGTGATACCATATAGGTATCCTAAATTCATAGAAATGAGGTGGTTTTATATGGAGTTCAAAGACTTAGAAATTTTTCAGATGGTTGCAGAAAAAGGAACCATTACAGGAGCAGCAAAGGAATTAAACTATGTCCAATCTAACGTCACTTCGAGAATTCATAAATTAGAATCGGAACTAAATACACCTTTATTTAATCGACATCGGCGTGGAATGAGCCTGACACCAGAAGGAAAAAAACTACTAACCTATTGTGACCAAATTTTAAGTTTAAAAGCTGAGATGAAACAAGCAGTACAGACCAATAAAGAGCCATCTGGAAAACTAGAGATTGGAACGGTGGAAACCGTTATTCATTTACCAAAAATTTTGTCAAGCTACGTAAAAAAATATAGAGGTGTTGACTTGTCCATCTATACTGGGGTTACGGAAACTCTAGAGGAGGAAGTATTACTTCATAAATTGGATGGTGCTTTCATTACAGAAACAGATTTTCATCCCGATCTTGTATCTCATGATGTTTTTCAAGAGGAACTCATCCTCATTTCTGATGCTCGTATTCGCACACTAGAGGAATTAAAAGCAGAACCAGTCTTATGCTTTAGTAAAGGGTGTGGCTATCGAGCACGGCTTGCTAAATGGTATAAGGACCAAAATATTACTCCAACCAAAATTATGGAATTTGGTACTTTAGAGACAATTTTGCGGAGTGCTGCCATGGGGCTTGGTATTGCATTCGTTCCAAAATCAGCAGTCGAACACTTAAAACAAGATGGTAATATTCAGTTCCACACACTTCCAGAAGAGTATAGTAAAATTAAGACCGTATTCATTAGACGAGCGGATACTTACTTAACAACAACAATTGAAAAGTTTATCGATACCATTGAAACTCATAAACTAATGCAATGGAACCGGTGAGTTTACGGTACGAGCTACGAAAATTGTTAGAAGGAGAACCACATCGGGGCTTGTGAAGCTATTATTCCTCGTTATGATATAAACAAAATAAAAGCCTTCCCTGTTGTTACTCCGGGGAGGCTTTTATTAGAATCAACCTTATTGTTCATTTTCAACTGGATGAGTTGCCTCATACATCAGTTTTTCTAGTTCTTCTGTATATTCTTTTGTCTGTTCATTAGACCAATTAAATACCTTGCTCATATAAGTAATGACACTATTTTTATGCTCACGAACCCAAGCAATATCAAAGAACATAGCTCCTGTTCTGCGGATAAAGAAGTCAGTAGGCTTATATACTAGCTCATAATCAATAGCATAACGAAGTACAGCGAATACAGCTGGATCAATATTTTCTGCTTGAGCCACAGATTTTTCATTTTGATAGATATCAAAGATAATATCAATATTAGATCCGTATTTTCTAACAAGATGTTCCACTAATTCTTTCTCTATTCCTAAATCAATACCTCTTTTAAGCTTTTGGTTTACATAGTTTTCAAAGCCTGCTGAGCCACCTACATCCCCACCTGAGATACGTAGTTCTTTCGTTTGAGTAGAAGGGAATGTTCTACCTTCTTCTTCCTGTAATTGCTTTCCAACCAAATCTACAATGCTTTCTGCCATTTTTCTATAGCCGGTTAATTTACCACCTGCAATCGAAATGAAGCCAGAGTCTGATACAAATATCTCATCCTTACGAGAGATTTCAGACGGACCCTTACCCTCCTCATGGATTAATGGTCGTAAACCTGCCCAGCTTGATTCGATGTCCTCTGGTTTAATTTTTACTTGTGGGAACATATAATCAATAGCCTTTAACACATAATCCCTATCTGCTACGGTCATTGTCGGATGAGCAATATCACCTTGATATACCGTATCTGTAGTACCAACATATGTTTTCCCTTCACGAGGGATAGCAAATACCATTCTTCCATCAGGTGTATCGAAATAGATTGCTTGTTTTAATGGGAAACGTTCTCCATCAAACACTAAGTGAATTCCTTTTGTTAATCGTAGGGTTTTACCTTTTTTCGAATTATCCAATTCACGTAATGTATCCACCCATGGACCAGCAGCACTTACAATTTTCTTCGCAGTAAATTCCTGGGTAGAACCGTCTGTTTGATCGATAGCTTCAACCCCAACTACTTTATTATTTTCGTAGATTAGGTTGTTCACTTTCATATAGTTGATCGCAAGTGCTCCCTTTTCGACAGCTTTTTTCATCACTTCGATCGTTAAGCGAGCATCATCTGTTTTGTATTCTACATAATAACCTGCACCCTTAAGATTTTTACTATTTAATAATGGTTCACGTTTTAGGGCTACTTCAGGCTTAAACATCTTTCTTCTTTCTGTTTTTTTCACACCTGCAAGGAAGTCATATACGCGTAACCCGATGTTCGTTGTAAATGGCCCAAATGTTCCACCCTTGTAGAATGGTAACATCATCCATTCAGGTGTTGTAACGTGTGGACCATTCTCGTAAACAATTGCTCGTTCCTTTCCTGTTTCAGCAACTACACCTATTTCAAACTGTTTTAAATAACGTAGTCCACCATGAACAAGTTTTGTTGAGCGACTGGAAGTACCTGCAGCAAAATCCTGCATTTCTAATACAGCAACCTTCATTCCTCTTGTTACTGCATCAAGAGCAATTCCGGCACCAGTAATCCCACCGCCTATTACGATTAAATCAAGGGATTCTTCACTAATTTTTGTTTTTATCTCATTACGATTTAAGCTCGAAAACATGAAAATTCTCTCCTTATTAGAATTTCTAGTTATATTTTGTACCTTTACTAATAGACGGATTATTCACCTTTTGGCTAGAGGTGTTAAAATAAAAAGAGACCACAAGAAACTCTATAGAATAATAGAGTTCATGTGGTCTCTCGAATATCTCCGTCCGAATATTAACTTGTCTTTATTATAACACCTATTGCATTAGATGAAAAGATGTTTCTGCATATTAACAAGATAATCTTCGCCAATGATACTGATACGAGAAAAGATACTCTTAAAACAATGTGTTAATTTTTGAAGGTTCTAGTTGCGGCAACCGCTTTCTTCCAGCCACTATAGAGTTCATCACGTGTCTCCTCAGATAGATCGTTTGTGAAGGTACGTTCAATTTTCCATTGTTTCGCAATTTCCTCTTTATCTTTCCAATATCCTACCGCCAAACCAGCAAGATAAGCTGCTCCTAGTGCTGTTGTTTCGTTTATTACTGGACGGTCCACTTGAACACCTAATAAATCACTTTGGAACTGCATTAAGAAGTTATTCTTAACAGCTCCACCATCTACACGTAGTGACTTTACTTCAATACCTGAGTCTGCAGCCATCGCATCAACAAGGTCTTTTGATTGATAAGCAAGTGACTCAAGTGTTGCACGAACAAAATGTTCTTTTGTAGTTCCACGTGTTAAGCCAAATACCGCACCACGAGCTTCACTATCCCAATATGGCGTTCCTAATCCAACAAATGCTGGAACTACATATACACCATCTGTTGAGTCCACTTTTGTAGCTAAATCTTCACTTTCAGGAGAACTATTAATTAATCCTAATCCATCACGTAGCCATTGAATTGCTGAGCCAGATACAAAGATACTTCCTTCTAGAGCATACTCGACTTTACCGTCAACACCCCATGCAAGTGTTGTTAAGAGACCATTCTTCGATTGAACACCCTTTTCTCCAGTGTTCATCAATAAAAATCCACCTGTACCATAAGTGTTTTTGACCATTCCTTCTTCAAAACACGCTTGTCCGAATAATGCTGCTTGTTGGTCCCCAGCAATTCCTGCGATTGGAACTTCTTTTCCAAAGAAATGATAATCTACTGTGTTTGCATAAACCTCAGAGGATTGTCTTACTTCAGGAAGCATACTCTTTGGCACCGTTAGGATTTCAAGTAGTTCGTCATCCCATTTCAAATCATAAATATTATACATTAGCGTACGAGAAGCATTAGAGTAATCGGTAACATGTGCTTTACCACCAGATAATTTGTATACTAGCCAAGTATCAATAGTACCGAATTGAAGTTCACCCTTCTCTGCTTTTTCCCTAGCACCTTCTACATTATCCAAAATCCACTTAACCTTTGTACCAGAGAAATATGGATCTAGTAGTAATCCTGTTTTTTCCTTAAACAAGTCATTATATCCTTTTTCACGTAATTCCCGCACTATTCCTTCTGTTTGACGAGACTGCCATACGATTGCTTTGTAAATAGGTTTTCCAGTATCTCTATCCCATACTACTGTTGTTTCCCGTTGGTTAGTAATCCCAATACCGGCAATTTGGTCAGCCCCAATATCTGCTTTTCGCAACACCTCAGCAATACAAGCCAATACAGAAGTCCAGATTTCATTCGCATCATGTTCCACCCAACCTGGCTTTGGAAAGAACTGCTCAAACTCGCGTTGTGCTGTTTCTACGATTTCTCCTTCATGATTAAACAAAATCGCACGAGAACTAGTTGTTCCTTGATCGATAGATAAAATAAATTTACTCATAATTACATTTCCTCCTTATAATCTTCCTATAACTTTGCTTGTTTTTTTAATTCAATGCTTGTAGCAGCTACAAAAATAATCGCTAATATAGCACTTTCTGCCCAAAACGCTACAGAATATTCACCTTTAAAAATGGCTTGATAAAATAGTGCACCATAAACTCCACCTATAATTGGTCCAACAACTGGCACCCAAGCATATCCCCAATCAGAGCTACCTTTACCTGGAATCGGTAATAAAGCGTGTGCAATTCTTGGTCCTAAATCACGTGCTGGGTTAATCGCATAACCTGTAGGTCCACCTAAGGACATACCAATTGCAACAATTAATGCACCAACTACAAGTGGGTTTAGTCCTTCTGTAAATTCATTTGCTCCGATAAATAATAATCCAAGTACAAGAATAAATGTACCAATAATCTCTGTTACTAAGTTTGATAATGGGCTACGAATAGCTGGCCCTGTAGCGAATACAGCTAATTTTAAGTCTGCTTCTTTTGTTGCTCTCCAGTGAGGTAGGTATGCAAAGAATACGATAATCGCCCCAATAATGGCTCCGATTATTTGAGCTGAAATATACGGTAAAACATTTTCCCATGGAAATTCTCCAATTGCCGCAAATCCTAATGTAACGGCTGGGTTAAGGTGTGCACCTGAAACACTTCCTACTGCGTATACTCCAAGTGTAACAGCTAGTCCCCATGCAAGTGTGATAAGCACCCAGCCACCACCAGCACCCTTTGACTTATGAAGTATGTCACTTGCAACTACACCGCCACCAAAAATAATAAGAATCATGGTGCCGATAAGTTCTCCTATAAATTCTGTCATCATGTATGAATCCCCCTAAATTATCTTTTTGTTACTAGTTATATTTGTGTGCCATGATATAAAATAAAAGAGACCACACTGTACCCGGTATATTTCTCCAACGAGAAATATACCTAGTAGTGTGATCTCCATTCTCCGACACATAAATTAACTTGTTAACTATTATAGTACACATCTCTGAAAGCGTTGTCAATAGTTTAATATTTTTCCAGAAATACAAAGACCCCTCTATCCCCTGTAGAAAAGAAGTATGTCCATATTGAAACATATAGAAATATATAAATTGCTATCCGTCTAGCCACCAAACTAGAAATCAACTTACAGGAAAAAACTCACCAATGTCATGGATAACATTAGTGAGTTTGATTGTTTTAGTAGCTTGACACTATTTACTCTCTGCTTGAGACAAAGTAGCTGTCCCTAAGTCCCGTGTCTGAGGTTCAGAAGCCATAGCTCTTGTATCAACCCGCTTGATGAACAGTGCTAAGACTAATACTAATATATTGATTGCAAAAGCTACATAGAAGGAATATTGGATTCCGTTTAGTAGTGCTTGCTGTGACATCGATGCAATGGATGTTTCAGTTAATGATAATGGATCAACGCCAGACATTAGTTCCTCACCTTTTGTTGTAGCGACGGAGTTCATAATGGTAACCATAATTGCGGTACCAATTGAACCGGATACCTGTTGGGCTGTATTATTAATAGCTGTACCATGCGGATTCAATTGTGTTGGTAGTTGGTTTAATCCATTTGTCATAATTGGCATCATAACCATTGACATACCGAACATTCGTAGAGAATATACCACTACAATATACGCGTAAGTCGAATCAAGTTGCAAATTCGCTAGCATATAAGTTGAAACCCCTGTAATAGCAAGTCCAATTACAGCTAATGCACGTGGACCAAACTTATCGAATAGTCTTCCTGTTATTGGTGACATAATTCCCATAATGATTGCTCCCGGCAATAACATTAGTCCAGACTCAAGTGGTGAAATTCCACGAACATCTTGGACGTATGCAGGAGTTAAAATCATACCTGAGAACATTGCGACCGCATTAACAATAGCAATCATAGCTGCTAGCGTAAACATTGGATATTTAAAAGGTCTTAAATCTAATAATGGCTCATCCAATCTCAATTGACGAATAATAAATAGAATTAACGTAATTCCTCCGACAATTAAAGAAGTTAGGATAACCGGATCATCCCACCCCTGTGAACTTGCGCTACTTACACCGTATAATAGTCCACCAAATCCAAGACTAGAAAGAACAACAGAGAAATAATCAAGTGTTGCATTTTTATCTTGTTCCATAACATTACCGAATTTCCAAATAGCTAATATTAAACTAATAATCGCTAATGGTAGAATCATTTCAAATAGTAATCGCCAATCATAGTACTCTACTATATAACCCGATAATGTTGGTCCTATTGCTGGTGCTGCAATCATAACCATACCGAATACACCCATAGCAGTCCCGCGTTTTTCACGTGGAAAACTAACTAGCATGATATTCATTAACAATGGTCCCATCACAGAAGAACCTGCTGCTTGAATCATACGACCACCTAATAAGAAAGCAAAGTTAGGTGCGAATGCTGCAAGAGCTGTACCTAATGTAAAAATTGCCATAGATGCTATAAATAAGCTACGATTCGAAAACCGTGTTATTAAAAATGCTGATGCCGGAATTAATATTCCACTAACAAGCATATACCCTGTAGCAAGCCATTGTACCGTAGAATAATCTTTTATCTCTAAATCTACCATAATAGATGGAAGTGCTACGTTTAACAACGAATTGTTTAAAAAGGATACGAAAGCACCAATAAATAAAATACCGATCATTAAATATGGTGGTTTGTTCAATTCTTTATTCATATTTTGTTCCCTCTCATCCTGACTAAATTTATTGCATTTGCTTATTTTATACCCGTAGTTCAGTTTTTGCAACGTTTTTTTACTAATGGTTTAAAACTATTGTTTTTCTATTAAAATAACCGTATACTGCTTCTTATAGAAAGGACTGAGGTTACGATGAATGAGCGTAAAAGAAAAGTAGCAGATATCGCCTTGAAGTTATTTATCGATAAGGGGTTCCAACAAACTTCCATTCAAGAAATCATTGATCATGCGAAAATATCGAAAGGGACATTCTATAATTACTTTTCTTCCAAAAATGATTGTATTGCAGAGATATTAGAAAACATTCGTTATCACGCTAGTCAAGAGCGTGTTGCCGTTCAAGTCGGTAAGAACCCTCAGGATCGTGAAGTATTAATCGAACAAATTACCATTTTAATGAGATTAAATGAGCAACATAATCTGCGGACATTATTTGAAAATATTCTTTCTTCTAATCAACCAGAATTAAAGAAATTGGTTTTACAGCATAGAGTAATAGAAATGGAATGGTTTGCAAATCGTCTTATAGACGTCATGGGAGAAGATATACGGGAGTATTCAACTGAAGCGACGGTATTATTTTTTGGAATGCTGCAGTACATGTTATTTACGCTTAATCTAACTAACAGTTCGTATTCCTTACATGACTTAATTGAAACGCTTCTATCGTATGTAGAAGTAATTATCATTCAAATGAAACGAAACGGTGGTACCATTCTCAATAATTTTGCTATCGATTTACTTCAAACGCATGCCCACAAGAAAGTGGTAACAAAATCGAAAGTAATGGAAATGGCAGCACAATTGATGGAACAATATAATTTTAATGAAGAACAACAGGATTTGATAGATGTTATTCTAAGTGAGTTGGAGCGTGACCGTATTCGGAAGATTGTTGTTCAAAAGCTCTTGAAACCGTTGCTTCAATTATTTGAAGGAACCCCTATAGCATCACAAGTTCAGCTGTTTACGAATGCAGTTTGGAGTTTCTTGAAATTACAATAGATAATAGAGACTACTATCTATAACAATACGAAAAAATCCCCTTTGCGAAACAAGGGGATTTTTTCACTAGTATGAACTTTTTTATGACATGCTTTTGGCCTATCTCAGATTTACTCCTATAAACTACTACAATTCATTTAACACTTCAAGAGATCGATATAGCATCATGGCGGCTTCAGCTCTTGTCGCATAATCTTGTGGTGCAAATTTGTTCCCTGGCTTTCCGGAAATAATTCCAAGTTTAGCCGCTTCCTTAACTGCTGTATCAGCAAACTTACTGACTTGTGAATCATCTACAAATTTCACCGTTTCTTCGATGTCTTTTGATAAATCCTCGTTCACATGATTCACTGCTCGGGTAATCATGACTGCCATTTGCTCACGAGTAATCCTAGCACTTGGATGAAATTTATTATCATTAATTCCCTTAACAATACCAGCATGATACGCTGCTTCAATTCCGGCATACGACCAAATGTTTTTAATTGTTACATCTTTAAATATGCCTTCAAATTCATCCGTCGGCAAGTTCAATGCTCTTGCAATTAAAACTGCAAATTCCTCACGAGTAATATCACCATTTGGATTAAAGATATTTTCGGAAGTACCGGTTGTGATAGAACGTGAAGCTAACACCTCCACCTGATCTTTTGCCCAGTGATTTTTGATATCGGTAAATGTGATATCATTCTCCATAACGACAAATTTTGAGAAGTGATGTGTCTTGAAAATAAACTTACCATCCTTATATGTTCCACCTAGAAAGTCTAATTTACTACCATTTACATAATAGACTGCAGCCTTACGTTTATCCTTCATTTTTGCAATCGACACTGGAACCGTAATCTCAATTGGTTCAGTAAATCGTGATACCGTTGTTTTCTTACCGTCCTTTTCCATTGTAATAAAGAACTCATATACATCCGAAATAGCAACTCCTTTTCCAGGAACATCCTTATGATCTGCTATTCCAACATGAATGCTAATAGAATCTGGTAAAGTTTCAGCAAGTTTTTTCAAGACTGCGTTCGGTATCACTAAATGAACATCTCCAGCTTTCACAACTAAAGATTTAGAAGAATCCGCCACCTTTTGTAAAGCTGCTCTTGTTATTTTTACTTCCACTTCAGGATCTCTCTCTGTCGGAGAAGAAACTGTAACTTCTACTTTCGTTACTTTGGAGTCATCGACCTGGTCACCAATATCCTTTTCGTCAATAATAAGTTCATTATGGATTGGTGGCACTGGAACAGTAATTCCTCCTCCACCTCCCGGATTCCCTTCACCAGGAGTTTCTCCTTTCTCGTCAGGAACTTTAATGATGACTGTAGTTAACGGATCCAACGTTAATGTTCCGTCTATTAATGTAAAACCAGACTCTTCCGAAACCGCCTCTGTACCTGCTTCGTCATTATCGACAACAACTATTCCAGTCGAAAAGTCATCATCACCTAGTGTTAATGTACGAGATTTATTGTCAGCATTAACAAATACATAATAGTCACCTGTACCATCTGTTGATTGATTTTTATAGGCAATTAGTAAATCTGTCGAATTGATTTCAGGTATATCTAGCAATTTCACATTTTCATTGACTAGTCCTTGCTCTCCTAGGCGAAATGCATTCGTAGATTTACGTAACTCTATTAAACCTTTTGTATACTCCTGAGTGGTTGTATTAATAGGATACGAATCCACATTAGTTGCTTTTTGCCAATCGAATTTATTAATCGCATCTGATGAATCATAGGAATCATGGATAAAATAAGGATTGGTAAACGGTTGGTTATTCACATCAACCAAAATATGATATTTTTGCTCTGGTACACCCTCACCTAACCACTGTTTTGTTCGTCCATATTCTTGTCCTGCATGAATAAATGCCGTACCCTGAGCAGTTAAAATCAATGCATTTCCTATCCGAATACGTTTATGAATTTCCAAATTATTTTCCGGATTTTCCGGGTCCTTCTTAATCGATTGTGCAATGACATCATATAGAGGTAAGTTGTCATGTGCAGCGATATATTGAACCATATCACCTGGATCATCTTCTGCCGTGTTAGATGGCTGACCTTTAATATTAGCGAAAATCACATCAATATTACGGGCACCACCCGTTAAGAACCTAGGCTCTCCTTCCGAACCGAAACCAGATTTTAATTCATTGCGAATTTCATCAGAAAATACACCTACATCATTTGTTTTATCCATCCAATCTTGATCCGCTCCCATACCGATTAGAGAAGGATCAGATAAATGACCTGAAAATGTGCGCCAGCCCTCCCCGATAAATAATGCATTCGGATTAATTTCCGCTGCTGCATCATAGGCATTTTGAATCGCTGGATAGCTGGCATCTCCCATCATATCAAAACGCATACCGTCTATCTTAAACTCATCAAACCAATATTTTACGGAATCAACCATTAGTTTTTCGGACATATGATGATTTGTTGCTAAATTATTACCAAATCCACCTAGGAAATTACCTTCCGCATCCTGGAAGTAATAATAATTTGGTACGATATCGTTTAGAATGCTTACTTGTGCTGTATGTGTGTATACCACATCCAGTACAACACCCATTCCCGCATCGTGAATTGCATCTATTAGAGTCTTTAATTCTTTAATTCTTCGTTCTGGATCTGTTGGGTCTTCTGAGTAAGCTCCATCCGGGGAGAAGTAATTATGGGGGTCATATCCCCAGTTATATTCATTTCCACCAGCGGAATAGTCAAGTTCTCTTTGCCCCATAGCTGTTTCATCACCATAGTACCAAGCCATTACTGGTAATAATTGAACATGAGTTACACCAAGTGACTTTATATAGTCAAGCTTATCGATAAATGCTTCATAGGAACCCCATCTGGCAGTTAAATCCCCTTCAATGGAAGGATCAGATGTAAAATCACGCACGTGAACTTCATAAATGATAGCATCCTCTCTTTTTTCATAGCCATCGATCGACGCATGGCTAAACCCCTCTGGATTAGTACCTTCTAAGTCCACAATAGCAGCTTTCCCTACTTTGTCACCATCCGCTCCTGCATTACCTTGAGTATTGACTGTGAAGGCTGCCATCGATTTTGCATACGGGTCTAAAACTGTTTTCGTGATACCATCATTTGTTACCTCATATTGATAGTAGTATCCTCTTAAGTCTGTTACTCCAAGGTCACTTGCTTTAATGTCTGCGGACCAAACACCTTTTTCACCTAGACTTAGTTCAATACCACTGCCAATTGGTGTTGTTGCATCCTCTTTATCAAAGAAGTTTGCTACAACTTTACTAGCTTTAGGAGCCCATAATTTTAATGTTACATCCCCAGCATGATAGGTTGCTCCTAGATCATCCCCACCATAAGCATATTGGGAATCTAGTAACCTCCAGCCAGATTCAGCTGTAACTGTACGCCCTGCAAAGGTTATCGTTAAAGGTAATTTTTCTATATTAAATGATGCTTTTACCTCTACAGCTTTATCACCTGTGATTTCAGCACCTGTTACCTCAATATTATTTCCATCGGCATCTTTTATCTCTAGACTGTCTTGGATTTGATTAACATTTAAGCCTTCTGTCATCGTAAAGTTCAATAGAATTGTATCCTCAGAAACTACTTCAGCAGAGGTAATACCTGTAGCCAAGTCCCAATATGGTGATACATATACATTATCATCACCTTGTCTCACCCAAAGATGATGATATCGATCAAGTAGGTTAAACGTTTTATCTCCTCCGTCTTTACCATTGTCACCTTTAGATTCATCTAATACAATAAAGCCCAACTTTTTGGCATTTTCCTTTAGCTTGATATCCACATAGGCACCATATTGATCTCTTCCTGTAAAATCCTTAGCGTCTGTTGGCCAGACAACACTTGGATTCTCAACATCTTCCCAAATCCAGGCACCAAAATTATCATAATTTCCATCATCACGGACATAGTGTATCCGAACCGTATCCTCTGGAATCTCTACTGGTTCGAAAATATACACTTCATCAGAACCTTGTTTTATCCAAAGCTCATTAATTTCTGGATTTGTTATGGTAAAACCTTTGTCACCAGCGTCTTTACCTGAATCACCCTTTGTCACATCCATTACAAGGAACCCGATGTTTTTCGCCCCTTCAGCAAGCTCAATATCTACGTATGCTCCATAGCTATCAAACGTTTCAAACATAGTAGCCCCTATAGGCCAGTTTGCTGATGGCTCAGCCACATCATTCCAATTCCAGATTCCATAGTTATCATAATCACCGTTTGTACGGTTATAATGGATTCGAATATGATTATCAGGAATCTCCTTACCAGATTCTGGAGCCTCTCCATTATCATCTGTTTTCACTTCGGTAATTGTACCGTCATTAACCGTTAACAGAACTGTACCACCATCCATATTGGCAGGAATGGTTAAATTAATCTCTCCATTTTCATTAGGACTAAATGTTTCACCACTGTAATGATCGGTTACAGCCGCTGCTTGACCATCAACCGTTAAGGTTACTTTCCTTGCTTCATTGGATACGTTCAAACCAACATATACAGAATCATCCTGATAACTCCTTTTAAATAATACGTACTTTCCACTATTGGAGCCACCGATTGTTGTTCTATCTCCTTTAGCGAAGACTTCTGAATGGTCGCCCCTAAAATTCAAGACCTTCGTATAGTGAGCTAAAATATCATTTCCTTCAACTTTTCCCCAATTAAAATCTCTTCGATTATCGTAATACGGATAATTATTTGCACCGGTTTGCCCAATCTCTTCTCCGTAATAAATAACCGGCTGACCTTTAGCGGTTACTTGAAGTGCTGCAGCAACCTTCAATTTGCCTTCATCCCCACCAACTGAATGGAGAAACCCGTCCTCATCATGGCTTCCTAAAAATTGGCCAAGAGTTGCCGTGTTGTCCATTTCTACATTACGGGCAACTAACTGATCATTGGCACCCATAACATCTCCATTTACAAAGTTCTTTGCAACTTCTTTAAAATTAAAATCTAAAAGGGAATCCATCATACCTGTGTCCAGGTAACCATAGTCATTATGAACACTAGCCCCCCACGCCTCACCAATCATTTTATGCTCTGGCATTTTTTCCGTAATAGCATTCTTAAATGCCATCCATGTTGTATTTTCAACATGTTTTACGGTATCAACACGGAAGTAATCAATTGTGTTGCCATTAGGGGTTCTAGCTTTATCAATCCAATCTGTTTGCCATTGAATGATCTGCTCACGAACAGCTGGATCTTCAGTTCGAATATCCGGAAGTCCAGATAATTCACCAACGACTTCATCTGAACCAACATTAGCACCTTGTCTTAGCAAGTTACGAAAAGCTGTACGGTCTTCATCCGTTGGAAATCCTACCGGAGGATTCTCAATTTCTCCATCAATATCCTTCAGTCCATAACCAGTATGATTTAACACGACATCCACCATTATTTTAATGCCACGGGCATGTGCTTCATCAATTAATGTATGAAAATCCTCTATTGTTCCAAAGTGTGGATTTAGCTCCCCAAAGTCGCTTGCCCAATAACCATGGTTTGCATAGAAAGGTTCTCCTTCTACATTTGAACCAACATCATGTTTTATATTCTCAACAATTGGGCTAATCCAAATCGTATTAACTCCCAACTGATCTAAGTAATCTAGTTTTTCTGTAATACCTTTAAAATCTCCACCATGATATGTACCACCCTTACTCCTGTCATAATTCATACCATATGGATCATCATTTTCTGTATTCCCATTAAAGAATCTGTCTGTCAACATGAAATAAATAATCGCTTCATCCCAATCAAAATCTTCATCACCGACAGACTGTCTTGTTTTTACTTCAACAGATGTCGTCCCTGTAAAACGATTACCAAAAGAATCAATTACCGTCAAAGGTATACTTTTGATTCCAGCAGTGACATCATCATCTACCGCTATCGTAATCGCACCTAAACTAGGATCTATTCTTAACGCATTAGATCCTCCTAATGCAGATATATCGGCATACATTTCCTGTATGTGATTCCCATCTACAAACCCTTCTACATCAACGCTTAAGACCGCATTTTGGTTATAATCTATAGCGTTCGGTGTTACATTTCCAGACACCGTTAAATCTGCTCTATAATAACTAACTTTAGAAACACCGTCGACCGTATTATAAGGATCATTCACTTTTTTCGTATTACCATTCATCGTTACGTTATAATGATAAACTGTTTCACCGTTTTCCAAATTGTTATATGTAACTACGAATCTCTCATTCTCTGGCTCATACTCCATCTCATATGTTTCGCCATTTATCTCTAACTCTACCTTTTCAATACTGTCCATCGCATCCTGTTGGAAAAGCTCCTTATCACGATAATAAAACGTAGCATTCCCATCTTTCACGACCGGCGCAGAGCCATCTGGGACAATACGAACTTCTTCTGTTCCACTTGTAATATAAACTTTGGTTAGCAAGTCATTTTTGTTTACTTTAATAAAGCGATCACCGAACTCCTTAACCGCCGTATCCCAATTATCTGTACTACGAAGAACAAATCCGAATTGTTCCGTCTCAGTTGCAACAGCAATATTAGCTATCGCCTTATCCCCATCATACGTTTCAAAATCAATTTGATCCTCTTTAACACCAGTATTCCATACCCAAATGTTCCAATCAGTAAAATTTTGATCTTCGCGTATATACGTAAAACGCACAGTTCGTTGCCCAGTCTCTGCCCCACTGGTAACGCTTACATTTTCTGCAAATACTAATTGAGTAGGTACAAAAGGAGCCCACAAACTCCATAACATAATTGCAATCATAACGATAGAAAAATTTCGCTTCGAATCCCTTTTCATGTTTTCCCAATCCTCCTTATATTTTTGTGAAAACAATTGCACTAGGTATTCTGTTAACATTCAAACCAAGGTAGTAGACTAATATAATAATTTAGGCAAACGTTTTCATAAATGTATTTTTATTCTAAGTTACAAAGGAAAAACTATCAAGGGGAAAACCCACAAAGGGGCAAAAAGTTCTATAAAAATTTTACACATAGAGTATTATCAAAACTTAATAAGGATTTTCTCTTCTTCCGCCTCACACCTATACATCTTACGAATAAGATAAGATAAAAAAGGAATGAGATAATTGCCTACCTTCCCTGTTCAAATAATCCCCTTATCGGTTAGTGCTGGTTTACAGAAGAATGTCTATTATCCTCAAGTTATCCATATGCAAAATCAATTACTAGAAAAATCTATCAATCAAGCAATTATAAACGAAACACAAGCTCTAATAAATTTACAAGTGGCTGACATGCCATCTTCGGTAGTGGAAATGCTTGGAACATTTGAATTAAAAAATAATCAACGAGAAGTTTTGAGCCTCTCTCTTACGAATTACACATACCACGATAAGGCAGCACATGGGATGACATATATAAAATCATTAAACTTTGATTTATTAGCCAAGAAGAAACTTGATTTAAAGGATTTATTCAAACAAACCTGGTAGTCCGTATATCGAACGACTATCGGCAATCATCAAAGAACAAATCAAACAACGTGACATCCAACTAATAGAAGATTTTACCGAAATTAGTCCTAACCAGGATTTTTACATTGCTGATAAAAGCTTAGTCATTTATTTCCAACTGTATGAAATAACGCCATATGTTTATGGATTTCCAATGTTTCCAATTTCCGTTTATCAAATTCAAGATATTATTAGGGAAGATGGACCATTAGGGCGTATGGCGGAAAATAATTAACCATTGGAAAGAGTTATGCACTTATCATAAGCATCACTACTCCCAACTACACACTACTAATATGTTAAAATGGATTCTAGAATTCTATTACTGGACGGTGCTAGCTTTGGAGAATGTAAAGTTAAAAGAAATTGATTTATATGAGCCGATTAACAAGTACTTCAAGCGTAAAGGCTATGAAGTCTATGGTGAAGTAAAAGACTGTGATGTTGCAGTTATAAAAGATGATCTGTTAATTATAGTGGAATTAAAATTGAACTTAAGTGTGGACCTACTCATACAAGCTACCAAAAGACAACGGTTGTCCGAGCATGTATATATCGCTATTCCTAGACCGAAAAAGCACAACCCTCGCTCCAAAAAATGGCGGGATACTTGCCACTTAATACGAAGATTAGAATTAGGTCTAATCCTTGTTTCGTTTACAGAAAAGCAAAGAAGAGTGGAAGTTGTCTTGGAGCCAACACCTTTTCATCGTCCAATCAGTGCGGGAAAAGCCAAATACCTTAGACAGGCCATTATAAAAGAAATCAATGGACGTAGTGGAGACTATAATGTTGGTGGTTCTTCTAGAAAACAAATTATGACTGCTTACAGAGAAAGCTGCATTCAAATTGCTAGCTACCTGGAGGAGCATGGGGAACTATCACCAAAAGAATTATTACAACTGGGAACAAATAAGAAAACCCAATCAATTTTAAGTAAAAACTATTATGGATGGTTTGTACGTATTCGAAGAGGCATCTATGCACTCAGCGCAAAAGGTAAACGAGAAATAAAGGAATACCCTGATCTTGTAGCATATTACCGTAAATAGCATCAAAATGTTTTGTATAGTTTTCGATTCTACTTATATCGTAAAAAAAGGGGACTCCAAACAGAGTTCCCTTTGCCTTTATATTGTTTGTAGAGTGCGAAATTTAAACCGCCAAAGCTACTTCTTTTGTTCAAACTACCGCTTTATAGCCCTCAACTTATCCTATTCATTAATTCGTATTGACGAAGCTTTACTTCGAAAAAGGTAAGTGGATCACGATATATTTCTGGCTTTTCTTGTATTATAGCGAGAGAAGTTTGATGTTCCTCCATTTCACCTTGTACTTGCTCTCTAACATAATTAAGTACTTCATAAGAACCGGAGAAAAACTTATTTATATCCCAATCCATCGATCCTTCGAATAATTCTAATTGTTGGATAAATGGCGTTACTATTTCTTGTGTTATTTGATTATAATCCTGGGTCTCAATGTAATTCTTATATTTACTATAGAGCTTCTCTTTGTTTTTGGAAATGGAACCGAGTATTTTTCCTGCTCCTTTTAAGAACAACTGATAAGGGTTATTACGTAACATGACATTTGCATTTTCTAGGTGAATCATTCCTCTAGCAATACGTTCCATATCTCTTTTCCAATCATCTAGCACCTTAAAGTCACCCTCTAATACAATCATCTCTCTCCCATATGGATCATTAAAATCTTCACTGATTTCAGCCAGTCTTACCTGACTATCACTTAACTCTCTTTCACAATCCTTTACCCATACTTGAATGGCATTACTAAATTCCTGCAGCGCAGTTGTTTCCAAGTAAGATTGAAGCTTCCTATTCATCTCATTATTGAGATCAACATGAAGTTTACCAAAGTCACTATCTACATGGATTAATTCAGAACAACTTCGAAGTAGCTCTGACAACGTCCGTAATAAATTTTGAGTGTAATCATTTTTAATGTTTTGGAAGGATGTTCTTATAACTTCTACTTTTTCCTTTTCCAATTTACCTAACTGTTGTTGTATGTCTTGAAGATTTGCAAGTTGCTCTTCGTTCCAACTCACTTTCTCCATTATTTCATTTTCTACTTCTACCTGTTTCTCAATCAGAAATTCTATTGCCTGCTTAATTACATTTCGGATTTTAGAAGGACTTGCCACATCGATGTTATACTCCTCTATCATAGGCAGAATACATTCTGATAATTCTTCTAAGAGGTTTTCTTTCTCTGCCCAATCTTTAATGGATTCAAAGAGCTTAATCCCATCTTCTCTATTGGTTTGGTGGACATTCGAACTTTCAAAACGACTTTCCGCCTCTATGAGCAGCGAAGTATTAAGATCCGATGGAAACATCTCATTCCAAGCCAGAATTGCAGATGAGGAAACTAATGTATCTGAATCAGAGGATAAGCTTAGCCAATTTGTTAAATGAATTTGTACCAGCGTGGATATGTCCCCAATTAGAAACTTTCCGCTAATTAGTTCAAAGTAGGCTTCTGTGTAAAGGCTTGGTAGCTTCTTCCACATATAAGCTTCTTCCACATGATTCTCCATTAGGAAATGGTTAATCTCTCTTAGCCACAACATATAATAGTCGCTCTCTTTATAACTGTTCCACAATACTTCCGTAAAGGTTTCAAATTGTAACTTATCGATATGTAATAAAGACGCTAGTACTTTTTTAAAGTATTCTGGTTCATAATTCCTTGTAAGACCTTGCACCACATACTCTTCTAAAGCTACAAACCATGATAGCGACTCCGTTCGAACTGCCTCCTGCACGGCAAGTTGAATAGCATGGTTCCAATCCTGGATATCTTCGAAAAAGACTTTAGCTATTTCTGTAACACCCGAATAATCTGGATTTAGGCTTACTGCCTGTTGTATCGTATCAACAGCATTCTCATAATCACCTTGTTGAACATACAAAGAAAATAACTGCAGTAGAACTTCTGCATTCAACTCAATTGATTGGGTATCTATTTCTTTATAATATTTCTCTGCATCATCTATTAAGTCCATTTCAAAATGGGCATCAGCAATATTTTTTTGTGCCCAAGGAATGAATTTATCATCTAAGGCTTGTCCCCATTTGTAAATTGCCGCTTCATAATCATGATGCATGAAATATACTTCCCCTTGAGCAAAACGAATCGCTGATAAATTCGGTCGATTTTTTTGCATTTCGTTCATATACATTTTACCTAATATTTCAATTGGATGAATCAGTTCATGTTCTTCAATCAATGTCTGATAAAAAGTTTTATTCATTAATTTTTTTTCAAATGTCATGATAATCCCTCACATGTTTCTATTAGATTGTTTTAGTAGTTCGCGCTCTATCAGGTTATCTTACTAGTACTAGAAGGTTCTAAAATAGTGCTAGCATATAAGTTCATCGTCACTATATTCGGGATTTCTCCTCTGTTTATGGGGGCATAAATAGGAATCACTTTATTGTAAATTATGGAACAATTCACGTAAAAATCTGTACAACTGCCCATTTTTCACTTAATAATTCACCAAATGCCCACTAGGTTGAATACAGTATAGGAAGCTAATAGAGGTGATTGGAATGAAGACTTTATTTAAAGACGGTCCTACAACTAGGAAGCAATTACGTGATAATAAAAGAATGGTATTGGAGAAA
The DNA here is from genome assembly GCF_000190475.1 of Ornithinibacillus scapharcae TW25. Classification (GTDB taxonomy): domain Bacteria; phylum Bacillota; class Bacilli; order Bacillales; family Amphibacillaceae; genus Ornithinibacillus; species Ornithinibacillus scapharcae. The sequence goes on from NZ_AEWH01000041.1 coordinate 86,096, forward strand.
TTTGAAGCCAGAATGCTTGATAGAAGTAATCCGTTTCCTTGTATTCCTGCGACTATAGGCTTTTCGTTGAATCAATTACGTTATGGTTTCATAGGTGATCCCAGTAGGTTATCAACTGTTAGCGAACTCGCGAATCTATTAAGAGATTACACAGAGAAATCGAATGAATTCGGGGACTACACTTCGCTGATTGTTTTTTTCCAGCTATCAGAAGAGACTAAAAAGACATGCTCAGTTGAGGATTATGAACAATTATTTTGGCATATTCTAAACCAATTAGCTTCTATTGATAAATTAGACTGGCCTAAGGATATCCCTGTAAAACCAGACCATCCAATTTGGGAATTTTGTTTTCACGGAGAGCGATATTTCATGTTTTGTGCAACACCCGCTCATAAGAATCGTCAGAGCAGACATTTTGACACCATGTTGCTTGCCATTACACCAAGATGGGTTTTACAGACGTTTAATAAATCCGAGCATCGAGCAACAAAAATTAAAGAGCGTATACGGAAACGGCTGAAAGCTTTTGATTCTATTGAGGTGCATCCTGATTTAAATAGTTATGGAGAAGATGATAATTATGAATGGAAACAATACTTCTTACATGACGATGACACTACTATACCTAAGTGTCCTTTTCATCGCCTTTTGATATCCCACTATGAAAATTAGGTAAAGTACAGAGGAGTAATAATCAAGGCTTTTTCTTCTAAGGAACATGCTCTTTTGACATATAAAATACTCCCCTTAAGTAAATAGATTTTTTAACCTGTCTACTATAAGGGGAGCATATCAAAATTGCCTAGAGTTTTCTTTTTGTTTGTATAGAGTTAGTGTATAGCTTTTATGTTTTTTATTAGACACACTTAACATCCGTATCCCTAATTATTAATTTCAATTGTATTCGTTAAGCCATCCCAGTTTACTCTTGCTCCGAGTGCTTCACTAATGAATCTTATCGGAACCATTGTAGAGCCGTTTTTAATTTCTGCTGGATATCCTAAACTAATAGAACTTGTAACACCTTTATCATTCACATACGCTTTCTTATTACCAATACTAAAAACAATTTTCTTTCCATCTTTAATTGCAGTAATCTTTTTATTCTTGGAGTCGTAATTTACAGTTGCTCCCAACTCTTCAAATATTGCCCGCATAGGTACTAGGGTAGTACCATTCTTAATATAAGCACTGGGATCATAATATTGCCAGGCACCATTAATATAAATATCTATTGGTTCGACCAAAGGAGTGTAATCAACTTTTGGAGGATTATAGTTTTTGGCACTATTATGATAGTGATACTCGCCGTAGGATAATCCCCACTTACTACAATTTGTCCAACAATAATGTCCACCATTACTATCTGTTCTTCCTGGATGTGCATTTACTATAGGAGTTAAGAACATCATAAACAATGAGAAAACAGTAATTACGATAGATAACTTTTTCATTTTTCATTCTCCTATTCTATAAATAATTGATAATCAATTATATTATAATCTATAAAATAGGAATTTTAATTATAATTTTCCACTTTTATTATATTTTCCACTTTTATTATATTTTTATCTTTACAAGCATTATTATCTATCTATTTAAATAAATATTTCCAAACGTAATAATCCTCCAATGAATAAAAAACATCAACTATTCTTCAAACCCCTATTTTTGTACTTACTTAATTATCTTATATAAGACATTGGAAACCTTACTCTATATAGCCAAAATGAAAAAGAAAAAACAGTAAAACCAACTAAATAACCTCCAATAATATCACTCATGTAATGTTCATTCAGGAACATTTGACCAATACCGCAAAATATAATTATGAATACAAGTAATGTAGAAAGTATAAGCGTATATCTGTTATGATGATAATTCTGCTGGATAAACCATAGGACAAAACCAAAAAGCAATAAACTCTTTACTGCATGCCCACTAGGAAGACTATAAGATACTATATCTTTACCTAGCCCCCAAAAATCTATATACTCCACATCTCCAGGACGTTCCCTTTGCAATAAAATCTTTAAAACAAACGTAATCATAATTCCAGAAGACATTAGAAATAAATATAATATGATTTCAATGACCTTTTTTTGATAAAACAAATATACAAGGATTAATAATGATAAAACCGCTAATATTTCAGTGTCACTTAGCACTGTAAACATTCTCCAGAATACATCCGTTACTGGATTTGAAAGTGAATAAGACCATCCATTTAATAAAAGGTCTATTTCTTTAAATATATTAAGTTGTACTAATAATATAAAAATCACGGTTAATAAAAATAGAACTACGGATAGGTTCTTATATCTCAAATCAATTTCTCCCCCCTTCTTGCAATTTCTTCCTTTTATATATTTTTTAAAAGTTTATCGAAAAAAATATTTTAATATAAGTTCCCATAGTACTTTAATACTCATTTACCTCATAAAAGTTTCAATTTTATTTAATTTTCCTACTTCTTAAGGGCGTTGAACTAGATTTCCATTTAAAATTAGAAAATATGAGAAAAATCAAGAGAACTTCTTGTCTTAAAGATCCTATTCAACAGATAACTTTAAAAAGCTTTGGAATGGAAAATACCGTTATTCTTTTTCTGGATATAGCGAAGACGGGGAAAAACAAAAAATCGCGAAAGTAGTTGATAGAAAGCTTCGTCCTGATGCTTACCTTATCATTTTTGCGGAGGGAAGCTTCGGCGAACGCAGGGGAGAAATTGACAAGGAAGATGTACCGGAAAAGATATTAAATATAATAAATGAGTAGATACGAATAAGGGTAAGCCTGACTAACAGAATCAGGCTTCCTTTTAATCTATTATACCTTCTCATTCCTTGGAAAAAGTGTATAACTGAAGCTAATAATAAAATCTATGACTAAAACTATAGACCAGAGCTGTACGGTACGTAATAATCTTTCTGTTTGTGAATGGTCATTAATATAAAGGATAATCCCCATTAATAATGCCACACCTATAAACCACGACAACAAATGACGGTACCATCCCTCTCGTTCTTTCCTCGCATGCTCTTTTCCAAACTTTTTAACCTTTGCTGGTTGATTCCCATTACCAAATCGGTAATTAAAACGCTCATCTGCCCATCTAATCATTTGATGACCAAATGCCACACTTACGCCAATATAAATTGCTGCTATTCCGTGTATTGTAGTAGCAACAGCACCATTTTTCAAATCATACACAGTTGCGATTAGTAAAACTAAATCAACCAAAGGAGTACAGATTAATAAAATAGTACCTAGTTTCTTTTTCTTGAGGATATACCTAGATGTCAAACCAACTAAAACAAATACCCAAAATCCAATTTCACAGGCGATAATTAACCATCCAATCAAATGAAACACACCTCCAACTTTATTTAACACGTCTGTACTAAAATGGTATCAGAATTGTTTATTTAATACAAGTGTGTTATATTAAAAACATGCCAAAAAAAGTTGATCATCATAAACGAAAAATTCAAATTGCTGAAGCTACATGGAAGGTAATTGTCGACGAAGGTATTGAACAAGCAACGGTAAGAAAAGTTGCTGGCGCTACCGGCCTATCGGTTGGTGCCCTGCGACACTATTTTGCATCACAGTCGGAATTATTACGATTTTCCATGGAACTGGTTTCAGAAAGAGTTATGGAACGTGCAAAAGCTAGAAAATATTCAAAAGGACAGGATCCACTAGAATTTGTAACGGAAGGAGTTTATGAGGTACTCCCTATCGATGAAGAGCGAAAAATAGAGATGGAGGTGTGGCTTGCATTCTCGGCAAAGGTTCTTGTCGATGCAACACTTCGTGAACTGAGCAATAAAGTATATTGTGATATGCATCTAGGATTTAAAAATGTTGTCCTCTCTTTGCAAGCTTTAAACCTTACAAAGGAAAATCTTAATTTAGATATGGAGGTTAATAGGCTTCATGCAATAGTGGATGGTATGGCTATACATCATTTATTAAATCCCGAACAATTTACAAAGGAGAATATAATTCAAACGTTAGCTTATCATCTTCAATCACTTTGTAAATGATCATCCTTCTTAAATCTAACATGCTTATGTAATAAACATTGCCTTTTTAGTGCAACTTAGGGCTTATGTCCCATTACTTTCCCCTTTTTAGTATAAGACTTCCTTCTTCACAAATCGCATTATATTCGTTACCATTAAGGTAACATATATGAAGGGAGAATGTTTTATGTCTAAACGAATTGCAGTACTTGTGACTGATATGGTGGAAGAAATTGAATTGACAGATCCTGTTAAGGCTTATGAAGAAGCTGGTCATACAGCTGAAATTATTAGTGACGAGGCAGGTAAACTAATTAAAGGTAAAAACGGACATGAACTAAAGGCAGATAAAGGAATTGATGAAGTTAATGCTAGCGACTATGACGCATTGTTAGTTCCTGGTGGATTCTCCCCAGACTTACTTCGTATTAATCCCAAAAATGGTGCTTTCGCAAAAGCGTTTATGGAGGCAGAAAAGCCAGTATTCGCAATTTGTCACGGCCCTCAATTCTTAGTTGAAACAGACTTATTAAAAGGAAAAGAATTAACAAGCTTCATTTCTGTTAGAAAAGACTTAGAAAACGCAGGAGCAATTGTAAGAGATGAAGAGGTTGTTGTAGATGGTAATCTCGTTACTAGTAGAACACCTGCTGACCTACCTGCATTCAACCGTGAATCATTAAAATTGCTTAAATAATCTCATTAGAATAAAGACGGTATCTGTGCTGTACAGATACCGTTTTTTTTATTCTTCAATCTATTACAATATGACTTCTTGTACATTGTAATTTATCTAGCAATAATCAAGAAGTTCTATGAAATAAATTTAGAAATATTCATTTTGGATACACGTGTTTCACATGGTATACGCTATTTTCAAACAATGCTATAATAACAATCAAACAAAGGTCGGTACATAAACGATATGTCGGTATTTTTGAGATTAATGACAAAGAAGGTACGTTGATGAACAAATGGTATAAAATCGATAATGCAGGAAAAGTATTTCACGCAGTAACAGAGGCCTCTAACTCTTCTGTGTACCGTGTCTCTGTGTTAATGAAGGAATCTGTAAAAGTAGAATTATTACAAGAAGCATTAGATACAGTAATCAAACGATTTCCAACATTAGCTGTAAAAGTACGTAAAGGAATATTTTGGGACTTTATGGAGGGTAATGAAGAACAACTTAAGGTTCAGAAGGAAACATCCTATCCTTGCCACCCCATTAACCCAAGGGAGAATAATGGGTATTTGTTCAGGGTTTTATACTACAACCATAGAATATCGGTTGAAATATTCCATTCTCTTACTGACGGAACAGGTGCAATTGAGTTTCTTAAAACCTTAATTTATCAATATCTAACATTGAAAAAAGTAGATTTAGTTGTAGACGATGATATATTATTCCCAGATCAAATACCTAGTAAATATGAAATAGAGGATAGCTTTGTAAAATATTATCAGAAATCTAAACACAATCATTTACAGGATAAAGCACCCCGTTCGTTTCAGATTAAAGGAACTCCCTTTGATCCTCCAGGCGTAAATGTCATCCATGGTGTCATTAGCGCTTCAGCTTTAAACCATTTTGCCAAACGAATGGGCGCATCCATAACGGAATTTATAACTGCTTTACTTATTTATGCCATTTATTCTGAAACAATGAAATATGGGATATATAAAGAGAATATTACAATAGCACTGCCTGCTAATCTACGGAAAAAATTTCCTTCTATCACATTAAGAAACTTCTTTTCTGTAATAAATATAAAAGTAGATATCACTGACGAGATTACGTTAAAAGATATTATTCAAACTGTGTCTGATCAATTGAGAAGTAAGACGAACAAAGAACATTTACAGGATGATATCAATCGCCATGTAGTGCTACAAGAAAGCTTAAAAACGAGAATTGTTCCACTTATCGTTAAGTATCAAGCGATGCGCTATGGTTTTAAAAACTTTGGGGAACTGGCTAAGACTCTTACACTTTCTAATTTAGGAAACATTGCAATACCTCCCTCTATGAAGGACTATATCGAAAGTATGGAAGTGGTACTCTATCCAACGAAAAATAGTCCTATCAATTGTGGAGTTTGTTCCATTAACGATCATATGACCATTACATTTGCGCGCTCTATTGTAGAAACTGAAATAATAAGAGCCTTCTTCAGTCAACTTACTAGGTTAACAGGTCTGGACGTGAAGGTCTATTCCAATGACTGGGGGGAGACTACATGAATTACTGCCATAACTGCGGAGTATTGATCGAGCATGTGACATGTCCATTATGTCATCGTAAGGTAGCTAACCCAACAGATACGATAAAGGATAATTTATATCCGGAATACCGAGAAATGGCAATAAAAAAAGGTTATTCATTTATCAGAAGAATAGTGACTTTTATATCTATCGTTATTATCAGTACATGTCTACTAATAAATTTTCTCGTAAGCCCTAACCATCTCTGGGCTCTGTATATTGTAGGAGCCGTGATTTATCTATATGTATCTATCAACCATACAGTCTATTCCTTTGCTCATACTGGGTCCAAAATTGTTGGTCAAGTTATTAGTTTCTCCATCATGGTAATTTTAATTGATATAACATCAGGATTTCAGCGCTGGTCAGTAAATTTTGTTATTCCTTTCTTGATTATTACGGCGACTCTTTTGATAACGATAATTATTTTATTTAAACGGATGCGCTGGCAAGAATATGTAGGGTTTATACTAGCAATGATTGTAATGGGTTTTCTCCCGATTGGCCTTTATATAAGTGGTATTGCTACAACACTTTGGGCATGTGCTATTACTTCCTTATATGCACTGCTTACCCTTATTGGAATGCTAACTTTTTCCAACAAAACATTCAAAGAAGAGTTCGTTCGCCGTTTTCATATTTAAACTAGAGAATCTATTCCTTGCCTTAGGATTGCTTTAATTTCAAGACAATTGTATTCGACTAAAAAGTCATCAAATGCAGAGGGAGGTCCCCTCTGCTTGCAGGACAAGAATAAAAAACCTTGAACCAACTGAATTAATTTTAAAAACCAAAAAGCTTATAAGATAACTATTAAATATTACCGTACCCTTTATCAGCTTATAACTTTTTTATTTTATTTTTTTACTATAAGCCCTCACTCTAAAAAGAATAGGAGTTACAACTATAAAACAACTCCTTGTTTACCCCTGCAAAGATGTGTAGAATCTTAACTATCAGAATATTAATAACAAACATTTTATAGGGGGATTAAAAAATGTCGGAACCAAGTTTAGCTGAGAATTTATCAGAAAAAAAGTTACAAAATTGGAAGAAAATCATCTTCCTAATTGTTGGAGTTTTACTAGCTATTCTTTTAATCGGGGTATTTTTTGTAAACGCATACATAAACAAATCCCTTCCTCAAGTAGAAGGGACTATTGAGATTCCAGGGCTACAAGATGAAGTTATTGTTACAACAGATGAACATGGTGTTCCCCATATCCAAGCTAGCAATGACCATGATTTATACATGGCTCAGGGGTATATGCAAGCACAAAATCGGATATTCCAAATGGAGTTATCAAGGAGACAAGCATCTGGAACATTAAGCGAAGTAGTTGGGGAATCCACAATTAACCAAGATAAATATTTTCGCACCCTAGGGTTAAGACGGGCTGCGGAGAAGTCGTATCAAATATATTCAGACGAGAGTAAACAAATCCTGCAATGGTTTGCAGACGGTGTAAATACATATATCAATCAAGCAAAAGAATCCAATTCATTACCAATTGAATTTACCCTTATAGGCAGTGAGCCCGCTGAGTGGACACCGATTGATTCATTAACCATTGGGAAATTCATGGCTTTTGACCTTGGGGGCCATTGGGAAAGGCAGGCGTTTAATTACTACGTACTTAATGAATTCAATGAGGAAAAAGCATATGAATTATTCCCCGTTTATCCTGAAACCAAACCAACCATTATTCAAGAAGATGAGATTGTTGATGTAGCATCCAGCTTTGAAAAAGCGGTTATCCCACATCCATTTAATGGAAGTAATAACTGGGTTGTAAGTGGGGAGAAAACACAGTCAGGTATGCCGCTTCTTGCAGATGACCCACATCTCGGTTTGGCAACACCTTCCATTTGGATGCAAATGCATCTTCAGACAGATGAATTAAATGTTAGTGGGGTAATTTTCGCGGGTGTTCCTGGGATTATTCTTGGACATAATGATTATATCGCTTGGGGAGTCACCAACACCGGACCTGATGTTCAACAACTATACCTAGAAAAGCAAAATCCAGATAACCCAAATGAGTATCTATTTGACGAGGAATGGGAAGAAGCAACGATTATTGAGGAACCAATAAAAGTAAAAGATGGCGAAACGATAGACTATCAAGTCGTTGAAACAAGGCATGGACCAATTGTATCAGAGTTTGCTGAGAATAGTGGAAAGAATACCGTTATGTCATTACGTTGGACCGCATTGGATGCAACAACAGAGCTCGAAGCCATTCTAGAGATGAACCAGGCAAAAAACTGGAAAGAGTTTGAGAAGGGATTAGAGAAATTCCTCGTTCCAGCACAAAATTTTGTTTTTGCATCTAAAGACGGAACGATTGCCTATAAAGCAAATGGTAAAATACCAATCTACGAAAATAGTGAGGACGCGTTAATACCGCTTCCTGGCTGGGATCCAACTTATATATTAAATGAGTACATCCCTTTCGATGAATTACCTAAGGTCGTGAATCCGAAAAAAGGCTATATCGCAACAGCGAACAATAAAGTAGCAGGTAATGAGTATCCATATCATATTAGTAATGTTTGGGCACAGCCTTATCGATACGAAAGAATTGCAGAGGTATTAGAGGCTAATGACACGTTAACAAAAGAAGATATGATGGCACTTCAAATGGACCAAACCAATTTACAAGCGAGAGAATTTGTGCCGATGTTCTTAGATATGCTAAAGGATTCAAAATTAAGTAAATACGAAGCACAAGCACTATCACTTCTAACGGAATGGGATTATGTTGATAATGTGGATGCAGTACAGCCATTAATCTTCCATCATTGGATAAATTCAATTGAAGACATTCTGTATAACGAATTACCGGATGGTGTTATGGATTTATTCAATAGCCGTGGTCAAACAACCGACGAACTACTTCGTAAGGCGGCCAGTGGTGAAGGATCCATATGGGTTGATGAAAATGGAGGTCTGGAAAGCGTACTTCATGTATCGTTACAGCAAACAATTGAGAAGCTTACCGAGTCGTATGGTGAGGACATGGATACTTGGAAGTGGGGCGATTATCATCAAGTCCAGTTTCATCACCCATTATCAGCGGTTCATCCTGTATTAGCTTACTTCTTTAATAACGGAGATCCAGTTCCAGTTGGTGGAAGTAATGTAACGCCTATGGCTGCCGCTTTCGAAACAGAAACCGGTGAGGTAGATCATGGTGCATCATGGCGTTTCGTTATTGACATGGAAGATCCAACGACTGGTTACCATATCGTTGGTCCAGGTCAAGAAGGTCATTTCCGAAGTGACTGGTACCATAACCAAATTGATGACTGGGTGGAAGGAATTTACCATGAAACAAAGCTTATTCCTGAAAATGGGAAAGTATTACATTTAGTACCATGAAGAAAAGACGGTTCTCCTGTTTCAGAAATATTGAAACAAGAGACCGTCCTTTCTACTTGATTACCATTATTTTGAGACTAATTCCAATTCAACAGGAATAAATTCTTCAACAGCTTCGTCTTTCACTATTTTACCTGCAGCATCAATAGCGTACTCACCAATTAATGCTGGTTGTTGTGCTATCGTTGCATGTAGCCTACCTTCTTCTACCGCAGAAATAGCGTCGTCAGTTGCATCGAAACCAACAACAACTACATCTTCAAGCAATCCTTTTGCTTCTAATGCCTCTAATGCACCAAGTGCCATTTCATCATTATGAGCAAAAACAGCATTTATATCACTTACGCCTTGGATAATATTCTCCATTACAGTTAATCCTTCTGTACGATCAAAATTGGCTGTTTGGTTTGCAACTACTTCAATTCCATCTATTCCATCCACAATATTATGGAATCCTTCTCCACGTTCACGAGTTGCAGATGCACCTGGGATTCCTTCAAGTTCTACTACATTTCCTGCATCGCCAAGTTTTTCAGCGATAAACTTTCCTGCCATTTCTCCACCAGCTACATTATCTGAAGCAATGTGTGTTACAACTTCTCCACCATTTGCACTTCTATCTACAGTAACTACTGGTACACCAGCCTCATTTGCTAACTCTACAGCAGAAACAATTGCATCAGAATCAACCGGATTTACTAATAATACGTCAATATCTTGTTGTAATAAATCTTCAATATCACTAAGCTGTGTTGAGGGATCATCTTGTGCATCTGAAACTACTAGCTCATAGCCTGCTTCATCTGCAGCTTCTTGTGCACCATCACGCAGTGTTACAAAGAACGGGTTATTTAAAGTCGATACGGATAGTCCGATTTTCACATCGCTATCACTATTCCCTTCTGTTCCCGCTTTTTTATCGGCTGAATCCTTTGATCCGGGTGCTTCTGTTGAACATGCTGCTAACACGACTAATAAAATTGAAACAAGACCTACTTTTTTGAGTAGATTTAACATATTTATTTCCTCCTCTGAGATATTATTTATATTTTAGGATGCTTGCACATCCGTAATACCACTATTTAGAGCGTCTATCTAACAGAACAGCTAGTAGGATTATTGCCCCTTTTACAATCTGTTGATAGAAGGAAGATACATTTAATAGATTTAAACCATTATCGATTACACCTATGATAAGAGCACCAACTAAAGTACCAACGATTTTCCCTTTACCACCTGCTAGGCTTGTACCACCTATTACAACAGCAGCAATCGCATCAAGTTCAAAACTAGCACCTGCAGTCGGTTGTGCGGAATTTAATCGACTTGTTAAAATGATTCCTGCAAGTACAGAGAGCATCCCTGTTATAGAGTACACCCAAATTTTCACTCGATCCGCTTTAATACCAGATAAAATAGAAGCCTCTTCATTACCACCAATCGCATATACTTGCCGTCCGAGTACTGTTTTTTTCAAGATGAAGTATAGGATCGCAAATGCAATCAACATCAGGATTACTGGAAACGGTATACCAAATATATATCCCTTCCCAATCATTTCAAATGCAAAGCTATCCGAAAGACCAGTTATCGGACGACCTTCCGTATAAACCAATGTAATTCCACGATAAATTGTCATGGTAGCTAAGGTTGCAATAAATGGTGCTACTTTCCCTTTCGTGATAATTAATCCATTTATAGCCCCAAGTGCTAGCCCAATTAAAAGACCAATTAGCACCGCTAAAACAGGATCCATACCACTCGTTAATAGGCCTGCTGTTAATGCGCTTCCAAGTGCTAGAATGGATCCCACTGATAAGTCGATACCTGCAGTTAAAATAACAAATGTCATCCCAAACGCAATTAAAGCGTTAATAGAGATTTGTCGTAACAAGTTTAGTAAATTATCAAGTGTAAAAAAGCTATCACTCATAATTCCTAGAATTATAGAGAATATAATCAAACCAATAAAAGGACCAATGATGGAGATGTTATTCGATATAAATCGCTTCATTATCTATTCCCCCCTGTTGCAGCAAACATTATTTTCTCCTGGTCAGCTTCATCACGATTGATAAAGGCAGTGACTTTCCCCTCATGTAACACCATTATTCGGTCACTTACCCCCAAAACTTCCGGCAATTCAGATGAAACCATAATGACTGCTACACCAATTTCTGTTAGTTCATTCATAATTGTATAGATCTCTTTCTTAGCTCCAATATCGACCCCCCTAGTAGGTTCATCTAATATAAGAACTTTAGGTTTTATTCCTAACCATTTTGCGATAACTACTTTCTGTTGGTTACCACCACTCAGCGATTTTACTTCTTGGTTTTTCCCTGTAGTGCGCACATGAAGTCGATTAATTAATTCTTCTACTAATTCGTTTTCTCTTTTATTCGAAATAACACCATTTTGGGAAATAGTTTTTAAGTTTGCTAATGCTATATTTTCACTTATCGAAGACCCTAAGATAAGTCCTTTCATTTTTCGATCCTCTGTTATGAAACCAATCCCCGCTTTGATTAAATCACTTGGATGTCCATTCCTTAATGTTTTCCCATCCAGTTTTATGATACCGCTTTCTTTTTTCCGATAACCAAAAATCGTTTCCATTACTTCTGTACGACCAGCTCCCATTAAACCTGCTACCCCGAGAATTTCACCTTCACGTACTTGGAAGCTAACATTCTTAAATGTTCCATCCTTACTAGTTAAGTTTTCAACTTCTAGAACAACATTGCCAATCTGATTGCTCTTCGTTGGGTAACGTTCTCCTAACTCCCGTCCCACCATCATCTTTACGACTTTCTCAAATGATGTCTCACGAATATTCTCTGTTCCAATAAACTCGCCATCTCGTAAAATAGTAATCCGATCACAAATTTGAAAGATTTCTTCCATTCTATGAGATATATAGACGAAGCTAACTCCACGTTCTTTTAAATCATTTACAACAGAAAATAAACTCTCTATTTCGCGGTCTGTAAGTGCTGCAGTAGGTTCATCCATAATGATTAACTCAGCATTGGTTGCTAATGCTCTAGCAATTTCGACCATCTGCTGCTTTCCAACCGATAATTCTCCTGCAATATCATCCGGTGAAATATTTATTACCCCTAATTTTTGCAAGCTTTCCTCTGTTAGTGATTTCATTTTCTTATGATTTAATATCCCGGTTCGACCGTACTTTATTTCTTTCCCAAGAAACATATTCTGGGCAACAGTTAAGTTAGGGATGATATTTAATTCCTGATGGATTACAACAATACCTTTCGCTTCTGCTTGCTTAGGGTTAATAAATTGAACTTCCTCACCATTTACTCTAATCTCACCTGCATCCCTGTCATGAATACCAGTTAAAACCTTAACTAGTGTTGATTTTCCTGCCCCATTTTCACCCATCAACGCATGGATTTCGCCCTTATTTACATTAAATTGAACATTATGCAAAACCTGGTTACCAGAAAATGATTTATCTATCCCAACCATCTCTACTAAAGGCGTTATCGCCATATCACCACTCCTTTCTGTTTCTAGAAAATTTCGCATTCGATCGTTCTTATGAGATTATCCTAACTTCTTCGTGCAAGTGAGAAGGATTATGATTCTTTCCTATCTGCAAATAAAACACCCGCTTGAAGGATTACATTTGCATATGGAGTTGCTTCACCAGTACGAATAATTGCCTTTGTCTCGCTAAGGATTTTTTTCAAAACTTCATGCGAAACATAATCAAATGGAATTTCAGAATAATCCTTGCGAAGCTTTGCGTGTAACATACTGTTGTGCCCTTTTATCTCCTGAGCGAATGTCATTTTTTCTATTATCATGTCCTCGCATATAATATCCAGTACTGTTATAAAACTTGGAACGCCAATTTTTAAAGACAAGTCAATACACGGAACATGATCTGGAATTGGAAGCCCACAATCTGCTATAACAATAGTATCTGTATGTCCAATTCGAGCAAGAACGGTTGCGATATCTCGGTTTAAAATTCCTGTCTTTTTCATTTTAAATACTCCTCTCCTGTAAAAAATTCTCTACTTGTTGAGCTGTTGGCATGCCACCCTGTGCCCCAAATTTAGTTACAGATAATGCTGCTGCTGCGTTTGCAAATTGAATAGCTTCTTCTATCGATGATCCCAATGCAATCCTTGTTGCAAAAGCGCCATTAAAAGTATCTCCTGCCCCAGTAGTATCTTCTACATCAACTTGAAATGCTGGTACCACATCTTCTGCTCCATCTTTATAGAAATTAACACCCGCTGAACCTTTTGTAATGATTACCTTCTCCTTTATAGCATCAAGTCTATAATCATTCTTCATTTCCTCTACCTCTAACTCATTTGGAGTTAGATAAGTAGTCATATCAACTACATTCCTTGGTAATTTTTGATAAGGTGCTGGATTTATAACGACTGGAATATGATTCTCCTTACATAGATGTGTCGTATATTCTACTGTTTCCAACGGAATTTCTAATTGAAGTAGCACGACATCGCTATGCATAATTAACTCTTTATATCTTTCTACTAATGCTGGAGAAACGTGATAATTAGCACCAGGCGTGACAATAATACGATTGTCATTATCGGACACGAGAATAGTAGCAATTCCAGTAGAGACATCTTTTTCAATACTAATACCATGTGTATTTATTCCTTCAATTTTTAGGGTATCCAGTAAGCTAGTTCCAAACGCATCATCACCAAGTGCCCCTATCAAATTAACCTTTGCTCCTAGCCTTGCTGCGGCAACAGCTTGATTAGCACCCTTTCCACCGGGAAGTGTTGAAAAGCTTTCTCCTAAAATTGTCTCGCCCTTGTTAGGTATTTTTTTAGTTGTTACCGTTAAATCCATATTAATGCTTCCTATCACGGTAACCACCGGAGTTTTATTCAAAGCTAGTTCCTCCTTTTTTCTTCGTTGAATCTCGCTCGATTAGGGTAACATCAAATTGTTCGTGCTGAACGCTAATGCTCTTTTCATTAATTTGTTGGATTAGTAGTTCTGCTGCCCGTGTACCCATCTCATAGATGGGTTGTTTCATGGTAGTGATAGATGGTGTAATCTGTTCACCTAAGGATATACCATCAAAACCGATAATGGATATGTCTTTCGGCACTATTAGTCCAAGCTCCTGTGTCGCTTTCAAAGCAGCTACTCCCATTAAGTCATTTGCTACAAATATCCCATCAATTTCAGGGTGATTGGTTAAAAGCCTTTTCGTGGCATCCATAGCTGTTTCATACTGATAATCACCAGACACCACATAACTAGATAATAGCCAGCCCTCATTTTTTACTTCATCCATATACCCACTTAAGCGCTCCTTTGAGTTACTAACGTTTTCCGGACCACATATATGTGCTATTCGCTTGCAACCCTTGGCTTTTAAATACTTTACCGCTTGTCTGGCACCTTCTCTATTGTTAACTGTAATCGACGAAATTTTAGTACTTACAATACGGTCTAAAGCCACTATAGGTATACTCACTTCATTTAATCTCTCCTCAGAGATTTTACTAGAAACGATAATAATCCCATCAACAGACTTCTGTTGAAGAGCGTATATATAATGCATTTCCTTTTCCAAATCATCATCGGTATTGCACAGTACAAATGTATAATCATTTTGTTTCGTAAAGTCCTCTACCGCCCTAGCTAGTTCAGGAAAATATGGATTCATTATGTCGGGAACTAATAATGCTATCATTTGTGAGCGGCCGTTAAATAAACTTCTAGCTACATTGTTAGGACGATAGTTTAATTCCGAGATTGCTTGTTCAACACGTTGCCTGGTTTCTAAATTCACATAACCACTATCATTTAACACACGTGAAACCGTGGCCACAGAAACACCCGCAAGTTTTGCAACATCTTTTATAGTAGGCATCAAAATCAACCGCCTTTTCTTTATAACATGCAATATGTAACGGGTTACATCATAGGTTTATAAAAACACAAATCAACTTTATATTGATTTGTGTAACCCGTTACATATATAGTAAAATGCTTTCATTACGATGTCAATTACTTTTTCTTGTAATGTAATATTTATCAGCCTTCCTAGCTTTTAACGGATTAATCAAAAAAAGGAGATGGTAGGTACCATCTCCCTTAAATATTCCGTATTAAGATTATATCGTCTTAGCTTTCTCTTTTATTTTTATAAAGAATTCACAAAAGCCTCTAATTCTTCCGTAGTTTGTGGTACTTCCACTTCCCCGTTAAGAATCTTTTCCTCCCATTCTTGAACAGCAGAAATAATCTCTTCTGTCATCGCTTCATTTGTTTCAGCAATAGCGATCGCATTTTCTTCAATACCATATTGTAATACTTCACCTGCAGGGAATTCCCCATTCATCCCTTTATTGATAACATCTTGTACAGCTACATCTACTCGTTTAACCATCGAAGTTAAGGTTACATTATGCTCCCCAATTTGCCCTTCTTCGTACTGGTCACGGTCTACCCCAATAACCCAAATCTCACGTTCAGGATTATTTTGTTTAATGTCTTTAGCTTGGTTAAATACACCATTACCTGTTCCACCAGAAGCATGATAAATTACATCTACACCCGAATCGTACATATTAGCCGCAATTATTTTACCTTTTGCAGGATCTGTAAAGGATTCAGCATATTGAACATCTACTTCAATCTCAGGATTCACGGACTTCACACCCGCAATAAATCCAGATTCAAATTTGGTAATTAAAGGAGATTCGATACCACCTACAAAACCTACTTTATTCGTTTTCGTTTTCAAAGCAGCCACTACCCCTGTAAGAAATGAGCCTTGATCTTCTTTAAACGTAATACTTGCAGCATTTGGAGCGTCAACGACTTCATCTATAATAGCAAAGTTATTATCTTTATATTGTTCTGCTGCTGTTTGTAGGTCTTCTTTTAATTTAAACCCAACACCAAAAATAAGATCATATTCGTCACGAACAAAACGAGTTATATTAGGCATATATTCGGCAGTTTCATTTGATTGTGCATAATCAAAACCTTCACCCTTGGATAATCCGTTACTTTCTCCCCAAGCTTTAATACCTTCCCATGCTGATTGGTTAAACGATTTATCATCTACGCCACCTTCATCTGTCACCATAGAAACTTTATAATCTGATCCACCTTTAGATGCCGTATCCCCATTATTATCTTTTCCAGAATCGCCTTCTTCCTTCGCTCCACCACATGCTGCTAGGAACAAGCCTAGAATAAGAATTAAAGTGAAAAGTAAAAATGTACGTTTTTTCATTGATAGTCCTCCTATATCTTGTTGCTAAGATTAGTTTATCCAATTCGTTCATATTACACTAAATAGATATTTGTTAAGCCCTGTACAAACAAGAATCAATTCCTCTATACGCCTCCTTTTCTCATCGTTATTACTCTTTTTCATATAATCCCATAGAAAAAAGCTCGAAGTACATGCTACTATGTAAAAGCATGTATTTCGAGCTCTATTAGACTGAAATAAGAAAAACATCTATTAATAACACGACTTATCGCAATATTTCTCTATAATCGATGTCTGACTGTTCACTATCATAGGATAGTAAAATAGAAGTTATCCGTACTAGCTTTCCATAGTCAGTTTATTTACGGTAAACTGGTAGAAACTTGTAGGCCATATCCCTACTATTA
>NZ_AEWH01000040.1 GCF_000190475.1 Ornithinibacillus scapharcae TW25
TGGATTAAAGAAGTAAAAGCGATTATCCAAACTAGAGATGGAGTAATCCTCCGCACGGCTAATTTAAAAAGTTATGTTTTCAACAGAGTGTTTTATCTTTTTCGCATAACTGTCTTTGTTCTTCAGGGCTTTTCTATAGGATAATTCATCCATCTCAATCCCAGTAACTTTTACACGAAAATGGTAATGAAGATAAAAGTTAAGTCTACCAAGACCACAGCCGAAATCAACAAATTGGTCACTACCATTCACTTCATATTGGTTAAAAAGTATCTCTAATGCTTCATATGGCGTTGGCTCATACGGATAATAATGCGTGACATTGTCAGGGCTTCCTTTTCCGTGCGTTTTTATGTTAAGAAGTTTATCGTAATCATGCTCGTTCATATGTTTTCTCCCTATGTTTGGTTGGTTGACATAATGTTAAGCTAGGATTGGACAAACATTAGCAAATTTACCTATCCTTTAGCTTTTTATATTCTAACGTGATTTAACTTGTATTGGAACATCAACAAGTTTACTATTAAAACTAGAGCTTAGAAAGGACGAACTAGATGGACAAACGAGTTTACTTTTTGATGATTGTATCTTTCATTGTTGGAATGGTTGAATTAATCATTAGTGGATTACTGGACTTAATAGCAGAAGACTTAGATGTCTCATTAGGGGCAGCAGGTTTTCTGGTAACAATCTTCTCCCTAATATTTGCGATTGCGTCACCAATTCTCTTAATCGCTACTGCAAAAATAGAACGAAAGAAATTAACATTAATTTTTTTAGTACTTTTCTTAATAGGAAACATTATTTCTGTCATTAGTCCTACATACAGCGTTTTATTGGTTGGTAGAATTATCACGGCACTCAGTGGAGCATTATTAATCATCCTCTGCTTGGTGTTAGCTCCGAGAATTGTTGAACCAAAATATCGTGGTCGAGCTATCGGAATTGTGTCAATGGGAGTTAGCGGGTCATTAGTACTTGGAGTTCCAATTGGATTAATGCTAGGAGAAGCCTTTAGCTGGCGTGCTCCTTTCATCCTAATTTCTGTATTGACTGCACTTTCCATCGTCGGGGTTTACTTCTGGATGGATAAGGTGGAACCACGCCCATCCATCCCAATCGGAATTCAGTTAGCAACTTTAAAGAGCAGAAGAATCTTATTTGCTCACATTACTACTTTTCTATACATGACAGGACATTCCGTGTTATACACATATCTCAAGCCTTTCTTACAGGAAAATATAGATATGGGGGCAACATGGGTGAGTGTTATCTTCTTGATATTTGGTATAGCTGCCGTTAGTGGGGGCGGAATTGGTGGTACTTTAGCTGACATTCTCGGGACAAAGAAAACCATTATTACCGCTATTATTATCTTCAGTATCGTCATGATGGTGATTCCATACACTACAAGCATTTTACCAATCTTCTTACTAGCACTAGTGATATGGGGGATTATGAGCTGGGCAATATCACCAGCCATGCAAAGTTATTTAATTGAAAGCTCACCAGAGACAGGTGAAATTCAACAAAGCTTAAGTAATTCTTCCTTACATTTCGGGATTGCAG
This sequence comes from Ornithinibacillus scapharcae TW25, assembly GCF_000190475.1. Taxonomy (GTDB): domain Bacteria; phylum Bacillota; class Bacilli; order Bacillales; family Amphibacillaceae; genus Ornithinibacillus; species Ornithinibacillus scapharcae. The sequence goes on from NZ_AEWH01000040.1 coordinate 1,570, forward strand.
TTGGTGCCTTTATTGGTGGGATTATTATTGGGCAGGCCACCACTCATGTCAATGCATTAGTTGGAGGGATTTTAATCATCCTTTCATTAGGAACAATGTTCATCTCGTTGAATAGTGGAGTAAAAGCTACTCAAAAGGAATAATGCTAATAAGGCAAGCCATAAGAAAGCCCTTCAGAGTAAAAGTACTCTGAAGGGCTCTTACAATTAAGCTACATCATAGCCTTGTTCTTCAACTGCCCCTTGCATTTGAGTTTATTTCTTACATATCGCGATACCAAGAGGGAATTTTTTATCTCCAACACTATCAGCAGGTTGGATTAATACACCCTTTTGATAAAAATACTCCACATTTTCATAGTCATGAAACAAGTCCTTAAATTCCTGAACGGTCAGTTGATGCACATGAAACTCCTGGCCACTAGGCTTTCCTCTCCCTTCACCAAATGGAGTGGAAAGAATCAGTGTGCCACCAGGCTTTAACATCCGATAAATATTTGTTAAAAACTGTTCTTCCTCTTTCACATGCTCAATTGTCTCAAAGCTAATAATACAATCAAAAACTCCTAGCTCTTTCGGTAGTTCCGGATCCACGACATTTCCAAGCCTAAAAGACGAACGAGGATGATAATACGTTGCGCGTGCATATTTCACAGCTTCCTCGCTAATATCAATCCCAACAACTTCCTTCACTGAATGTACGTTAGACTTCGCAATAATGTGGGTACCATAGCCCGAGCCACTAGCAAAATCAAGAACCCTTCCGTACACATACTCTCGTGCAAAATGATATCTTGCTATATGCTCCAGCAATAACCCATTCATTATTTTCATTTTTTCGGGTATCACTCTTTCCCCTGTATCCTTAAGCAATTCCTTCACCGCATTTCTTCAATATATGCTTAGTGTATCACGCCCTAATTTCAGGTGTGAAACTTTTTATACAGAAATGTGATTAAAAGGTATTTTTTTCTATTTATAGCTAAAGCTAGTAGATAAAAAGGAAGGAATAAAAAAATATGATACAATTAGAAACCGAATTAGAAGGTAAGAAAGCATATTTTGGAGAAGCACGAGGTTTGGCTAAGCAGTTTGGTCTTAGTATGTGCGGAAGTTGGGAATATGACGGAGCTTTCTTTGATGCAGTATTGCATCGCGAAAATGGCGAAACAATTTATCTTCGTATGCCATTTCATGTGTTGGAAGGAATATTAGATCGTAATGACGCTTTTATCGAATTCGGAACACCTTTTGTCATCAAGCATGTCGTACATATCGGACTAGATAAAGATGAAAACTCTTTGTTGGCAGCTACAGGTCTTAATCAATTCCAAGAACCACTCGATAAGGATGGATATATTCGAGACAAAACGAAATGGGAAGAAGCTGGTGAAGATGTTTCCAATGAATTCGCCCGTGCAATTGTAGATGTTCGAAACAAATCCATATCGTAAATAAAAAACAACCAATCTTATCATGAGATTGGTTGCTTACATTACAACAGTATTCCAGGATCTGAAAATAATTCCATATTAACAAAAGGCGAGTCTGAATTTAGTTTACCTTTAATTTGTTTTACTAAGACCTTTTCACCTGCAAGCCACTTATTAAAATCGAAAATAACTGGTCTTTGATCTCCTCCTATAGAGAACCATGCTTTCATGTCCTTTGGAAGATAAGCTGCAGTATGGATAGTACCTGCCCAGGCGCCATATTTTTCGGAAAACACACCTTTATCGGTATCATTCATAAGTTGAAAGGCTTGGTATGCGCTCTGCACTTCCGTCCCTAATGTTCGCATTGTTTCCTGACGACTGACGGACTCATCCATGCGATAGCGATTTTCCTCTGTTAATTTTTCAAAATGATTGGTACATACAAGACCTTGGTGCACATCCACTTTTCGTGGTGAAGCCTCTACGACACAAGTCTTCCCCTTTTTATCTAACAGTACATAATTAAAGGAATGCCTGTGGGGTATTTCTCTTAGCAGATCAATCGCCTCTTCAACCGAAGCACAAGATTCCAGAATGATCCTTCCAACCATATTACAGACGAAACCACCGCCTGACTTTTTCCGGTTAACGAAGTTGTAACCCATCGCAAGTCCCTCTTCGTTCAATCCATCAATCCGTCCCGTAAGTTGCATAGAAGGTCCAACCATCGCATATCCTTGGTCAGTAGGTTGGTAGAACATATATTGTCCCTCATAGGAGGCTGGATGGTTATCATAATTCCGAATCAAATAGTCATCACTAGTAAAAATAGAGCAACCACTTCTCCCATACTCTAAATAATAGCCACCGAACTCACGGATCGCATCATGCATATCCCATTTTAGTGCATCTGCCAAACCTGTTATCTCATCCCAAATTCTGGGAGCAAATTTCATCATAGCACTTTTCACTTCTTGTTCATCAATAGAAAAGTGATACTTCCTCTTTGAACCCCACTGTTTTTCACGATTGGGGAAGATAGGGGATTCTCTTAATAATTCACCTTGCATGTATCCAAAATCGTAGTGACTTCCACGAAATTGAATAATATCACTGTATACTCGTTTCATCATACTTTCCCCCTTGATAAACCAGTTTAGATTATTTTCTATGAGATTAAAAAAATTATGCTTCATTGCATAAAAGAAGCAGGATTAGCCAGTCCACTACATGAGGTGATGATGATGTCTAAAGATGAAGAAAAGAAAAAGTTTAATATGCCTAACCAAGCTAATACAGACGGAGAATTCGAGGTACAGAACGGACTTAGAGCAAATTATCCTTTTGACTACTTAAACAAGATGGTTGGGGATTCCGTTAAAGAACATAAAGAATTAGAAGCAGCGAATGAAGTGATTGCCGAGAAGGAAATTGGACAGACCTTTCATAATTCATGAAAAAGAAAAATTCTCTCAAGTATTCATTGAGAGAATTTTATATGACCAAATTAAAAAGCACAATCCTTAAGAATTGTGCCTGTGTTTTATTCTTCTGCCATTGCTTCTGCTTTTGTTCGCTGAACCGTTCCACGTGGGTGATGTGGCGGTGCATAGATTGTATATAGCTTTATTGGCTCATTCCCTGTATTAATCAGGTTATGCCAAGTTCCTGCAGGTACCATAATAGCTGAATCCTCGCGAACCTTTCGCTCAAGTGTCAAATTGTCTCTGCTCTTCCCCATTCGAACAACACCTTGCCCCTCTTCAACACGTAAAAACTGATCTGTATCGTGGTGTACTTCTAAACCGATATCTCCCCCAACAGGAATACTCATCACGGTGACCTGAAGATGTTCACCAGTCCATAAAGCAGTTCGATAATTTTTATTTTGCTCACTTGCCGCTTCAATATCTACAACAAATGGATTCGGGCCGTAATCTTTTAACTGGACTCTAGACTTCATTTTCTCAGCTTGCCAAATGCCCCATCTCATATCTGGTGTTTGATAGTACCCAGTATTCGTATATGTCGGGACATAGTAGGGAGCTGGATATGAATAACCATAAGGAATATAGTACATATCTTCCATCCTCTCACAGAATTTCTAAACTATTCTATGCAAATGGATAGGTAAATGTACATATCATTTCGATTTGATTATCTGCTAAACTTGAAAATACAAGTGATAATGATTCGAACATCCTTCATTAAATTCCGCGTTACATTGCAGGCATCTACTGGTGTTCATATACTCACTTATGGTATGCTCTATCTCACATACACCACACAGGATTGCCTTTACCTCAAATTCATTCTTCTCCCAAACCATAATCTCGTGTTCTTCACACTCTTGATGGCATTGATAGCATGGGTAATATTTATCACAACATTTGAATTTAATTGCAATGACATCTTGCTTGCTGTGATAATGCTTGCAACGAGTCTGATTGTCAACAGTTGGACCATAAACGGTTATCATTTTGTAGCAATCCCTTCTTTTAGAATATCCAATAGATCGATTAGATCTTCCACAATATAGTCAGCATTTACGTCCTTCCACTGGCTATCTTTTTTCCAAGCTCCAATCATTCCTACATTTCGAGCACCTTCCACGTCATTGACTGGATGATCTCCAACAAAAATCGCTTCCTTAGGTGAGACCTGCATTTCTTCTAGCGCTCTTCGAAAAATCAGTGGATTTGGTTTCTTTATCCCTTCCCACTCGGAAATTAAAATACAATCAAAATAGTCCTCAATCCCAAGGGCTCTAATATTATCCAATTGAAACTGACCCTTTCCATTAGTAATCATGCCAAGCTTATATGAGGATTTCTTTAATTCATCTAATGTGGGTATTAGATTGGGAAAAGCCACACAGTGATGATGAAACTCATCTATGTAATCCTGAAGCAATGTTTCCCAGCTTAGGTTAATATTAAATTCCTCGATTAATTGTTGGTAAACTTTATCTTTCCATACATACCCTCTTGCATCTAAATCTATAAACCTATCTATGTACACTTCTTTTGGAATGTGACTTAACCAAGTACGCAATCTATCATACTGTTTACGAATAAAACTTTTTACAGAAGCATCGCGATCAAGTAGCGTATTATCTAAATCAAATATTACTGCTTTATACAATTCATCGCCCTCCAGACCTTTGTTATTCGCTTTTTAAAAAACTGGACCACAATGGATCCAGTTGTAAATTTCTTCAGCCTAAACTCTCCTACGGATTATAAGTAACACAAAATAGACTTTTCTATCCAGTACATAAATTCTGTGCTTGGACTTTGTTTTTCATATTGCTTCATTCTTAAGTACATGTCCATTCCATCTGATACATCATGCCACAGGTCTGTAAACACAAAATCATAATTACCTTTCGCTAGATCATATTTAGCATGTTCAAAGGCATCGGCTTGAATGATGGTAATTTTATCGGCATGTGTAAATTGCGGCAAAATATGAGTCTTAAATAAGTTTACTACATCCTCATTCATATCGACGATTGTTACACGCTCTACGGTTTCCTTTTCTGACACCATATAGGCATAGTAACCAAGTCCAAGGCCATAGGTAAGGACATTACCAGTGGCTCTATCAACAGCTTCCTTCATCGTTTCAATTTCGTTTGGTGTAATGGTCATCCAGATTCGATCGTTTTCTAACACAGCAGGATACACAAATTCTGTATCAAAGAAACCAATCTGTGGGATTTGCCTTCCTGGTTTGGATTGGACGATATCATCACATACAAAGCCCTCATATGGCTTATATTTTTCGTATTTCAGTTCACTGTTTCCTATTTTAATAGATGGTATTTTGATGTTTTTGTAGTAAGGGTTTTGGTTATATTCCGTTGTATCAAGGTGATGAATCATATTAGGAAAATAACTTTGAAAAAAGTCTCGATCAGCTCGATTATCCACTATATCTAAACCAAATGCCGCAGCTAAAATAACCGAGAAAGCATACTCGTGAGACACACCATTACGAACAAGCGCGTCCACCTCTTCTTTTTCTATATAGTCTGGTGCTTTATTTAAATAGTTACTAAGGAAAGCAAATATTTTTTGATTATCTTGTATGACTTTTTGGTCCATTTTTTCACCTATTTTTCATGTAATACATTCATTATATCATGTTAACAAAGTCCCCTTCTCTGCTTTATTAACTCTATTTAACCATTAGTCTCTCACCGCTCACCCGGATAAAACTCATAACGAAACCATTTAAAAGCTGAATCACCAAATTCCCTATGTACAAGTTTGGTTTCGCCTAGTTCTAGTTGGACTTCGAGAAGTTCATCATGGACAACCTCATCCGAATCATTATAAGTGGCTACTCGAACTTGACCATTAAATTCCCACTCTGTATGAAAGTTTTTCGCATATACGTACGTAGCAAGTTTATCCCCATTGTGAAAAGGTTGCACATACACAACTAGCTCTTTAGTGGTTGCTTGATCCTTATTACTTTCATATACCAGCTCTAGTTGTTTTTCTATATCTTCTTGAATGTTTTGTTCCAATTCCTTCGTTCTTTTTTCTTTCTTCTTTCTTCTGTTTTTCCGCTTCTGTGATCCCATCTTGATTTACTGCATTTGAACTAACCTCGTCTGTTTCCACTGGTAAATTAAGATAAATAAAGTAAGATACCAGTACGAAGTTAACTAAAACTGCCATTATCGTTGATTTGATTGTAGTCTTTAGTGGATATTTTCCTAGAATTATTGCCATTAAAGCTATGAACGCTGTATATCGTACAACTCAAAAATGGAAAACGAGAATTGTTTAAGCTTGAATTTCCTGCTAAGGACGGCCAAGTGAACATGTGGTTAGATTATTTTCACGAACAGAGTATACCTGTTTTCTTTACAAATGAAGTGCTATACAGGAAGGATAGAAAAACAATGGAGGATGAGGATAGGATAAAGGCTTTGGATGCAGATAACCTTTTACTATCTGTCCCGTCTGGTGTTGAGTGGAAGCAATTGCGGAAAGAACTTCAGAAAGAATGGAATGATAGGTTCCCAAGACTAAACGGCTTTGGGTCCAAGTCTACAAGTGTACCTAAAGATTATCATAGGTCCCGTCTTAGTTTTGGCTTCAACACGGTTATTGTCTTTGGATCGTTGTTTCTAATTACTTATCTAGTAATTAAGTTAGTAGAAAATGAAGTTATATCCAATGTTCATTTTATCCCAATAGTTATCATGCTTCTATTAGGAGGACTGCTGTACTTCTATTTAATACGAGATCGCTTACGCTGGTTTCATCTGCTATTTTACATCGGAAAAGTATTTCTCTTCAGTTTTGCTTGGTTAATAAGTATAGAAGAAACAGAAAAAGTCACCTATCAGTTTGTTGAGGATATAATAGTTATCTCCGTATTCTTCCCATTAGTCGCTTGGATTCCTTACTTAATCTTAAAACGAATAGGTAATAATAAGACTAAATAATAGAGGAGGATTAGGGAAGGTTCCTTGGTTAGATAAAAATATGGGACAAGAGACCTATCCCCTTGTCCCTTATCCCACGATTTGTACTGTTTTGTCTATTAGTTGTCCATCTTTCATTTGGAAATGTAGATCGCCGTATTTTGTGAGTTCCTGGTCATGGGTAACTAATACAATGGTGACACCTTCTTGATGTATATCGCGCAGGATTTTCATAATTTGATCTCGATTTTCCACGTCAAGATTTCCAGTAGGCTCATCACATAGAATTAATTGGGGATCGTTCATTAGAGCCCTTGCTATGGAAGTACGCTGTTTTTCGCCGCCAGAAATCTGAGAAGGCATATGGCGTTTCCTATGTAACATTCCAACTGCTTCTAATAGACTTTCCGCCTTTTCTTTTACTACTTCTTTTGGCTCATATGGCAAACGTGGTATCATCACATTCGTCAGGACATCAAACTGGTTGAAAAGTTGAAAGTCCTGAAAGATATAGCCGATATAATCCCTTCGGAAACTTCTTCGTTCCTCTTCATCTACGACTCTAGTATCCATACTCCCGATAAGCACTTGCCCCTCATCAACTTGTTCAATAGCAGATAATAGTCGTAGTAGAGTTGTTTTTCCAGAACCTGATGGTCCCGTTACATTTACCCATGTTCCCGAATCAATACTAATATTGATATCCTTTAGAACGTGGATTTTCTCTGTACTCGTTTGATACGTTTTACTAACATGACTAAGCTTTAATTGCAATTCTTCCCCCCTCCTTTACGTTCACTCGGTTTAGGGTATAAATCGAACTGCCTAGCGTTACAGAGAAGATTAAAAGAAATCCTCCTGTTTGCCAAAGAACTGTAGTCCCAGCGATACCCATGAACATCACGGAAATAAGCAAGCTTATTAACCAGCCAATAAAAATCGTAATTCCAGCCCATAACAGAACTTCTTTAACGAAGTAGTTTCTAATAGCCTTTTTTCCCCAACCAAGATATAAGAACAATTGAATCTCAGATAATCGCTTTATCCACATTCTCCTTAGCGATTGATAGACAGTTACTATACTCAATACATAAAGAAGTACTGTAATAACAATAAACAGTCCTTCAATTTCCCCATGTATATAAGACCCAAGTCTAGTCTGTGTAGTTCTTTCAACATTTTGTATTAAAAAGAATGGAAGAAAACAAGTTAATATCGTTATTAGTAGAAGTTGTATACAGGAAGCAAGTAGACTATTACGATAGAACCAAATATTTTGTAATGTAATAGTAAACTTCTGCCCATTAAGTTGTTTCGAATTTCTCCTCACCAATAAATCAGCCCAAACAAACAGTAAAATCAAGACACCACTAAAGCTGCCCGCTAATAAAAGATACCCCCAATTTCCTTCGACCATTCCAAAGACTGTGTATCCAACTAAAGTTATAAAGATTGGTAAGCCCAATAACCAGCACCATTCATTATACCGAGACTTACGAATCAACTTTTCTGACCAGCCAAGTTTTCCTAGTAATAGTTCATCACTTTTCCGATCTGATAATAGATTAAAAAATGTAAATGTAACAAAAGTAATGGCAATTAATCCGTAAAAAATTGTTAATACTACCTGAAGTAGATTCCAGCTTAAAACCACCGTTCCTGAAGCACCTAAGGTTGTAAAAGGTTGAACAACTTTTCCTATCCCTTCGACATCTACAGTAATATCGTGTAAGGATGCACCAGCCACAATATCCACTGTATATCCTTTATCTTTCCACTCATTAGCAAGTTCCTCAATTAATTCGGCTGCTTTCTTATCATAGCCCGTAATTCCTGATACCTTAACACGAATAGCATCTATCGGAGCATTTCCCTTTATCTTTTCCGCCCATTTTAACGATATCAAACCATGAGCCGGAGTTGTAACGAAGCTACCAGGAACTGCTGATGGATGAAGTTTAATAGTAGGCTCAGATTTTAGATAAGGCATATCGCTCCCATAAATCCCCAATGGTGCAGAAGCTAGTTCTTCTGTGTTTTCCTTTATCGAGAAAAAGCCAACATTATAAAATTCAAATGCATCATCTCTATTAATTGGTTCTCTTGCTTCATCTAGTTCAAAGAATTCAACTTCCTGAATATCCCGATATAAGGGTACATGGTATGCATTATCCTTTCCAATTTGTTTAACAGCAAGATTTGTAGCGTCAATAATCTCATATAAAACAGGATTGAGTTGATAACCTATATTTTGACTGAACTTTATACTACTTCCACCTAACATATTTTCACCAGTTCCATCATCAGGTGCAAGTTTCCCATTATCATCTACATAAAGATGAAGGTGTTCAAATGGAGATGGTCCATCCTCTGGTTTAAAAACAAATTTTTCCTCGTTATGCTTTCTTTTTCTACTAACATATTCATCTATAACCTTATGATATTCCTCTGGATACTGATGCACTGCCTGAAGTGGGTTATCATTAATAAAGTGACTGTTCCAATCCATTACTTCTGATTCAGTAGCTACTTCTAGATTATCTAATGTCAAGTGAATAGTATTTGGTACTGGAACACCTTTCAGACTCACAATAGGAATTGCTACATCTTGATCAACCGAATAGATCCATTTACTCTCCACTTGTTCCTCTAATAAGCTTAAATCATAATTTGTTAATTTACCTTCCTCTTCAACATCAACCGCTACCACTTGATGATATGAGGTAGGAAAATAAAACGCAGCAATATCTTCTGAGAAGAAATTATTAGCCACTTCAAAAGAAGAGGGATACCTAATGCTAGGCGAAAAATCATACATGTATGCATCTTCATCATACTTATATGAGTTGACTCCGTCACTTGTATAGTACTCCACTTCATAGTATTTTAGATTCTCTTTCCGTTCAATCATCCAAGTACGTTCTATCGCCGTGAACAACCCAATTGAGGCAATAGGTGCAGCAATTTCAACCTGTGGGTGGCTTTTGATCCCTTCCCATTCCCCTATTGTTATTCCACCATTACCGACACCAAGGTAGTTCTCTTCAATAACATTTAACTGTTTTTCAAGCTCTGTTCGCGCTTCTGGTGGCCTTATTAGAATATCATACGATCCACGGGAAAAATTTGTAATATCCCGTTCCACTTGCTCGTTAGCTGTAGATAGCGAGGAAAACGTGTAAGAAACTGTGCTTATTATTATAATAAGCACAGTCAACACAAAGTATCTTATATTGTTAGAATGCAAATTTATTTTATTCATCTATCTATATGTGATTTCGGCTTTACCATAAAACCAAGGACTAGGTCCATAAGTGGAATTGGTTACCTGTGCTGAGGTTGTAAATATCTTAGAGGAATTGGTACTCCAGGATTTAGTGAACTTTTTACTATATGAACCATATCCCTTTTTATTTGTGCCATCGCCAAAATCAATGTAAAAATAACTAGAACCAGAATAGTTAGTGTTCACAGTTAAGGTATACTCTTTATAAGCAACCCCGTTCAGATAAGCAGGACTGATATTTGCAGTTGTAGCTGCATTTAAATTAACTTTTTCTGAATCAATAATCTCCGCAGCAGAAACCGTAGTCCCATTAAAAGCTATTACTAAAACCAGTGTAAAAAGAGCAAACATCATTTTTTTCATGATAATACCCTCCTCAATTAAATTAACTTAACGATTTTGATTTAACTTTGACTATCTTAGACTTATTAGTGTACATAATGACAAATTCTTTCACTCCTTTCTCCAAACCCGTACACTAGGTACACTATAATTTATTTGGTTAATATTTACAATTTTCTATAGACACATTCAATTCGATAAATTGGTAAGAAAAATTATTTATATACGTTTTAATTTTAAAATTTTTCTAGTATATCTATATAAATAACTATACAAATACTATAAACATAAAAAATCTAGGAAATATTGAATTTAAAACAAAAACGAAAAAAGAGGGACAATAATAATGTAGTCCCCCAAAGAAATTTGAAAACCAATTTTAGCCGAAAGTGTAGCGATTAATAACCCTTACAAAACTAACTCTCCAAGTTCAGCTAGTATTCTTATGATGATTTTCTTCTTCAGATAAATTAGTGAATATTTCGACAACCACCCTTGTAAAATTTCTTTAAAAATTAATGATATCCCCTAAACTCAAATGATTCCCCTCTTGCTCAACGAATTCTTTTCTAGAACCTTTTCATTAAATGCTAATGACCCATTCTTCGGGATACTTAAAATAGTCCAATCCTTATCCTTTATCTGTTTTCCAATAAATAAGATTTGTCCTACATGATAACTAATATGAGAGATTTCCGTTTGGATCGCTTGAATGACACTGATTGGTTCTTGTCTTAGTGTGACCGTTTTATGTAAATCACTACTCTGAAGGTTCTCTATGGTGCCAAAAAGCAATTTCCAACCTTGCTCCCAAATTTGCATTAACCTTTCCATAGAATGACCATCATCAACAAATTCCGCGTCCCTATCTCGATAATCCTTTTCCCCATCTGTAGATAAGAAGTCTACCCATCTAGAATGCATATTACCGCTTAGGTGTTTGATAATAATAGCTATATTATTTGATTCCTCACTAGGTTTCCAGTGGATTTCTTCCTCAGTTAATTGTGCTATTCCTTTCTCCGCACGTTCTTTTAGGTGTTTAAACTGATGCTTAATGATAGTTAGATATTCCTCCTCAAGTGCCATCATCCTTCTCCCTCTCACCTATTTTTAAAAAATATTCTTGTTTTAATATCCCCATATGAACGATGTCATGCCACTTCCCATTACGATATAGTGCTTGGCGGCTAATACCCTCACGCTTAAAGCCAATTCTACTATATAGCCCAACAGCTCTTTCATTAAACGCAAATACCTTAAGGGAAATACGATGTAGATTCAATTCCAAAAAAGCATATTCCAGTAGCAGTAATAGCGCTTCTCTCCCGTATCCTTTCCCCCAAAATTCCTTCTCGCCTATATCGATAATACATTCCGCATTTCTATTCTTCAGGTCGATCTCCACTAGCGAAGTGATTCCAATTGCATTATCTCTATTCTTCTCTTCTATCATATAGCTCTTGGAAGAACGAGAGTTTACTATAACCTCTTCAACGAATTCCCGAGTTTCTTCTAGTGAGTATACGTCTAATAAAGGATTAGTCGAATTCATTACGTCTATATCGTTTCTCCAAGAGTGATATAGCTCTACATCCCCCAATGACATTTTCCGTAACCTAATTCTATTTGATTCAAACAAAATGATCCCCCCTTGTTTCGTTAAGCAATGCTCCCGCCATGCATGGAAAACACATAAAAATCCTCTTCATCCGTTAGAGTCCAGCCATCAAAATAGGAACTCGCATGAAAAACATCTAGAAAAATATTCCCACACTGTACGATGAGAATTGGACATTGTTCTAATAACTGAACATCTTCTATTGTTCTACCAACTAATAACTCATTGACTGTTCTCCACTCTTGTTGATTGGATAGAATATCTGTCTCTCCTAGCAATATTCCATCAGTATCCCTAATCCTCCAAGGGCATTCAATAACGAGCGAGCCCTTTTTAAACTGTATAATGAAATGAATCTCAGTATCAATAGCGATTATTTTTTGACCAATAAATTCCTTAAAGTCAATTTTGCTAGCCTTTGTATGCCATAATTTTCGTGCATGTGTAACGATCATTTGGTGGATCTTATCCAATGTATAGCCATGATCATTATCTCCGTACTGAAAATCGTCCATGACATCACTGATTCCTTGCCATTTTATTTGTTCCTCTAGTAATTCGTGTTGAATGGCACAATCATAAATTTCTTTAACTATTGTCATCGCGTGTTCCGTTGGGGTTAATAATCTCACATGTAGTTGTTGGAGATGAAAGTCTATGCATTGTTCTTTTGAGGGTATTTCTCGTTGGAGGCTATTCATCGCATCTTCAAACATCTGTTCAATTTCAAAAATATTTAACTGTTCCTTCATGCTCATACTAGCTAATTTCTTCACATTCAGATCATCCAAATATAAAGCATGATATGCCCATTTCACGTAATCTGTTGGCTGTACTCTATCCGTATATATTTTGTAATATAACGCTAATAACTCCATCATCTCACGCCATTCTTCTAAAGTTATATATCCCCTTGGAAACTACCTTTTGTAATGATTCTAAGTATACGATTTAACATGTATATTGCAATTGACAAGACAATAATGAGGTATACGAACTGAATAATCGTTAATAATATTCCACTCTTGAACCACTCTTTCATCATAGCCCCACCGTAGTAAATCACACATCCAGCGATAAGCGAGGTTATGATATAGGTGAATAGTATACCAATGTTTTGCATCTTCGTTAGTTTCTCAAGGGTTTCTCGATGTTTGGTTATGAAGTAGATAACTACTCCTATAATCCCGAGAACAGATAGTACGTTATCCATTGTTTTCCCTCCGTTATCCTTTGCTCTAATTTTTTTCCAGGAGAAATATACCGCTTCTAATCGAGATTACTTTCTAATGTTTTAGTCATGATGTAATCCGTTTGTTCTTCATCCCCCATATAAAAAGAATGAGCCCCAGTTTGAATAAATCCCATCTTATGATAAAAGGCAATCGCATTATTATTTTTCTCCCATACACCCAGCCAAATTTTCTTCTTGCCTTCATCCCTTGCAACTTCAATTGCCTTTTCTAACATAACTTTACCAAGTCCGTGCCTTTGGAAAGCTTTCTTTATATAAATTCTTTCGATTTCTAATGAATCCTTGCCCATTATCTCGGACTGCGCTTCATCCCTATTGACCTTTACATAACCAGCTATTTCTTTATCGAAATAGACAAAATAGAATTGGGAAAACTCATTAGTTAACTCCTTTTCTAATTGTTCCTTGTTAAAAGCCCTCTCCAAATAAGCTTTCATATTATCAGGAGAATTCTGTTCTTTAAATGTATCATAAAATGTCTCTTTACTGATTTCTTGAAGTGCATGCAAATCATCAAGTGTGCATTTTCTTATTGTAATCATCAATTCCATCTCCTAGGTCAACATTCTGTAATTGGCTTGATCGTTCATTTTGCAAATCGCTGTTCGATTTCTTCTCGGCAGTAGTCACCAATCCAGCTTTCGAATTTAGCATAGATAGGACGTATTGTCTCTATATCACTTGCGATAACTTCACATCCCCTGTCATCATAAATATAATATATAAGATTTTTTGTCATGTTTATGAAAAACACATCTGGTTCGTATAACTCGTATGGATTATATAATCTTGGCTTTAATGAATGAAAATCCTGGTTACAAATTGCCCTGATGAGTATAGGATATCGAATATCCTCTTTTTGGCATTCCAGATAGAATTGGGAGGTACATTTCCCCTCCATATCATCTTCATCATCAAACATAAAGGGGAGTATTTGTTGTCCTAACCGAATTCGAACATCCTTGCCTTTAATAAAATGACGATAGACTTTTATTTTCTTATTGCTTTTTCTAACAAAATCCCTATTTTGATAGATATTGGTTACCAAGATAATCTTATCATCAGCCGAAAATAAAGCCTCAAAGAGCGCAATTGCTTGTTTATAGACTGTATCGAAATACTCTGGATTCAAGTCATCTGTATCACTTTTCAGTTGATATAAGCCTTTAGCCAAGTCGAAATGAATACCCTTACTCCATTGATGATATAAACTTGGCTTTACTAGTAGCCCAGGAAAATTACTTTCCAAGTAATGATTTAATTTATTCATTTACATCTCCCGTTCTCATTTGTTAACCCTCTGAACTCTCGTCTAATATCCAAGGAATTCGAGCCTCAACATCGACCTGCAAACTAGGACGTGGAAGTTCATCTTCTTTTACTACTAACTCCTTCGTGATCCCAAATGTGAAAAATCCTACAGTAGTAGTATTGGTTTCATTCCATTCTGAATCCGTACAATAACTTCCTTCTATTAATTGACCAACAAAAGGATAACTTGCTATATACAAATGCAGCCCTTTCTCCGTTTTGCCAAACTCAGATAAAAGCATGGGCTTGGAAGGATTAATTCCTAAAATAGTAAAAATACTCTCCATAGTGGGGGAAAAATTTTTAGTTACTTCCTTGAAATTTCTACAGTATAAACAATGACATAAATCTATATCTTTATTATACAATTGTGCGGTTTTATTCCAATCAACATCTAACAACCAATTTTCTAGTCGGATTCGTTTCACGCCTACATCCTCCTACTTTAGAATCAACCCTCATACTAGTCTCTACTATCTAGAATATTAGCAAAAAAGCGATTCTACTCCTAGTAGAATCGCTATCTTTTTACAAAAGGTGATGAACCCCGTATCGGGTCTATAACCCTCGCTATCACTATTTCTTCAATTGTGTATACTGCTCAACAATTCCTTTAAATAATGGAGAATCAGCCTTTAACTCGGTATATTTTTCAATAGCCGCTTCTAATCCATCTTCCTTAATCTTTTGCTGAATTTGCACCGCTTCTTCATCTGCCTCAACATCGTATAACAACGCAGCAGCAATACCTTTTAATAAGTAAATAGGTTCCTTACCAATTTCTTCTAAGTAAAGTGTTGCCGGTCGAACTAGTCGATCACTTGGACCAATTTTCCGAATAGGAGAACGTCCTACACGTGTCACTTCGTCCACAATATAAGAATTAGAGAAGCGTCCCAAAATCTTTTCGATATAGTTGTCATGCTCACTCTTATCAAAGCCATATTTAGCTACCAAGAATGCCCCACTCTCGTTAAGCGCTCCTTTAACTAATTCAAGAATTTGCGAGTCCTCCATAGCACGATTAATCGTATCAATTCCATAATAATATCCAAAATATGCTGCCAGTGCGTGGCCTGTGTTTACTGTGAAGAGCTTCCTTTCAATAAACGGAACCAAGTCTTTAACATAGGTTATTCCTTTAACGGGTGGTTTTTCTCCAACAATTTTCGGTTCTTCTACAACCCATTCATAAAAAGGTTCAACCTTCACCATCAACTTATCTTCATTTACTTGATTGGGAACAATACGGTCAACGGCTGAATCTGGGAATCCAAATCGTTCATCAAATCGACCCTTCTCTTCCTCTGAAAGCTTTTCATAAACTTTTTCCTTCAACAAAGAGCTTCCACCAATCATATTTTCACATGCAATCACATTGAGTGGTTTATCACTTGTGTTAAGTCGGCTACGTAAACCTTCCGTCACTAATTCCGCAATAAACGGTAGAATATTAGGGCCAATAGCTGTTGTTACTAAATCAGCTTCTGCGATAGCTGATATAACATCCTCAGGGTTTGTTGCACTATTGATTGCTCTCACATTTTTAATAATGGTTTCCCCTTGATTAGGCTCAGCAAGGACAACACGATACTCTTGTCTCTCATTTAGCAATTCAACCATTTCGTCATTAACATCCACAAAACAAGTTTCATAACCAGAGTGATAAAGTAAATTACCAATAAATCCTCGACCTATATTTCCAGCGCCAAAATGAACAGCTAACAAATTAATTCACTCCTTCAAAAATCGCTAATACCTCTTCAGCAGAATTTGCTTTTACCAATGATTCAATATTCTCTTCCTCTGAGCAAACAATTGCTATTTTAGACAGAATATCAAGATGTTCATCACCTTTTCCGGCAATACCAATCAGTAGCTTCACGATGTTTCCACCACCAAAGTCTACTCCATCTGGCACTTGTACAATCGATATACCCGATTCTTTTACGAACGACTTAGAGTCCTCTGTACCGTGTGGTATCGCAACAAAATTGCCCATATAAGTTGAAGTTAACGCTTCTCTCTCCAGCATCTTTTCAATATAGCTTTCATCTACATATCCTTTTTCCACTAATACACTACCTGTTAAACGAATCGCTTCCTCTTTTGTCCCTACATTAGCATTTAACATAACATTATCCTTTGATAAAATTTCAGTCATTATCATACACTCCTTATTTTTTGGATTTTCTCATTAAAATAGTTATCAAATCTTATTGTTAGAAGCTCCAAAATGTTGTCCTCATCATTAGATTGAAAGATCCTCATAGCATCTTCACTCTCAATTAATAAGGAGCTTATATAGCTTAATACTTCCATTTCCATATTTGAAGCATCTACAGGTGATAACATAATCATAATATGTTGTACACTCATTAGTGAATTATCCATTCCACTTAGCCTAACCGGATGTTCTAGTCTATAGATGGAGAAAATAGGATGATTAATTTCATTCGTTCTTGCGTGATAAAGAGCCATTTCTGTACCTGGAATACCTAAACCACCATGTTCTTCCCTATTCAAAAGTTCCTGAACGACCACTTCAACCATGCCGATTTTATTCTTAGCAGCCAATGACTGACATGCTTCGAGTAGAAGTTGTTCCTTTGTGACTTGACCAGTAATCTCTCCTAGCTCAAATCCTTCTATAATGGTTTGAATGGTACCAGCCAGCTCTTGAATCTTTTGCATTTCTTCCATAAGCCCTTTTCTTGTTTTGCGAGGGCTTATCGTGTTTTGTACCGTTAAATTAATTTTTTTATTGTTCAATCGACTATTAAGGATGGAACGAATCTTACTAATTTCATCCTGATTAAGCAGTGGACTGACTATGATATAATCCAAGTTACTATCCGGAATAGGGATAGTTGATATAACAAATAAGTCGTCAGTTACTTGCATGTTCTTAAAATCTTGTAAAGAAACATTTTGAATATCCGTAAGCCCAGGAAATTCTTTTTGTAGCCTTGTCACCAGCATTTTTGATGTTCCTATTCCTGTTGAACAAATTACAACCGTTTTAAAACTTCGCTTTTCTTTCATATTGGATAGAGCCGCTCCAAAGTGCATCACCAAATAGCCTATTTCCTCATCAGGTACATGGTGTTCACGAAAAACCTCTTGTACACCACTCTTCACAACTCTAAAAAGGTCACCATAATCCTTTTTGATTCTGTCCAACAAAGGATTACTTATACCCATATTGTTTTTAATTCGATACATAGCTGGCTTTAGATGAACAACAATCCCCTCCAATAAGGACTGGTTCGTACTCAGCTGAACTCCTAAATAATTACCTACATGTTGGATCAAGCTTCTAGCTTTAATTGCTATTTGTAAACTGGTATCCTCCATTAAGTAACTATTATCATGCCGTATCTTAGCACCTTTTAAGTGCATGGTGATATAGGCAACTTCTGCTCTTGGTATTTGGATTTCAAATAGTTGTTCAAGCTGCCCTACAATTTTTTCTGCATATACATATTCTTTTGTGCCTATTTCATTTTCATACAAAGAGGTCTCGGCTTTAATACCTTCGCCTTTTTGTATTCGTTCTATTGCAAGTGCAATATGGACAACCAATCCAATAAAGGCACTCTCGGTCATCGTATAGGGAAGTTCATCTATATTGGATTCAACCACTTTTTCAATAACTAGTAGCTTACTCTTTTCCACAAGACCTAAAAGCCTTTCAGCAATCGTGTCTATTTGACGTGAGGTTCGTCTTTGGATACTCTCTCTTGTTATAGATAGTAATTCTGTCTCATCCAAATGCTCGGAGATCATCGTTCTCATGGTCCTTCTTTTTGCGCTTTCAGAACCCTTGAGTTCTACCCCATATCCCCTTCTTCTAATGAGTGTTAATCCAACTGATTCCATTCGCTCTTCCATTTTAGTTAGGTCATTGCTTACTGTAGCAACTGTTACATTTAAATCATTTGCGAGCCCAAGTAATTTCACGGGGCCATTCGATTCCAATAGCTCACATAAAATAATGGTTTGTCTCTCTTCTGGTGTATATTCTGTTTGATTCAAATTATATAAGAACATTTTTAGTTCTTCGATTTTACTAGGTTCCCCGATTATTTGAATCCCTACACCGGACTTCTTATGTAACATTAAATTCTTTTCTATTAATACATCCTCAACATTTTTTAAGTCTCGATGGATGGTTCGTTCACTCACGCCAATTTGTTCTGCAAGATCTCTTACTGCCAATTCTTTGCTTTCTGTTAAAAGAATCTCAATAATTTTCCTTTCTCTTGCGGAAATGTACATCGTTCTCACTCCGTCCAACTATTTAGACCGCCGTGCCCCACCTTAAGATGTTGACATGATTTGACAATATACTTCTATCTTAGTAGCACTTCAATCCTTTTACAACCAATCAAAAATACAATTTAGTCATATGAGTTGTTGCCAAAATTTAATAAGCCTAGCATTATACTAGGCTTATTATTTCAGTTATTTAGATTTTAAATCATTAATTAATTCTTCATACTTAGGACTGTTTAAGAAGTTCTCTACTGAGATGTGGGTTGCATTCGGCAGTTTCACCTTTGCACGATCGGTTAAATCTTTATGCGTAATTACCAAGTCTGCATCATCTGGTAAATTATTGATTGCTGTGTTAATAACCGTTACATCCTCTATACCAGCTTTTTGTACTTTATTCCGTAGAATAGAGGCTCCCATCGCACTAGAGCCCATCCCTGCATCACAAGCAAATACGATTTTATTGATTTGGTCTGCTTGGATAGATTCTTGTGTGTTCGTCAAAGTAGAAGCTACAGAACTCTTCTTCCCTTTCATTTCTTCCATCTTAGACGTTGCAGCTGATAAATCTTGTTCTTCTTTCTTGTTTGTCTTAAGAATTAGTGCCGCTACTAAGAATGAAACGACTGTAGCTACAATAACACCTGCGATTACTCCTAGATACCCGCCTTTTGGCGTCATCGCAAGTAAAGCGAAAATACTACCTGGTGATGGTGAAGCAACTAGACCTGCATCAAATATAGAGTATGTGAATACTCCACTTACTCCCCCTGCGATTGCTGCTAAAATTAGAGCTGGTTTCATTAAAATATACGGGAAGTAAATCTCATGAATACCACCAAAGAAGTGGATAATTGCAGCACCTGGTGCTGTTTGTTTTGCTGTTCCTTTTGCAAAGAACATAAATGCTAATAGAATTCCTAGACCTGGTCCAGGGTTCGTCTCAAGCATGAACAGTATTGACTTTCCTGCCTCTGCTGCTTGATCAACACCAAGAGGAGTTAGGATACCATGGTTAATTGCGTTATTTAAGAACAATACCTTCGCTGGCTCGATAAAGATATTTGCTAAAGGCAATAAATTAAGATCTACAATCCATTGAACTCCTGAAGCAAGTGCATTACTTAAACCTTCAACAACCGGTCCAATCCCTTTAAAAGCGATTAGTGCTAAAATAGCCCCAAGGATACCAGATGAGAAATTATTCACTAGCATTTCAAAGCCAGATTTAATTTTTCCTTCAACCGCTTGGTCGAACTTCTTGATTAGGTAACCCCCAACCGGTCCCATAATCATAGCTCCTAGGAACATCGGAATATCAGATCCAACAATAACACCTATTGTTGCTGTTGCACCGACCACTCCTCCACGGATATCATGAACCATACGCCCACCAGTAAAACCGATTAATAATGGCAGTAAATATTTGAGCATTGGATCTACTATTGTTGCGAATTCTTCGTTCGGGCTCCATCCTGTTTCAATAAATAATGCAGTTATAAGTCCCCAAGCAATGAATGCACCGATATTCGGTAGTACCATTCCACTTAAGAAGCTACCGAACTTTTGTATTTTAACTCTGATGTCAGACTTCTCCTTTGAGTTTTGACTCATTGTCGGTCTTCCCCCTTACTTTTAATTAGTACTTTATACCCTTATGTTAAAGCGTTTGCAACGGAGTATCAATCTAATCAAAAGTGCAATTTGTCAAAAACATTGTTGACAAGATTTTAATTAGATTTAGTTCGATCGTACAATTGACTTTTATATACCTATATTTACCTAATTAAAACAAATGATTCTTTTAATAAACACAAAAACACCTTCGAACACGGTATCTCTCTTTACCATTTCAAAGGTGTTTCAAGTATTTATTTTTTCCGCTCAATTATCAGAAGTTGGACGGACCGCAAAACTATTGTTTGTTGGGGTTAAGGATTGTTTCGAGAACAGTTTAGCTAGCTTTTTTCCTTCTGTAATATCAACTATTGTAAATTTATCAGGTGAACTTAAACTGGTCTTTATTAGACGCATCTTAGTACCTTCACGATCAGAAGAATCACCCCATGTTGTATCGTTAACTATCAAATAAATGGAATCGTTAACGATACGCGCCGTATAAAACATTTCATTTTGGACCTTGATGTCATAGGATTGAACAAGCTCCGTTTTATTCGTATCAATATTAGTCTTCATTAATTCTGCCCGTTCATTAAACCAATACAATTCATTACCAACCAGTGCCTGCTGATCCGTGTAATACGTATAAGAGCTTAATTCATTACCGTAATGATCGGTAGAAACAGCGATTCGGTCTAGTTCAAATGTACCCTCTTGAATATTCCATTTCATCAGATTGGTTTGAACTTCATCGTTAACAACCTCTGCCTCGCCGATTACATGAACTGTATCATCTTTTTGTGCAACCTGTTGAGAAATTACGACTGGCTCCATATCAGGATTAGGTAATTGATGGGAGGATAAAACTTTCGGTTTTAGATCATCACCAACAAACTCAACTAGTCCCATATGACCACCTTTATTAATCCCATTCGGTAAATCGAAACTAGATGATACCCCGTAAAGCTGTGTCCCCGCAGTAAAAAGGTAACTGTAAACGCCCTCGACAATTGTCTCTTTGCGTTCTCCCTTATGTTGATACGTGATGCGTGTATCATAGCCATCTTCACTAAAGCCAATGTCAAACCAGGACCATACACCACCATCATCATCGACAGAAGAACCGTATTGCGCCGTACCCTCTAACAAGTCCGTTGTTTTCTCAGCCTTCTCTACCTCTCCCTCGTTGTTAATATAGTATTCATATTTATAATCTGAGAGATAGAGACCATCTTCTGTCCAGTTAACATTGGCACGGTCAAGATTATATGTCTTATAGGCATCCCATTTCCCTTCATCATCAAACAATAGCAATACATTTCTACCGTTTTCCTGATCATCTTCATTCCACAAATCTGCTGAAAATATCATGGCATACGATTTACCGGAAAGATCAATTTTATCCACTTCAAACAAATTAATACTCGCTTCACTAACAATTCTCTTTTTATCTGGTTTGCTTTTATCTTCTGAACAACCCGTTGCGATCACAATCAAAAGAATTAAGAAGAGGATTGCGTTAAAGTGCGTTCTTTTCATAAGTTTATTTAGAAGCATATGTCACGGTTTTAGAGGAATCTCTGATGTTAGATGGGTAAACACCAGGTCCACCGTTGCCATCTAAATTAATACCAACTGACTTTTCATAGGCAAACCAAACCAAGCCAGAGCAGTTTAATCTAGACGTTGTCAACTTATTAGCAGCAAAGTTTAAATCATACGGCTTATTTCGTAGGTTATTATAGGCATAATTAGCTGCTTTATTACGATTCGTTTGGGTTGTTTTAACATACTGCATTTTTATGCCATTCTTTAATCCTATTTTATTGTAGGCACTTTCCGCTTTGCTTTTCTTCCCTGGTCCAGGTGCATGAACGACTGTAGTAGTTGTATAGTATATAGCACTATGTCCATGATTTATCCCTGTCCATGCTTTGGAATACATGACATCACCTTTATACTTTGCTTTTCCAGGGGCTTGGTTTGGAGAGCTATTATTTTGTATAGTATTTTTATTACTTTCTAGTTCAATTTTTTGTGTAAGGGCCTCTTCATAAAATAGATCCAGTGATTCAGCTTCCGTTAGCCCTTCTGAATTTGCATATTCTTTAACCATAGAAGCAATTTCTTCTGAACTCAATTCTGGATTAACAAGCTCAATTGTTGATAGTTTCTCTTCATTTTTAAAATCCACACTTCCATTTGCCGATGCTATACTCGGAAATGTACCTCCTGTGACTAGCATCACTGTTAGCAATCCGGTTGCCCCTTTTCGAACCCATTTCATTTTACTCATTAACATCTTTCCCTTCATAGTATATGATGTTAATTACCTATAATTCCCTATTTTAGGAATGGATGTAAAACTATAATAATTATAACAAGCGCTACTTTTAAAGTATATGATATATCTTTCCTATATTTACCAAATATTCATAGGTATTCTACCTCAAATTGTTGGAGTATTGATACGGGTTAACATAAGAATTTATAACTACTTCTATATATTTTTTCCTATCAATAGAGTAAAGATCTAGGGAACTATACCAAGGTTTGCCCATCTTGGGATGGCGTTGTATCTAATAACAAACTGAATGCTGATTAAAAACCATACAGTAGAATGGAACTCTAAATAGCAATAAAATCACAAACATCCGCCTGTGATTTTATTGCTATCAACTACCGTCTTAATCCTGATCTCTTATGGTGTATAGAAGTTTCTTAAGCTGTTTTTCCTTTGAAGAACCAAATACAAAGCAAATGTACTATAAAGAATGACAGAAATAAGGTTATCCATGTTAAGTACCAATCCCAATGAATGTATTTAATTAGGTCCGTATGTTTTTCTAATATAATCTCAATTATAGACATTACAGTACAAAAGCCAGCATAATAACCAAACCGAAAGAGAACACTTCGACCATTTGGATACCATACATTAAATGCAGCACATATTACGGGGAAAACATAAAACTCAAACGTGAAACTCGTTCGATTAATCGTAGGAAATAATCGCACAGGATATTCAATCAACCCGAACTCTACTACGACTAATCCAAGTAAGAAAGTCAGAACCTGTTTTAATAAGAAAGCCACCACCGCGAGCCTTAACTTACTTTTGGGAATGAAAAAAAGAATTCCAGTAGATATAATATATGCTGATAGTAATATCCAAAATTCAGTGGTCATTTGGTTCACTACCCTTTGTGCGGATTAATTCTTCCTTATAGAACCAATTACAGATAAGTACACTTACAAAAAAGATAAACCCAATATATATCCACATCCCCGACCAGGTAATCCGTCCATATTCTAACAAATTGGTATATCTTTCAAGTATTACATCAAACAACGTAATCGAAGAGACCCAAAATAAATAGTATATTATTCTATATGGTATACTGCTATTTACTCTCCTATTGACGTAGTAAATAGAAAACAACACGGGATAAAATAAATAGTTGATAGTAATAGTGAGGTCTGTTGCTTTTGGTAGCACACGGACAGGGGCACTTAATAAGTCATATTTAAAAGAAGGCATATCGCAGAGCCAAATAATTCCCTGAAACACCATGAAGGATAGAATTCCCTTCCGCCTATTGTTACGTGGAATAAGTAGAAAAAAACCAGCAATCCCGAATAACCACATTGCAGCTAAAATAACATAGTCCGTCAGCATATAGGAACTCCTCATCTTGTTAACATCATACTTAATTTATTAGCAAAAACCGGGGTTTCTATTCTCTAATTATCCTGATAATTACTGACATTTATGCATTACTAACAATCTGTTCTATCCAAGTGGGTAATACGATAGGAATAGAAAAAGCTGACTTTCATATTTGAAAATCAGCTTTTTCATTCATATAGTTAGGCTTCCACATCATAGCCCTGCTCTTCTATTGCTTCTTTCATGGTATCAACATTTACCTTTGAATCATCAAACATAACTTTTACAGAACCCGCTTCTAAGTTAACTTCAGCTGCTGATACACCATCTAATTTTTTTAATGCACCTTCAACTGACATTTTGCAGTGACCACATGTCATACCTTGTACATTTATCGTTTTCTCCATGATTCTTTCACCTCCTTTAAATAGGTTGTCTTAGATTTTTACTCGTTTTAAACGAAGAGAGTTTGTTACAACACTAACTGAGCTTAAAGCCATTGCTGCACCAGCAATCCATGGTGCAAGTAATCCAATAGCTGCAACTGGAATTCCCGCTGTATTATAGCCGAATGCCCAGAAGAGGTTTTGACGGATATTTAGAATTGTCGCATGACTGATTCTAATGGCTTTTGGAATTAATAATAGCTCTCCACCAAGAATCGTAACATCTGCCGCTTCAATCGCAACTTCCGTACCTGTGCCAATGGCAATTCCAATATCAGCAGTTACCAATGCCGGAGCATCGTTCACACCATCACCAACCATTGCTACCTTTTTACCCGTATCTTGAATCTCTTTAACTTTATCAGCCTTTTCTTCAGGCAATACTCCGGCAATTACTTGGTCAATCCCTACTTGCTTAGCAATTGCTCGAGCTGTTCTTTCATTATCCCCTGTTAACATGATTACTTCTAAGCCTTGTTCTTTTAACTCTTTAATTGCTTGTGGTGCTGTTTCTTTAATGGTATCCGCAACAGCAACCATACCACGATATTTTCCATCAATAGCTATCAACATCGCTGTTTTGCCATTGACTTCATATTCAACTAATATCTCTTCCTTATCTCCAATATCAACTTGGTGATTATGCATTAGTTTTCGATTACCTACAAGTATTTGTTTCCCAGTGATCTTCGCTTCTATACCATGACCAGGTATTGCAACAAACTCATCCACTTCGACAAAATCAACATCTTTTTCTGTTGCATAAGCGACAATGGCTTCTGCAAGTGGATGTTCCGATCCTTTTTCTGCACTAGCTAATAATTGTAGTGTCTCTTCATCACCAGTGAAGTCCGTTACTTCAGGTTTTCCTTTTGTAATGGTCCCTGTTTTATCAAGAACGATAGCATTTAACTGATGCGTTCTTTCTAAGTGTTCTCCACCTTTAAACAAGATTCCACTTTCTGCCGCTCTACCTGTTCCAACCATAATGGAAGTTGGCGTTGCTAATCCTAATGCACATGGACAAGCGATTACAAGTACAGCAATTGCTGCAACTAATGCAGGTTCAAATTCGCCAGGTTGAACAAACGCTATCCATACAATAAATGTTAAAATGGCAATTACCACAACAATTGGCACGAAATATCCAGATATTATATCAGCCAAACGCTGAATTGGTGCTTTCGATCCTTGAGCTTCTTCTACAACTTTTATAATAGAAGAAAGCGCAGTATCCTTCCCTACTTTTGTAGCTTCCATTTCAACCGAACCATTTTTATTTATGGTTGACCCAATTACTTTCGCCCCCGGATCTTTCTCAATAGGAATTGATTCACCTGTAAGCATGGATTCATCTACAGAGGTTCTTCCTTTCACAACAACACCATCTACAGGTATTTTCTCCCCAGGTTTTACAACTAACCTATCGCCTACCACGACTCCTTCAATAGGAATCATTACTTCCTTACCACCTCTGATGACACGAGCTTCTTTTGCTTGTAGGTTAAGCAATTGAGAAAGTGCATTCGTTGTCTGGCTTTTTGCTCGAGCTTCTAAATATTTACCAAATAAAATCAATGTAATTAACACAGCACTTGTTTCAAAGTATAAGTGTGGCATATACTCAGGATTACCGATGGTTTTAAATGCCTCGTATAAACTATAAAAATATGCAGCACTCGTTCCTAATGCAACCAATACATCCATGTTTGCTCCACCGTTCTTCAGGTTCTTATAGGCACCAACATAAAATTGCCATCCGATAATAAATTGAACAGGCGTTGCTAACGCAAATTGGAACCAAGGATTCATGAATATATGCGGTATATTCATATTAAATAGGTGAACCAGCATGGTTACGAGTAGTGGGACAGAAAGTATAGCCGAAACAATCAACTTGATTTTCTTACCTCGAAGTTCTTTCTCCTTATACGATTGCTTTTCTTTTGCTTCTGCCTTTGGTTTCGCGTCATAGCCAGTATTCTTGATTTTTTCAATCAAGGTATCTACATCGACTATGCCAGGATTATATTCAATCGCGGCACTTTCCGTCGTTAAATTTACAGTAGCATTCGTTACTCCTTCTTGCTTGTTCAGTACCTTTTCTATTCGGGTTGAACACGCGGCACAAGTCATTCCAAACACATCAAGATCGACTTTCTCCTTTAAAACACCATACCCAATATTTTCGATTTTCTTCGTAATGTCATCAAGAGAAGTTTCTTCTGGATTATAGTCAATAGATGCCTTTTCCGTCGTTAAATTGACCTGAGCTTCAACTCCATCCATTTTATTTAATGTTTTTTCAATACGGTTGGAACACGCGGCACAGGTCATTCCTGTTATACCTAATGTTGCATGATTTGTTTCGCTCATAGCTGCTCCCTCCTTACTTGGAGAATTGTTTTAGGACTTCCATTAATTCCTCAATCGTTTCTTTACCTTCACCTTGTCTAATCGCATCACTAACACAATGGTTGATGTGTCGCTCGGTAACAGCGAAACCTACATTTTTTAAAGCCGATTGAATTGCACTTATTTGTACTAGAATATCTACACAGTATCGGTCTTCTTCAACCATTTTCTGTATTCCACGAACCTGACCTTCTATACGTTTTAAACGGTTAATAACTTTTTGCTTTTCATCTTGAGTTCTTGGTTTACTTGGGTGATCATGTAAGAATTTATCCAAATGAATCACTTCCTTTTATTTTATACTTATACTATACCCCCATATGGTATTTTTGTCAAGAAGAGACATTCTATTTAGCGTTCTTCCATGAAAATTACCCAACAAGTGGTTCATATTATTTGGTTGAACGAGTAAACAGAAGTGCCAACACAGCACCAACCAAACCTATAATACCTCCCCAGAAAAACGCCTGTTGAAAACCATCATTCAATGCAACTACCTGTGACCCAGATGTGCTAGTGGCCGTTGTTGCACCTGCTATAGCTACTATTACAGCTAGACCTACTGCTGACCCAATTTGGTAAAAAGTATTGTACAAACCAGATGCAATACCTGATTTTTCTGATTCGACCTCTGCCACGGATGCTGTTGTAGCAGGTAAGTAAGCAAGTGCATTACCTAGAGATGCTATTAATGAGGCCAATAGCACATTAGTCCAATAGCTACCGTCTACTGTAGCAGTTTGTGAAAATAAAATACCCCCTACTCCAAGTAAGATAAACCCACTAATCATAGTTTTTTTGATTCCAAACCTATCCATAACCTTCTCTGCTATTAAGATCATAAATAGTGCCATAAAAATTGGCATCGGTAGCATGGCCATTGCTCCAACAAATGGAGAAAGCTGTAATACCTGTTGCAAATATAAGACAAGTATATATACAAGCGGGAACCATGATGCTGCTATTAAGAAAACAGAAACGTTCCCTATAGACAAGTTAGGGGTCTTAAAGATGTTAAGTGGCAGGAGCGGTTCTTTTATCTTAGACTGGATGATAATAAATAAGACAAGTAAGACTGCACCAATAGCCAATGGAAGCACAGTATTAACAGACTGCCAGCCATTATGCTCTGCTGTAACGATTCCATATACAATTAACATCGAAGAAACAGTAACTAGAATGGCACCGATATAATCGACACGACCAGTAGCTTTTCTTCTCGTTTTTTGCAAAAGCTTTGGAGAAAAAATAAGCACGATTATACCAAGCGGTACATAGATTAATAACGTCCAGCGCCAACCTAGAAGTTCTGTTATGACGCCACCTAAAACAATACCTAATGCGCCCCCTGCTGCACCAGAAAGTCCCCAAAATGCAAGTGCTTTACCCATTTCTTTACTATTAGAAGAAAAAAGTAGCATAATCATCGACAGTGCTGCAGGGGCAATAAAAGCAGACCCTAATCCTTGAACTGCTCGAGATGCATTTAGACTCATCTCACTCCAAGCTAACCCTGCAAACAACGATGATACAATTAACACGATGACACCCAAATTAAATATGCGTCGATTACCGAATAAATCCGCTAATCTCCCTCCCAAAAGGAGAAATCCTCCAAAAAACACAAGAAATGCACTCATTACCCATTGTAAGTTTTCTTGACTATAACCAAGCGTATCTTGAATAGATGGTAATGCAATCTGAATAATGGCAGAATCCATCATTACAAGGAAATTGGCAAAACACAATAAAACTAGTGCTTTCCAACGCATTGGATCTGGTTGCGAGATTGATTGTGAATGTGTAGACATGATGTACTACCTCCATTTTTATTTTTTACAGTATTTTGATTCTAATTCTAAATAATGAGCGTCAGCCCTTAACTATCCAGTCACTTCCTCTTTACCTATCCGCTTCCAGAATTTAAAAAATGTCTCCCGTTTTTTGCCCATTTTCGAATAAGTATCAATAATCTTTTCTACAGTATCGTACAATTCCTCTGGAGTTATATTTTCCTTGAGTAATGAACCAACCTCCGCATCCATTCCTTTCCCTTTTCCACCAACATATAAATTGTAATGATCCTTAAACTTCATAACTCCTATGTCGCTTACCATAGGTTCTCCGCAACCAATTGGACAGCCTGTATAAGCCATCTTCAGCGTGAAGGGTACTGGCTTTCCGGCAAAACGGCGATTTAATTCTTTAGCCACTGGCATCCCTTCTCGTTCTTCACCTTTACAAAAATTGCAGGTTCGCAGACTTTTAACGAAGTTACCAACTGGGTAACAGGACAGCCCAACCCGTTCAAATTCCTCTATAATCTCCTCTTTTCTATTCTCTGGAATTTCTATATAGAGTTGTTGAAAAGTAGTCAATTCAAGTTCATCATCCGCATTCATATATTTAGAGATTGTTACTAGTTGTCTTGCATCTAATTTTGCTCCAAACCCTATCCCACCATTTATAGCAATCTTTATTTTTTTATCTTCAGTCTCCACGCTTATTCCCCTTTCCTCTCATATACACTTACCATACTGGGGGAGGGTATAATTTTATTTAAAAAATATACCCTATCCAATTATTTACTATCTAAATTTAACAGCTGCTTTATTTCATCCTTATTTCTCTCGAACCCTACAAAACTAACCGATTTTCTCCTCACCCCAAACCTGGATGGACTGGAAAATATAAGTGCTGGTACTATTCTATTTCCTGTTATCTTGATAAGATCCTTTTCTTTTGACGGTTGTTTTACTAAATCGAATTCCTTATGAGGAATTCGATAATTTTGCAGGAATTTCTTCAAGTCCTGGCAATCTGAGCAGGTAGGTCTAGTGTAGACTTCCAGATAATACTTCTTCATCTTAACCTTCCCCCCTTAGGCATATTACTAATCGTACTTACTCTGTTACTTCTATGACAAAAGGATAAACATATTTCTTATCACCAAACTTAAATTCTGCCCAAATTTTGTACATTCCCGCTTTTGAAAAGTGTGCTTTAAAAGTTGTCGTGTCTTCTGATTCTGGATGGACATGAATATACTGGTTGACTTTCTCATCGACAACAACCACATGACCCAAGGCACCTAGATGTGGATCTGGTATCACACCGTGCGTATGAAAGACCAATGGTACTTCTTCATTAGTAGTAGCGTGCACGGCATTTAAAGTGACCCTCTTTCCATCTATCTCTTTTGTCCAATGGTCCATTCCTGCAAATCCCACTTTACTTGTTTCCATACTACCAACCTGAACAGTAATTGGCGTAATTTTATAAGCTTTTTTAACTGGTGAAATATCAACAAACGCTTGATAAGTTCCATCAGTTAGAACTTGATTGACAACATAGAGTCCTTGTTTTTCTTTTTCTGGATGCAAATGATAGTACTTTTCTAAATCATTACTAACAATGATGAAATGCATCGCTTTTTCATGTTGTATAGCAAGTTCAGGTGGAATACCATTATCATCTTCCAATTTAATTAGAATTTTTCCATTGTTGTACGTTACATCTATTTTAATCTCCGATTCAACATGATGAGCATGATGATTGTGTTTACTATGATCCATTATTTCTTCCTCCTTCTAAGCTATAAGGTCATCTTGCATACAAAATTATTAAATCATATTTAATTCCACCCCATCTTACCATACCCCCGTTAGGTATTGTCAAGAGGAAAGTTTACATTAGCTTCGAAAGCTTAGTGGCTAGTACGAAAAATAAACTATACATAGACAAATAAAAATACCCCAAAAGCAAGATTTTCACTCTAACTTATGGGGCGCAAATTATATTGAAGAAGATATTTATTTCTGCATTAATGATGGTGGTGATAGTGTCCAGATGATTCTGCTTTCGCTTTACATAATATTGAATCGCTATGAAGATGTGCTGTTGTTTCCAATTGAATCGTCATATGGTGGATGTTTTTGTGTTCAAGATCATGTTCGA
The DNA here is from genome assembly GCF_000190475.1 of Ornithinibacillus scapharcae TW25. GTDB lineage: Bacteria > Bacillota > Bacilli > Bacillales > Amphibacillaceae > Ornithinibacillus > Ornithinibacillus scapharcae. The sequence continues at coordinate 32,652 of NZ_AEWH01000040.1, forward strand.
TTTGATGAAGCATTCGCTCACTTTCAGCAATGGACATTTGATCATCTACAACCGCATGGCAGGAAAGGGCATTCAACCCGCTTGTAATCGACCAAATGTGTAAATCATGAACACCTTGAATGCCTTTTGTATTTTGGATTGTTTGGACCACTTCGTCAACATCTACGTTTTGTGGCGTTCCTTCCATTAGTACATGTAGCCCGGATTTAGTAACATAATAGCCGCTTCGTAATACAAGTGCAGCAACTACAACACTTGCAAGTGGGTCTGCCCAACCCCAACCAAAGAACATGATGAGCAAAGCAGCAATAATGGCGCCAATAGAACCAAGCATATCGCTAATTACATGTAAATATGCTCCACGCATATTCAAGTTCTCTTCAACATCTCCACCACGCATCATGACCCATGCAACCAAAATATTAATTAAGAAACCAATCGTAGCAATAATTAACATTCCAGTTGATGCAACTTCAGGTGGATTTTGAAAGCGTTGAACCGCTTCATAAAAGATATAAATTGCAATTAGTACAAGAGTTACCCCATTCAGAACAGCTGCCAATATTTCAAATCGTTTATACCCGTATGTTTTACTATAGTTAGAAGCTTTTTCCCCAAGTGAAAAAGCCAGTAATGCAATCCCAAGTGATATTGCGTCACTTAACATATGTCCCGCATCCGATAGTAACGCAAGACTGTTCGTCATGAATCCGCCAACAGCTTCCACAATCATATAACCGGTAATAATGATAAAACTAATCATTAACGTCTTTTTATTCGCACCATGTGAATGATCATGTCCATGGTTGTGTCCCATATTAAGCCCCTCCTAAACTAATGGTGTGCAGCATGCTCGATTGCCTGCTTTAACAAGTTCATAACGTGAACATCATCCTCCGAATAAAACAGTGTTGTCCCTGCCCTCCTATATTTGACTAATCTTAGATTTTTTAGGAATCGTAATTGGTGAGAGACACTCGATTGACTTAGATTTAACGTCTCTGCTATATCATTGACGGAACGCTCCCCAGTACATAATAGGTTCAAAATGCGAATTCTAGTAGGGTCGCTCAATGCTTTGAACGTTTGCGAAACGACAAACAACGTCTCTTCATCTAATTCTTTTTTTCTTTCATGAAACGTCTCCTCATGTTTTAACTCTTCACTCATCATTTTTACCCCTCTATACTATTTTTATTATTATATGAACATATGCTCATATATAGAATATGATGTTCTACAATAAATGTCAATTAGTTTGAACACCTAATTCAGAAAGCATTCTAAATTATAGTTATTCTAACAGATAAAAAGCCATGTCCGACTATAGGATATGGCTTTTTATTCTTTCTATTTGTGTTCAAGGACAATATATCTTATCCCCTTTCAAATGGTATTCATTCTAGAATATCTTTAGTTTTTGCATCTCGTTTAAGTTTAAGATCAAGTGATTTTTCATCTTGATATTCTATTTCTATATAACTGGATTTCTCATCACTATTAGAAGCCTTCCTAAAATCGGGAAAAGAGGTATATTCGGTCTCTTTCCAAACCCAGATACCGTCTTCACCTTTTTCAGCATGGAAAATATTGCGTATTAATTCATTATCATTATTTGTTTTAAAATAATTGGCAATAAATATTCGCGATGGCCCAGCAGTCATAATGTTTCTTTCAATTATATTGTTGTTTATGTCATGCTGTAATAATAACTGTCCGCCGTCTAGCCCTTTTGTATCATTTCGATACAGGATATTTTCGGCGATTAAAGAATTCTTAGTACCTCCCCTGTTCTGATCATATCCTCCAATTGATATTCCTGAATAAAAGTTTTGATAAACCACATTATTAATAATAGTAATATTTTCTGCGTAATGGTTAGCATGCTCTGATGTTGCCTCTATTCCAATATCACTTTGATACACTGTATTCTTCTCTATGGTTATATCTTTTCCGCCGTCTACATAAATACCCCCAGCTACATATTCCTCTCCGTATGCCGGGTTCCCAAAAGAAGATATTTCGTAAACCTTATTATCTTTTATAACTCCATTACGTACAAAATCGTGCTTCTTGTCATTTGCGACACCTTCATAACCAATCAAATCGATACCAATATTATCGTTTCTCCTAACTAGATTGCCGTCCACTTTAAAACCGTCAATATTTCCATTAAGAACAATCGATTCACTTGAACCAAGCTTTAAATCTTCTACGGTATTCTGGACAATATTTATATCTTTCATGGATTCTGTACCATATATGGCGATTCCATGAGCATTTCCATCATCTGCAAGTGTTTCTATACGGTGGACATGGTTATTTTCTAACGTAATATGGCTACTTGAACCCGTAACATAAATCCCCATAACCGTTTCATCTGTTAAATTTGTCGTTAAATCCTGTATTGTTATTCCACTTATTGTAATGTAATCTTTATCATGAATTGTAATTAAAGAAGTATCTCCCTCTTTATTTGTTAGCTTGCTACCACTAATAACTACTTCTTCTTGTTTATATGGTTTAAAAATTATGGGCTTGGATTTCGTACCACTATACTGTACAACAAGCGGTTCCTCGTAAATTCCTTCCCTAATCAAGACAGTAGTTCCTGCCTTAGCTTCTGAAGCAGCTTTTTGGAGTGTGCGAAAAGGCTCCGATTTCGTGCCCTCATTTTGATCATCACCATTCATAGCTACATATATGGTATTATCGTTGTTAGAATTTACATAGTTCAATACCATAACAATCATCACAGCAGTGACAATTAGGGTTATTATTAAAGATTTTTTCATCATTACCCTCCAAAGGAAAAACATCTATTTACTCTCTTATACTTTAGCTACTATAAGACTATTACAATTCTACCAAACTTTTTTAAAGTAATTTAAGTCAGTTACAAGATAATCCTTATTCGGTACATAAAAATATTCACAAAAAGGGGTGCTCACAAAAATGAACACCCTTAATAGTAAAACTGTAAAACTATTAATTTTTCCTCGCTTTCGACTGCACAAATGCTTCTTTCACTTGGCTTAAAAGCTCACCATCTTTTAGTAACCTGTATCCTGTAGCTGCGAGTGCTTTTGCTCCCTTTATAAGCGCAGCGTCTCCTTCTGGCGATTTAGCTGCTTCCCTAAATTCATTGGTATGCGCAATGAGATCATCCGGGCCAATCTTAATATGAGGATGAGCTGTTGGAACCTCGTAACTGATATTCCCAGCATCCGTAGAACCTTTACCCGATTCTTTAACTGTCCAAACCTTTTCTCCTACAGCCTCTAACTCTTCTTGTAATATAGAATCTAACACCGGATTCAACACAAAATCTTTAACTTCATTTTGAAAACGATCAACTTTCACCGTTGCACCGGTTGCAAGAGCGGCACCTTCTGCAATTGCACGTACCTTTGTCGATACTTCCTCTGTCTTTTTCCATGATTCCGCACGTATGTAGAATCTTGCAGATGCATATTCAGGAATAATATTTGGTGCATCTCCACCATGGGTAATGATTCCATGAATTCGGACATCTGTCGGAAGCTGCTGACGTAAAGCATTAATCCCAACAAATAGCTGAATAACTGCATCTAATGCATTAATTCCCTTTTCAGGAGATCCAGATGCATGGGCAGATTTCCCATAAAAATGAAAATCAAGTGGGTCAACGGCAAGTGACTCGCCTGTTAAGGATGTTTTTCCCGATGGATGAATCATAAGAGCGGCATCTATCTCTTTTAAATACCCATGCTTTACAAAACTGCCTTTCGCACTGCCATTGGGACCGCCCTCTTCTGCAGGTGTTCCTAAAACCACTACACTTCCGCCTGTTTCTTCTAGTGTCTTAGAAAGTGCAATCGCAGCTGCTACGCTAGTCGTCCCAATAATGTTATGACCACAGGCATGCCCTAGACCTGGAAGTGCATCATACTCTGCAAGAAACGCGATAGCTGGACCTGGTTTTCCACTGTCTTTCACCGCATAAAAAGAAGTTTCATGTCCAGCAACGGCTGTTTCTACTTTAAATTCTGCATCTGTTAAGGTCTCGACATGCTTTTTACTTGCAAAATACTCCTGATTTCCGATTTCTGGGTTAGCATGTATAGCCTGGCTCGTTTCAATATACTTTTGTTTATTAGATTCAATTGACTCATGAATTAACTCTATTCCGGATAATGTTTTACTCAACCTAATCTCCTCCTTATAGTCCTTCAAATTGTTCTAATAGCTCATCCTTTGATATATCAACTACTATAGAACCACCATTTGTATCAGCTTCCACTGCCTTCACGACTTCCTCTTCATGATACAGCTCGACAATTTTTTGATAGGTTTCATTGTTTTGATCATCTGAGCGTGCAGCAAATATATTCACATATGGCAAAGCATTTGGATCATCACCATCTTCTAGATAAATCGGATCCTTCACTGGATCAAATCCTGCCTGTCCAGCAACACCATTATTGATAACAGAGGCAGCCACATCAGGTAATACACGTGGTGTTTGCTGAGCAACAATCGGTAGTATTTCTAGATTTTTTGGATTCTCTACAATTTTACTTGGGTCACCGAATAGGCCAAAGTCATCCGCTAATGTAATTAAGCCTGCTGATTCCAATAATTTCAGTGCGCGAGCTTGGTTAGAAGGATCATCCGGTATGGCAATTTTGTCCCCTTCTTTAATTTCGCTAACATCTTTCACCTTTTCTGAGTATATCCCCATCGGTGCAATGACAGTTGCCCCAATTGGTACAAGATCTAAATCGTTCTCCTCATTAAATTGGGCTAAGAACGCAATATGCTGGAAAGAATTAAGATCAATTTCCCCGTCAGCTAATGCTTGATTCGGTAATGTGTAGTCCGAAAACTCCACTAGTTCAATTTCAATTCCTTCTTCTTTCGCCTTCTCTTTTAAAATCGGCCATACTTCACCATCTGATCCTGTTACACCAATCTTTACTACTTCCCCATCACCTGATGCCGTATCATCTCCACAGGCTGCTAATGTACCAACTGCTATTAGGATAAGTAAAATACTAAACCACTTTTTCATCTTTCTGTCTCCTTTTTCCGTAGTTTTATAGATTCATAGTTGCCCATTTAAAGCGTAATCATCGTCTCATTATCTTTCTTGATAATGTATTTCCAATCCACTGTGCGACCTGTACTAGAATAATTAGAATAATTACGGTAACAAGCATGACACTACCATCAAACCGTTGGTATCCGTAAGTCATCGCAACATGCCCTAAGCCGCCCCCACCAACTGTTCCAGCCATAGCGGAGAAATCGATTAAACTTACCGTTACAAAAGTTAAGCCTAAAATGAGCGGACCGAGTGCCTCTGGAATCAACACGGTAAAAACGATACGTAAAGGACTTGCCCCCATCGCTTTAGCCGCTTCAATTACTCCAGAGTCAATGCTGACTAAGTTGTTCTCGACCACTCTCGCAATACCAAACGCGGAGGCAATGGTCATCGGAAAAATAGCTGCCCACGTTCCAATCGTCGTCCCGACCACTGCTCTTGTTAAGGGACTAATTGCTACTAAAAAGATGATAAACGGAACTGGACGAATAATATTAATCAAGAAATTAAGCAAATGGAACAAAAATTTATTCTCTAATATATTTCCTGTTCTTGTAACAAACAGTAGTAAACCTATCGTTATACCAAGAATTGAACCTAGAATGAGAGTCATAATGACCATTAGCAGGGTCTCCCCGGTAGCTTCCACAATACGTGGCCAAAAAGTACTCCAATCAACCTTCATTTATATTCACCTCCTCCACACTCACATCTTTTGCTAATTCCGAAAGTACAGATGAGATATGATCCTCTGGACCTTCAAATGAAACAAGCAGATTTCCATATAATCTCTCCTGAAGCTCTCGTACAGATCCATAGACTATATTCACGTCCACACCGAATTTTCTTGTTACACGAGAGAGGACAGGGTCACTAGCAATTTCACCTTTAAAGATGGCACGATATAAGTGCTTCCCACCTTTTTTCCTCCACTCCTCCAATAATGATTCAGAAGGTCTATCTTGCTGAACCGATTGAATAAAACGCTGAGTAGTAAGATGCTTAGGATTGGTAAAAACATTAAAGACGGAGTCTGATTCAATTACTTCTCCATTCTCCATCACTGCTACCCTGTCACATATTTCTTGTATGACATGCATCTCATGCGTGATTAATAAGATGGTGATTCCTAATTCCTTGTTTACTTTTTTGAGAAGACGAAGAATTTCCCCAGTAGTGTCAGGATCCAGCGCTGAGGTCGCTTCATCACAAATTAAAATATCGGGGGAGGTGGCAAGCGCTCTAGCAATCCCTACCCGCTGCTTTTGCCCACCTGATAATTGTTCAGGAAAATCCTTTGCCTTATCTGTGAGCCCCACAAAGCGAAGAAGCTCATCCACGCGTTCATTTATCTCTTTTTTTGGCACACCTGCCAATTTTAAAGGATACGCGACATTTCCTGCGACTGTTCTAGAAGCGAATAGATTAAAGTTCTGAAAAATCATCCCGATTCGGCTTCTCAGCTTTCTAACCTCTTTCTGTGACAGCGAGCCGATATTAACTCCTTGCACTTCAATTTCACCATTTGTCGGACTCTCCAATAAGTTCACAAGCCGTAATAATGTACTTTTACCAGCACCACTAAATCCGATAATCCCAAAAATTTCCCCCTGTTGAATGGTGAGGGACACATTTTTCACCGCGTCCACCTTACGATTGCCAATTTTAAAGGTTTTCGATATATTCCGAAATTCAATCATGTGCTTGTTCCACTCCTGTTCTAAAGAATTATGTATACAACAAAAAAGACCTTCCTTTTTTCTTATCCAATAGAAAAAAGGAAGGTCTCATGTTATGTTATCACATGAAACAACTTCCTTCTTATCTTTCAAATGTACATGACATTTGCAGGAATTGGCACAGTGTTAATCGATATTAACCCGCTGCCGAGACTTCATAGGGCCTGATCCCTCGGTCTCTCTGGATAAGAAGAAAATTTCAAAATTTATTAATTTGTAAGATATGATAACTACTATAGTACCTAAAGACACAGGTGTCAATCTTTTTTTAGACTTTTTATTTTTACTTTGAGTATTACTGTCAATACATTCATCATCATACTACATCTGCAAAGTGAAGATTGGATTTTAAATCAAAGAGGAGGAAGATTCCGATGAAAGATATTTTCCTTGTAGCGGGAACCTCTGTAGCAACCGCTTTCATGTAAAAATTTGATAGAAAAGACCACATTGTATGAATCATAAAAATAGAGCGTGTCTATCAATACAGGATTTTCGGGAAAGATAAAAATTTAACCAAAAAAGGAGGAAATTATAGTATGGAGAATGCAGGAAGAAATTTAAGTTTGCCAATTGCTGGTGTCTTATTAGCTGCTTAATTGGTGGTGTGGCTTGGACATCTATTGCTATCAACAGAATATAAAATAGGCATTGTTACCTGGGTCATTGAGGGATTATCTGGGCATTTAGTATATTATCTCTCAAAGAGTAATGTAGTGGTTTTCCATCAGTTCATAGCTGTAGTGAGAAGTCTAATAGGGATATTGTTAAGAATATACTTCATTTTAGGTTATTACATTATCTATAGTATTTCAAGTATTTTCCAAGAGGAGACTATTTCACTATTTATTGACAATATTTCTTTGTGGCGGTATGGATATCGTTTTGTACTACTGATAGCTGTAACAGCATGGCAATTACCATCACAGCTTAGTCAAAAATCTAATTCAAAGAGTCCGGCATCAGAACCGGCTATAGAATATCTAGTGGAATAATACATGCAATAAAAACTTCGACTTTTCAGTCTCGAGTGGAACTCGTTTCTGGAAATCGGAGGTATTCCGTTTGCTTTACCAATATAACAAGAAGCAACTATTAGTACCAGTATTGTAAAAAGTTCTCTTTTATTGGAGGAGGGGAAGGTTGGAGTTATGAGAAACTCTACTTTATGCCAATCTTTTGATTATACAATCTTTAATTCCAAGAGAACCTCCCACCTGTTTTCCCTACTAATTATTCTCCGCCAGGAACTCCCAGTGCTTCACCAGTAATAGCCGCAGCACCGTCAGATGCTAAAAATACAGCTGTTGCTGCAATTTTAGAAGGCTCAAGTAAACGTCCTAACCATTGATTACCATTATATTAGTTTTCAATGCTTCTACTATGGAAGTACCATCCTTTTCTGCCAGTTCAGGTAATTGTTTTTCTTTTAGTTCGTTACGAGTTGGAACGTAGATTGGCATTAGCTGTAAAACCAATTTGTCCATATTTTGCTGCAACATATGCAGATTTATATTTATCAGGTCTTCTTCCGTTTCCTGAAGGTATAGTAATGAATAGACCATATTTTTGTTCCTTCATTGCTAGAAGTACATGTTTTGTTTAAGAATGTTCCTTTTAGAATAACATCTACTACTATGTCCCTTTTTTTCTTTCATGAATCCATAATTAGGTGAAATAAACTGAATTCTCGCATTGTTAATTAGAACATCTACTGTTCCACGGTCTGCAATAATTTGTTCTACTGCACTTGAACGTTTTGTCGCATGTTAACAATTAACATTCTAGAAGTAAGAATTCTTCAATATCTAACGGGGTACTATCTTCATACTATGTAATTTCTTGTATTTTTCCTGATCTAAATCTTTTAACATTTTGTTTGTTAACTTTAAATATTCTTTCTTAACATATTTAATTAGATTGAATGTTAGTTTCTCGATTCCTGATATAATAATATTAGACTGGCCAAGTAGGTATAACTTTACTACAATGTTTGTTATCCCTTAACTCTCATATTATAAAAGTTTATCCATCCATCTGTTAATTTGGTTTCAAATTAAGTCTATTGATATTCCTACATAGATATAATTGACAACTTCCAGCTATCATCAGTTCCCATTTGCTGTCATACCATATTCCCGTATCCACTACTTCTCCGAGCTTTCCTAAAGTCCTATTATAATACGGATTTTGCCTTCATCGTTCCAATTAACATTACGAGAACTCCAATTTCATTAATTATAGGGGTTAACTAATCCTCTCAATTTTCCTTGTTTCTTTACTTAAAAGTGGTAATGCAGACATTAAAATTACCCATGTACCCGCAACATAAAAAATATATCTAACAGGTATTACATCTGCTAAATATCCTCCTAATAGAACTGTGACCGGCATTATTGATGCAGAAATGCTAACTACTAGTGAATCTATTCGGGCGCGGAATTCTTCCTTTACTAAGGTTATTAAAAGAGTTCCAAAAACAACACCATAGAATACACTACATATCATTTGTATTGAGAGCAAAATCACCGCTATCATTAATTGGTCAAAAAAACCAATTAATATCATACATAAACCTGCTATGATATTACTAAAGCTTAGCGTAATAATAGGTTTAATTTTCTTAGCTAATCTTCCAACGAATAATCCTGCTAGTATCGAAACGCCGATCCCTGAAGCTTCTAAAAGTCCGTATTGAGTTGCATTTGCCCCATATTGAGTTTTAAAAATAACAATATAAAGATGACCAACCGATATTACATTAACTCCCATATTCATTAATGATAGTATTAATAAAGTTTTTTGTTGCTTCAGAGTGTTGATACCTTCTTTTAATTCTGCTAAATAATTTTTTCTTGTCAGTACTTTCTTTTCATTCTTTTTATTCAAGCTTTTTGGTAGAACTAACCAAGTTGTTAATAGTGATGCTAACAGGAAAATAATAGAATGAGTTAACATTACTCCTATAAACCCAATGAATGAAAATAATATTCCTGCTATAGCCTTACCTAATACTGACGCGGAACGCTCTACAGAGGACATATATCCATTTACAACTACGATTTTCTTCATACCTACCAATCGTGGTAGCATTCGTCCTACAGAAGGGTTTATGAACGCTTGGGCTACATCATTAAGTATAACCATAGCTAACACAATAAAGATTATTAAATTGTTTATTAATAGATATGCTGCTATAAGTATTAGACCTATTAAAGCAAGTACTAAATAGGCTTTAAACATTGCTTTCTTGGGACTAGTGCGATCAACTAATACACCAATGAAGGGACCAAAAATAACATTAACTATAAATGATATAGTATATATTACTGAAGTTAAAAATGCAGAATTGGTCTCTTCTAATATATACCAAGCAATACAAAGGGTGTAGATTGCATCTGCAAGTACTCCAAGTCCCGTAGAACTAATAATTAATGTCATATTTTTTTAATTGGAAGACTCGAATCTTTCTCTTCGTATACTTCTTCCATTATATTCCTCCTTCAATAACCAAATAATAATTATATGTTAACTTATTAATTCTAAATATTCAATGTTCATTTTAGTAATTTTTGTAAAATTCTGTTGAAAACGAATATTTAATATAGTAAGATAATAAACGAGGGAGAGGTAATAGTTTGATATAGGAATAAGTACTACCTTTTAGGGTAATGCTTAGATACTACTTTTATTTAGTATATTATATCAGCCTGTTTTTATTTTATTGATAGGGGGA
>NZ_AEWH01000039.1 GCF_000190475.1 Ornithinibacillus scapharcae TW25
CGGTTCGCATACTGAATAACTTGCTCAGTTAATAGCGCTTGATCAAGCATAACATCCGTTTGTTCAATTAGTAAATCAATAGAAGCTTTTGCGGATGATAAAGAACGTTGGACTTCTGATATATCTAATGGACTTTTATCGAGAGCTTTTAATACTAAGTTACTCTTCTCCAATGATTCTTCCATTGTATTCCATATAAAGCTTGGTACACCTGGAATATTACTTTTTTAATTTTTCTATTTGTTTCGTTTATTAATTCACGAATTTCAGCCAAATGTTCTTTCGCTTCAAGCTCATCTTTCCGTAAATTGTAAACACTTAGTTTAAAATCATTATGCTTCTCAAGAAGCTCTTCCAGTTTATTGAAGCCTAATTCTAATTTTTCTCGTAGCTCAGAATGTGGTGTGGATTCATCCTCCATACCGTTTACCATTTCATCATAAACTTTTTGTAACTGAGTGATACTCTTTTCTAATGATAAATACTTTTCCATATCTTGATCGTCAAAGTAATATGTTTGTTTTAAATTGTTAACTTCCTCTTTAGTTTCCTCAAAAGAAGCAGCCACTTCGTTAATGGACTGTTGGTAATTAGACATTTGCGTTTCCATATAATTCTTAGCAATTGCCTCTTTTTCCAGTAATTGATACATTTCTTGAATTCGTTCTTCTACCTCTGCTATTAAATTCTTTGCTTCCGTTGCTTGCCCTTTTTCTAAAGCATTTACACAATCCAATAAACGTTGTTGGTAGCCTTGGAGCTCCTTTTCGAAACCAAGATGATCAATCCGGAATCCTTCCTCTTTCATTTCCTTGATTCCTGCATATAAGTCATCAATTTGAGTAGGGATGTCTTGTTTACATGCACGATAAATATCTGGAAATTCTTCTATTTCCTTTTCAAGGTTATCAAGACGTTCTTTAAGGGAATCTACTAAATCCTTTGCTTCTATATAATTACCGTCGTCAACTAAGTCATGATATTGATTTAACATTTCAGTCAACTCATCTATTTCAACTTCAAAACGAACCTCTGCTTTTCCATATTGGAATCTATTCTGTAAAATCTTTTTTCGTAAGTTCTTTATTGTTGGTTGAATATGTTCTACTTCTTTACGACTCGTTTCCTCGGACTCCACTAACTCATCTAATTCAGCTAGTATTTTCTCTATGTCCTTCTCAATCGATTGAAGGAGTTGTTCCGTCTTTTTAAGAATCTTCTTTCCCGTTGTAAATTTAAATTTATCGGCAGCTTCTTCTGCATCAAATAAATACTCTTCAATGTCTGGTAAATCTTTCGATAAAATATATTCCCAACGTTCCTTCCAAGACTCAAATCTATCCTGGGTCTCCCCTTGTAAATTAAGTGTTTTAATTCGAGTTAACTCAGCAGAAACATTTCGGTTCATGATTTCTAATTTCCAGCTTTCCAACCGGTCCACATTATCATATGTTTTCTTCCTCATAATAAGGCTTATAATAAACAACGCTAGAATAACAAGTATTAGTCCAATAAAAATCTCCATAGTAAAGCCCCCTAAAATCCACAAAAATTCCATCTATTATACACGATATGTGTTTCGTGAGTTACTTAATTAGTATAATCCTTATAATACCACGTATAGGCGATTTTTGGCTAAAAAAATCAAATAAAAACGTGTTTTTTTGTCAAATTTTGAATGGTTGTGTATATTAATGCGCATGCAATAAGATAAGTGAACAAAAAAAGGCTGCTATTCACAACCTTTCTATTTCCTCTATTCTGTTATATAATCGACCCATTTGTGAATGGTTTGTACATACTTATTTACAAAAAGGGAATGGGAATATTCCCCAACTACTTGGTTTCTCCATTCGTTTTGCAGTACATAGGGGGTTACTAACATGCCCTTTAATTGCATTAGTAAAAACTGGCTGTCTAGCTTTTGTTTTTCTACTTTCTTTTTATCTTTAAAAACAGCCAAAAAGGCGTTTCCAATAATAAAGTTTTCTTTTGCCAGGTAAGTAACAGCCATTTCACGAACAAATACAGAATCCATCGATAGTTCCCGATGTATGAAACAAGACAATTGTAGATTACTATGTTTATATAGTATAATTCTATGTATTAATTTTTTTAGAATCTCTTTCGGTGCTTCGTTTTTTGTTTCATCCAGAGTCGTTTCAATGATAGCCAAATATTCTTCGTAGTAATTAGAAACAGCATATTCCAAAAGACCTTGTTTCCCTTTGAAATAGTAACTAATTGAGGAAACATTTACACTGGCCTTCTCTGCAATGTCTCTTACCGAAGTACCATGGAAGCCTTTTTGGTAAAAAAGTGTTGAAGCAGCCTCAACTACTTTTCTTTTGGTTGGTTTGTCTTTCATTGAGTACAACTCCTTATATTACTAAATACTGTTATTTTATTATTTCGACAAAGAGTTAAAATTTCCTGCATATATTGGCAGGATTAAAAAAACTTTTCAATAGGAAGGAAGAATGTCCATGTTTCAAGCATCAGCATTTTCAGGTGATAAGGTAAAAGATTATGAGCTTGTTATAAAACAGCTTTCAGCACTAGTTGACGGGGAACCTGATTTAACCGCAAATTTATCCAATGCGTCCGCTTTATTAAATCAATTTCTAGACAATATTAACTGGGTTGGTTTTTATTTATGGAAGGAAAACGAGTTAGTACTAGGACCATTCCAAGGCTTACCAGCTTGTATTCGTATCGGATATGGAAAAGGTGTCTGCGGAACAGCTGTGAAAGAACGCAAGACCCAACGGGTTGAAGATGTAAATAAATTCCCTGGCCATATTGCATGTGATAGCGCGAGTCAATCAGAAATAGTTATACCTATTATAATAGACGGGGAAGTATTTGGTGTTTTAGATATAGATAGCCCTATTTTAAATCGTTTTGACGAAACGGATCAAATCTATTTGGAAAAGTTCGTTGAAGAGTTAACAAAACATATCTAAAAAGTTACGAAATGGATGTCTATCGCATCCATTTTTTTCTGCTCATTTTTCTTTCGTTTAAAAGAATAGTTGACTTCGTATCCAAAAAATTATATACTATTCCTTGTGTAAAATAATACGGCAGCCTAAGTGAATCACCAATTTGACCATTTTGTTCCTCTATTTATGAGGTGTATCGCGTAACTCTAAGCTGCTGGAGCGATGGTACATGAAAACATAATGGCATTTGGCAGGATCACAGTCTGAAATTTTATTTTATGCAAATAAAATAAAAAGGAGGAAATGTCCAATGGCACGATATACAGGATCTCTATGGAAAAAATCCCGTCGTTATGGCATTTCATTAACTGGAACTGGCAAAGAGCTAGATAAACGCCCTTATGCTCCAGGGCAACACGGAGCAAACCAACGCAGAAAGCTTTCTGAGTATGGTCTTCAATTACAAGAAAAACAAAAACTACGCTTTATGTATGGTTTAAATGAGCGTCAATTCCGTACACTATTCGATAAAGCTGGTAAAATGAAAGGTGTTCATGGTGAAAACTTCATGATTCTTCTTGAATCTCGCCTTGATAACCTAGTTTATCGTCTAGGACTTGCACGTACTCGTAGACAAGCTCGTCAGCTTGTAAACCATGGTCACGTGACAGTTGATGGTTCTCGCGTAGATATCCCATCTTACCTAGTAAAACCAGGTCAAACAATTAGCCTTCGCGAAAAATCAAGAAATCTTGATATCGTGAAAGAAGCTATCGAAGTAAACAACTTCGTACCTGAATATTTAACTTTCAATGCTGATAACTTAGAAGGAACTTATAACCGTTTACCAGAACGTTCTGAGCTTCCATCTGAAATCACTGAACAGTTAATCGTAGAATTCTATTCTCGTTAATAGTATTGCTTCTTAAAGAGCAATTTAGAAGCCCTAGAATTGTTGTTTTATCAACCTTTCTAGGGCTTTTCTTTTTTCTGTGTTATGTTAAATTATACCTGCATTAAAAATACATCAGCAATAAATAATTTTATTGCTGATGTGAAAAAGTTAGTTAATATCACTTACTATAGCTTAATTATATTATTAGCCTTTACGGGGTTTAAAACCGTGAATCTGTAAAAAAGCCCCAAATCTTGACTATAAGATTTGGGGCTTTTTCTATGCAGAGGTATAGTAGAAAAAAATATAATCATGTATTATTGAATTCAAAGGTGTTTTAATGTAAGAACTAATTTAATCTACTTCTTGTTGTTGAATTGGGGGCACTCACCCCTTAACCCAAACGGAAAACATTCACATATGGTTACTATATTAACCTATGATTCAATAAATATTGGGAGCGAAATATTTTGAATACTAGAGAAAAACGTATTCCCTTGGACATCATCTTTGTCATTTTTTTCTTAATGTTAGCCAGTCTTTTATCGTTATACAACCTACAACAAACGAATCCAGAAAGTGAAAACTTTGTACTAAAGCAATCAGTATGGTTTGGAGTCGGAATACTATTCATGGTAGGAATCCGTTTCTTAGATCCTGATCAATTATTCAAACTTAGTCTTCCTGCTTACATACTAGGCGTGATGGTACTAGGTATTCTACTCATTAGCCCAAGTAGCTTAGCACCGGTAATAAATGGTGCAAATAGTTGGTTTGTGTTTGGAGGCATCTCCATGCAACCCGCAGAATTTACAAAGTTTACTACCATTTTATGCTTGTCCTATGTCATTGTGAAACACAAAGAAAAATATGGAACAGGTATATTCAGAAAAGACTTCTTATTGTTATGTAAATTATTTTTGGTCACAGGAATTCCTGTAGGTCTTATAATGTTGCAACCAGATTTCGGTACTTCTGTCGTATATCTTATCATTCTAGGAGCTATGGTGCTTTTATCTGGTATTAATTGGAGACTATTAATGGTTTTAGTGGCATCTTTCACCGTATTAGTAGGCTCCGCACTATTTATTGTCACTCAATTTCCTGAGAAAGCTACTGAGTTTCTTCCAATCGATCCATATCAAGTAGATCGAATAGTGACTTGGTTCGACGATTCTGCACCCCAAAATGACAAAAATTTTCAAGTAACAAAATCTTTACTTGCAATAGGTTCAGGCCAATTATTCGGTAAAGGTCTTCATGAGCTTGAGGTTTACATTCCTGAGGCACAAACAGACTTTATCTTTGCAATTTTAGGAGAAAGCTTTGGGTATGTCGGCTGTTCCATTGTCATCATGTTATACTTCTTTCTAATTTACAACCTGATAATTCGTGGTTTGAAATTGTATAAATCAGATCCATTTTCAGCTTATTTTTGTTTTGGTTTTTCTACTTTACTAGCTGTTCACACCTTCCAAAATATTGGAATGACTATCGGAGTAATGCCCATTACAGGAATTCCCTTGCTTTTAGTAAGTTATGGAGGAAGCTCTGTTCTAGCAACCATGATTGGAATGGGAGTCGCCTTTCGGATAGCGGAAGAGAAACTTAGAAGAGAAGAGTTTATGTTTTAAGGACTTTACAAAAAGCTAGAGGAGAAATGAATGTTTCAAACCAAGATGCAAAAAATCTTAATTCTCGGGTAGCGGTGTAGAATTATTAAGTAATAAAATAAATAGAATGTATAAAAAGCCCAGAGAACCATTGTGAAATTAGTCTCTGGGCTATTAAGCTACTAGTTACAAACCATTAAGTTTAGGTAGAAATAAATCCTTCTCATTAATAAATATGATTCGAGTCTAAGAATATATCTAAAAAGTTATAATCTCTCAGTCTAGAAATCAAAATTAAAACTACAACTTGAAATGTCTCACTAGTTCATTCAGATCCTCTGCTAACCTTGCTAGCTGTTCAGAACTTCCAGCTACCTCTTCCATTATACTACTTGTTTGTTGAGATGAAGCTGAAGTTTGTTCTATACCTGCCGCAGATTCTTCTGAAATAGCAGCTATCTCTTCAACAGAGCTATTCATTTTTTCCGTGTTCGTAGCTATGTCGGATAAATTAGTAGAGGTGTTTTGGATGCTCTCCACCATTTCAGTTACTGCCTCTCTAATCGTTCCAAATGTAACACCTGTTGATTCAATTTGAGTTTTCCCGTGTTCTACTTCAATATATCCATTCTGTAAGGATTTAGCTACAGTGGTTGTTTCTTCTTGAATATTCGTTACGATATTCGTTATTTCTGAGACAGAATCGGTTACTTGTTCTGCTAACTTCCTAACCTCATCAGCTACTACGGCAAATCCCTTTCCATGCTCTCCTGCTCTTGCTGCCTCTATTGCTGCATTTAAGGCAAGAAGATTTGTTTGATCTGCGATATCTCTAATGACTGAAACTAAATTGGTAATATCCTGTGATTGCTTATCTAAGCCTTTTACCTTGCTAACAGAGTCTAGTACAATTTGATCAATTTTTTCCATTTGTTGAATGGAAAGATTCATTAAATCTGACCCAGTGTTTGTTAAATTCAATACTTGCTTAGAACTATCCTCAATTCTTTCTCCATTCTGATTTAACTCTTGAATCTTCATTGTAAAAGTACTCATAACAGATGCAAGGTCACTAGCACTATGTGCCTGTGTTTCCGATCCAGCAGCTAGTTCCTGCATAGTAGTTGCGACTTGTTCGGCACCAGTTCGAACCTCATTAGCTGATTGTGTTAACTCCTCACTTTGACTTGATACCGTCTCAGAGACGACATTAATTTCATTTAATAATTCATGCATTTTATTCTTCATCTTATTAGTTGCATGTACCAGTTGACCGATTTCATCTCTTGATTTTGTAGTAAGAGGTTCTTGCGTTAAGTCACCACTTGCAATACTATTCATTCTCTTCATCACATTTTTAATTGGTAAGGTTATTCTTCTAGTTAGTACAATAGATACCAAAATAGCTAGCGCTATCACTATAGCTAAGCTTATTAAAATTGGGAGAATAATAGCTTGTGCTTTCTTTTCAAAATCCTCCACAAACACCGTACCGGCTAATATCCAATCGGTAGTAGGGTTTCTCTAAAATCCGATAATTGATTCTTTATTGTCTATTTGATATTCTACTATTCCTTGATCTCCATACTCTATTATTTCCTTATAGTACTTTTCTTGTGATTGGTTCTGTCCAATTAACTCTTGATTAGGATGGGCCATATATTTGCCTGTCTCATCAAGTATAACTGCATAACCAGTTTCCCCAATAGTAATCCTGTTAATCATCTCAATTAATGTATTTACATAGATATCAGTTCCAATAACACCCACAAGTTCTGTATTGGAATAATATGCTTTTGCAGCTGTTACTACTGTTTTTCCGGTACTTGCATCTACATATGGCTCACTCCAGATAATATCCCCTTCAGCTTCAACAGCATCCTGGTACCAACTTCGTTCTGTAACATTAAAATCCGCACCTAGCTCAGCATGAGGATGAATAACTACCTCCCCCGTACCCTCTAACCCAATATATATACTACTAATCGACGGCATAGTTTCTTGGGTTTCTCTTAGAGATTGCAATAACTCATTATTATTATCTATATGATAATTCATGAGATAATCACTGGAAATTAAACGTTCAATGGTATTATCAATATTGTCAAAGAACATTTCAAACGTATCATTCATACTTACCATTTGGCTTTCAACATTTCTTGTAAGCTCTAATGTAGTCGTTTTAACACTAGAACTATAACTGACCAGGGCAATGATACCACCAGTAAAGATTATTAAAATTAGAAACGGAAATAATATTTTGTTTTGTAATGACCCTGTAAATAAGGTACTTAAACGAAATCTTTTAGTTTTACTATCTTGTTGTTTGTCTATCATTATCTTAATTAGTCTCCTTGTCTTATATCCTATGTCTGCCCCTTTTATTGAGTGAAATGTAGTATGTAATTCCTACTACTATTGCCCAATAATTAGTAACATTACTAAATTGATTCAACCTCCTTATTATTCTAATTATTTCCCCATTATAGCATAGCATCTAAAAGTTAAATTACAACGTGGTAATACATGGTAATTCTTGACTTATTCATCCAACTATGTCCACTTCTATTATCACGTATCTTTTATTATTCACTAGTTTAGATCCACGACAGATTTAGAAATCCATTAAACTATCCACTTTTTCCCAACAACTTAACTCTGTGTATATCATTAACAAATCCCTCTAATATACCGAAATAAATAAAGTGAGTAATTAGTACTAGTTCTTTGCGACTATACCCAAACAACATGATTGATAAAGGAGGAAAAGCAATGGGTATTATGAAAACCATTATATTTAGATTGAATGAACAATCTTTTGGTATTGATGTTCAACAAATTCTTTCCATAGAACGAGTGCAAGCAATTACCCCCATTCCAAAGGCACCAGTGTTCATTAAAGGGCTCATTAACTTAAGGGATGCTAATATTCCAATCATTGATTTAAAGGAAAGATTGATGATGGCACAATCTAACCATTCAAGTGATAACCGCATACTGATCGTTAGTTTAAACGATAGGCAGGTTGGATTTATGGTAGATGCCGCTACAGATGTAGTCGATATTGACGATACGATGATTGAGCTAGCACCTAGTTTTACAGGTCAGATTGATAATTCATTTATTCAAGGTGTGGCAAAAATCGAAGAAAATCTACTAATACTATTAGATCTAGAAAACATACTTAATATGCAAGAAACGAAAGTAGTAGAAAACCTTACGAACTAATCTACTACAAATAACATCAGGGAGTTGACATAATGAAGAAAGAAAAGAACAATAATAGCACATCAAAACGACAGTTTAATATAGGTGCTAAAATAAATCTGCTTGTAATTGGAATAATAGTTTTTATTGCTATTTCTATTAGTTTTATAGCAAAAATTCAGATTGATAATTCGTTAAATAAAGTATTTAATGATCGTGTGGAAGTTGTTTCCAGTCTTGCCTATAATTTAATCGATGAGAAATACCCAGGTGATTGGTCCATTCGTAATAATCAACTTTATAAAGGTGTTATAAATTTCACTGGTAAAGATGAACTACTAGACGAGATTACAAAAGTATCTGGTGGAACAGCCTCTATCTTCCTAGGAGATACAACCGTTGCAACTAATGTAGTTGTTGATGGAGAAAGAAGAAATGGTCAACAGGCTGCCCCTTCCATTACAGACATCGTACTAGGTGAAGGAAAAGCTTATATTGGTGAAGCTGACATAGCAGGCAAGAAATTCTTAACCAAGTATGAACCTATTGTGGATGAAAACGGAGAAACTATCGGGATGTGGATGATTGGACCTCCTATTAATACCATCCAAAGCACTATCCTTAAACTAACATTATTTATAGTTGGTACTTTAATCGTAACTGGAATAGTAGCAGTCGTTATTAGTGTATTCTTTAGTCGCACAATCGTACGACCTATTAAGTCTATTAATACACAGATTAAAGACATTTCTGAAGGTGAGGGTGATCTAACGAAAGAATTGTCTGTTACATCGAAGGATGAAGTTGGTGAACTTGCGACATCCTTTAACAATCTACTTCAAAGCCTACGTCAAATGATAGGACAAATAAGTTTGACATCGGAACAAGTTGCAGCTTCTTCCGAAGAACTTTCAGCAAGTGCAGAACAAACAACACATGCTACTAGTCAAATCGCTAGTTCCATACAAGAGGTTGCAAGTGGCGCTGAGTTCCAAGGTCAAAGTTCTCTAGAAAGCTCTGAAGCTATGAAAGAAATGGCTATCGGTATCCAACAAGTTGCCCAATCAACTACAACAGTCTCTGAATTATCATTAGAAACCAATGAAGAAGCTAAATTAGGATATGAATCGATTAAAAAGGCAATCACTCAAATGGAAACCATTAATAGTTCTGTAACAGATTCTTCTTCCGTAATTCGAAAACTTGGAGAACATTCTGATAAAATCGGATCTATTATTGAAGTAATCACTGGTATTGCCGAGCAAACAAACTTACTAGCGCTCAATGCTGCAATTGAATCTGCACGTGCAGGGGAACATGGTAAAGGGTTTGCAGTTGTTGCAGATGAAGTAAGAAAATTGGCTGAGCAATCGAAGAACTCTGCAGATGAAATTGCTGCTTTAATTCAGCAAATACAGACTGATACAAGCAATGCTGTTACTTTAATGGATAAAGGTACTAAAGAAACTTCAACTGGTATGGTCGTTGTGACGGAAATTGGTAGTGGATTCGAACGAATCTTAGAATCCATTGAGAATGTTACCAATCAGATTCAGGAAGTTTCTGCAATATCCGAGGAAATGTCCGCTAGCATGGAACAAGTTAATGCTTCTCTGGAAGAAGTGGCACGTATTTCTCAAGAAGCTTCTAGCAATACACATAAAGTTGCATCTGCGTCTGAAGAACAAATGGCTTCCATGGAAGAAATTACTTCATCTGCGGAATCACTGTCTCAAATGGCAGAACAACTACAAACACTTGTAAACAAATTTAAGATATAACTTTCCCTATAAAAATACACTGCATAATCAAATGCAGTGTATTTTTACATATTAATTATATCTTATTAAGAAATACTTCTTCTTCCCTCTACGAATAATCGTAAACTTATCTTCCAAACGATCTTCTTCGGTAATAACATAATCTAACGCTTGTTGTCTTTCTCCATTAATATAGATCGCTCCATTTGTAATATCTTCTCTCGCTTGTCGTTTAGAAGATGAGATATTCGAATTAACAAGAAGATCAACTAACAGTATATCCTCTTTATCTACTTGAAAAGAAGGTACGTCTTTAAATCCTTGTTCAATCTCAACTGCAGATAAAGATTTTAAATCGCCACTAAATAATGATGCGGTTATTTTTTGTGCTTGCTCGACAGCTTCTTGATTATGAACCATTCTAGTCATTTCTTCAGCTAAACGTTTTTGAGCAATACGATTTTCAGGATGTTTTTCTACTTCCTCTTCCAGCGTAGTTAGTTCTTCATCTGTTAAAAACGTAAAGTAACGTAAAAATTTCATCACATCACGATCATCTGTGTTAATCCAGAATTGATAAAATTCATAAGGGCTAGTTTTTTCAGGATCCAACCAAATTGCTCCACCTGCTGTTTTACCAAATTTAGTACCGTCTGCTTTCGTGATAAGAGGAACAGTAAGACCAAATACTTTTATTTCATCATCCTCTTTTTCACGACCTCGGCGTATTAATTCCATACCAGCAGTAATATTTCCCCACTGATCACTTCCACCAATCTGCAATGTACAATTTTCTTGAGTGTATAACTTTTGGAAATCAAGGGATTGCAAAATCATATAACTAAATTCCGTAAAGGAAATGCCTTGTTCAATACGAGCCGATACGGATTCCTTCGCTAACATATAGTTAACACTGAAATGTTTTCCAGCATCACGTAAGAAATCAATAACGGTCATACTGCCTAACCACTCATAATTATTTCGAACCACAACAGCATTTTCGTTTTGATCAACTTCTAGTATCTTGGATATTTGTTCGCGAAGTCTGTCACTGAAACCTTTAACAACTTCTTCTGTATTTAATGAACGTTCCGTAGAGCGACCACTAGGGTCTCCAATCATACCTGTTCCCCCACCAACTAATGCGATTGGACGGTGTCCAGCTTTTTGGAATCGTTTAAGCATGATTAACGGAACTAAATGTCCAATATGCAAACTGTCAGCGGTTGGATCAAAACCACAATATAATGTAACCTCATTTTCAGCTAGATGTTTCTCTAGCCCCTCTCTATCTGTAACTTGATTAATTAATCCTCTTTTGTCTAATTCCTCTAAGATACTCATCTTTTCACACTCCAACATAGTATTTTCTGCAAACGGAAAGCTACCAGGACTTTCCTATCTACAAATAAAAAACCCATTCCTTATCACCGATAAGGGACGAGTTTTAACACGCGGTACCACCCTTGTTGCAAATTAATTGCCACTTTGGGGTTGTTAACGATGACCTCACCGTCTTAATTTTGCCGATTGGCTCATTAAGAATGCTCCAGATTTGTACTTCGTATGCAAATATATACTAGTTTACACCGACCACTAGCTCTCTATAACAGGGATTTGCACCACTACTAGATCCTTCATAGCAAAACAATATAATATAAGTCTTATCATATAAAATGGAGAGTAAAAATGCAACTATTTTTGCAATTTCCTGTACCTCCTTCCCATCCCCTATGCTATAATTATGTTTGGAATAATAGGAGGTTTTATCGTGGATTTTAAACAATTTATCCGAGATGTTGGAGCCAAGGTAAAAACAGTCTGGAGCACTGGAAAAGTACAGCGTGCATCCCGAATTACATATGATGTTGTATGGAATGTTATTTTATTCTTTCTTGTAATAGGAATTATTGGGATGTTTTTCGGCGTTGGGATAGGATTTGGATACTTCGCTTCTCTCGTGAAGGATGAACCAATTCGTCCTTATGAAAGTATGGAGAAGGATATTTACAACTATGAAGAAACATCTAAGTTATACTTTGCAGGTGATATCTACTTTGGTGATATTCAATCCGACCTGCACCGTGAAGAAACGAAACTTGAAGACATCTCCCCCAAGCTTATTGAAGCTGTTGTTGCTACAGAGGATGAGTTTTTCTATGAACATGAAGGAGTTGTACCAAAGGCTATCATTCGTGCATTAGTTCAGGAGTTTACCAACTCTGATGTAAAATCTGGTGGTAGTACATTAACACAACAGTTAATTAAGAACCAGATTCTAACAAACGAAGTCTCGTTTGAACGTAAGGCAAAAGAAATACTACTTGCCATGCGTTTAGAGCAGTTTTTTAAGAAAGATCAAATACTTGAAGCATATTTAAATATTATTCCATATGGCCGTGGGGCAAATGGAAGAAATATTGCAGGTGTTCAAACTGCTGCAAGAGAAATCTTTGGCATTAACGCAGATGAGGTTAATTTACCTCAAGCTGCCTTCTTAGCTGGACTTCCTCAGAGTCCGTCCTACTACACGCCATATCAAGGTGGTGGGGGACTAAAAGATCCTGAGGGGCTGGAACCCGGTATAAACCGAATGAAGACAGTTTTAAGTCGCATGTATGATTTAGATTATATTTCGGAAAAGGAATACAAGGAAGCCTTAGAGTATGACATCGTTGCAGACTTCGTACAAGAATCAGAAACTCCAATTGAAAAGTATCCGTACTTAACATTTGAACTAGAAAATAGAGCAAAAGAAATATTAATGTATATTCTAGCGGAAAAAGATGGTTATACGAAAGAAGATTTGGCAGAGGATAAAGATTTGCGAGAACAATATACCATCCTAGCGAATCGGGATCTTCGTCGAAATGGATATAACATCCATTCAACAATCGACAAAGATATCTATGATGCCTTTCAAGAGGTTGCAAAAAACTTCCAGCATTATGGTCCAGATTGGACAGGATATATTAAAGACCCAGATACCGGAGAATCCATTCAGGTTACACAACGTGTTGAAGCTAGTGCAATTTTAATTGAAAATGAAACTGGTAGAATTATTAGTTTCTTAGGTGGACGTGGATTCAGCATGGATAATCAAATAAACTATGCTACTGGTGCGAAGCGTTCAAATGGTAGTACGATGAAACCTATCCTTGCATATGCACCAGCAATGGAAAAAGGTATTGTACAACCAGGTACACCTATAGCAGATGTGGAAACATCATGGGGAACATGGACACCAGGAAACTTTGATGAACGATACCATGGTATTCTTTCCGTACGTGATCACCTAGTTAATTCTTATAACGTACCTGCAATTAAAGTGTATTCTCAAATCATGAACGATAATCCTGTCGATCAATACTTGCGCAAGATGGGGATCACATCACTTGGTGATGATGAATATGCTAACCGTTCATTAGCAATTGGTGGAACCACTGTAGGTATCTCAATTGAAGAAAACGCCAATGCTTTTGTAACCTTTGCAAATAGTGGTAACTTTGTCGATGCTTATATGATAGATAAAATTACCACACAAGACGGAGAAGTTATCTATGAACATAAGAGCGAACCTGTAGAGGTATTCACACCTCAAACAAGTTATCTTACAGTTGATATGATGCGTGATGTTATTGCACGTGGTTCAGCTAGTTACCTCCCTTCTCAACTTAAATATAAAAATGTTGATTGGGCAGGAAAGACAGGTACTTCCCAAAACACATGGGATGTTCATTTCGTTGGTCTAAATCCAAATGTTACTATGGGAGCATGGTTAGGCTATGAAAAACCTCAGTCACTAGTATGTAAGAGCTGTGATTTACACCATACGAATCGAAATATTAAACTATGGGCAGAGCTTATTAATGTGGCTTCAGATATCAGACCTGACTTAGTAGCACCAACAGAGAAATTCCAAAGACCTGAGGGTATTGTCTCTCGAAGTATTTGTTCAACTTCCGGGATGCTTCCTTCAGAATTATGTAGTGCTGCTGGATTGGTATCAAGTGATATTTTCAATATTAATTTCGTACCTACACAGGTAGATGATAGCCTAATTCAAGGTTCTTATGTCCTTGTTAATGGAAGAGCTGTACTTGCAGGACCAAATACACCGAGAGAGTTCATTCAAGATGACGGATTATCCTTTAATCCAGAATGGTTAATTCGAAATGAATACCATCTATTAAAGGATATTACCCAGCTTTATCCAACCTTCCGAAAAGAGGCTTGGGAAAAGATTAGTTTACCGAATACAGAAGGACAGAATGGACTCGTACAGGATGACGGAAAAGCACCTGAAGTCCCAGCAAACCTAAGAAATAACGGCAATCAATTAACTTGGAGCCCCTCAAGTAGCAAAGATGTAGTCGGTTATCGAGTATATCGTTCGAATCAGCCTGGCGGTAGCTTTGAATTAATAGGTAGCTCAATAGAAACAAGTTATACATTGCCTAGTGGAACTGGTGTATACCACGTGAAGACCGTTGACTACTTTGGTCTAGAGTCTTCAGCATCACGGGAGATTATCATTGGTGATTTTTCTGAACCTGAGAAACCAGATAAAGACCAAGAGAAACCTGAGAAACCTGAAAGTCCAACCAATCCAGACGAGCCAGATTCCGACGATGAAGAGCCTGTCTCTGGTGAAGATGGAGACAATGAAAATGGGAATGGGAATGGACCAGGGAATAATAATGGAAATGGCAATAATGGAAACGGTGGTAATTAATAGGAAGTTTTCACACTAATTAGTTCCGTTTTAGAGTCATATAGATGAGTATCAAATTAGAACATAATTTGATACTCATTTTTTTGATATAAGAAGATTGATTGATTTCGCTGGATACCAGATTCATTTAGGGAGAAATGGCAGTTTAGTTACAGTATCACTACAGTCTCGTTCAAAATGTTGTTGATAAACCTCTTCAGCTGTAAAATCTATCATTAATAGCAATTTGTTATGATTCGATATGAGAGGTAGATCAATTTAAAATTATGCACTCCTAAAGCCAACTTTCACTCCCTCTTCTTTTTTATCTAGAAAAGACTAAAAATTAACACGATAATCTTGTATAATAATACTAACATGATAATTCGGTGGTGAAATAAATGGAACACATAAAAACTTACAATAAAATAGAACATCCGGTGAATACGCATTCCATCGTTATCGAAGGGCCGATCACTGCCTCAAACTTAAGACAATATGTCTTTCATCAAGACTTAAAAGCTTTTCGACCCGCATCTAGACAATTTCAAGCTCTATTAGAGATTGCTGATTTACCTGAAGGCCGGATTATCATTGCTAGACAAGATGAAACAATCATTGGTTATGTAACTTATTTATATCCTGATCCATTAGAGAGATGGTCGACATTTCAAATGAAGGATCTTTTAGAATTAGGTGCAATCGAGGTCATTCCGGAATACCGAGGTAGTAAAGTGGCTTCTAATCTCCTGCAAGTTTCCATGATGGATCCATTTATGGAAAACTATATTATTATATCGACTGAATATTATTGGCATTGGGATTTAAAAGGGACAAATCTTTCCATCTGGGAATATCGAAAGGTTATGGAAAAAATGATGGCATCTGGTGGACTCTTGCCTGCTCCAACAGATGATCCCGAAATCATATCTCATCCTGCGAATTGCTTAATGGTCCGAATTGGTTCAAATGTAGATAACGAATCCATCAAACAATTCGAAACGCTTAGATTTTTAAATCGTCACCAGTTACGTAGTTTTAGGGAGGGAATATAAATGCATGTAGAAGATATCATGAATAAACACTTTATTACATTAAAACCTTCAGACTCTATAGAAAAAGCCCATCAATTATTAGTAGAAAATAAAATAAGACATATTCCTATTGTAGACGAACATCATCAAGTGGTTGGAATTATTTCCGATCGCGATGTTCGCGATGCTAGCCCATCTATCTTTTCCAAGGAAGAAGATCATAAAATTCTTCAAAAAGAAATCTCGACTATTATGAACACTCCAGTTGTTACCGCTCATCCCCTGGACTTTGTGGAAGAGGTTGCTCGTATTTTCTATGATCGTGAAATTGCCTGCCTTCCTGTTGTAAGCCATGACAAGCTAGTTGGCATCATTACAGAAAAAGACTTACTATATACCTTAATCCAATTAACAGGAACCCATGTACAAGGTTCACAAATTGAGGTCAAAGTTCCACATAAACCTGGTATCTTACCAGAGGTAGCAAATGTCTTTGGAAAACATGGTGTAAATATTTCTTCTGTCTTAGTTTATCCGTTCAAAAATGATCCTGATTATAAAATATTAGTATTTCGAGTCCAAACAATGAATCCGCTTCCAATCGTACGAGACTTACGTGAGAATGGATATGAAATGATGTGGCCAAATAATATACCGGAGCCAAGAATATGAGTAGTGATGTTGCGTTTATTTATGACAAAGCTTTATTAAATTACCATTTCCATGACGAGCATCCATTCAACCAGAAAAGAGTACTTCTTACAAAAGAACTACTCGAAGAATCTAACCAACTTGATCGTACAAATATACTTGTACCTAGAGTAGCAACAGATGAAGAAATTTCTTTAATACATGACCCAAAATATATTCATGCAGTAAAATCTGCCAGTTTTTTAAATCACGAACAACTGATTAGATTTGGATTAGACACGGATGATACCCCAGCTTTTCCGAATATGCATGAAGCTTCTGCATCAATAGTAGGCGCAACATTGACTGCTGTGGATGCTGTATTAAAAGAAGGCGCACGGGCTGCTGTTAACTTCTCGGGAGGTCTTCATCATGGATTTAAACAGAAGGCGTCCGGATTCTGCATTTATAACGATGCAGCTATTGCAATCAAATATATCCGTAAACAGTTTAATCTAAGAGTTCTATATGTAGACACGGATGCTCATCACGGAGACGGTGTTCAATGGGCTTTTTATGAAGATCCCAATGTATGTACATTTTCTATCCATGAGACTGGTAGGTATCTTTTTCCAGGAACAGGAAATGTGAATGAGCGAGGTATCAAAGCTGGACATGGCTACAGTTTTAACCTACCTATTGATGCCTTTACCCAGGATAAATCTTTTATAGAAGTATATCAGACTGCGCTAAGAGAGATTGCAGAGTTTTTTAAACCAGACATTATCCTCACTCAGAACGGTGCTGATGCTCATTTCTATGATCCATTAACACATTTATGCTGCTCCATGGAGATTTATAATGTAATACCACAGATTGCATTAGAAATTAGTAATACGTATTGCCAAGGAAGGTGGATTGCATTAGGTGGTGGTGGATATGACATATGGAGAGTTGTTCCCCGGGCATGGGCACAAATATGGAATGTCATGAAAGACGGAAAAAGTTCTGAAGGAGAGCTTCCTCCAACATGGCTTGCTAAATGGCGACCGGAATCACCCGTCACACTTCTAAGAATGTGGGAGGATTCTGTTGAAGATATTCCGATCATCCCTAGAAAACAAGAAATAGAAGAGAAGAATTATGTTACGTTAACGAACCTATTAAAATACACAAAAGTAAAAAGGAGTTGATTCCAACTCCTTTTAACGTTCTATATCCGAGTAATTATCATCTAGTATAACAATTTCAACCCGTCTATTTTTGTCTCGATTGCTAGCACTATTATTAGGTGCCAATGGCTTTGTATCACTAAAACCAGTAATCGAGAACCTTTCTTCTTCCAAGTTATTTACTTCCACAAAGAATCTTACAACACTGCTTGCTCGAGCACCAGATAATTCCCAATTCGAAGGATATTGAAAGCTAGACATTGGTACATCATCTGTATGTCCCTCTACTTTAATATCGTTCGTAACTTGTGAAAGTAAGTCCCCAACCTTTGTTAAAAAAGGTAGAGCTTGTGGAAGGATTTCAGCTTCTCCCGAATTAAATAATATACTGTCTTGTAATACAAGCTCTACCCCTCGTTTAGTACGAGTAGCTGACACTACATTATTTAAATCATGCTCATCAAGGTATCCTTCAACCTCTTCCATTAAATTACTTAAAGAATCTTCTAATTGCCCGATTTCTGAATCTGTTTCTTCTTCCTGCTCGTTCTCTTCAATTCGCTCAGGTAAACCAAAATCATCTGATGATTCCCCATTTTCCTCTGAACCTATATTCTCACTTGGATTATCCATTGGAACTGGAGAAGGTGATAGATCGAAAATCATTCGGTTACGAAATGATTCTGAAATAGCATCAAATTTAGCCGCATCAATTTGGGACATAGAAAATAATAATATGAAAAAACAAGGATTAATGTCACCATATCTGAATAGGTTACCATCCATCTAGGTGCTCCTTTATTCGTTTTTTTCCTTCTTTCCCTAGGCTTCATTTACGCCCTCCCCCACAAACGCAGAGTCATCCAGTCCCTTAGCTTTCTTCGTATGATAAGATAAAAAGGCACCTAATTTCTCTTCTAAAATTCGTGGATTTTGACCAGATTGGACACCAATTACACCCTCGATAATAATTTGCTTGATAAAAATCTCTTCTTCTGTTTTATTTTCCAGTTTACTCGCCATTGGTATAAAAACTAGATTAGCTAGAACAGTTCCATATAATGTAGTTAATAGAGCTATTGCCATACTTGGTCCTAACGTAGCTGGGTCTTGTAAATTATTTAGCATTAAGACTAGTCCGATTAATGTTCCAATCATCCCCCAAGCTGGAGCATATTCACCGCACTTTTCAATAATTAATCGACCACGATAATGACGTTCTTCCATTGCAGTAATTTCTGCATTCATTATGTCATGTATGACCTCAGGTTCGATACCGTCAATTGCTAATAACATGCCATTCTTCAAAAATGGATCTTCAACGTCCTCAAGCTGATTTTCCAAAGCTAGAATACCTTCTCTTCTTGCACGCTCAGATAAACGGATAAAAAGGTTAATTAATTCTGGAAGTTTATGTTCATTATGGCTAAATGACTCTTTCATCACTTTGCCTGTCAATTTGATTTGTTCTAAGTTGAAATTAATTAAAATTGAACCTATTACACCGCCAATAACAATTAGGATTGATGCGACGTCAAGAAAAGAGACAAAGCCTTCTGTTCCAGCATTGGTTAGTATCGCCATCATAATCATGATAAAACCTACAGTGATACCAATTGGAGTTAATAAATCTCGTTTTCTCATACTCTCTCTCCCTAAATTTCCTACATAACATGTCTTTTAGGGAGGCAGTTCTTTTCCGCCTCCCTTGAATTTTCCATGCTACGGTACAGTTAACTGGCTATCAAACAATAATGGAATCAATATTGGAATTATATCCCTTTAATAATTATATCGACATCTAGATTATTTAGTTGAATTTCTCTCTATTAATCGGTGTGGCAAGATCACTTTCTTTTCTTCTACTTCTTCCTTATTCATGAACTTCGTTAACAATCTCATCGCAACTGCACCGATATCATACATTGGTTGTACAACAGTTGATAAGGTAGGTCGTACCATTGTGGCTAATCTTGTATTGTCAAAACCAAATACTTCAATATCTTCTGGTACGCTAAATCCTAAATCCTGTGCACCATGAATAACTCCTAGTGCAATTGCGTCAGAGGCAGCAAAAACCGCAGTTGGCTTGTCAGATAGTTGCATAAATCGTTGAACTGCTTGAATTCCTGAATCATAAGTGTAATCTCCATTTACAACATATTCGTCTACTACATTTATGGAGGATTCTTTTAATGCACGTAAATAGCCCTGATATTTTAATTCATTGATGGTATACTCTTCCTTACCAGAGATGAAAGCTATTTTTTTATTTCCTTTATCAATTAATTGTTTTGTTGCCTCATATGCTGCCGCTTCATAATCAATATTTACAGATGGAATCGAATCTGTTCCATCATAAGTTGCTGCTAGTACCACTGGAACAGAAGCGGTTGAGAATTGTTGAACATGTTCATCGGAAATATTTCCACCCATAAAAATGATACCGTCTACTTGTTTTTCAAGCATTGTGTTAATTAGCTGTAGTTCTTTATCCTTATTTTGATCAGAGTTACTAAGAATAATGTTATATTTATACATTGTCGCAATATCTTCAATACCACGAGCTAACTCCGCAAAAAATATACTAGATATATCTGGTATTATCGCACCTACCGTGGTTGTTTTTTTACTAGCTAATCCACGCGCAACTGCATTTGGTCGATATCCTAATCGTTCAATAGTTGCCAATACTTTCTTTCTCGTTGTTGGTTTTACATTTGGATTACCATTCACAACACGTGATACCGTTGCCATGGATACGTTTGCTTCTCTTGCTACATCATAGATAGTTACTGTCATTATCAATTACCTCCTAGTTCCGAACTTAGAATAACTCATCTTGTTTGTACTACTTTAAAATTATTTCTACGTTAAAGAACTCTATTTTTATTGGTTTATACTTTTAAACATGGCACTCTCCACGTTTATCTGTATTGGTCAAAACCCGCACTTTTGCATAGAAGATAGTTCTATATCTTTCATCCGCGTACTGTTTCTATTAATTATGATACTCTACCATCAAAAAAAACACAAAAATAATTATTATCATTTCTAGTATTGGCTTTTCTCTAAACTATACAAATTAGTTTGCCGATAAACATTCATTCTTATCATAACTAGCAGTCAAAAAAATTAAGGGTCTGACTATAAAAAGTCATACCCCCTTCTAAATTATTTTTATTTTATAGAAGTTGTAAATTTGGCGATTTCTTGGAGAAAGTTCTCAAACATCGGAATATCCATTTGTTGTGCCGCATCAGACAATGCAACCGCAGGATCAGGATGAACCTCAGCCATAACTCCATCTGCTCCGATAGCTAAAGCTGCTTTTGCAGTAGGTATTAATAAATCTCTTCTGCCAGTTGAATGTGTAACATCTACCATGACAGGTAAATGGGTTTCTTGTTTTAGTATCGGCACAGCTGAAATATCTAGGGTATTTCTAGTTGCTGTTTCATATGTTCTAATTCCTCGTTCACATAAAATAATATTTCCATTTCCTCGAGAAATAATATATTCAGCTGCATTGATAAATTCGGAAATTGTAGCAGATAATCCACGTTTTAATAATACGGGTTTATCCACTTCCCCTGCTGCTTTTAATAATTCGAAATTCTGCATGTTACGTGCACCAATTTGTATAACATCTACATAATCCAAGGCCGTTTCAATATGAGCAGGATTAACAATCTCACTAATAACCGCTAAATCAAATTCATCAGCGACCTTACGCATAATTTGCAATCCCTCTATACCTAAACCTTGAAAATCATATGGTGAAGTTCTTGGCTTAAATGCCCCTCCTCGGAAGAACTTGATTCCATTTCTAGCAACCGCTTCTGCCACTTCTCTTACTTGTTCGTAGCTTTCTACAGCACATGGTCCCATCACTAAATGAGTATTTCCATCCCCAACTAACTGACCTTTCACATCAATGATTGTATTTTCGGGTTTTCGTTTTCTAGATACTAGTAATTCTTTACGATGGGTATCCTCTTGCAGCTCCAATCCAGCTTTAAATATTTCTTTAAAAATATGCTCAATAGTAGAATTATCAAATGGTCCATTGTTATATTCTATCAAGTGATCAAGCATCTGACGTTCTCTAACCGGATCATAACGCTTCATGCCTTGCTTACTCTTTAATTGTCCAATTTGTTGAACAATAGCTGCTCGTAAATTCACAAGTTCTAGTAATTGTAAGTTTACATCATCTAATTTATGTCTTAACTGATCTAACTCGTTCAGATTCATATAATTCTCCTCCTAAAAGGGAAAAAAGCGTATTAACTATATTTTCTTCTACATAATTTGACACAATTATAGCTAATAATTTTCTCTTTGTCATCTTAAAGTTTATAATAATAGAGTAAATAAATGTTATTTAATGCTCAAGATACATATAAAACAAATTTCGGCATCATTTCTTTAGGGGGACATTTTCATGATTGATGAACATATATTTGCATTAGATATAGGGACACGTTCTGTAACTGGAATCATTCTAAAGAAGGATGGTTCAACCTATACCCTAGTTGATTATTGCATGATAGAACATGAAGTTAGAGCCATGCTAGATGGGCAAATACATCATGTCGAAGAAGTTGCGAAAGTAATCAATAAGGTTAAGGAAAAACTAGAAGCTAGTAATGGGCCATTACACAAAGTTTGTGTTGCTGCAGCAGGACGTTCATTAAAAACAATTACGTCCAGTGCATCCATCGAATTAGGCCAAAAGCCTATTACAGAACATGAGACCATTAAACACTTAGAGCTTAGTGCTGTACATGCAGCTCAGCTAAAGCTTGTATCGGATGAGAAAAATCGAGATTTCTCCAATTACTATTGTGTGGGATATTCTGTTCTTCAATATACAATAGACAATGATAAAATAGGTTCACTAATTGATCAGAGTGGCCAGATGGCAACAGTGGAAATTATTGCCACATTCTTACCTAAAGTTGTAGTCGAATCATTAATCTCTGCACTTAGCCGTGCTGGATTAGAAATGGACGCCCTAACGCTGGAGCCAATAGCTGCAATTCAAGTGTTAATTCCTGAGTCGATGAGAAGACTTAACGTTGCCTTAGTTGATATTGGAGCAGGTACGAGTGATATTGCCATTACAAATTCTGGTACTGTTGTTGCTTATGGAATGGTTCCAGTCGCAGGAGATGAAATAACCGAGGCTGTTAGTGACAAATACTTATTAGATTTCCCTTTAGCAGAAGAAACAAAACGTGAGATAGTAAATAAAGGTGAAGCAACTGTAGCAGATATATTAGGTTTTGAATCTACCATTACCTATCAAGATTTAGTCCATGAGATTGAAGAAAGCATTAACAAATTGGCTAACTCAATTGCCGAGGAAATATTATCATTAAACGGTACTCAACCAAAGGCTGTCATGCTCATCGGTGGTGGTAGCCAAACACCTGATTTTACGAAAAGACTAGCCGAAAGATTGCAATTACCAACAAACCGAGTTGCCATTCGTGACATAGATGCTGTTCAAGCACTTACCAAGACAGATAATTTACCAAAGGGGCCAGATTTTGTTACTCCAATAGGAATAGCGATTGCCGCAAGACAAAATCCAATTCATTATCTATCGGTCGATGTGAACGGAAAGCCAATAAGAATGTTTGAAATGAAACAATTAACGATAGGAGATTGTCTAGTCCATGCTGGAATCGAAATTAAGAAATTCTACGGCAAGCCTGGCATCGCTTCTATCATTACGCTTAATGGTAAACAAGTCACGCTACCCGGAGAATTTGGTCAAGCTCCTACAATTCTACTGAATAATGAAAAGGCTCATGTCGATACTCATATAAAAAATGGGGATAAAATTGAAATTCGAAAAGGAATCGATGGTACTCAACCTAAGATAAAACTTGGGGAATTACTTGGGGAAATACCACCAATTAAGATTTTCTTTAATAATAAGCCCTACACATTAAAAACGTCTTACTTTGTACATAACACTATTAAAGATAATAACTATGTTGTACAAGATAAAGATGTAATTGAAATGAAAACACCGAAAACGATACAAGATTTTTTCACTTATGTTAGTTCAGAAAAGTTAGTAACACGTGAGAACTTTAAGGTATTTGTCAATAACGAGAGTGTTAATCTAAGTCTTGCAGATACAAAAATAATGGTAAATGATGTTCCCGCTAATATGAACTATAAACTAAGACCAAATGATCAACTAAAGGTCATTCCCAGCCAAGTTCCAACTGTAAAGACTTTATTGAAGGAATTAAACAAAGAATATTCACGAGAGATAAAGGTCCTATTTAACCAAGAGCCTATATCCATTACACAAGAGAATTATATTGTAAAAAGAAACGGTTATCTGTTAGCTGAACATGATACACTCCATCCAAATGACCAAATCGAACTCAAAGATAAACCGAATGAACCACTTATTTTTCAAGATGTATTTCGATTTGTGGATCTCGATTTATCAAATGCAAATGGAAAGTTCACATTGATGAAAAATGACCAACCAACAACTTTCTACGAACCAATCATTGGAGGAGACAGACTATCCATTGTTTGGGAGTAATCCACTACACGCTTATGGAAAAAACAAGGATGCCAATTGGAGAACTTTCCAAAAGGCATCCTTGTTTTTTTATTGATCTTCAACAGAGACATCTTGATTCGTCACGGATTGTTGTGCGGAATCTTTTGTTCCATTGGAACGCATATCTTGTATTTTAGATTGGACATTAGAGGTAAGCTCTTGCGTTTTTTGCTTTAATTCTGTACCTTTTTCTGAAGCCATATCCATCCACTCTTGTCCTTTTGCTTGAGCGATATCCTTCCATTCTAAACCTTTAGTCTGTGCTATGTCTTTCCACTCCGATGCACGGTCTTTCACCTGTATTGCCCCTTGATTGATATCTTTTCTCATTTCCTTCCCAGATTTCGGAGCAAATAATAAGGCTAGACTAGCTCCCACTGCTGCACCAATAATTGTACCTACTACAAAATTCTTACCACTATTATCAGACATATAAATTCCTCCCTTTATTTTCTCTTTTTAAGTAAATCAAATAAGGCCGCACCCCATGTAACTGCCTGTGATGCCTTGTCTTGATTTTCAACAGCTGCTCTGGAAACACTTGAAGAAAATTGCTTCAATGTTATGTTGAAGTCTTTTACGGTTTCCCCTATACCTTTTACGCCATCAAACAGACCATCTAATTTGGCGGTTTTTTGATTAATATCATTCGCTAGGACGTTCGTCTTGTTCAGTAATTCCGTAGTTTCCTTTGTAATGCCTTGCATTTGCTTTTCTAAGCTCTCCAATGTATTTGCTACGTTGTTAAGCGTTCTAGTTGAAGCTTTTAAAGTTTTTGCTAAGTATATTACTAGCACTGCAAAAGCAATAGCAGCAATTAGTGCAGCAATGTATAATATTACTTCCATTACAATGATCATTCCTTTCTATTATTTAAGAACACGAATTAGATGGGCTTGTACAATTAGTAAGAAAGGGAGCTTTCTTCTAATTGATAACAGCACGAAATTAGTTCTTGAAGTTTCTTTATTAGTATATCTCCATTATAGGGTTTTCTATCATAAATTTCGAACATTATGTAGCAGTTTTTGCCAACAGGCTCAATTTATTCCTATTTAAAGCTTGTATTCGTTAATCGTCTTTGAAAGGATTTTAAGTGTTAAAGAATAAATAAGAGAAAATACACTTACCTATTGTAAAAAAAGTCTGCTAACATCCATTAGCAGACCTTTTTTACTCAAGCATTTTCATGAGCTAGTTTTTTCTCATATTCTTGTTGGAATTTTTGAATATCCCCAGCACCCATAAAGATTAAGACCGAATCATCATAGATTTTTAGGTTATCCACCTGCTCTAATTCTAATATCGAGCTGTTTGGAATAAGCTGTTGAAGATCTTCTATTGTTAATTGGCCACCATCTTCTCTTGCCGAACCAAAAATCTCACAGAGATATACTGTGTCCGCTTCTTTTAAGCTATCAGCAAATTCTTGTAAGAATGTTTTTGTTCTCGTAAACGTATGTGGTTGAAATATAGCAACAACATTTTTATCTGGGTATTTTTTGCGCGCAGATTCAATTGTTGCTGTAATTTCTTTTGGATGATGCGCATAATCATCAATTACAACTTGATTATTTACTTTCTTTTCTGTAAAACGACGTTTAACGCCTTTAAAAGAACTAATATTCTTTATTTCTTCTGCTTCCATTCCTTCATATTGACAAATAGCTATTACGGAAAGAGCATTTAATATATGATGGTTTCCATACATAGGTATTGTAAATGTGTCATAATAAGTATTTCGAACGAAAACATCAAATTCCGTACCAAATTCCGTTTCTTTCACGTTTTGGGCTTGGAAATCATTTGATGGCAGAAAACCATAGTAGACAACAGGAACTTTTGCTTGAATTTGTTGAAGTTTTTCATCATCACCACAAGCAATAATACCCTTCTTTACATTATCAGCCATCGATTGAAAAGCATCAAAAACATCATTTATACTGGAGAAGTAATCCGGATGATCAAAATCAATATTCGTCATGATGGCATAATCTGGTTCATAACGAAGAAAATGTCTTCGGTATTCACATGCCTCAAAAACGAAATAATTACTATCAACATGTCCTTTACCAGTACCATCACCTATTAAGTACGAAATAGGATAAACAGAATCCAAAACATGTGCGAGCAAACCAGTTGTTGAAGTTTTTCCATGCGCACCCGTTACTGCAATACTTGTGTACTGCTTTAGCCACTCACCCAGAAACTCATGATAACGGTAAAATACTAATCCTAGACGTTTAGCTTCTTCAATTTCAATATGGTCATCTGGAAAAGCATTTCCTGCTATGATGGTAAGACCCTCTGTTATATTCTCTTTTGAAAATGGCAAAACAGGTATGTTCTTTGATTCAAGAGCAGCCTGTGTAAAAAATCTTTTTTCTACATCTGAGCCTTGAACCTTTTCCCCAGAATCATGGAGAATTTGAGCTAATGCACTCATTCCAGTACCCTTAATACCAATAAAATGGTAAGTTGTCATAAAATAGAACCTCCAACTATATGTGTAAAGAAACACAACTTATGCTGTGTCCTCTCTTCTAGAGAAGATGAATGTACAAAATCATTAAGAGTGGTCATAAATCTTGTTTCACTTATTTACTGATACCAGCGAGATTTCACTACCAAGTGGAACAACAGCACAAATCGGTCTACAATATACAATAATAACTATAATAACATTAAGTAATTATAACAAATCTTAAATAGCAATAAAATAGTAATTTGGTTGTGTCCTAATCTACTTAGCCATTTCAACCTTTCGATATTCCACTTTTTCTAATCTCGGATTTGGACGGTAACGTCGTCCATCTTTTGCTTCTGGAGTTCCATTTAGTAATACATTGTCACCAGTAAAACCAATATTAAGCTGTAGCAAACTTCTTCCGACACCATATGTGTTAACTGGCACACCTAATGTTTCAAAATGACGAATTTTCTCTTCTGTAAATCCACCAGTTGCAACAATTTCAACATGATGAAAACCATTATCATCAAGTGCTCTCCTTAACGCAAAAACCAATTCAGGGTTTACACCTCGTGGATCAAAGGTTCCCATTAAATGATGATTTCTTAGGAAGTATTTATCAACAAGGGTATTAGATGTGTCTAAACGTACCGCCTTTAAATTATCGCCAAATTCACGAGCAACCTTTAATGAGTCATTTATCACATCATTATTGTAGTCCACTAAAGCTACTAATTCATCATGAGGGTATATTTCATGATATGCTTTTGTTGCTGCTACCACATCTCCCTGAAACATTTGGATCATAGCATGAGGCATTGTACCCATGCCCTCTTTTCCCCACCATTCATTCATGGCATGGGTTGCTTGAGCAGTTGAACCACCAATAAACGCTGCATAACCATCGCCTGCTTGAGTGGTATAATGATCATCTCGGTCTCCCATGAAAATGACCGGTTTTTGCTTACCAGACGTTCTTGCCGCTTTCACAACATTATATACATTTGTCGCTACTGATGTTCTTCTAGCTAATATCCCGTCGATAATACCCTCTAAGTATCCAAACTCTTGATATGGACCGGTAATCGTTAATACGGTTTCAAAAGGGCTAATTTTATCTCCATCTTTTAAGGACTTTATTTCTAGAAGCTCTGGATGATCTGCAAAAGTATGTACTAGGGCAATTGCTTCATCTGTCCCACAAAGTACTGCATCATTCTTTTGAAAAAATTGCATCGTGACATAATTATTCGGTAACTTTTTCTCTACGATTTCCTTAGTCTTTAAAAAGTAAACAGCTGAAAACCAGCCTTCTTTTATTCGTTGATCAAATTTAAATGTATTATTTGTTAACCGATCAATTTGACCCTTTAACTTTTGTTCAATTTCCTTCATAATTGTTCTCCCTTAAATAGATATTACCTTCATTATCATATATCTAGGTATCAAATTAAACAAGTAAACACCCCATGTAATTATGATAATATATCTTCTAATTCCGTTTTCGTAATTAATACATCTCTTGGTTTACTTCCGTTTTGACCAGAAATAATTCCTTTGTTTTCCAATGCATCCATCAATCTTGCAGCACGATTATAGCCAATCTTAAAATGTCTCTGAAGTAAAGATGTACTTGCACTATTCTGATGAAAGATAAATTGTATTGCTTCTTCTAATAATTCATCTTCTTCTTCATCGGCAACGAATTGTTTTAATAAAGATTCTTGTTCAAATAAGTAATGCGGTTCCGCAATAGACCTAACATAACTTGTAACACGTTCAATTTCTTCATCGGAGACAAATGGTCCTTGTAAACGAACACTTTTACCGGCACCATTTTCGACAAAAAGCATGTCGCCTTTTCCTAATAGCTTTTCTGCTCCACCTGAATCAATAATCGTTCTAGAATCAATTTGTGAAGATACACTAAAAGCTATTCTAGTAGGAATATTGGCTTTTATTAAACCGGTAAGCACATCAACAGAAGGTCGTTGTGTAGCAAGAAGAAGATGTATTCCACATGCTCTTGCCTTCTGTGCAATTCTACTAATTGCATCTTCAACATCCTGAGGAGAAACCATCATTAAGTCAGCCAATTCGTCGATTACGATAACAATAAAAGGCATTTTCTCACTTTGTCTACCTTGACCTATTACTCTTTGATTATATCGTTCAATATCTCGTACACCTTCCTGTACAAATCTCTCATATCGATCCTCCATTTCATTTACCGCCCATTTAAGTGCAGCTGTAGCTGCCTTAACATCTGTAATAACCGGCGATACTAGATGAGGTATTCCATTGTATGGTGCTAATTCCACCATTTTTGGATCGATTAAAAGGAACTTTACGTCTTCATGATGCGCTTTATAAATCAAGCTTAATAGAATCGTATTAATACATACACTTTTTCCGGATCCTGTTGCTCCTGCGATTAAACCATGTGGCATCTTTTGGATATTAGTAATCACTGGTGCACCTTCAATATTTAGACCTAATGCAATGGTAAGTAAAGAACTATTAGATTGGAAGGCATCGGTATCTAAAATTTCTTGTAAGCTAACCATTTGGGACTTTGGATTAGGCACTTCGATACCGATGGTGTTTTTCCCAGGGATTGGGGCTTCGATTCTAATATCTTGTGCAGACATATTAAGCTTTAAATCATCACTTAGGTTTTTAACTTTACTAACTTTCACACCGAGTTCCGGATGGACTTCAAATCTTGTAACCGCTGGTCCCTGAGTAGCATTTACAACACGCGCTCGAACATGGAAATGTTTCAACGTTTGTTCTAAGAGCTGTTGTTGTTCACTTATCCATTGATCATTCAAGTTACTCTTTTGAATAGGGTCGTTTAATAAATGTAATGGTATGTTACCATGTTCCGACTTCACGTTTACATTAGACTGAGAACTTTTACTCACCATCTCTTTATGGCTTTGGGTGACAGGTACCTTTTGTTCCCTATTTCTCTCCATTAATTTTCTCTTATCTGTAGGAGTCATTATCACATTGAATGGAACACTATTATCTTTTTTATATTCGCTTCGAGTAATGGATGGTGATGA
The DNA here is from genome assembly GCF_000190475.1 of Ornithinibacillus scapharcae TW25. Taxonomy (GTDB): domain Bacteria; phylum Bacillota; class Bacilli; order Bacillales; family Amphibacillaceae; genus Ornithinibacillus; species Ornithinibacillus scapharcae. Next base: position 30,113 of record NZ_AEWH01000039.1, read on the forward strand.
CTGTTGCACTGTACTAGTCTCTGACTGTTGTTGCTTTGTTTCTTGAATCACACTATATTGGTTTGATTCGAAATCTAGTTCTCTACTTTCTTCTAACATTTCAGCAGATTTCAAAGTATGGTTAATGTTTTCATCCTCTATGTTAGAATTTGAATCATCCATAGATATAGTTTCACTACGATATACACTTTCGAATTTTTCTTTGTTACCGGCTCCTCTATACCTGGTTCATTTAACTCTGGCTCTGTTGGAGCTTGTTCTGATAGTATTTGATGTTTTCGTAAATAGGTCGGTATTGACTCTATCTCTTTACTGTTTTGCTTACGAAATCCATATATTGGTGATGGCACTTCCGTTCTCTCAAATGGCCTTTTTTCCTTCAGAACCTGTTCTCTTTCAGGATACTCTTCCATATGGGCTGGTTTTGCCTGCCGTTTTCCTTTCCGAAGATATGCAGGTGTTTCTGTATCAACCATTGGTCTATTAATTCTTCGTTTATGATCAGGTATTTGTGGAATATGGTACGTTTCATTGTTTGGATACTGATAGACGATTCTAGTTTTAATATCAGGGTTTAAGTCCTGATTCAAATGATATTCTTGGGTGTCTTCTTCCTCTACTTCTTTCCAAATAAAATTGTCGAGCTTTCTCTTCCATTTATCCCACATGTTTTTCACTCATTTCTTTTTGATTCAACAATTATTCTATGGTGACTGTTTAAATTAATAGAAAGACTTTTATTCCTGTCCTTTTGCAAATGCACTAGTTTTTATTAGTGTGCAGGCTCGAAAGTTATATACCTTTCTATCTGCTAATAAAAAAGCAACCTAGTAATAAAACATAGGTTGCTTTCTATTATACAGGAAAAGCTTCTCCAACAGAATAAGTATCATCTAATACATATATTCCTTTTTCCTTTGGTGCATTAGGTATACCAAGCTCTTTCTGTGAACAAATCATTCCATTTGAAGGGACTCCTCTAAGCTCAGAAGGTTTTATTCGTAGTCCACTTGGCATAGTCGCACCGACTTTAGCAACAACAACTTTCTGTCCTTTGTCGACATTTGGAGCACCACAAACAATTTGTAGTAATTCTTCTCCAACATCCACCTGACATACGCTCAATTTATCCGCATTTTCATGTTGTTTTTTCTCCAATACCAATCCAACAACAAATTTAGGACTCAAATCAAAATCTAATGTATCTTGTATGTCGTTAGATTTAAATAGATCTTTAATAATATCCAATAAATCATTTGTTAATGGAATTTTTCCAGTTTGCTCTAGCTTAAGATGCTTCGATGCTTCGGCAATATTATAGCCTAATATTGTACCTTTATTATCTGTAATTTTAGTTACTGGCCCAATAGTCTTATGATTTATTTCATAGCGGTTATCCGTATCTTTTATAGGGACTATTAGTACATCGCCTACACCGTTAGGATTATAGAATACATCCATACATGAATCACTCTTTTCTTCTTTAATTTTCTGGTTTATTTTTTGCTAGAATAAATATAGGTGTTAACTTCTTCTCTTCATATATAAATGGTAATGAGGTAATTGGGATTCTGCCTTCTGTAAAGAACTTCATCGTAATCTGTGCGAGGATATCATACCCAGTTTTATTTTGAATATCTGCGATGATAAGCACATCTTGATGAGGAACTGCAATGGCTACTTCCCCTTTACACTTACCCTCTATCTCTTCTAGCAAGGAATCGTTTAAAATTCTACTTGCATCATAACCATCTTGCTTAGCAAAGAAATAAAAATCATTATCTGCAACCCGATCAAGTTTATAATCGTTTTCCAATGAACGTAAATTAAACGTCGCTATTTCATCGATTTGTTTCAAAGTCCAGCTTTCATTCTCCAACATTGTTTCATCTACTAAACGATACGATTTCCCTAAGTCAAGTGCATAGAAAATTCTAGTCTCAGCTGTATGATCTTTGTAGACTAACTTCTCAGCTGATTTTGTCTCTGTAGGGAAAGATGTGGATCGAATTACAGGAAAAATGTTTTTTTCATTCCCCTTCAATTGATAAGACTGGTTCATGATTTTTAAGGATTCTAGAATATGGTCGACAAGCTCATCAATTGCTTGTTCACCTCGCTCATTAAACTTTCCTATGATGTTAGGAAGTTTAATGGTAACACCTTGCCTGGTGTTTTTCCTTTCAATTCTCAATGTGTCCTGTTCTCGGTTAAATCTCGTTGTGTAGTTAGAATCTGATAGTCTCTCTTCTAGTATCTGCTTCATCTTAAGACTAGTCATTTTCATATAGTAAGCCTCCCATATCGGCTATAATGCTTTGTTTCGCTTCTTTATTATAATAACGATGATCTTCTCTAGCTTCAACTAATACACCTCTAAAAAATTTAGCTAGCAACATAAGTGTGCTAGCCAAACAATGTACACAATTGATGCAACCATTAATAAGATGTTCTACAATCTTATCTAACGATTGATTCAGCGATTTTCATAAGATTCTTGGCATCGTTAACCATTTCACCTTTATTCGTAAGAGTCGTTACCTTTACCCCACCTACTCCAACTTGAATCTCATACGATTCATTGTCTGTTTCTTGAGGAAGGAGGCGAATATAGGCGAACATTTCCTCATTGGTAAAAGAAGTTAATAATGCAGCTTTATCTGTTTTGGCTGCCTCAAAGTTCAACTCACTCAGATCGTCTTCTAACGTATTATAAAAAACAATCAGTGTTTGATCTCCATTAACCAGAATTGCATTATGAGCATCGACTTCTTCCACTTCCATCTGTTCAGGTAAATAGAAAGAGAAGTGCTCACCCTTATAATTATCTTCTGGTATTACATCATTTAGAAAGGTATCCTTTGCAGTTTCAGCTGCTTGTTGGATTACTGTTTCATCGGACTGATAATCAAATACACTTAAAATGATAATAAATAATAACAACAAGCTACTTATCAGGTATGTTGTTTTTGGCATGTTCCCGTCCTCCTACTTAAGGCCTAAACCCTCTTTTAATATTACTACTAATTCAAGATATTTCAAGCATTCCATCGTTAAACTTTAATTTTGTTCTTCTATTCGATACTATTAGAATAGAAGTAATTTAATATTGGGGAGGTTTTTTTATGGAGCTTATCGTATATTTAGCAGGACAAATACATGATAATTGGAGAGAGGAAATTATCAACAAAGCAAAAGAGAAGAATTTACCACTAAAATTTGTTGGGCCTCAAACCGATCATGACCGTTCGGATAACATAGGCGAATTAGTTTTAGGTGCTCAACCGGGGAATTATTATAAGGATGATGCCGCTTCCGATATTAATAATTTACGGACACAGGTACTTATGCAAAAGTCGGATATCGTTATCGGTTTATTTGGTGATAAATATAAGCAATGGAATACAGCTATGGATGTTAGCGCAGCTATCACGATGAATAAGCCTACGATCATAATTCGACCCGAAAGTCTAATTCATCCTTTAAAGGAGCTATCCAATCGTGCGAACGTCACGGTAGAAACTGTTGATCAAGCTTTGCAAGTCTTAACTTATATTTATGAATAGGGGGATAATTCCCCCTATTGTCTTACTCTGTTCAAATTTTTATATCGTCAAAGAGCTTATCAGCGTGCTTGGCCATTTTTGGAATGCCAATAGTCCCACTGTCCCTTTAGTAGCTGTACTACTTGAGCGAACATTTCCTTTCGAGTGAGCAAATCATTTGTAAAAACGCCGATTGCCCCCTCCTTTTTCGACACACCAGTCCTTTTAGCATACGAATCCATTACAAGTCCTAATTCCATACCATTGTTCAACTCTTTTTCAATTTCCCTTGGCAATAATACTCTAGCACCACTTGCCGTATAAAGTTCACCTTCAGGAGAAATTAATGCACCCCAGTTGCATAAATATAGCTGATCATTTACGTACATGACTCCACCTTCTAATCCAATACCAACAACACCCTCTTCCTTTTCGAAACAAAATTTCGCCCGATTAACTGCACCCTGTTTTGTTTCTTCATCGGAGAAAGGCTGTGCAGATACGTGAGAATCAACTTCGATTCCCTCTACCTGATCATATGGAAAAAATTCTTGCACCGCCTTAACTTTAGTTGGATTTTTAGAACCTACGATGATTTTCATTTCAGAACTCCTTTTAAAAACGCTAAATAGATTGAAAACACACCAATACAAAAGCAACTGCTCTAATAGAGCAGTTGTCATGTATTACTGTTTTCGAATCATATCTACTGTATTCTGATCGGTTGATTTTACTAATTTAACTAGTAGCTCTTTCGCAGCTGCATAGTCATCAACATGAATAATGGATGCTGATGTATGGATATATCGTGAACATATACCAATTACTGCGGAAGGAACTCCATTTCCAGAAAGATGTACACTACCTGCATCTGTACCGCCTTGGGAAATAAAGTATTGATACGGGATATTGTTCGACTCTGCTGTATCTAGTACAAATTCTCTCATCCCACGATGTGTAATCATAGAACGGTCAAAGATACGTAATAACGCTCCTTTACCCAACTTTCCAAATTCACTTTCACTACCAGTCATATCATTCGCTGGTGAAGCATCTAATGCATAGAAAATATCTGGTTTAATCATATTAGCAGCTACTTTTGCACCTCTTAACCCAACTTCTTCTTGCACCGTAGCACCAGAATACAATTCATTTGGCAGTGTTTCATTTTGTAATTCTTTTAATAGTTCAATAGAAAGTCCACAACCATAACGGTTATCCCAGGCTTTCGCTAAGATTTTCTTATTATTAGCCATCGGAGTAAATGGACAAATCGGTACAATTGATTGACCTGGTTTAATCCCAATACGTTCAGCATCTTCTTTATCATCTGCACCGATATCAATTAACATATTCTTAATATCCATTGGTTTGTTACGCTGTTCTTCCGTTAGATTATGTGGAGGAATAGAACTAATTACACCAATGATCGGACCATTATCTGTCATGATTTGGACTCTTTGAGCAAGTAACACTTGACTCCACCAGCCTCCTAGTGTTTGAAAACGAATTAATCCTTGTTTGGTAATCTGCGTAACCATAAAACCTACTTCATCCATATGTCCTGCAACCATCACACGAGGGCCTGATCCTTTTTTAACACCAAAAATGCCACCAAGATTGTCCTGTATAATTTCATCGGAGTATTTTTCAAGTTCGCTTCTCATAAAGTTTCGAACTGGATGTTCATTACCAGGTGCACCCTGTAATTCTGTCAAGGTTTTAAATAAAGCCAATGTTTCCTGATTCATATGTACCCTCCATATCATAAATAAACTACTTCTTAAGTATAACGAATGGTCTTAAATGTTTCCACAATTCTTGCATATCGCGTATACATTTTCTATTTTCATTATTTTACGGTATACTGAACTATAGATGAAAACTTAGAATTGAAATAATGCATGAGGTGAGGATATATGAGTTGGAAGAAGACTGTACTTGCAGCGACATTGGGATTTGCAGCTGGTTATGTAGCAAAACAACAATTAGAGCAGTATCAAAACATAACACCTGAAAAAGCATTAAAAAACGCTAAAGAAACTTTCAAAAGGCAAGGACCAATTAGTGGATCCTGGATTTACATGAAACCTGAACCAATCGAAAAAAACGGCTTACAGTATAACGCCTATCGCGGCGGTGTCACACGAAGTATCGATGGGCAAAACAAGCAATTTGAGTTTTTTGCGGATGCAGATACCGGTGCAGTAATTGACGTGATAGAAACTGTTTAACAAAAATATCGGTCCCCTTTCAGATGTAAAGTTACTACTTAGAAGGGGACCGATATTTTATCTCACTCTTTCAATTACCTCTAAGCGATTACCTAACTCATCGAATTGTATCGCACGATAAAACGCATCATGATAAAATGTAAACCATGCATTCTTCTGATAACCAAAATCCATCCATTTTTCCTTTTCATGAACTGATTGTACCGGATAGTCATCATAAGCTAAAGCCCATAGCTTATTTTGATGCGCATTAGTAGGCATTAAATCAGCCATATGGATAAATACAGCTTCCCTGTCTTCCAATACGATAATACAATGTCCATCACTATGCCCACCAGTATGGATGATTCTTAATCCTGGAACAATCTCCTTCCAATTCTTAAACGTTATTACTTGTTCTTGAATTGGCTTCCAATTTTCTTCCCAGTATGTATTTACCGATCGAATATTCGGGGAACGCATCTCATTCCATTCCACTTCAGAAGTATATATTTTAGCGTTATGGAAGACAGATTTATATCCTTCATCCGTATTCTTGGTCAATCCGCAAGCATGATCAAAATGTAAATGTGTCATTAGTACGGTATCAATATCATCTGGTGATAATTTCAGCTCTTGTAAGGAAGATTCTATAAATGATTCCTCGCTAACCCCAAAATTTCTTTTTTGTTTATCAGTTAGTTTTCCCATTCCAATACCACTATCAATGAGTATTCTTTTATTATCTATTTCAAGTAAGATTGGGTCGGTTCTTAATTCGATTTGATTATTCTCATTAGATGGATACTTCTTTTCCCATAATGGCTTCGGTACAACTCCAAACATAGCCCCTCCATCTAAATGTGTCACTCCACCATTTAGCCATGTTAAAGTAGCTCGGCCAACATGTAGTCTCTCCATGTATATTCTCCCTTTCTCATTCTTATAATAATAGTTTATCGAAAGGTAACTCCTTCTGCAAACGCTATCATTTCCAAATAAAAAAGAGGGGTGTTATTCCCCTCTAAATACTGCTTTACAACGATGAATTGGCTGTCCCTTTGCAGAAAACTTTTCCTCATATTCTGTCATGATATTAGTAGGGTCTGCTAGTTGATGTAGATCTAGACTTACCTCTTCTAAAAGCATCCCGAATCTTGAAAAGCTAACTAAGGAATACTCAAACAATCCTCTATTGTCTGTCTTAAATATTAACTGTCCTTCTGGATGTAAAATATTTTCATATCGTTCTAAAAATGAATGTGATGTTAGTCTTCTCTTCTCATGACGGTTCTTTGGCCAAGGATCTGAAAAATTCAAATAGACCGTTGAAACTTCATTAGTAGCAAAAATCTCATTAAGGTTTTCTGCATTTTCTTGAATCAATTTAATATTAGTCTGTTCAGACTCTTGTACTTTTTGTGCTGCTGTTACGATAACACTTTTAGCAAGTTCTATACCAATAAAATTAATGTTCGGAAATTGTTTCGCCATTCCTACAATAAATTGTCCCTTTCCAGTCCCTATTTCGACATGGATGGGATTATCATTTCCAAATAATTCATGCCATTTACTTTTATATTGATCCGGATTAGGTATAACTAAATCCGAGTTTTCACGTAAAAAATCATCAGCCCACGGCTTGTTACGTTGACGCAAATTATTGCACCTCTTTCAACCTTACATATTTTTATTGTTTTATCAAATACTATCCGATGAGGTGATTGATGATGTCGTTAACAGTAAACCATCAACTAGAGTTATTACTTGATTTATTAGATGAACAGCAGTCTGAATGCTGTGCACAAGTCTCTGAGTACCAACAGATTAAACGATTAGTAAAATCTATGTTAGCAAACAATACCATTACAGATGAGCAACTATTACAATTGCTTCCTGAAATATATAATTATGGGAGACAAGGTGAAAGCGTTCAGAATCATGAAGAACATATTCTAACAAACAAAGATAATATTACGAATTGGATTAGTGCAATCGAACAAACAAACTTACAATAATTTCATTTGGAAGTTAAATTCCTTTAATGAATACAATCGTTCCTCATATTTTTCGTGTTCATTTCTTTCATAATGAAATGCTAGAAAAGATAGGGAGTCTATAATTAAGTACCAGTACATCCGAATTAAAAACTGTTTGTCCAGATTAATTCCATACTTTAATAACCAAGTTTCCCACTTTTCCTTTGGAATATAGGAATCCAATACTTTCCCATAATCCAAAATGGGATCTGCAATGGTTGCATTATCCCAGTCTATCAAGTATAACTGCTTGTCATCGGTAAGTAATAAGTTATTATGATTCATATCGCCATGACAGACGGTTTGCTTTTGCTGTCTGGCTATCTCTAAATACTTAGCAAGGTAATTTAAACCGTCTTTTATTTCAATGGAAGCTTGATTGATATTATTTCTTTTTAACCGACTTTCAATCGTATGCATATAATCATCTGCAGTAATTGGTTTTTTTCCTAACCTTAATAGCATGTGCAATAGCTCTTGGGAATGATGAATTTTGTGTAGAAGATCAGCTACCCTTTCATGTTGCATTTCAGCTGGTCTTAATTCTCTTCCCTCTAACCATTCTTGAGCAGTCACCACATCTCCATTGTGTAGTCTTTTCGTCCAAACTAATTTTGGTACAATACCTTCTGCAGATAGTACAGCAAGAAATGGTGATGAATTCCGTTTAAGAAAAAGTTGCTTCATATCTTTCTTAGCGAAATACGCCTCCCCAGTTAATCCTCCTGCAGGCGTAACTACCCAATCTTCATCTAAGACTTTCTTAAACCATTCCATCATACATTCCCCAAATCAACATTATAATAACACGTCAACAGAATAAGCATTCACTCGCCCTTTGACAATGAATTAGTTTTCTTATTTTGGCAGATTCATTAGTTTCATTCCACTCTACCAATTTAAACAAACATGTATTTAGATTATCGAATTTTAATTAGTATTTTCAAGATGTCCGCCTCATTTAATTACAAAAAAACAAGAACCCTTTATTTGGTTCGACTGCTTATTTTTTACTAATTGAGCAATTTTGACACGAGCCTGTTTGTCCATCGACCTGAAAGGTAATGGGTTGACTAGTATGAATGATGACTTGTTTTGCTTGAAAAAGATGTACTTCTTTAAACGTAATATGTTTACCAGTAAATACGGTTAAGAATAAGCCAAGGATTTTCCACTTCGATATTCCTTGAATGATAAGGATAGGAAAATAATTAGGTTGTATTCGAGCAGTTGGGATAATTTTCATTCCGCCACCATAATACTGATGGTTTGCAACTGTAATCATCCAGCAATCAGAAACTACTTTTTTATCATGTTCTAATTCTATCTCAGCACGAAAAGGCTTGAAGCGAAATAGTACTTGAATAATTGCAATTACATAACTTAAATTGCCTAGGCGCAATTTATTAAAAAACTTCTTATAAATAGAATGATTTGCCTTTTGCGCTATTTCCGCATCAAATCCTAAGCCAATACTATTAACAAACGTACGCACAGTAGAATTATCTAATTTATAATTTCCTCGCCAATAAGGAATTCCTTTCTCATCATGAACAATTCTCTTCAAGATTTCAGCTGGCGAACCCTTAATGCCACTTCCCCTACCAAAATCATTTCCTGATCCCCCAGGAATAAAGCTAATGGGTATGTCAACATCGCTAATACCATTCATTACTTCATGAATCGTCCCATCACCACCAATCACAATAATCCCTGTTACATCCTTCGAGCGTGAGGAGCTGATTTCTCTAGCAAGTTCCTCAGCATGACCAGGATAATGGGTAAAATAGTGACTAGTAATAATTTCTCTATACGTTTCACTCCTAGCTAATTGGTTAAAAACACGTCGGCCTCTTCCATTACCTGCCACTGGATTAACGATGAAAATATACATTTCATGATTCCTCTTCGTTTATGATAAATCCATTGTCTTCCTCTTCTAACCATTCTGGGCGTTTTACATATGTAGATTGACAATGCTTTAGAAGGGCCTCTGCACCTTTTAATTGATTGCTCTTTAAAGGTGAAGATAGAGAACGCTTCACTTTGAACCAATTTTCATAATCTTTTTTCCCTATTATTCTAGTTTTATAAGGTTCCGATAAAAAATTAATGATATTGGTTCTCGAGAGTACTATCTTTTCTATTGGAAAATCAATCTCATACTTATCCAATATTCCGCGAACAATCTTTTCAGTTCGTTTCAAAGCAAAGATTGGACTTAATTTTTTGGTTACTTTATTATTCGTTTCAAATGTCCAACTTCTCTCTTCCGTAGCAGATATAATAGTATCTGGAGTTTCTTCCAATAGGTAAATTATATCAATTCCGATAGGCGTAATTAGGATAATCTCCGTCTCAACAGGTGCATTTCTAATTTCAAAAATAGGATAATACATGAGTAAAAATGTATCCGGAAATCGTTGTAAGAAATATTGTAAGGTTTTATCCGTATAGTATTTCTTTTCAACAAAGGATACATTGGAAATAGTTGATGTTGCCCATTTAAATTGGAACGGTAGAAGATGATCTAAAAAATAACGTTTTAGTTCTTTCTCCGAGTTTGGAAGATTGTCTTCTACTCTTGGTTTTTCAGCCAAATCTGCCTGATGCTTTTTCGCAAAAAATTTCCACTTATTTTTTTTAGATGTTTCTTCTTCACTTTCTGGTAATTGCATTTCCTCTTGATTTTGCCAGAGATATTGTAACTTTTTCCAATTATCTTGCTTTAGACGAATAAATTGACTTGGGTAGCGATAAATATCCCACTCGTATCGAGTAATATAATTTTGCAATTTAATTAATTGGGCCAAACGATTCCCCCCTCTTCAGCCTGAATGTTTCCACTCGTTCATATTTAGGTGTCTTTGTAGGAAAAATTTGATATAAAACATATTCCTCAATATCCATCGAATACTTCATGGATTGAAATTTATCCTTCATTACTTTAAGAATTTCGGTTTGTTCAGGTGTACCATTCCATTTCTTGGCGAGTGTAATGTGGGGCCGATATGGACGGTTCTCTTTTGGAAATCCGGCAGATAAAGCAGCTTTCTCAACCTTTAAAAAGAGCTCATCTAGAGATTCTATTCTATTGACTCCTGCCCATAACACTCTCGGACTATCCTGTTTTCCAAAAGTCCCTAATCCCCCAACATTAAGCGAAAACCCTGTTTGATTAATCAAACGTAAAGAATTGAGAAGTTTCTCTAATTTCTCTTCTTCTACTGCACCTAGAAACTTCAACGTAATATGAAGATCCTGCTCATGTGGCCATACTTTATAAGAAAGACCAGCCTTTAATTGACTCTGCCAATTTGCAAATTGTACACGTAACGCTTCTTTAATCGGAATAGCTATAAAATAATGTGGAGTTTGTCCCATTCATATCCCTCACTTAATAGAATGACAATAAGAAAGCTCTGCTTCATTCAACTCACGATAAGTACCAAGCTTAAGGGTTTCATCTAACCTCAGCTCTCCCATACTTAATCGCTTTAAATAAATTACTTTCTTCCCCACAGCTTCGAACATCCGCTTTACTTGATGGTACTTACCTTCCGTGATGGTCACCTCTATTTCCGACTTTGCACCACTTTGAATTATCTTTAATTTTGCTGGTTTGGCTTGATACCCATCTTCTAATATAACTCCCTTTGCAAACTCCTCTATATCTATATCGGTTACATTTCCCGAAATTCTAGCATAGTATGTCTTTTCAATATCTTTTTTAGGTGATAATAACTGATGGGCTAGTTGTCCATCATTCGTTATTAGCAATAGTCCCTCCGTATCCTTATCAAGCCTACCAACTGGAAAGGGGTCATAATGTTTAAACTCAGGTGTCAACAGATCAATTACAGTTTTATCAACACGATCTTCTGTTGCAGAAATGACACCTGGTGGTTTATTCATCATAATATAGATATAAGGTTTATATTCTACCTTGATTCCATCAACCATAATCGCATCGTGATTTGGGTCAACTTTTATTCCACTGTCTTTTATAACTTTGCTATTTACAGTAACTCGTTTGTTTTTCACAATTAGTTTAACATCTTTTCGAGATCCATACCCCATATTGGAGAGTAACTTATCAAGTCTCATGATGACACCTCATTATCAACGAAATATCTTACTTAATTTGCGAACACGGTTACCAAATATCCGCTCCAGTAATGTTGATTTATAAGCGAACCACAGGTAAACATATCCACCACCTATCACTCCAAGACCAAGAACTAGAATTAAGCCCAATCTAGATTCTTCATAAGGGAATATGAATCCTATAATAAGTTTTAGAACAAGAATAACAATCCCCATAATAAGTACAAATATGCCAATAAGGATGGTTCGCTTTATTATTTCTTTAAATGGAAACTCAACAGATTTTTTAATCCGAACAAAATTTAAAAGTACTGCAATACCTACACCAATTGCTGTTGCAAATATGGAACCTTTTGCACCGAACCAATGGATAAACTGTATATTAAATAGTATCTTAAATAGAATTCCTGCACACAAATTGATTACAGCGTGATTTTGCTGATTAATACCTTGTAGTATTGCAGCTGTAACACTAAGTAAAGCAAATAGGATTCCAACTGGTGCGTACCAACTCAATAATGGTCCTGCATCCTTCAAGAAGCCACCTATTCCACCATATAGTGTACCGTATGCTTCTGTTGACAGCATAGACAACCCAAAGGAGGCTGGAATCACTAAGACCATGATAATTTGTAACGCTTGGTTTATCTGATTAATTAGCTGCGGTTTATTGCCTTGTGTAAATGAAGAAGTTAATACAGGCATAACTGCTAAAGAGAGCCCAGTTGCTAATGTTACAGGAATAATGACTACTTTGTGTCCTAGTGAATAAATTGCACCAAATAATGCTTCTGTTACGTCACCTAACCCAATTGCTGTCATCGCTCTATTAAAAGTAAAGGTGTCCACTAATTGAAAGACAGGTATTGCAACTGACACTATAACAAAAGGACCTGCATATCGGAACAATTCCGCCATCAATTCTTTCTTCGGGATATTATGAACAGATTTTTGTTCAGCTATATGCTTATTAATATGTGGTTTACGCTTTTTCCAGTACATAAGTAATACGATATAAGAAGCTATTGCACCTATAAATGCAGCAAATGTTGCAAAACCAACTGCTGTTGATTTACTTCCATCAAGAATGTATATAACAAAAAATGCAGCTACTAATAAAAAGACTATACGTGCAATTTGTTCGATAACTTGCGATACCGCTGTAGGTCCCATGGACTGATTTCCTTGAAAGAAACCTCTAAATATACTCATTGAAGGTGTTATAATTAACGCAAAACTAACCATTCGAATAACCATTGTTACATCTTCAACACTATTATGTAATTCTTCATCAGAGATTATTAATTTTGCTATAAATTCAGCACTGAAAAACAAAGCAAGAAAGGTGACGACACCTGTTAGTGCCATAATTGACATACCTGTCTTAAACATCCGCATTCCAGTATAGTAATCCCCTAAGGAATTGTATTTAGAAATAAATTTGGAAACCGCAAGCGGGATACCAACTGTAGCAATCGTGATTAAGATACTATATGGTAAGTATGCATACGAATATAAAGCAATTCCTTCTTCCCCAACCATAGCGTTAAAGGGTATTACATATATCATTCCTAAAAATTTTGATAAAAAGGAGGCTGCTGTTAATAAAAAGGCACCTCTTACAATCGTTGATTTCGCCATTTCTTCACCTGCATCTACATTTAAATATTACACATTATCCTATTTTATCACACTACCAGTTTCTAGGATAACCTCAACTATAGTACTATTTATTTATTTGTGCTAGGCAATATATACCGGCTATTGTTTGAGTACAAGCTATCGGAAATGATAAAATTAGTTCTGAAAGGAATGAGTTCGATTGAAATATGACGTAATCGTTATTGGTGGAGGTCCTTCAGGCTTGATGGCTTCCATTGCTGCAGCTGAGCATGGAGCGAAAACAATGCTTATAGAAAAGGGAAATAAATTAGGTAAAAAATTAGCTATTTCTGGTGGGGGCCGCTGCAATGTAACTAATCGCCTTCCACAAGATGAAGTGATAAAACATATTCCAGGAAATGGACGTTTTTTATATAGTGCTTTTTCCGTATTTAATAACTACGATATTATAGATTTCTTTGAAGGTATGGGTGTTGCACTCAAGGAAGAGGACCATGGTCGGATGTTTCCTGTGTCTAATTCTGCTAAGAGTGTAGTGGATGCTCTAATCAATAAGCTCGAAGAATTAAAAGTAAAAATACGGCTAAACACAACAGTAAAAGCAGTACACTATGGTAAAGATCAGCATACGATCATATTGGAAAATGGTGATAAAATTGATACATCAGCGATTGTTATCGCTGTAGGCGGTAAAGCAGTACCACATACAGGATCTACAGGAGATGGATATGCTTGGGCCAAGAAAGCGGGACATACCATTACTGAGCTCTATCCTACAGAGGTGGCACTTATCTCAAATGAAGACTTTATTAAACATAAGACACTTCAAGGGTTATCTCTAAGGGATGTTTCTTTATCCGTATTAAATAACAAGAATAAATTTATTATTTCGCACAAAATGGATATGATTTTTACACACTTTGGAGTATCCGGTCCTGCAGTTTTACGCTGTTCACAATTTGTCGTCAAAGAGCTTATGAAAGGTAGGAAGTCAGTCGATATGCATTTAGACCTACTACCTGAGAAAACAGAAGAAGCGTTATATAACGAATTACAATCATCACTTGAGGAGAATCCTAAAAAAGCTGTTAAAAATCTGTTAAAGGGTACTGTTCCGGAACGTTTCTTAACGTTTATACTAGAAAAACACAACGTTACAGAAGAATTAAAAGCGGCTAATCTAGGAAAAGAAACCTTACGAAATATAGTACAAGATTTTAAAGGCTTTACATTTAAGGTAAACGGTTCGCTCCCATTAGAGAAAGCATTTGTAACTGGTGGGGGAGTGTCTATTAAGGAAATAGTACCAAACACCATGCAATCAAAATTAATGGATCGATTGTATTTCTGTGGTGAAATTCTAGATATTCATGGTTATACAGGAGGGTATAATATTACTTCTGCATTAGTAACTGGAAGAATTGCTGGGATGAATGCAGCTTATGAAGCTTCTTTCACTGGTATTTGATACCTCTTATGTTTTATGCACAATAGGGTAATCTATACTTGTATGGGGACATAATATGGCACTAGAAAGGGTTGGTTTGAATGCAGACAAAGGGCAAATGGTTACCAATTCTTGCATCTGTAGGAGTTGGAGCTGCAACATACTATACTATGAGTAAGAACAACCAAAATCTTGGCCAAACCATCGCTAAAATGGTACCTTTTTTTACAGGATTGCGCAGTAACAGTAGTAATTCAGGAAAATTAGGTCCGTTTGGTATGGCATAATGTCTTCATCATGGGCGCACCATTAATGGTGCGCTTTTTTTCATCGTCTTTTAAACCTGTTTCATTTCCTTATCTAACCACAAAAAAG
>NZ_AEWH01000038.1 GCF_000190475.1 Ornithinibacillus scapharcae TW25
ACGTACACACTAGGTATTTGGCAAATACAGTTTAGTAGCAAGAAAAGTGCTAAGAATAAAATGAAGATGTTATTTGAATTTGTAGCTAATAAGGTAGGTATATATTACGAGAGAGAATTAATAACTGCTTTTAATTATTTTGAAGATACTCATTCTGTTGCTATGCTGAATAAAATTAATAAGAATGGTAACCAAGAAGGACTGTTAGAAAAGATCGAAAATATAGCTTGGGACTTTTTGGTTCCAAGAATTATGGAGTTTCAAATAAATGTAAATAAGGAAAAATCCTATTTTATACCATTTTTCTTATCCCATGATGGAAAATTAAAAGACTTAATTAAATCTTTTAAGATTAAAGGAATATTATTACATAAAGAGACCAAAGAATATATACCAATTGCAAATCTAAATACAACAAAATTCTTCGAAGAAAGGGGATTATTAGAAAGCTTAGAATGGTTAAATTCCGAAGAAGAAAAAGAGAAAAGGGCTCTGGTTAGAGAGAATAATTTAAACACTGATTTTGAAATTATCAATATAGAATTAGAGAAGTTAGCAATTCTTTTAAATAACTATTAAATATTCCAATCTAATTTTTAAAAAATTATCGAGGTACCCGGTAAACTACTCAGAACGAAGTATCTATTTTTAATGGCAATTTAAAGTCTATTTAATTTTATGTTTAATGGTAACATTTACTCAGTGGGGATATAAACGACAGCTAAAGAGCCAAAAGTTTTATTATACGGCTCAAGTTGTATAGGAACAAATTACTGTTAAGGATAATGAGGTGTGAAATTATGAACAATGGTCAAGACGACTTCTGATTCGAAATCAGCTCGTCTAAAAGTGAAGAACAGGAAGTTGAAAAAGGCGTACGAATCCTGTTTCTGTAGAAAAGGTTGTTGTAGATTATAATTATTAACGCCATAGCATAGGATTTAGCAGTTCACTTTTAAACGAAGTAAAATGTTTCCAGTCCTCAAGTTTATTGGAGTGTTGGTGATGAATTTACTGAGGCATTACCGATTATGCAAACAGAATTAGTACTTCAAAAAGATAGAAAACATTGTAGATGCAAAATTTTATTCTGAGAATATGGTAGCAAGGTTTGAAGGAGGAGCTACAAAGCAAAATCCGGTAACCTTTATCGTTATATTTACCTATAAAATATTTGGGAGAAAGGACTGGGTGAAACAGTTGCAGATATGTTGCTTTATGCGAAGACAACTGCATTGAATCAGCCCAACCATAATCAGATTAAGGGTAATCAAATTTTGATGTATCTCTTGATTTACAGAAAGATTTTAATGGTATAAAGGGACACTTATTAGGATATGTAAAAAACTTTTTGCGTAGTTTTACTATCCCGCTTATATATAGGAAAAATCCCTCGGATAATAATTCGGGGGATTTTTCTATTAATTGTATAGTATGAATACCAAGATTATTTGTCATCCAATTTTCTCACAATCTTCTTTCGATTCCTAATTTGTTTCATCATTATATTATCAGTTCTAGGTGATAACTTATCAAATTTACTTTGAGCCCTAACTACATAAGTGATGAAATTACCATATGTACCTCTATTAATTCCTAGGTCGGTATAAAAACCGTAAATTCGTTTTCTATATGGGACTTTATCTAAATTTTTTTCTTTCTTTACTTTATTCGCTTTAATAATCAGTTTGTTTGCTTCTCTGTAAAATTTATAAGGACTTTTCCCTCTCATTTTTACTGTCTTCCCATCAAATACAAAACCTAGATAATCTAAACGATGCTTTTTCGAGGTATCCAAGCTATGGATCTCACCATTTTTATACTCTAACTTCTCTGTCTTACCTTCGTGTAGTTCTATTTTATTACTATTAGAAATGTCTCTAACCAGAAGTTCCAACTTTCTAAATTCCTCTTGCGAGATGACTTTATTACCTATCCTCTTAGGTATAACTAAAATAAAGTCATCAGAATATCGTCTATATATTCCACCATATTGACTTGAGATTTTATTAATCTCAATATCAAAATTAATAGCATAGACATTGGCATAAACAGCACTTATTGCAGTTCCTTGGGGAATACCAAAATTTTCGTCATTCTTCTTACAACGATACATGCGTTGAAAGGTTCTAAACTCATTCATATAATCAAAATAACTGGACTTGTTATTACATTTTATTTGACGATCCGTTCCAAATTTTTCAATTAAAAATTCCTTCTCATAATAACCAAACTTGGTAATAGATTTATAGACATTGTACCAATCATCTTCTAACCTATTTACTTGTAGGACTTTCAATAGATTTTCTTTTAGAATTCTATGATTAATTTTATCGAAAAACTTCGTAAAGTCTCCGATCAAGATATAGACATCATCAAAGTCGACTATTTTGTTGATTACTTCCGCAGCAAAGTTAATATTAGATTTTCCTTTTTTGTTACTCCTATACGCAATAGAACAGTCATCTATACAGTTATTTCTAGTGAAACTATTATATTTTTCATTTAACTCTTCTGCGTAGTATTTGTAAATATAATTATCGAGATGTCCAGCATACATAATATCTCGGTTTTTATCTTTTATTGGACGACCATTTATTTCAGTGTTTGGTTGCCCTATATATCTATCAAATGTTGAAACATAATGAATAAATGGCAAAAAGCTATGTTTAGCAATCTTTTTGCCATTAGTTACATAGCTTTCCACTTTTTCTATATCTATTCTATGATCAAAATGTATATACCGCTTCTTTTTGTATACATTTGAATCCAGCATATCAATTTCTCCTTTTTGGAGCGAAAGGAACAGCAGACCTGGTCTCTGACAAGTGTTCCTTTTGCACTCTAGGCCATAGTCGCTACAATATTGGCCATTTTTACATGTAGCACACCAGGGGTGATGCAACTTATAAGTTACAATGTATATGTCACCAACAAGGAGGCTGATTTAATGGAAATATGTAAATCATCATTTCACACTAAACTTTATTGGTTATGTCGGTTATTAATAAGATTATTAATAATTGAGATAACCTATGCTCCAGAATTGTGTAGTTGTGTGTCTAGGCTGTTATTTGACAATTTGATACATTGAATGCTACTAGCATACTAATAGTAGACTCAACAATTATAACACTACCGATATAATTGTTCTACTATTCTATCATTAAACATCAATAATTATTCATTCTTAATTTACCGGGAAAGGCGGTAATCAATTTGTGATTTAGCTTAAAATTTGTCTCCTAATTAAAGAAATCACAAATCTCGCCCTCTCCAACTGCTTCAATAAACTCACCTTAGAAACATCCACTCTGACCTGCCTTCCGCCCTTAAACAAAACCAAAGATTGCTCCTCCCCTATCTCCACAACCCCCTCAACATGACCATAAAAAACCCAACAACAATCCCAGTCCCTAAAAGCCTGAGTAGGAAACACAAAAATCCCCCGATAAACACTAATAGGAATAGGAACCTTCCTCCTAAACCCAGTAAGATGCATAACTGCCTTTCTTCTACCTTCAAAAGTTGAAAAGTTATCCAAACAGCCCTTTTCGATAATCTCAAAAGGGGTTTTCTTTATGTACAATTCTTTATCTACTTCTATTACAATCGTTTGATAATCAATATGTTTACTAGGAATCAGTGCAACGGTTTGCTCCGTAATTTCATAATGAGGATGTACTGATATCATAAGATAGTTCCCTTATCAGCTAGGCAAACTTTACTCTTTACCAATATCAATCCCATTTTCCCCTAATTCCTTAAGTATCCGATCAAATATTTGATTGATATTTACTCCAGCTTTGCGAAGCCTTAGTAAAGTTTCAATGCGTACCAATTTGGCTCCTCTCTCAATCTCCCCAATATGCTCCGGACCAATCCCAGTATCCTGTGCAAACCGTTCTTGTGTAACATCTTTTTCTATCATTCTATACATTCTTATTTCATGACCAAAAAGGTCGGATATCAATTGTAGCTGCTCTTTATTCACATGGGCACGTCCCTTTTTGTACCCATTTTCATAGGAGCATCTAGAATCAACTACAAACGAACGTATGGATTATGACAATATATGTAAAATTAAATGCAGCAAAATGAAAAATAGAAAAATCTATCTAACTTCTATCACTAGCTCCAAAACGCAATTTTAGGACCTGATTTTATCCCAAAAAATGAATCTCCTACTACAAATTTCAATTTCTCTGCCATATCACCGATAGTTAGCCAGTATGACATCCACCAACATTCCACCTATCCTAATGATGCCGGCACAAATACAGCTTGTAGGAGCGTGTTCAATGAATAAGGATTTTACGTTTGAAGAAATAGTAAAACAGAATGAAAATCGAATTCACTATCAGATTCACAAATTAAATATTAGAGATCCGCATAATGAGTTTTATGTAGAGGGGCTTTATGCCATGTGGATTGCTTATAAGAACTATCAACCGGATAAAGGACCACTCGCAACGTATTTCAACTTTGTCATTCGGAATCGCTTGATAGATTTGATTCGTAGTAAGGCAAGGGAACAGAAGATTAGTGATGCCTACGCAGATAAGGAGAGTATTGATAAGCTGGATGGGAACAATTCTACAGCTAGTATTTTCCCTCTTCTAAAGCAAGAAGGTATTGAGATTGATGATGCGAAGGTTTGGTGTGAGGTAAAGAAAATCCTAACTCCGAACCAGTGGAAGTGGGTGTACTATTATGTCATTCAAGGGTTTTCCCAAAAGGAGATAGCAGAACAAGAGGGGGTAAGCGTTGAAGCAGTCAAGAGCTGGTCGAGGGAGGCTAGGAGGAAGCTGCGCGCATCCAAAGTTTTAGATAGGTTTACAGGCTTATGAAAAGGATGGGGTCTATCCTCTGAATTAAGTGCAAATTTAATATATTTTTTTACATGATATACTTTCTAATGAGAATTACTAGTTCAGAAGAAATGACACCAGAGGAGAGGAAGGAGTTAGTCTAAAAGTAGGAACGTACCTATTTTGGACAATACTTACTGCTGAACCTATAATAACTTTCCCCTTTTACTTCCTTTTTTCTTTCTCAAAAATTTATTCGGGTTAAGCATGAGACAAGTCCCCATGCTCCATTTAAATTAATAATCCAATTCACTCCGTAAATACTAACCAATATGCTATAGTTAACAAGCCTTCCAAAAAACAAACTAACATCAATATAAGATATAAGAAAAGAGACGTGATTAGCATTGCCTGACTTTTTACAACTAGGTATTCGAAAAGAGATTAACCATACATTACGGTCATTAGGAATAATAACTCCTACTTCCATCCAAGAACGGACGATACCATCTGTACTTGAGGGGAAGGATGTTATTGCAAAAGCACAAACGGGAACAGGAAAGACGTTGGCTTTTGTTCTTCCGATTCTGGAAAAGATTGATGTGCAAAAGTCAGATGTTCAAGCACTTATATTAACTCCAACAAGAGAATTAGCGCTGCAAATTTCAAAAGAAATAAAGAGAATGGTTGAAAATGTAGAAGGCATCCATACGCTAGCAGTGTACGGTGGTCAGGATGTGGCGCATCAATTAAAAAAGTTAAAGGGTTCCACGCATATAGTCGTTGCAACACCAGGTCGGTTATTAGATCATATTCGTCGTGGAACAATCGAACTTTCTACGGTTCAGATGCTTGTGATAGATGAAGCTGACCAAATGTTACTGATGGGCTTTCTTCCAGAGGTGGATGATATCATTCATGAAACACTTTCTTCTAGACAAACCATGCTGTTCTCTGCGACTATGCCTAACGAAATTCGGTCTTTAGCAAAAAAATATATGGTAGAGCCAGAATTCATTGAAGTGAAAGCAGAACGTGTTACGGTTGATGAGATTAAACAAGTGGTCATTGAAACAACGGATAGAAGAAAGCAAGCAACGTTATTAAATTTAATTCAAGAACATCGGCCTTTTTTAGCGATTATATTCTGTCGTACAAAAGTACGTGCTAAAAAACTACACGAAGCATTGATTGCGAGCGGTTATGAATCAGACGAATTGCATGGGGATTTAACACAGTCCAAACGTGAAAAAGCGATGAAACGTTTTCGTGAGGCGAAAACTCAGTTTTTAGTTGCGACAGAAGTTGCCGCACGGGGCCTTGATGTAGAGGGTGTGACACATGTCTATAATTATGATATTCCCCATGATGTGGAAAGCTATGTTCACCGGATTGGACGAACTGGGCGTGCAGGTGGAGATGGGGTTGCCATTACGTTAGTGGCTCCTAAGGATATGGAGTTCCTACGAATGATTGAAAAAGGCATTGGTCAAAAGTTTGACATACAAGTGATAGAAGGGATAAGTATCCCTGATCGAGAGGATTATGATAGAGTAAGCCGTGAACAGTTAAAAGAAGGTAGTACTTCTGAAGGTCGTAGAAAAGATAACAGGTATTCGTCAAATCCTTCTTCAAGCAGGAAACCTAATAATCGCCGACCAAAAGGTAATTCAGGTACTACAACAAGAGGTAGCAAACGTACTCGTTAAAGAGTAAGAAACATGAAATGGCGTGCTTTTACCCAACATGCACGAAAGAAGTACCGCACTGGTGATAGGCACTATATTCAGGAGGATACACCAATGTTACATAAACGAATAAAACAATACATTTCATCCGAATTGATGGGTGAAATGCCTACGGTTGAAATATATCAAGAGGAAAAAGAGTTTATTGAGAAATATGAATTAATCTCAAATGATATTACACTTATAGAAAAAGATCCTACGACACGTTTCCTAGATGCTTACATAGAAAGATGCGATAAAGAAACGGAAGAAATGCTTGCTGAAGAATCATTCGTTTTCTTAGAACATCCAATTGACTACCTTCAAAAACACAAGAATGAGTTTCTTTACTTAGAATCGGATTGGTTGGAACTTATCGGCGTCGATGCAGTTTCGTTGGAACTAAGTGATGTATTTGGTACATACGACGTTATGGTAGGATTGCAATTGCAGAAAAAGTTTGAGTTATCTCTTAAAGAATACTTAAGTAAAGAACTATCTGGAGATGAAGCAAGATTCGAATTGATGTTCAATCAAAAGGATGGCATGTGGGACTTGAATTTTGCCTTGAATTATGTGGAAGGGTTTCATGAAGAGATGTCATTAGAGGAAGCATATCGGTTAATTTATCGATTTATTTTTAAATTAGTGGAAGGAATAGAAGATGGAAGTATGGACGTGAATTAATCGTCGCTCTTCTTTCTATATTAGAAATGATGGGGATTGATACAGTAAGCCCTTTTATATCAATGGGAGCAATATAGAATATGGTGAAGATGGATTGGTTAGGAGTTTAGTGTAGTCACTTTAGTAATAAAAATAATTGCAAGCCATCTTCTTTATCATAGAAAACATTGCAAATATGATAAAGCTCTCAAAAAGAAAGAAACGAGCCTGAGATTTCAAGCTCGTTTTTCTTTTGTCTGTAATTAGTCTAGTATTACAGGTTCCTAACTAACTAAGAGGCAATTATTTACTTGTTATCAAAAATTAATTTATTCTTTTTATCCCTCTCCTGCATTTCCCGTATATTATCGGAGTGGTATGGGGAGCCTTCAACTTCATTAACCACACTAAATGGGTTACCGTCCAAGTCAAAGAAATCAAAAAACTTCATTCCACCTAAATCATCGATCTCGGTAGTTGGTATGTCATTGTTCTTGAAATGTTGATGTGCCATGTCGATATCATCCACCACAAAATTATAATAGGAATTCTTTCGGCTACCCTTGATAGTAAATTCAGTTGGCTGAGGTGATTCCACTTTTACCAAAGCTAATTGTGCAGTCCCCTCTGGTAAGTAAAATCCAACGCCCTCCCCCCAACTATCGATAATCCTAGCTCCAAGAAACTTTACATACCAATCAGTAGATTTCTCAATGTCTGTAACTGGTATAAATATACCGCCTACTTTAAACATAATCTTCCTCCTTAAAATGAAATTCTTTCTTATAACGAATATAATAGTGTAAAAGTTACATTTACATATAAATATATAGAAAAAGGGAGGCAACCATGGTTTTTGAAGTGTTAGAAACTGAGATTAATAAACTTTATAAATATTGCTTAATGTTGACTGGGTCACCTTGGACAGCTGAGGATCTTGTTCAAGAAACGATGCTAAAAGTCTATAAAATAAAGAAAACGAATCCGAACAAAGAGATTGCATACTCCTATTTATGTACGGTTGCTAAGAACCATTTTATCGATGAGAAAAGGAAATATAAAGAAAGTATTCCGTTGAACGAAAACCTTTTAGGAGAAGCGGACGATTTGATAGATTATGACGGTCTAATTGAAATCCTACTATCTACTTTACCTTTGAAACAGGCTATGCTTGTTACGTTGAAGGATGTATTTGGCTACAGTTCAAAAGAGATAGCATCTATGCTAAGAATAAGTAATGAATCTATTAAAACAGCGCTTCATCGCTCTAGAAAAAAGCTAAAATTACATAATAGTGATTTAGACATGGAAGCACAAACCCCAAGTCACGAAATAATGATAGCATTCTCAAAAGCGACCGTATAAAATCAGTACGATGATTAACAGATGCCTTGTTGTAAGAGGCTGCCATCCACCATAAAGGAGGGATTAAATTCCCAATAAAGTGTTTCAGTTATTTTAGCATTAACTGTTTCATTTTACTTGACGGTCCCAACCATCCATGTAGTTCTCATTTCAATGCATAAGAAGTCAATCTTTTGGAAATCATTTTTTTCGTGAACGTGTTAATTGCATTAGATTATGTTAATATTATAGTAATAAAAGGAGGGATTTTGATGATTTCTTTTACTGAAGAACAAAGGAATGAGTATAGTCTTATAAGGGATCTTTTGAATAATGCGAAATCATTAGAAGAGGCTGAGTATTATTCAAAACGACTCAATACTTTAATCGATCTAGCGAGAACACAAAATCCTACGGCTACGAGTTCCTTTACTAAAGAACAACTCGATTTATATCTAGGATATAGAGAAAAAATTAAAAATGCAAAATATCCAAGACGTGTACGTTTCTACAAAGACAAAATAAAGGCATTATTAGCTGAAGTCGATAAAACAGTAGTTTGATGTTTTCTTTTGGTTAACTACTATATATAATAGATATATAATCTTTTTCTTTTCTACTTAATTAGCAACCTTTCAATTAGGTTAGCTGCAGGTTTTAATAAACTATAAACATAGAGTCCTTTGGGATGATTAATTATCATACAATAAGTATGGTTATTAATCCCCCTGGGGCTCTTTTTGTTTTTCTAATTAAAAAAGATAGGGGGGATGATACTATTATGATCATTATTGGCAAACTGTTCTTATCAGTTTTTCTTGGTGGACTAATCGGTTTCTTAGTTAGCTTAATGAACAGTAGGAGAGAGTTGGATAAACCTTATAAAGTTGATGGAAAAAACTACTTTGGTTTTATCTAT
Source organism: Ornithinibacillus scapharcae TW25 (assembly GCF_000190475.1). Taxonomy (GTDB): domain Bacteria; phylum Bacillota; class Bacilli; order Bacillales; family Amphibacillaceae; genus Ornithinibacillus; species Ornithinibacillus scapharcae. Next base: position 9,468 of record NZ_AEWH01000038.1, read on the forward strand.
GATGTATTTGTAGGTGCTATTGCCGCATTGTTGGCCATAACTATTTTAGTACCAGGTGCTCTAGATTTGGAATATCCATCTATTATTGGTATTTCTATCATTGCTGGTTTAAGTGGAGAATCTATCTTGTTAAGTCAGCAGTTACATGCGAGTGAAGAGAAGCGCAAAATGTTGGAAGAAGCAGAGGAAAAGCTAATTGCCGAAATTAAAAGACAAATTGACAGCGAAAAAAGTAAAGAGTGAATTTCAGAGGCTTGATAGGATAAAATAGGAGGAATTAACATGTCAACATTAATACAAAATTTGACTAGGGACGAAAAAGAGAAGATTACAAAAATCAAAACTAAACTGGTTAGAGCGAAGTATCCGCGGCAAGTTCGATATTATGGCAAAATGTTACATAATACGATAGCAAAGGCGGAGAAACATGTGTTGTCAAGTATTAATGAGAAGTAAGAAGAAAAGAAAAGGTGGACAAGGATTTTTCCTAGTCTGCCTTTTTAAATTATTAGTTAAGGCTAGCACTAATTCCTATAAAGATAATTCATTAAAAAGTTAAGGAGATAGTGGAAAAGGCATATAAAATTAGCGGAGGTAAAAAATGTGAATACCAAACAGAAAAATGGCCTTACCAAGACTGGTTTTAGTAGAGCTGGGTTCGCTTCACGTAGTCACTTTAAAGAATGTGTGATGGGAAAATTAACATGTTACTATGAAGAGATAGATTCAGAGGTGAAAACTCTTTGTAGTTGTTATCAACCCACATCATAACCTTGGTACCTATAGTCGTCATTCAATTACAAATGAAATATGTAGGAAGGAAACTAAACAGCAGATATTAGATTCTAAAAGGGGATTGAACGACGAAATGGAACAGCTTAGTCTATTTTAGTAAAATGACGGTAGAAAGGCCTTAAGCTATTTAGATACTAGACGTTTATTTCTTTTGATATCTGTGTTATGTATACGTAATTTATGGGGAAACTGAATATTGGTACATGTTGTTTGGACAAAGCCAATAGACATATTTTTTATTACTATGTATAATAACAGTAAATAAACAATACTAATATAATAACCGAGAATGCTGTCAACATTCCCGGTTTAGTTTGCATGATACTGATGTTCGGGTGGGGCTCCCTCCTGGACAATATGCATGTACAAAAAAGAACCTCACCCTTATTTTGATTTAGCGATCAAAGGGTGGGGTTCAGCTTTTGTCAATAAAATCTTTGACTAACTGTCTAATGAAGTCTAACAGCTTCAACAAAAATGCACCAGCTGTAAAAAGCACCGTTAAAATTAACAATACTACTTCTATCTCCATCGACATCCCCTCCTTTCACCAAGCAAATGGTTTCCAGAAGGGAAGCGATATCCCCACCCGTTCTATCATGCTGTCTCTATTTTACACGATATAATGTGAAAGACAAGATGATTCATGTTTTTAAAAGTATGATTTGACTCTTCGATATTCACTAAATACTACATTATCCTATATTATGTCGTTCTTTCGAGTTTACAGATATTTGGTAAAATAGCCTCATTTTTAAATAAAAATAATGGAAAATAAAGGGTTTTAGGTGACTGTTGTTTAATTATATATAGTGTAAAAATTTATCTAAAAGGATTGTGGTAAAAATGAGTCTTAAAAAGCACCTTGTTCAGCTACTAGTTGTAGTGTTTGGGTTACTAATTTTAGGCCTCAATGTTTCAGCAGAATCCGCTTATAATTCCAAAGACATCAGATTAACAGAAAATGAGTACGACTACCTAGTAAACGAAGTTGGTCATACTAAGGAAGAAATAGAATCACTACCAGAGGATGTTCTAAAACATTTAATAAAGGATAAGGCGAAGTTAGTCAGCAGAGAATCTACTAATGATGATATAGCTACAAGCTACTCAGATGGAGAAATTAAACTCATGAAGACCATTCCATCAAGTCAAATTGACGTAAAAGGATATGGATATAAAGTAACTAGTGATCGTTCTGGAAGTGATAAATTTTATCTCCTTGGTCAATTCAGATGGAAGACACTACCTACTTTCACTTTAGTAGATAAAATGACAATTGGTTTCCCAGAATCAGCTGGTCTTTCTATACCTATGAGTTCAGGCAAGCCGACACAACATCAGAGTAGACATTGTTGGGATTATTGGGGAGATGGAAACGTCAACTGTAGTGCTTACAAAAAACCACCTCTGATTGGTCTGCAAGTGCTGGTGTTGGTGCATCATACGATATAAAGACGTATAGCAATTGGACCTTAAATAGTGGAATGATAAGTCAATACGTATACCGAAATAAATCACTTCCATCTAAAACAATTAATGTTAAGTTTGAATACGGTCATAAAAGGTTTTCTGGTAGCCCTAGTGTAACTGTTTATCCAGCTGGGTTGGGTATAACACCAACTTCAACTACTGATACTCGGGCGTACGGTATCGAGTTGGATCTCTAGATTAAATCTAAAAGGTGAGGGTCATTTGAGAAAGTTAATACTGTACACTTTTATAATATTAGTTATGAGTACATTATTATTTTTAGTATTGAACATCAATTCATCGCTGGATAGCGAAATGATTATTAGTCTATTAGTTATAGTTATTATACAAACTTCACTAATAATAGCTATTCTGTTAAAAATACTAGAAAAAAGGTAAACGGTGGGTTTACCTTTTTTCTAGTAAATTTCACTTATACTATAAGAGTTATGGTATTCAGATCTAGAAACAACTCCATCTGCTATCGATACTATTGGTACACCATAATGTTGCGTACCCCATCTGGGTCCCATATACGACGAAATCGGCCCCGTAGTAGGCGCGGTATATAAACCATCATCAACTGGTGGTAGATTAGGTAAATTAGGATTGGGGTTGTAGCCTCCATTTCCTACCTCATCTACATTTCCATCTAACCATTCGGTGTAATAGATTTCTCCATCAGTTTCATCATAAACAGCTTCTACAAACTGAATATCTTCGCGTTTATAATCCCAATCAAACAATACATTTTCAAGTTTTGTATAATCGTATTCACGTTGCTTTACTTCCGTTAGTTCCTCTGTTCTCGAATAAGAATATACCGTAGTATTAATTGTAGATGTTGTACCGTCACTATTTTTAACTGTAGTAGAGGAGGATGAAGTCGATACCTGCCAATCACCCCAACTAGTATCATAGGTAATTTTTACAACTCCATCCCAAGTGACTACCTTTACTAATTTTTCTACATATGATGTAGAAACTGTTGTTCCACTAGTTGAACAGTTCCCATTTGTACAAGTTCTGGTATATGATTCAGTTTTTACAGGTATGTCATCATAGGTAAAGTCAGGAGCTAATTCTTCGGCCATTGGTTTTATCATTGGTTTTTCTGTTTCATTTCCCATCATCACATCAACTTGCATTACTGCGGCAATTAAGTTATGAGGTAACTTATAAGGAATCTGTTCAGGTCTACTATGGTCCACTGTTGATTCAACCTGTTCTATGATATATAGCCTTAGTTCCTCTGCTTCACCTTCTAATCCTAAGTCCTCACCACCATAATTCCCCCCAAAAATGGAAGAAATAAATACACTTATGAGAACAACTAAAAGGAAGATACCAGCTATAGTTAGTAGCACAGGTAATCCTACTAACGCTATTAGCTTAATCACCATAGACATTACAACCTTTACCGCAACCTTAGCAACCTTCCTTTTTACTTTCTTCTTAATTGCATTCTTAGCTTGTTGTGCTACTTGTGACTGATTGTTATTATTCATCGTAAATCAGTCCCTTTAAAACCTTGTGGATTTCTTCTTGTATCATTTAATGCTCTTTGTAAATTTCGTTGATTGACAACTTGATGTTGCTGAACTTCTTTCTTAAGCATATTTTCAACGTTTTGATTGATATTAGGATTAGCAACGATGTGCTGTAATTGTTTAGATATATCTACGCTGGTCGACTGACCCTTTTTAAGATTTGCATTCCCCCCTACCATCTTAGATACAATTTGTTTCTGTCCAGATTGATTCTCTATTTGAATGTAAGAGTCTTCAGACGTCGTTACTAACTGTACGGAACCAGGAGCTATATTCCCATTAGTATCTCTTCTAGCGTTCTGCATAATTTGGCTTGGTGAATATATTTGATTCTGAACTTTGTCCTTGAATGGGGAGACTTTTTGAGCAAGTTGATTTCCAACTTGGTGACCTGTTCTTCCACCAATTACTCCACCTACATAACCAGAAACTTTTTCATAGTTTCTCTGTAAGCGACTGGATTAGCGCTTCTGTAATTATCAAATGATTCTTTAGGATGGACTATCGCATTGCCAGCTTGTTTCAACTTATCATTTATATTGAGTTCATTGTTCAGACTGGACAACGCGCCATGAATTGGTCGACTTGGATTATTCCTCATTCCTTGCAATGCCGAGGAGCTAGCCCTTTTAAATTGACGACTTATTCCTGAAACAACAGTAGCAGCACCTAACCCTTTTGAAATACTAGTAAATTGGCTATCACCTTCAGAATGCGAAAGACTGTGCGCACCAATTCCTTTTTGAATACGTGAATTAATTCCCTGACCTAACGCGGCTGTGGATCTTGCAGTAATACCACCTAGTGCTCCTCCACCTCTACTTCCTAGCTCAGCACCCATTAAAGCACCAGCCGGACCTAATGCAGCTCCTGCAATAGCTCCTAGTGAGCCAACAACTGCCTTTCCTCCACCAGAAACAATATCTCCTGCTCTAAGCATCTTTTCAGATACTCTTCCTGGAGCGCTTGGCTAATTACTACCCACATTCATCGTTTAATTAGAGCCGTCATCTGATTTACCTGTTTTTGCGCCAGTCTGAGCACCATTTTTCATAGACTGTAATGCTCCCGATACCGATTTACCAGAGATTGCACCTTTGGTCGCGCCTATCACACCGCCTAGTGCTGCCAAACCGCTAAATGTGGTTGCTTTACCTAAAGCCCCTTGTGTATTATTGGTTAGTCCAAATATGCCCTTAACGGCCTCTCCAACAGGGATAAAAATAACGTATAACATTACAGACTCAATCGTGCCATCGGCTGTAATAGAAAGTACTGCTATTAAGAAGAAGGTAATGGCATGTACAGCCTGCACTAATACAGTTCCTATAAATTCCCTAATCCAACCAAGAGTTATATCTTTTGTTTGTGGTATTAAGTAAAGAGCAACCATGACAGGACCTAAAATCATAAAAATCATAATGGTTAAGCTACGCATGGTATAGTAGAAAAACGCCCATAGTAAGCTTTGATAATGATAAATCCCCCTAGTGCAATAACAATACCGACTAGCATATCCAAATCCTTAAACAGTCCTGAAGAATCAATACTACCGGAATCCTTGATTCCAGCTTTACTCCAAGGGTTAGAATTGGCAAACACCGTTGAGGTTGTTAATATTGTTAATGCAAAAGTGGTAAGAGTGATAAAAAACTTTTTCATTGGTACACCTCCATCTTTTTATTCAACAGCCATAATAAACGGGAAATAAAAAACTCCCAATAAACGCACGAATGAATTCGTGTGCTTATTGGGAGTTCCCATTTAATTATTATGTTATTTTATAATTTATATTAACGAATACTCTAAGAAAAATCAATATGGAAAAATATAATGTTTTATGCAGGAATCTTATTTATGTTTGTCCAAATACTTTATAGTTTGTAAATAATAAATGCGTTAATGATAGATACAGGTAAGCGTCCCTTTCTGAAATAACCACATTAACTTAATACTTCATTTATTTTCTCTAGTATTCCAAAATTGGTAGAATCTTTAAATATCGCTTCCATAATAAATTCATCCTGAATCCCTAAGTCTCGTAATAAATAAACCATTGTTATTATCCTTAGTAACATATTAACGTATATCATTTCAAGGTGATTGAAAACAACCGCACCAGTGTTTGAGTAATGAGTTAATTGATCTCTTGTATTTCTCACCTTATCGGCAAAATTTTTCCTGTCTCTAAAAGTATCAATCTCAATTATTAACTCTTCAGGCAAATATTTGACTAATTCTTTTATTCTTCTTTGGAATCCGAATTCGTTAGCATACTTTAAAGTTGCTTTCAGCTTATTCTTCAAATCATTAGTGACATCTGCTTCAACTGCTTCAATCATCTTTTCAACTACTAAATTATACCTATCCTCTGTAATGAACGTTCCCTGCTCTGCGCAGTTTCTATGATAGCTCTCTAAAGCTTTAGTGTAGTTAATAAAAATATCTTCAACAGGCATCTTATGTTGAGAGTTTATAATATGTGAATAAAGTAATTGGGAAGCTTCAGCTTTTGAATCAAACCAATTGTTAAATACTGTTTCTAAACTACCTTTTAATCTAGGTAAACATAGTGGCTCAATTTCAAACCAATTAACCTCTAGTTTTTTCTTTTCTTCAAATCGAATCGGGTAGATATTAACTACTTTATTCTCGCCAATATTTGCTCTTAGTGACTCTATTTGAATAGGTGATTTCAGTAACAGAGTATATAAATTTCTTAATTTTCGCACAGTTTTTTCAAACCATTCTATTGATTGAGGTTCATCTGGAGTTATTTTAATATAAGGGGTGAAATGTAGTTTTTTATCAAAAAACATTTTACCACTCTCACGAACATTGTAATTAGAACTAATATTGGCACATAAAGAATCCACTTTGATATTAAAATCTATAATTGCATCCCTATCAAAAAAATATTAAAAGGTCCATCCTTCTCAAAATCACTGGTAAAAGGGTTTGCTAAATACCACAACTCTAATCCCGTTAACTTAACATTTATGGAATTAAACTCCTAATTGTTATATTCCTAAATATTAACATAAAAACGAATGAAAAATCTTTTTCTATTCACGATTTGATTCGTTATTACTTTAAATGGCCAATCGTGTTGGGATGTTTCAATCCGCACTTCACAAATTATATTTGTGATAAAAACAAGGATTATTATAAAAAATAGTTGATTAGCTGATTCATTTATTCTTTATTCCACTTTTTAATATGAGAACTTAATCCAGATAGAGTTCAAATTTAATTAAGGGGGATATTAAATTATGAAAGATCAGTTCATTGATAATGAAACTGTGGGAATTAATCAAGAAAAAAAGGTGTCCACGGGGATCGAACCTACGGGGATTGCACCTTGTGCTGTTTATGGAGTCCATAGAATGATTGCACAAGGCGGTGCTCATACTTATGATCAAAAAACAAAGGACCCAATTAAATACCTAGCCCATTTTTATAAATGTAAATGTGGTGAAAAAGTAGTTTGCGAAGGACAACCAGATTCGCAATTCTATGACCCAATGTATAATTATGTAACTAATGGTGGTATCAAAAGTGCCGCGGGCTATAGAGGGTCGTGGGCAGTTCATTATAAATTCAGACGTTTTATTGTTTTGTCTTTTTTAAAAGAGCGTCTTGTTCAAATTGAGTAGGCTCTACCCAATCACGAGTAACTTTATATCCATTTTCATCTTGTATAGTTAATTGCCCTGCCTTTGTTACAACTTCTGAAAAATCCTCGTTATAAAACTTTAATTCTAGAACAAAGTCGTAATCGGTTGTTCCGTCTTTATTATCTTCTGTTTTAGTGAGTTCAACATCTTGTACTTCAATACTTGCAGAGATATTCGTTGCTACCCTGGGTATATAATTAAGCCCACTATTTACTAATAACTTTTCATGTACTTTTTCTGACACATAAGGTTTAATACGCTCTATGAGTTCTGAACCTGTTGGCATATTTGAAGGGTCCTCAATTGTATACATTTTGGTTTTATATTCCATCACAAATTCTTTAATCTCATCTTCTTTGGAGGTTTCGGCATCACACCCTGCTACAAATAACAACACTACTGCAAACAACACTTGCATTAATTTTTTCAAGTTTATCTCCTCCTTTATTTAACTATACTTACGTATAACCGCCTAATAAGATTCAATATTTTCCAAAAATAAGGAACCATCGCTCATTTTATATTAATAATAACAATTTATTAAGCATTCTCAAATGACAAAAGTACCCTTTTAATATAATAATCCTTGAGTAAATTGAATCAATCTGAGGAAGTTGAAGTAATCTAGTATAATATAGTATTCGCACAATTAATGCACCTGTTATTTTAATAACTAATGGTACTAAATATAATATCTAATGCAGGTGTTTGGATTTCAAGTTTTTTCTTATCTAACATTTTCTTTAATATAATATATGTAGGAATAGAACTGTTATCTGTATCCACAATCTAACTTTTGTTAATACTCCCATAATTACTCAGCACGAAGAAATCATTAAATTTTTTAGTCTTTAGTTTCTCTAACATAGTTTCAATTTCTTGAAGATTACGTGGGATTATTTTATCTTGTTGAAAGTAAAAACTATGACTGTTGCTTTCCAAGTATTCTAACGAGAATTCCCTATAAATATTAAATTTTTGTTCGATAAAATTCATTTCAACTGTATATGAAAATCATTAAATATCTGATAAAGATTTAAATATATTAAGGATTTGAGATTCGTATTTTTTCTTTCGCTATATATCGTTTCGCAAAATCACCTCTTACTGAATAGTATTCAGGTATATAATCAACAAAGGTTTCAAATATTTAATTATTCAAATATAAACTAGAATATATGCTATTATATATAGTATTTCTCAGTTAATTTTTTTACTAAACCGCTAAAAACGAGGTGTTGTTAATGACTGCCTTCTTTTCAAAAGTTTTAAACCTACTTATAACATCTTTCATTACCGCATTAATGTATTACTTACTTATTTATTTTGAACCGAACCAACCGAAAACCATACAATTCTCGAACTACGAGATATTTATTTGGTTCCCATTCATAATTACTTTATTTTTTATTACTTTTATATTTGTCATTGGTTTTGTTGGTTCTTACCTGAAAAACCTTTTCAAAAGAAAACTAAATAATGATAGTGCTTTCTTTGATTTAGTATTTTTCTTATTCATAGCTATGATCATTACACCATTTCTTCCAGACATGATAAAAGAATCTGCTGTAAATACAAGTTATCAATTGATTATCAACCCATACTATACACTTCCATTTGTTGTGGCTGTAATTCTTACTATCTTTGAAAATATCAAGAAAAAAGAGAGTGGATAATCCACTCTCTTAATTTGTCTTCCTAAGTCTAATCATATTAAATATATGACGTTCTCCACCCTTTTTCGTAAATTCTTTACATTTCATAGCGGTTGAACCTGAACCATCAAGGATAATCGAGTTAAAAGGATCTAGGCCTAATTGTTCAACATAACTTTTCATATCAGGGATAGTTGACGCTATATCTGTAACAATTAAATAAGCATTTGAACCTTTAAAAGCTAACACTGTACGATGTAATGGTCCTCAATGAATTCTCTCTGGAAAATGTAAAACAAGCAATTTCAGAGTTTGAAAATCTTCCAATAATGCATTTGGAAGATGATGAAACTTTAAGATGTGATCCCACAAATGATTTTGTAAGTATCTACAACCAATTAGATATGATGCAAGGTTTTATTTTAAATAAACATAAAAAATATCTTCCTCCCAAAGAAGATATTTTTCTGTAAAGAGAGGTAATCCGGATGGAAATTTCTATTTATGAATAAAAGAATCTAAACCGATGCAAATATTCTATTACTATCGGCTCTTAGAATCAAAAAACTTTCAGGTGAGAAGAAGTTCGGCACACTCGTCTTTCCATGTGATAGACCCAGATGAAAATATTTTAGAGTTTAGATCTAGAAGCAATTTATGATGAAATATTGAATTTGAAAGAAACTACTGAGGTTCTTTGGCTCTAATGAAGCTAAAGATTCTTTTTAATTTATTTCTCTCCTTAACTAGATTAATCTTCTGTAAGATAGTTACTATAGCGAATAAGAGCGAACGGGATGAAAATACTTCAGAATTAGTTCCATACTGGGCACTATCTAGTAATCAAGGAATACAGATAGAGCGAATTGTACCTATATGAGAAAACCAATATAGGTTTTTAACCCGTTGTTTTCTTCATTAAAAACCATCAGCCAAAACCTCATAAACTTACATAATTTGGTGTCGAAATTCACAGAAAAATGTCGAATAAACGCTATTTTTAGAGAGGGAAATATGTTAGTATATTTTAGTAACTAGTTTACTAAAATATATTTGTTTTAGATGAACTATATCACTATTAGAATCATTATTATCACAGTTCTTAATAAAAGTGAACCTAAGAAAACTTAGAATCTTACAACACGAATCGGAGGAAAGGTTATGTCGATAGGAAAAAAGTTAGTAGTTAGTTTTGGTGTTATCATTTTATTCATTGCAGGGATATTTGGTCTGGGTTGGTATGGGATACATAAAGTAGAATCAGAAGCAAATGACATTGTGAATGATGCAATCCCCCTATCAAATGCAGCGAATAATATTCTAGCAGCATTAGTGAATCAAGAAACGGGAGTAAGAGGATATTTAGTTGCTGGTGATGAGGAATTTCTGGAACCCTATTACTTGGGTTTGGAAGAAATTTCTAACAATCTTGAAATAATTGACTCATATGTAGACGGACATCCCATTATGGCTTCATTAATAGAAGAAGCACAACCGCAAATAGCAGATATTCAATCTTTCTTTGAATCTATAATTCAGCAAGTGGAAGATGGAGACCTAGAAGGAGCCAGAGCCAACATTGGTGCTGGGAAAGAGTACTTCGATTCTTACAGAGAAACACATAAACTAATCATGGAAGATACAGAAAAACTAACCAATGATGCATGGGTGGAAGTTGCAGAGATTAGTAAACATAGCCAATACTTGATGATGATCATATTTGGTTCCATCCTTGTTTTATCTGTTTTAGTTATCTTATATCTGGTTAAAGTAATCTCAAAACCTGTTAGACTTGTATCTTCATCGTTGAAGAAAATAGCGGCTGGAAACCTGACTGTTGATAAGATTCAGCTGAAATCAAAGGATGAAATCGGTGAGCTAGCCAATTCATTAAATATCATGGTGGATGATTTAAATGAAACGATTATGAAAACGAGTGAATCAGCACATCATGTAGCATCAGCATCTGAAGAACTAACAGCAAGTGCGGAACAAAGTACGCAATCAACGGAAATGCTTTCGAACTTAGTTCAAGATAACGCAGCTGGTGTGGAAGAACAGTTAAATAAAATTAATCATGTTTCCGAATCCCTTTCTCAATTAGTAAACAATGTGAACAGCATTCATGAAAATAGTATCGACATGAAAAAATCTACGAATGATTCAACAGGGTATGTCAATAATGGAATTGTTTCCATAGAAAATGTAGATGAACGTATTCATGATATTAAATCGTCATTTGAAACAATAGCGAAGACGATTGGCTCATTGGAAAATAAATCTACTGAAATAGGTAGTGTCATTACACTCATTACGGATCTATCTGATCAAACCAATCTTTTAGCGTTAAATGCTGCAATTGAAGCGGCACGAGCTGGAGAGCATGGAAAAGGTTTTGCTGTAGTGGCAGATGAGGTTAGAAAATTAGCAGAAGCATCTAAGAACTCTGCGAACCAAATCATCGAAATGGTTGCTGACATACAATCTGAAACTCAAAATGCTGTTAATTCTATATATGAAGGTACTGCAAGAGTGGGAGAGGGAATAGCCTCAACTGTAGAAGCGAGATCTGCATTTGGAAAAATAGAAGAATCCATGACAGGTGTTTCGAATAAAGTAATCGATGTTGCAACGTCCATTGAAGATATTAGACAAATCGCGCTGAATATATCGGAAGCTCTTGAACAAGTGAAACTAGTGGCGGATGATAGTGTTAAATCAAGTCAAGAAAGTTCAGCTTCAACGCAAGAGCAGTTAGCAACAATGGAGGAGATTTCTAGTTCCGCCCAATCGTTAGCTTTTCTTGCAGAGGAATTACAACAATCCATCTCAAAATTTCAAACGAAGTAAATTTGATAGAATCCGATCCTGTTAATAATTACAAGGATCGGATTTTTTGCATATAAATTTCTAAAATTCTTCCCAACGAATAAATTGGTAAATATTTGCTCAAATTATAAGCAGGTTTAACTAAAGGAGTCCAAGTCCTATGCCGCACCAAAAGTTTGAGTCAGGAAACATAAAACCACGTTATGCCAAAGGTAAGATATCCGTTTGGGGAACCAACTCGGTATATCCTCGCCCTCCTTGGATTGCGGCTTGGTGGTCAGCAGCCTTCCCAGGTTTTGGGCATATGTTTTTAGGCAAGTATCTCCATGGCTTTATTCTTATTATTTGGGAAATCGTGGTAAATAACTTTTCCAACCTAAATGTGGCAATTGCCTTGTCCTTCCACGGGAACTTTGAGGAAGCTAAGGCTATAGTAAACCAGGATTGGGTTTTGCTTTATTTGGCAGTTTATATCTATAGCATTTGGGATAGTTATCGTTGTGCGGTGGAAATAAAGAAAAGTCATGTTCTAGCTGAAATTGAAGATGCGCCGGTTACACCTTCAGATGTTAGCTTTTTCGACGTAGTTATCTTAGACAAGAAAAAGCCCTTGCTAGGTTTATTCTGGTCTTTTGTTACCCCTGGTTTGGGACAATTATATGGTGGCAGTACAGTTGTTGGGGCATTTATGTTGGCTTGGTGGGTATTTATTTGCTATAAAGCGGTGGCAATACGTACGTGGCTCTATTCGTTTCTTGGCGATTTCGATAGAGCAGTTGTAATGGTAGACTGGCAGTGGTTTTTGTTTATACCTTCCATATTTGCTTTTGCGATCTATCAGGCTTATGTATCGGTAACTGAAAGCAATATACTATATGATATTGAGCAAATACGGTTTCTTAGAGTGAGGGATGAAAACTTGACACAACCAATCAAAATGGAAGAGGATGCAACAAAGGTTATTGCTACATTTGACCATTCCATGTTTGTCGAAATGGTCATTCATGATATAGAGAAGATGGGTGTTCCTGCGCAAAATATCGTAGCATTGCCTGTGGAAAACTTGGATTCTCAGCAACATATCATGGATACCATTCATCGTGCCGATGGCGGTAGCGTTCTTGATGGGGCGATGATGAGTGCAACAATCTTTTCTGTTCTTGGAACTATATATGGATTCGTATGGCAATGGGGTCCAATTATTTGGGGGCTGTTAGGCTTAGTTGGTGGTTTCCTGCTGGGATTATTAGTCGAAGTAGTTATCAATAAAAAGAAATTAAATGTAGTGGCAAAACGTAAGAGTGAGGTAATTATCGAGGTAACCTGTCATGCTTCTCTTCAAGATCAACTAATAAAAGTTCTCAAAATGAGGAAGGCAATGGGGTATGTTATCATGCCTGAGCGTTCTATTTCTAGTACATAGCCTATAAAATATGGAGTGACCCTATTCGGGCACTCCATTTATTTTTTCATATTAAGCTTATTCCTGTTTCTTTCTCTTGAAAATAATAGTGGCCATAATGATGGAGAGAATCAACAAAGAACCAAACCATAATAGTGTTAGATAGGCGCTATTACCAATTGGAGTTCCTGTTAAAAATCCGCGTAATGTTTCAATTAGCGGTGTCATTGGTTGATGTTCGGCAAAGGAGTGTAGCCATTTTGGCATTGTCTCAGTAGGAACAAAGGCACTACTTACATAGGGTAAAAACATGATGAAAAAGGTAAAAGCACTCGCAGATTCCACGCTTTTAGCAATTAAGCCAAATACGACAGCTAGCCAGCTAATGGCAAGTAAAAATAAGCTAAGATAGCCTATTATACCGGTCCAATCCCAAAATTCTGCATTTGGTTCAAAGCCAATTAGTAATGCTACAACTAAAACAATGACTGCACCAATTCCATTTCTAACAAAACTACCGATGACATGACCTACTAGTAAAGAAGAGGGTCTTAACGGCATACTGCGGAATCGTTCGAATAATCCACCGACCATATCTTGAGCGACGCTTCCGGCTGTCATGGAGCTAGCATATCCAACACAGGTTATGATAACCCCTGGAACAACATAATTTATATATTCTGTGCCAGTATTAATAGCTCCACCAAATACAAAAACAAACATTAGCATGAGGACTACAGGTAACCCAATACTTAGAAATAACGCATCAGGATTTCTTAAAATATGCTTAAAACTACGTCGTGACATAGTCCATCCATCTCTTATAACCCACTTCATCTCATCCATATTTTACTTCTCCCTCCTGTTTATGACTAGTAATCTCCATAAAAACATCTTCCAGAGTAGGTTTACGGAAATAAATATCAATTGGCATCATATCTTGTTCATGTAATGTATTTAACGTATTTCGTAAGTCTTCAGTAGAGTCTTTTGCTGTAAGGATCAGACTATTACTAGCATGATTTAATTGTCCATCAAGGAGATTGTGTGCCTTCATGAGGTTGGCTGGGGACTGAAATTGTAATACAAGCTTTTCTTCGCCAATCATCTTTTTAAGCTCTGTAGCTGTGCCTTCTACCACAATTTTCCCATTGTGAATAAGGGCAATTTTATCTGCGAGCTGGTCAGCTTCTTCTAAATATTGCGTTGTTAAAAATATCGTTGTCCCGTTCTTAGCAAGCTCTTGAATTAATGTCCACATATTCAATCGACTTCTTGGATCTAATCCTGTTGTAGGCTCATCTAGAAAGATGACCTTTGGATTTGCTAGTAAGCCTAGTGCTATGTCTAATCTTCTGCGCATTCCACCAGAATAAGATTTTGCTTGTTTTTTAGCAGCATCTAACAAATCAAATTGTCTTAGCAACGTAGCTGTACGCTTTTTGACAGTACTTCGGTTCAGGTGATTGAGATGTCCCATCATCTGTAGATTTTCTTCTCCGGTTAATAGCTCATCTACCGTCGCATATTGTCCCGTTAAACTGATTCGTTTTCTCACTTCATTAGCTTCACGGGATGTGTCTAGACCATCGATCATAGCAATTCCTTCATCTGGTCTGATCAATGTGGATAAAATTCGAATTGTTGTTGTTTTACCTGCGCCATTTTCACCTAGCAGGGCAAATATTTGTCCGCGTTCTACCTCAAAATTAATACCATCCAATACTTTCTGGCTTCCGTAAAACTTCTTCAAATCTTTAACAGAAATAATCGCGTCATTCATCTTAACTCACTCCTTTTATTTTATGATTGATTCATTCAGTCAACAAAACTGCGAAAAATTGACTGAATGTTTTATGATTGATTCATTCAGTCAATAATATGATATGATAAACGAATAGAAGTGTCAATAAAAATATAAGCAATTAACGTGTGGATAGCATTCTTAGTAATATATCAACCTTTTGATCAATATTTTGATTCCAAAAATCGAGGTCATCCGCCATAATACCGGAGATAACGTTGAGAAAAACCTCTAAAAGTTCTTGTGGATCTCCTTGGATAATTTCTCCGTTTTTTTGTCCTTCTAATATCCAAGGGAACAATGATTCCATATATATCTTCCCACTATTGAATACGAGTTCTTGAATGTGTTCGGGCATTTTATCGGAGTTTCCTAAATGCTGTATAACTCTAAATATATCGCTGTTACCTTCTTTTAATCCAAATGTTGCAAAAGCTTTTATCTTTTCAAGTGGAGATAGATTCGTATGATTCATTTCATCCAATTTTTTTTCGTATCGGCCATTTCCATAGCCCATTCTAAGCTTTCATACAATACTTCTTCTTTCGAGCTAAAGTAATGGTAAACTAAGCCGTGGCTAACGCCAGCTTCTTTTGCAATCATACTTATCTTTGTTAGTTTGATACCATTTTCAGCAAATACTTTTATAGCAGCACTCATAATTTGTTGTTTACGTTCATCACGTATATCTTTCAATTGTTCTTCATTTAAAGGGGCCATAGGAAAGTATCTCCTTTTATTTATAGTTGGGAAAGTATAAAAACTTTCCGCTGATATAAGAAAACTAACACATCCGCTAAAGTGCGAGCAAATGCTAGTTTTTAATGATAGTACGTCGTTATTATACCATTTTATCATTTTAGCCAGATGACTCCCACTTCAAGCTGTGCTAAGTGGGAGATGAATGGGTTCATTAGTGGTCTAATATATAAAAGTACAAAAGTAGAATGTTAGAAGACCCTTATTCATTAGAAGTACTTTTCATATTAAGTACTAATAGCTAAAAAAATCGGGACATTTCAACTGTATCTGCAGAAATCGTCCCTAATTTAGTAAAAATCTTTATTCGCCTACTAGTTTGTTTTGTGAATAGAACATAATTTAAACCTATGATTCCAAAGGATAATTCCTCTCAATCATAAAATTTGTTTTATCTCCGCGAAAGTAAGAACGTGAAAATTCTATTTTTTGTCCTAATTCGTTTTCGGCGGTGGTTTCGATATAGAAGCATGGTAAGCCCTCGTCACAGTTTAAATATGCACTAGAACGTTCATCTGCAAAAGTAATTTCGATATGTTCAATCGTTTTGGCAATGTGAACATGAAAGTGATTCTTTAAGGAACCATATAATGATGTTTCAGCATGTTCTTTTGTGATTCCGGGTGCTACATCCCACGGTATATATGCTATTTCATATTGTGTTGGTTCACCATTAGCTTTCCGAACCCTTTCAATCCTTTGGACAGGAGCCTGTAAAGAAACATCTAATGATTTTACGAGAAATTCATTAGCCGGAATTACATTTATTGCTATTAGCTCTATTTCTGCCTTTTTTCCTTGAACAGCCACCTGATCACTGTAGCGTTTCACCGTATGGGATAGTGTTTGTTTTAACTTTTGTTCTGCTACAAAGGTGCCTTTACCTTGTTGTCTAGTCAAATATCCTTCTAGTGTTAGCTGATTTAAGGCAGTTCTTACAGTAGTCCGACTTACATCAAAATCCTTACACAGCTCTAGCTCAGTAGGAATTTTTTCTCCTTTTTTATACTCGTTCGATTTAATTCGATTTAGCAATTCTTCTTTTATATAAGCATGTAATGATTGGTTTTTTTCCATTGTAGTAACTCCTTAAAACTTTCTGTATATTTTTAGTGTACAAGATAATACAAATAATAACAATCAACAACAAATGATATTACAAGTTTAGGACAACTATATAATGTACGTACAATTAAAATAACAATACAAATATGTATGGACAATTAAAAATATGTATGGTACATTTTGAGGTAAGAAAATAAACTTAGTTGCTTAAATTTTATTGGTGGAAATTAAAGCGCTTTCAACAGGAGCCAGAGGAGTGAACTTAGAGTGACATTAAAACTAGTTATTATAGGCGGTGGATCTAGCTATACACCAGAAATTATTGAAGGGATTATTCAACGTTACGATAGTTTTCCAGTGACTGATATCGTACTTGTTGATATTGAGGAAGGAAAGGAAAAGTTACAAATTATAGGGGATTTGGCATTGAGAATGATTGAAAAGTCGACGAAACCTATTAATCTATCATGGACATTGAATCGTCAGGAAGCACTTAAAAATGCTGATTTTGTATCCACCCAAATTCGTGTTGGCCGTTTGGATGCACGTGCAAAGGATGAGCGAATTCCATTGAGCCATGGTTTTATTGGTCAGGAAACGAATGGTGCTGGTGGAACATTTAAAGCATTTCGTACCATACCAGTACTTATGGATCTGGCAAATGATGTTCATTCAATTTGTCCAGATGCATGGATAATTAATTTTACAAACCCAGCTGGGATTGTAACGGAAGCACTATTAAAGTATTCGCCTCATAAAAAAATAATTGGTGTATGTAATATTCCGTATAACATGCGTCATTCTGTTGCTGAAATTCTAAATGTATCACCAGATGATGTCAGAATAGAATTTGTCGGTATGAATCATTTCATATTCGGTCAGAAAGTGTTTGTCAATGGAATCGACCAAATCGATGAGGTTTTAGAAAAGTTAATCGATAGTGAGGGGCTTGATTACTCACCAGCAAATATCGTTAGCCTTGGCTGGTCCAAAACGTTTATAGAATCGACGAGACTCCTACCTAACCCTTATCATCAATATTATTTTCAAACTAGAGAAGTACTCGAGAAGGACCTTATCGCATATGAGGAGCATGGAACAAGAGCAGAGGTGGTCCAACAACTAGAGGAATCACTTTTTGAGCTATATAAAAACCCTGAATTACATGACAAGCCAAAGGAATTAGAACAACGAGGGGGTGCATTTTACAGTGATGTAGCATGTAGTCTTATGGATTCTATTTATAATAATAAACAAGATATACAAACCGTAAACACACTTAATAATGGAGCTATTTCTGATTTGCCGGATGATGCGGTTGTGGAAATAAACTGTGTGATAACCAAGGATGGTCCTAAGCCAATTTCTATAGGATCCCTACCATATCGTGTTAAGGGATTAATTCAGCAAATGAAAGCATATGAAGAGCTAGTGATTAGGGCAGCAATTACTGGAGAATATCATGATGCATATTTGGCTTTGGTCATGAATCCATTGGTGGCAGATGAAAAACACAGTAAGGTAATTCTTGATGAGTTATTAGAAGCACATGAACATGATTTACCACAATTCAAACTAAGGGGGAAGTAAGATGAAAAAGGTATTCAGTGTTTTTGAGGATAAGTTTCTTCCTGTTGCAGGAAGAATAGGGTCACAACGTCATTTAGTAGCAATACGTGATGGATTTGCAGCTATATTACCGTTGATTATCATTGGGTCGTTAGCGGTTCTGATTAATAATCTACCAATTGAACCTTTTCAAAACTTCATGGTGAATGTATTTGGGGAAAGCTGGAAGGACCTTGGAGGTTATATCTGGAACGGCACGTTTGCAATCATTTCATTAGTTGTAGCGATAGGGGTCAGTTATAGTTTAGCAAGAGCATACAATGTGGATGCCTTAGCGGCGTCATTAGTATCTGTTGCTTCATTAATTATTTTATCACCATTAACGGAAGATGGTAGTGGTATTTCACTTCATTGGATGTCTGCATCAGGTTTATTTGTTTCACTTTTGGTAGCAGTGATGGCAACAGAGATTTTCAGGAAATTATCTCAGTTAAACCTTTCAATTAAAATGCCAGATGGTGTTCCGGAAGCTGTTTCAAGATCATTTGCATCACTTATTCCTGCCATGATTGTACTCTTTATTTTTGGTTTATTACAGGTATTGTTCATTGATGTAATTGGCACAAGCCTTCAAGACCTAATATACAAGGCTATACAAGCTCCATTCCAAAACTTTGCTGGTACATTACCTGCTGTTTTAGGTATTGAATTTACAAAATCATTTTTATGGTTCTTTGGATTACATGGATCCAACATTTTAGAACCGATTATTGAAGCGGTGTATATACCGGGACTTTTAGAGAATACGAAGCTATTTGAACAAGGGGTATCAGCTCACGATGTTCCAAACATTATAACAAAACCATTTTTGGATGTATTCGTTGCGATGGGTGGTACAGGTACAGGTATTTCACTTCTAATTGCATTATTTATAACGGTTAAAGCTAAACAAGTAAGAAGCTTAGGAAAAATGAGTGCACCAGCTGCATTGTTTAATATTAATGAGCCTTTAATTTTCGGACTTCCAATTGTTTTGAACCCGATATTGTTTGTTCCGTTTATTCTGGTACCACTTGTTAACGTAACAATAGCATACTTTGCCACATCCTTAGGGTTTGTTCCAAAAACGGTGGTTATGGTGCCGTGGACAACACCTCCAATCATCGGGGGATATTTAGCTACAGGTGGGTCAATTGCAGGGTCCATTTTGCAATTAGTTAACTTGGCTGTAGGTGCTTTACTGTATCTTCCATTCTTAAAGGTCCTAGACCGGTCAATGATAAAGAATGTAACGAATACAAGCAAAAAAGAAGCGGTATAACCTTATAAAATTGAAATGAATATGTAGTAGCTTAGTATTTTAAAAGGTATGTCCTGCATCCTAAACAGAATCGAGGTAATCATATGAAGTTAATTGTTAATGCTGATGATTTCGGCTATACACGTGCAGTTACTTATGGAATTTTAGATGCATTTAAAAATGGGATAGTTACCTCAACGACGATGATGTGTAATTCACCTCATGTTGATCATGCAGTTGCATTAGCCAAACAGAATTCCGATTTAGGGGTTGGGGTCCATCTCGTTCTAACATGTGGTACACCACTTTCTCAGAACGTTCCATCATTAACGGATCATAAAGGAAGCTTTTATAGCCAACAGGTTATTTTCGATCATGCTAAACCAGAGGATATTGAACGTGAATGGACTGCCCAAATTGAAAGGTTTTTATCTACTGGTATGAGTCCTACTCATCTGGATAGTCACCATCATGTTCATGGTCATGAAATGGCATTACCTATTGCCGTTTCCTTAGCAAATAAATATGGAGTACCTCTTAGAAGGGAAAACAATGATCCGATAACAGATGTACAATATAAAACAGTAAAAAGAACTAGGTTAATGATGAGGGAGTTTTACGGTGAAGCGGTAAGTTACGAAACGCTCGAAAGACAATTAAGAAACGTTGCTGAGATGGGTAAAGATGAGACAGTGGAAATTAACTGTCATCCAGCATATATTGACCCAGATCTGATTTCCAAAAGCTCCTATGTTGATACACGGCTAAAAGAATATACAATATTGACATCGGATAGAATCAAAAATTACGTAAATGAATTAGGGATTGAGTTAATTAATTATAGAATGCTATGAGCAATTTAGTAGTATAGTAGAAAATAAATACTACACAATTAAAGGTTTTCGGAGGGCAATAATCATGCAATCAATTGAGGATATACAAACATTATCA
This sequence comes from Ornithinibacillus scapharcae TW25, assembly GCF_000190475.1. GTDB lineage: Bacteria > Bacillota > Bacilli > Bacillales > Amphibacillaceae > Ornithinibacillus > Ornithinibacillus scapharcae. The sequence continues at coordinate 30,297 of NZ_AEWH01000038.1, forward strand.
TTCAATATCATTCTTCATGCAGGAAATGCTCGTTCAAGTGCAATGGAGGCAATTTCCTATGCGAAGGATTATAACTTTTCAGTGGCAAGAGAAAAAATAAAGGAAGCAGAACAAGCATTTGTTGAAGCACATCATGTGCAAACGGAACTGTTGCAAAATGAAGCGAGCGGAAAAAAGAATGAGGTTACGGTCATATTAGTGCATGCACAAGATCATTTAATGACAGCGTTAACGGTAAAAGATTTAGCCAATGAAATGATTGACATGTATGAAAAAATGCAATGTTTGGAGGGGAAAAACGAATGAAAATAATCTTAGTGTGCTCAGCTGGTATGTCCACATCCATGCTCGTTAAGAAGATGCGAGATTCTGCTAAAGAACGAAATATAGAGGTAGAAATAGATGCAGTTGCAGAGTCCCAGTTAAATAATAATTTGGAAAACCTTGATGTTGTGCTAATAGGTCCACAAGTTCGATATCTTGAAAAGACAATAAGAAAAAAACTGGAGCCAAAGGGAGTTAAGGTAGATATTATCGACCAAATGGCATATGGTATGATCCAAGGAGACAAAGTTTTAGATCAAGCAATCTCCATGATTAACTAAATTAACGAATAAGTTTTTCGGGCTGTCGAGAGAACCTCGAGAGCCTTTTTTCTGGTTTGGGATTAATGAAGTTCTATCATTGTTAAAATTCCATTACCAGAATCAAGAGAATTCTATATTATAACCAAAATCAGGGCTTATTATTTAATTAAGGGAGGAATAAGCTGACATTCCACATATAGGGGGATTAATCAACTCAAGAGGTAGTCCACAACCCTGTGTAAACTCTCTTTAATTATCTGATCTAAATATAGAAAATAAACCGAAGCTTTTTTTCTAAATGAGCGTCTATATTAAGAGAAGGTTACCCGGAGGGGGGACAATGAATCCATAAATGAGAATCCTAGTGGTGAACACGTAGCTATTCAGGAATTACATAATAAGATTAAGGATGCTTATTGAATCGGTAAGGTGGCACTAAATTATTTAGAAAGGAGATTTGGTTATGAAAAAGATGTATATACTATTGGGTTTCTTTTTCGTCTGCCTACTAGTTGTTTGGTTATTTTCGCCGATGCTAGAGAACGGAAATTCGGAAGTAAATGCTGAAAATGAAAATGATGAGCCGAAAGAAAGTGAATTTATTATTGATGGTATTTTACAAGAAAAAGAGATAGAGATAGAGCGTTTAGTGGATGGTTATCAAGATATTATTAAGGAAATTCAAGATTACAAATTTCCAACAGATGGAGTTGTGGAAGAGAATAGGACTACTATTTCTTATGATAATGGGTATGACTTATTCAAATTGGGAATGGGTTTTTCTGTAACCTATGATTCTAACATAGGTCCCCAAGAGCCGACTAAAGAACAATATCTACCGGTAATTGTTGGCTTAATTCACTCAACGTATAACACGGACGTTTACGAGTGGGAAGATATGAACCAAATAAATCTTTATGTAGAGGGGACTATGGAACAATTGAATCAAGCAAAGGTCTATGCAGAAGAACATCCGCCTTTTTTGATTTGGTTAGACGATACGATTGGTTATTTGAAGAAAACTAAAGAGTTAGTACCTAATTGTGAAGCGAAAGTACCATTTAATAAAGCGTTAGAGAATATAGAAAAGTTTATCCAGGCAAAAGAAATAGCTGAAAAGTAAAAACCATACCATACCATAATGTTATACAAGTGATAAATAATACATAAAGGAGAATGGAGGATGAAGAAAATACTTTTACGATTTGGATTGCTAATTGTTACCATTAGTACAGCCATTATTTTCGTAGTGAATATGGGAGATAGAGATTCACAAATATATGTAAAACAAGAGGATGAAAATGTAGGCAAAAATGTTGAACACAAGTCTAATACAATCGAACAGCTCGATAATGAGGAATCACTTGAAACTGCAACGATTGAAATATCCGAGTATGCAACAATGGGAGAGTGGGTACAAGAGACTCAAGAGTCTCTGAAAGTAATACCAGAGAATACAACAAAAGAAAGTCATTACTCTCATATTGGATCTGTCTCTAGTATATATTCTAGATATTTTGTAGAAAGAACTAACGATAGCGGAATAATGGAGGTTTTAGAAGAAATAAATAAAGTTGGAATTGAGATTACTCAACAAAGCAATCTTACAAAACAAGAAGAGTTAACACATAAACTTTATGACTTACTAGAACAAATAAATTAATGATCATGCTTTTTACCACTAACAAATGTAGACTTTACTATATTTTAAATACCATCATTAGTGCAAGCTTGTTTTTCCTATAAATCTATCAATAAACTCTTCAAATAGTTACCCTTCGAAAACGGTTTCCTAAAATGGTGGCGATATCCACTGATAAATCATCTGAGGTGTATTATTTTTTCAAAAAATCCCAAAAAAACATGTTGATTTTTAAAATAATACCCACTATAATACGTTGTAAGCGGTTACTTTTATATTTTTTTGAACATTTTAGAAAGCGGTTTCCTTAATTTAATTCCTTTAACTATAAGGGGGGCACTTTTCTAAATTGAATCAAGAGAGTAAACAAATTATTAGGGGGTAATGACGTTGAAAAGGATTAAAGGTATTGCTTTACTAGGGTTTTTGGCTTTACTTGTAGTTTCGTTAGTAGCGTGTAGTGGAGATGGGGACAAGGAAACTGGTGGAGATTCGAAGGGTGAAATTACGCTAGACTTCTGGACATTTGGTGCGACTGGCTATGAAGAATTAGCAAAAGAATATGAAAAACAAAACCCGAATGTGAAAATTAAAATAAAATCATCTGAAACAGCAGATCATCATGATGCACTATTTACTTCTTTATCAGCTGGAAGTGGTGCACCGGATATCGCAATGTTAGAAATTGATCAATTCGACCGTTTCAAAGTTGCACAAGATCGATTTAATAACTTGTATGACCTTGGGGCAAAAGATGTACAGGATCAATACTTAGATTGGAAATGGAAAAGTGGAGAAAATGCGGATGGAGACTTCTTGTTTGGACTTCCGACAGATATCGGTCCGAAAGCATTATACTACCGAACAGATTTATTTGAACAAGCAGGATTACCAACGGATCCAGAAGAGGTGGCAGCTCTAATTAATTCACCGGAAGCATTTGAAGAAGCAGGATTAAAAGTAAAAGAGGCAACGGGAATGCCTTTTGTGGATAGTATCGAAATGGCATTTAGAGCATACTTAGATGCAGCAGAAACAGCTTATTTAACTCCGGATAATGAATTAAATCTTGGTGAAGACAGTGAAGTGAAGAAAGCATATGACTATGCGGTTCATTTAAATGATTTAGGTATCGTTGGCAAATATGAAATGTGGAGTCCGGAATGGGCTAATGCGGTTAATAAAGGTGAATTTGCAGCAGAACTTGGTGCAGGCTGGTTAAAAGGCTGGATGGAAGGAAATGCACCGGATGCTGTTGGTAAATGGAAAGTAGCGACATTACCAACTGAGTTTGCAGCAAACTGGGGTGGATCATACATCGCGGTACCAAGTGAAACAAAGCATGCACAAGAGGCGTATGACTTTATCGAATGGCTTGTATCACCGGAAAATCAGTTGAAATCTTTCCAAAGTCATGGATTATTCCCTTCTGCTCATTCTGTTTATGAGATGGAAGAGTTCAAGACAAATGAAGATGAATTCTTTGGTAACCAGGCGACAGCTCCGGTATTTGCTGAAGCGGCTCAAGATATTACTGGTATTGGATACAAAGGGGAGAAATACTTCCCGGTGCATAACGAAATCTTGAATGCACTTAAAAATGTCCAAAACGAAGGTGCAGACCCAGAGAAAGAATGGGAAGCGGCTGTAAAACGTGCTGAGGACTTAATGAAACGTTAATCTATGAAACTAGTTAGTCTGTTCATAAATAACGATAGTAATAGTGAAATGGTCGGCTTAACATGACAGGCCTTTAGCTTCATAAAGGATGATTGGGGTAAGCCGGCCCCCTTTCATATAAAGGGTTTCTATGCTCTGTGAGTGGTGGAAAAATGCCTAAAAGGCAACTGTATTCTTTGAAATGGAAAAGAGGCGTGAACATGAATTCTGCCAATAAGAAAGCGATATGGAAAAAAAAGAAATATAGGTCTGAAGAGAAGAAGGACATGATTTCGGGTTATTTGTATATCGCGCCTTTCTTCATTATCTTTGCATTAATTGGACTATATCCAGCGCTATTTAGCATTTATTTAGCCTTCCAAAAATGGAATGGGTTAAGCCCGATGACCTTTAATGGTCTTGCTAACTTTGAGCTCGTACTAACCGATCCGCTTTTTTGGAAATCGGTTTACAACACGATTGTGATGGGAATTATGGGGACGGCTCCCCAATTAGTGGTCGGGCTTATTCTAGCCTATTTATTAAATCTGGCTTTCCTTAAGTTCAAAAGCTTCTTCCGCGTTACCATCTTTATGCCATATTTAACATCAATGGTTGCAGTGGCTTTAATTTTTAGTGTGTTATTCAGTAATCATGAATCTTCTTTTGCCAATTATGTGTTAACCAATCTCTTTGGACTCGATCCGGTCTCATGGGCGGCATCTGAATGGGGTACCAAGATTGCGATATCCCTGATGGTATTTTGGCGATGGGTTGGATATAACACGATTATTTATTTAGCAGGGATTCAAAGTATACCGAATGATTTGTATGAAGCAGCGACCGTTGATGGGGCTAATAAGTTTCAACAACTCAGATATATTACGATCCCAATGATGAAGCCATTTATCATCTTGACGGTATTTACATCAACAGTGGGCGCGATGCAGTTATTCTCTGAACCTACTGTATTCCTAGGTGCAGATGCATTCACTCGAGATGAAGCGATGACGATTGTGATGTACTTGTATCGAGATGCTTTCCGACTACAGTCATTTGGAACTGCTTCTGCGACAGCGATTATTCTATTAGTTATCATTACAATTTTTGCTGTCATTAATTTACGATTAACGCAAGGATTTGGAAGGAAAAAGAGAGGTGTTAAGAAATGAGTACTAGCGTGAGAAAAAATCGAAAAAAGCTATCCGTTGGTAGAATATCCATTTACGCCTTTTTATTCATTGCTTCGATCCTTTCTCTTTTTCCGTTTTATTGGATGTTTGTTATGGCGACACGGCCAAGTGCGGCTTACAACTCCATTCCACCAACTCTAACACCAGGAGATATGCTGGTTGAGAACTTTACAAAGGTGTTAAGTCAGATTGACTTCTTTGGAGGGATGTTAAATTCATTTGTACTGTGTGCGGTTGTAACGATTGTCGTACTATTCATCAGTTCATTAGCGGGATTTGCATTTGCAAAGTTTAAATTCCCAGGGAAAAATATACTGTTTGTTGCGATTTTGGTAACGATGATTATCCCGCCACAGCTAGGGTTAATTCCGCAATACTTCCTAATTTCAAAAGCAGGGCTTTTGGATACCTTACCGGGAGTTATGATTTTGTTCTTTTTAAATCCGTTAGGGATATTCTTAATGCGACAATATATATCGGGAGCGGTTCCGGATGAACTAATTGAAGCTGCGAAATTAGATGGATGCTCGAACTTCCGGATTTACTGGAGAATCGTCTTGCCTATTATTCTACCAGCATTCGCAACACTTGGAATTATCGTCTTTACTGCAGTGTGGGGAGAGTTCCTATGGCAGTTTACCGTTTTGAGAGATCCAGATATGTATACCATCCAAGTCGCGTTAGCGCAATTAAGCAATACGAATAATATAGACTTCGGAATGATTATGTCTGGTGTATTCTGGGCAACCGTTCCGTTACTAGTTATATTCTTACTATTTAACCGATTATTTATTTCGAGTATTACGGAAGGATCGGTAAAATAATGCTTTTTTCCTGCCTGGCTATTGTGTCACTCTAGGACTCCTAGTAATCTAGCAGTAGGAAGAATATTTTTTTGGCAGATGGGAAAGTATAAAAACCTTTCTCGCCTGCATAAGTAAAACTAATACATTCGCAAAAGGACGAGCGAATGCGAGTTTTTCTAAAGGAATTAGGGGAGATCATACGATGGGGTTAACCATAAAAGATATTGCACAAATGGCAGGAGTATCACAAGCTACTGTTTCAAAAGTAATTAATAATTATAAGGGAATAAGTGAGGAAACGAAGAATAAAGTCATGACCGTTATTAACGATATGGGCTATGCACCAAATTTTTCAGCGAGGTCCCTAGCAACGAAAAAATCTAATCTTATCGGTTTGATTTATGCTGGACGAATCAATGTGGACATGACGCACCCATATTTCAACGAAGTTATTTCCACCTTTAAGAAGAATATTGGGTTACTGGGGTATGACATCCTGATGTTTTCGAATGAGCACTTCTTACAGGATCAAGGAAGCTATTTAGCTAGGTGCAAGCATTTCAATGTGGATGGCTGTTTGATTATCGCTGGTGAGGAAGTAGAGGATGCTACGTTTGAGCTTGCGGAAAGTGGATTTCCTTGTATTGGGATTGATATCGAGTTAAAAGGTCCTAATGCAAGCTATGTCATGACAGATAATGTGAGTTTATCGAGAAAAGTAGTCGAGCATTTTTATCTAAATTCCCATCGTAAAATTGGATTTATCGGCGGGATGCGTGAATCTGTTATTTCAAATTTACGGTTAAAGGGATTTAAGGATGCAATGAATCAATTCGACCTTGAAATTAAGGATGATTGGGTTCAATTCGGAGATTTCCAGGAAGAGAGCGGCTATCTCGCCATGAAGAGAATGCTAGAATTAGAGGATGTTCCTGAAGCAGTGTTTGCTGCGTCTGATTTAATGGCATTAGGAGCATTAAAGGCTGTGCGTGAAGCGGGATTACAGGTTCCAACCGACCTCAGTGTTGTTGGTTGTGATGACATTCCAGCATGCCGTTATAGTGATCCTAAGCTGACCACAGTAAAACAGGATAAGGAAAAATCGGTAAGTTATCTGCGTATATGTTAAATGATTTGATTGAAGGAAAATCGAAATTGAAGCCAGTGTTTACAGACTCTGAACTGATTATTAGGGAGTCATGTGGAGCGAGTAAAACCTTCTGGTAAAGTGATTCACTGAATGGTATTAGAAAATAAGCAACTAGAATCTTGTATGGGGTGTTAGGAGGTTTTCGGGTGAACTATTATGCAGTTTTTGACGTTGGTGGTTCCGCAATTAAGTATTCCCTTATGGATGAAGCCGGGTCTTTTATACAAAAGTCCTCCGTTCCAACACCGAAGGGCGGTATAGAATCTTTAGTAAATGCTATTGTATCCGTGGTAGAGGAGTTTCAAGGAAGTCATGAACTAAGTGGCATTGCCCTTAGTATGCCAGGTGCAGTCGACGTGGAAACCGGATATATTAAAGGAATCACGGCTGTTCCTTATATTCATGGTCCGAACATAAAGGAGCTTCTTCAGGAACGTACAAATCTGGTGGTGGAATTAGAAAATGATGCGAATTGTGCGGGGTTAGCAGAGGGCTGGATTGGTGCCGCTAAAGGAATTGACGACTACATTTGTATTGTGATTGGTACTGGAATTGGTGGGGCGCTAGTTTTGGATAAAAAGGTTCGCCATGGTAGGAATCTTTTCGCTGGTGAATACGGATATATGATTCTGGAGGATTATTTTGATCAGCCAATCGGCGAAACCTGGAGCTCACTTGCGGCAACCTTTGGCTTAGTGATGCAGGTGGCTAAACGGAAAAATATGGACCCAGACACCCTTGATGGACTAAAGGTGTTTCAAATGGCAGATGCGGGTGATCTGGAGGTGCAGGATGAGATTGAGAAATTCATCAAGCGCTTGGCAGTAGGGATATACAATTTACAATACATGATTGACCCAGAAAAAATATTAATTGGTGGGGCTATCAGTAAACGGGATGGGTTAATTGATAAAATTAATGATAAGCTCAAGCTGATGAAGCCGAATGAAGCATGTTTAGATATTCAGGTTTATCCATGCCAATTTGGCAATGACTCTAATTTGATTGGTGCGTTATATCACTTCTTACAGAGGAGGAAGTAACATGATACATAAAGATTTAGTGGCATTCCCTAGTAATTTCTTATGGGGTTCAGCTTCTGCTGCTTACCAAGTAGAAGGGGCTTGGAACGAGGATGGAAAGGGACCTTCTAACTGGGACCAATTTGTCCGTATTCCCGGCAAAACCTTCAAAGGTACGACTGGTGATACGGCAGTTGACCACTACCATCGGTATAAAGAGGATATCCGTCTGATGGCGGAGCAGGGCTTGAAGGCCTATCGTTTCTCGGTTGCCTGGACTCGTATCTTTCCTAAAGGGAAAGGCGAAGTAAATGAAAAAGGTCTCCAATTCTATAGTGATATCATCGATGAGTTGATTAAGCATAAGATTGAACCGATTTTAACCATTTATCATTGGGATTTACCACAGGCGCTTCAAGATGAATATGGTGGGTGGGAATCCCGGGAGATTATTCGCGACTTTACTAATTATTCGGTTACACTATTCAAGCACTTTGGTGATCGTGTGAAGTATTGGGTGAGCTTGAATGAACAAAATATCTTCGTAGGCTTTGGATACAGAAACGCCCTTCATCCTCCAGGGGTGAAGGATGAGAAGCTATTCTATCAAGTGAATCATCATGCGAATCTTGCGAATGCAAGTGCCATTAAAGAATTCCGTAACTATGTACCAGAAGGAAAGATTGGACCTAGTTTTGCTTATTCTCCTTCCTATGCTGCAACCGCTAAGCCGGAGGATATTCTTGCAGCGGAAAATGCAGAAGAGTTGAATGCGCATTGGTGGATGGACATCTATGCGTGGGGAACATACCCTCAAGTTGCCTGGAATTACTTAGAGAGGAAGGGACTGACTCCAACGATTGAAGACGGTGATCTGGAATTACTAAAAGAAGGTAAACCGGATTTTATGGGATTAAACTATTACCAAACGACTACTTTTGAGAGGAATCCTTTAGACGGTGTATCAGAAGGTAAAATGAATACTTCCGGAAAGAAAGGTTCAACCGAAGATAGCGGTGTACCAGGTCTATTTAAAACAGTTAAAAACGAAAATCTGGAGCGAACGAATTGGGATTGGAACATCGACCCAACCGGACTTCGAATCGCACTTCGGCGCATTACAAATCGATACGGATTACCTGTTCTGATCAGTGAAAATGGCTTAGGGGAATATGATAAGCTTGAGGACGGAGGTATCGTCAATGATGACTATCGTATAGATTATATCCGATTACATTTGAAGGCGATTCAGGAAGCGATTAGTGATGGCGTAGACTTAATTGGCTACTGCACATGGTCATTTACAGACCTTTTAAGCTGGTTAAATGGCTTCCAAAAACGATACGGATTTGTCTATGTGAATCAGCATGAAGAAGGGGAACATGACCTTAAACGTATTAAAAAGAAAAGTTATTACTGGTATAAAGAAGTTATTGAGACGAATGGGAGTAATTTGGAATGAAGAAGCGGAGCGAGTTGTCGCTCCGCTTTTTCGTTATATCGGTTGATTTTAATATGGGGAGAAAGGCACGTTATAGTTTGGATATTGTGAGTATGGGTAGTACGGTTGATAGTAAGGATATGGCGGATAGTTATAGCCAAATCCAGGTCCTGGGGACAATACTGCTCCTGTCGCAAGTCCTCCTAAAAATCCTAAGCCGAAACCAGGCCCACCGAATCCGAATCCAGGTCTTCCAAATCCGAATCCAGGTCTTCCAAAACCAAAACCCGGTCTACCGAATCCAAACCCAGGTCGTATACGTTCCTCGTGAACCTCCGGATGAAATGTTTCTGGCAGTCCGAAAGTTTGATATTCATTAGTCAAGGCAAATTCCTCCTAATTGTTTTCTACACTAAAGAATATGCTTCATTCGCCTATCGTGCTTGGGCATCAACCTATCACGTGCCTTTAAAAGACGAAGGGATAAGAATCACAACTCTATAATACCGCCTTATAAATATATTTATTTACCAGGTAAATAATATGGGCAGGAAGGGAGGGTAATCATATGGAGTTAAAAGGTGCTGGAAACAAAATTGAAGAAACTGCAGAAGCACTAGTGAGAAAAGGTATTCCGGAAAGAGCTGCTGCGTTTGCCTCGTCTATGGGATATTTGAGAGAATTGAAGAAGAAAAAATAAGTGGATCGATTGTGTGTGGGGGCTATGTTCACGATATCAGGAAATATATTTAGATGATGCATGGTGTCATTGACAACAAGTGTAATTGTTGTATAATTCTAAATAGGAGAAATACGGAAGGTGGAATTGGATTTGCCAAATTACTTGTAATGGTTGAGTAACTAAATAGTACATTTCTTTTTTGAACAGTACTGTTCAGTCTAAGGGAGAAGTGTGCCTATTTTTAACCATTACAGGGAACGCGGGATAATCTGTTTTGTTAATTCCAAGCGGGATACCTATAAGGTATCCTGCTTTTTTTTGTAGGCAAAAAAACTTTACAGCCTGCATAAGAAAAACGAACACATTCATATAGGAAGAGCGAGTTTTTCTATCGGAAAATCATTCTCCATTCAGTATTATTTGCGTTCCTCTGAATTAATTGGAGGAGCCGGAATGAGTTTAAATAATATTGTTTCGTATGAGATTATTGCTCATGAAACACCTAATGTTATCCGAAATTGTAAGAACTGCAAAAAGAGCACAGAGTTCTCATGTAGTGATAAATTTAGAGTCAATGCAAATCAGAAAATGATTGATATTTGGCTTATATATAAGTGTATAAATTGCGAGGGTACTTGGAATTGCCCAATTTTATCAAGAGTACATGTAAACCGAATTGATCCATTACGACATCAAAAGTATATGGAAAATAATAAAGATATGATTTGGTATCATGCTTTTCAAATTAGCAATTTACGAAAACGATGTGATGCTGTAAATAAAGATATAGCTTATGAGATACGAAAGGGAAATTCTGAGTCCATATCTAGCGAAGTGACAATTAGAATTACCTGTAAATATGATTTTGGTCTTAGAATAGATAAGCTGATAGCAGAGATATTAGGAGTATCAAGGTCGAAGGTAAATGCATTGGCAAAGGCAGGAGCTTTTTTGTTTATCCCTGATGTTACATTGAAAGATAAAGTAATCGATAACTTACAAATATCGGTCAAAGGTAATTGGAAGCTTTAGTGTGGATAAGAAATGAAACCTTGACAAAATGAGGCCGGGACAAAAGTATTTTAGCCTAATCAGAATCCGAACAATATCTATAGATAGTGGGAAAACCCGCACCGCAAATATACTTCGCTTTTACTTCCCGTACAGGGGCGACATCTGCTCGACAAAACCGTCGCAGTGTCTACCTCACAATGGGCGGCTGCTGAGCCTCCTCAGAGCTATCGCTCCCCGAGGGGTCTCAGCTAGGCCTATCCTCCCACAGGACAAGGAATGCTACGGCAGCGACACATCGCACGTAGAAAAAGTGGTCTCCTTTTTCAAGGAGTCTACGTATATTTCCGGTGCTTAATTAGATTATTGTTCGCTATTGATTCGTCTAATTTTGTCCCAGCCTCTAATGTATAATCAGATAGCAATATATTTACCAGTGACAGAATCCGCATTCACCTTCAACTCAACAGGAGTTCCAGTAGCTATCACTTCGCCACCTTCTGCTCCACCATTTGGCCCCATATCAATAATATAGTCGCTTGAGGAGATCATTGGTATATTGTGTTCGACCATGATGACGGTATTTCCCGCATCTACTAGGCGATTCAGTAATTCGTGTAAATGGGTAATGTCTGAGGTGTGAAGTCCACTTGTTGGTTCATCTAGCAAATAGAGTGTATGCCCTTTTTGGGATCCACTTAATTCTTTTGCTAGCTTCAAACGCTGCCCTTCACCACCAGATAAAGTGGTAAGCTGTTGTCCTAACGTTAGGTAACCCAATCCAACATCAACTAAAAGGTTTAATCGGCTTTGAACTTTTTTCCCTGAAAGAAGCTTTTGTGCATCTTCCACATTCATTTCTAAGAAATCGGAAATCGAATACCCTTCTACCGTTACCTCCAGTACTTCTTCCTTAAAACGTTTGCCTTTACAAACTGGACAGGTAACTTGGGTATTGGACAAGAAATGAAGATCCACATCTACTTTCCCCATTCCTTCACATCGATCACAGCGACCTCCAGGTGTGTTGAAAGAGAAATGTTTAGCGGTAAGGCCTAAATCTTTAGCACTTTCTTGATCGGCAAAGGCTTTTCGTAAATCTGTATAGATATCCATATACGTCGCTACATTCGAGCGCGCCATTCGAACTAGTGGACTTTGTCCAATATTGATAATGGAGTCAATCTCTTCCATTCCAGTAATAGACTCGCAGCCTTCTTGATTCGCTAAGACATCAAAGATTAGAGTAGACTTTCCTGACCCAGAAACCCCCGTTATCGCGGTGAGTGTTTCAAGTGGTAAATCAACGGAAACATTCTTTAAATTATGTCTCGTAGCATTATTGATGGAAATAGATCTTCCATTACCTTTCCGCCCTCTGGAAGGTAAGGAGATTTCTCTTCCAAGTGTGCGACCAGTGATGGAAGTTGGATTCTGAACAAGGTCAGAAGCTGTCCCGATACCAATTACTTCTCCACCGAGTCGTCCAGCACCTGGGCCAATATCGATGAGGTGATCAGCTTCCTCCATTACGGATTCGTCGTGTTCAATAACAAGAACAGTATTTCCTAGGTCACGTAAACTCTTCATTACTGCGATTAACCCATCCGTATCACGAGGGTGTAATCCGGCAGTAGGTTCGTCTAGAATATATAACACACCGGTAAGTCCAGAGCCTAGGATAGAAGCAAGCCGTAATCTTTGTGCTTCCCCTCCTGATAAGGTGATTGCTTGACGATCAAGTGTTAAATAGCCTAAGCCAACTTGCAAAATTCGCTTGAGTCGTTCATGCATATCATTGAGAACGGTCGCTAAAAGGTCATCATCCTCATCCCGAAATAGTTCTATCGTGTTAGTAACCCAGTTCAACAGCTCGTTTAAAGGAAGAAGAGAGAGCTCAGGCAAGCGTTTTCCATTGACATGAACAGAGCGAATCTCTTCCCGCAATCGTTCACCGTGACAGTCCGGGCAGATTTTTGACTCAAAGAAATCTGCAACCTGTGCATTTTCTCCGCTTTCTTTATAGGAACGCCACATTGCGCCTAATACACCAGCAAACTTTCCTTTGGCAACGGTTTTCGGTGGCTTAATGTCTGGGAAGTGATGCGCAAATCTTTCATCTTCTACTCCGTAATAAAGGAAGTCTAACTCTACCTCGGTGAAATCTTGGAGTGGTTTGTCTGCGGTTATATTTAAGCCGTAATGCTCACTTCCGGCAATCACGACATTCGTATTGTACTCTCCCCAAGTCCCAGACCAAATGCTTACTCCTTCATTATTTAAGGATTTCTCACGATTAAAGAGTCGTTGCATATTAATCTCTTTGGCAACACCTAACCCTGAACAGGTAGGACAGGCACCAGAAGGTTTGTTAAAAGAAAAATCAGCACGGGTTAGACGTTCATGTGTTGCCTGACAGTTTTCACATATTACTGTTCCTTCATCAGATCCAGTTGGTAGTGGAGAAAGTGTTTCACCACAATTGGAGCATGGACGTTTTCCTTTTTGTTCAAAGAGTTTTCGCAAGTAAGTGTAGAGATCGGTTACAGTTCCAACAGTTGATCGGGGGTTGCGGTTCGTTACATGCTGGTTAATGGCAATAGAGGGGGATAGACCGCTAATTCTATCTACTTTTGGTCGTTCGAACACATCAGTAGATAGTCCGCTGGATTCTAGAAATTGACGATTACATTCCCGCTCCAGTACGTCGAATGCAATGGTTGATTTTCCAGAACCAGAGGGCCCTGTGATAACTACTAATTGATTCCTAGGAATATCTAGCGTGATGTTCTTTAAGTTGTTTTCTTGTGCACCTTCAATACGAATCATGTTTAACATATGAATTGCCTCCTTTATTATTTTGTCTTTATGAAAGGTGTTCATATAGCCTGTTGACAGTATTATTCACCTTTAACTCGCTCTTCTATCGTACAACATTGATGCAATCCCCCTACTTGATTGGAATTTTATTTGTTATGATAGGGTTTGAAGACTAAAAGGTTATCAAGTTCTTTAAGGTTATACTTGAAGGGATAAGGACGGTGAAAAAATGAAGGGAATTGAAATAGCTAGGCTTTGTCGTGTGTCCACAAGTACGCTGAAGCATTATGAAGAATGGGGGCTTGTTCCAGAAGTTCCGAGAGCAAAAAATGGCTATCGCGAGTACTCACCGATTCATGCAGCCTATTTCCAATGTATCGTGAAGATGAATATTGGTTTCGGGATGCAGTTTGTTCGGGAAATGATGCCGTTAATCCAAGAAGGAAAAATAATGCCGGTTTTGTGGAAGATTAATCAAGCGCAAACCGAATTACAGAAAGAAAGACATCAAGCAGAACAGGTTATAGAAATGTTAGATGTAGAAGAAGTAGAATGGTTTGAACGAAGTCGTAAGAAAAAAGAATTTTATTCGATTGGTGAAGTAGCGGAGATTGCGGGAGTAGCTACTTCTGCAATACGTCATTGGGAAAATGAGGAGCTAATAACGCCTGTTCGTCACCAGGAGAGCGGCTATCGAATGTATTCGCCAGCAGATGTTAGACGTATTCTAATTATTCGCACGGTGTCTCGGGCGGCCTGGTCATTAGATGTCGTTCGAGAAGTGTTATCGGAAACAGAGCATCAGCATATTAAACGAGCAAAGGAATTAGCCATTCAATCATTAGGATATATTGATCAAAAGCTGGTTGCACGTATGAAAGCTTTCAAGTCATTGAATAAATTATTGGATCTTATCTCTGCGGAACAGGACGTGTGGAGTGAAAATTACTTGGGATCATATGGATATTATCGTGACGGGGTTTAATGTTATGGGACATTATAAAATTCCCGAAACTTTTTATCATTCTAACCGTATGAATCTTAAAAAAGCTTAGGAAAGGATGATCCAATGAAAAAAAGTCAACATGAACCCCTTCAATATTCTTCAAAAATGCCAAAGACAGGCTTTTACTTAAATTTGGTACTTGCAGTGATATTTGGCTTGTTAACATTGGCACTAGCTATAGCAACGATATACTGGTATATACTTGGAGGGGATTTTTTAATACCAGCTATCTTTTGTACGTTTGTCGTTATTGTGCTGGTGAGCATACCGTGGGTCAGTGTTGCAACAATTAATCGATATGTAAATCATGTAAGTGAGTTTGTGCTCCATGAGAATGGAATTGCTATCAAGCATATTCACAAAACTAAGAATAAGGTAGAAGAGAAACATATTGGTTTCGACGAGATGAACAAGGTATTAATTGGTAATTTGAGAGGTAAATATTTAAACTTACATAAAACTAGCTTTGATATATTAGGTGTATTACTCATCATTATGCATCAAGACGGTAACTTTTATCAACGGTTGTATGATGCGGAAGAATTGGAGGATTGGTTGTTAAGACTAAAGGATAAGGGTATTCCAATATATTATACAGAATATGACTTAACTATCGCATATGATAGCACGGCTTCTTATGATGTTGACTTTAATCAGATTGAAGGAATTCCATGGGATGGTGAAAGGTTGCCAGTACCTATTCCCCTGACAATGAACCAAACCTCGAAGCCTTATATCATTTGGAAAGATGAAAAGGTTGAACAGTTAAAAGAAAAGGATCAACGGAGACGAACAAAGCGAGCAGAGTTTTTAGTCATTATCATGTTATTTTTATATGCACTTTTTGCTGGAGCAGTAATCATGCCGAGTGTACCGTTGTTAGAAGATAATACGTTTGAATTCGAAGAAAAAATACTACTTGGTGTCGTGTTAGTAAATATGGTAATTCCGTTTCTGTTTGTATATTGGCGAAAATATACAAAGTGGTATATGCCAATAGTATACGTACTAGTTGGTTCTATAGGGAATTGCCTATCATTATTTTTGTTTTCGGAAATACCGGACTTATATGAGGCAGCGATAATAGTTAACTTGTTTACATTAATAATAGGCTGGTATCCAATATTGCTTATCGTTAAAATCTGTAAGGCTATATATAAACTCTTTAATCCTAATCCAAGGATGAATATAAGAGATCCTAGATACTTTTTAATATAGAATAATAGAAAGATGAGATCTATTTCAGGTAGGATCTCGTCTTTCTATTTAGCCATCTACTAATCAGTTAACTCTAGCTTTCAACCCAGTATCCAATCTGCGATAAATCATCGCAATCACCATCGCTGGCAAGCTACATACTACCATCCCAATAAAGGCGAACCTTGGTTCAATCTCGTATAAATAGCCACCCAGTACTGTAAACACCCCTGTACTCCAGCTCATCGCAAAGGCAGAGTACATGCCTTGTGCTCTGGAGATATAAGCTAGTGGTATATGAGCCGTTAAATACTTCATAAACGCATAATGTGCCATAGCGAATGAAAAAGCATGTAGGACCTGTGCGATACAGAAAACAATGACATTCGGAAAGGCAAATACTAATATCCAACGTACGGTAGAACCAAGAGCAGATAGCGTTAGTAAACTACCAGTTGAGAACCTATTAAAGCTCTTATCTGCAATGAAAAAGAATGCGATTTCCGCAAGTACCGCAATATTAAGGATTACCCCAATAAGGTGTATAGGTGCTTCGATATCCTGTAAAAAAATATAGCCATAATTATAATATGTGGCATGTGCCGCTTGGAGTAAAACAACAATAATAAGTACTAACGGAAAGTGTTTCATCTTAAACAGCTTTACCATACTTACTTTTTCCGTGTCATCTACTTCCGGTTTCTTCGATAAAATATCAGGTGCATTCAAGAAATTGAGGCCAACTAAAGCAATTATCCCAATTAAAAATGCCCAAAGAATGACTTCATCGCCAAACTCTCCGGTAAAGATAGTGATGACAAATCCAATAGAAACAAATCCAATGGACCCCCATTGACGGCTTCTGCCGTAATGTTTTAATTGGTTGTTTTGCATCAAAACACTTGCCGCACTATCTAAAGCAGGCATTAACGTCGGGTAAAAGATGTGTACAATAATCGTAATAACGAGTAAACCGGCAAAGGAATTGATTGGAATATAGCAAAGAATAGCTATTAAAGTACTGATTCCAGCCACATTTAAAAGACTTTTACTACTAAATTTCTCCGATAAATATGGAAATGCAAATAAGGTGGAAAGACCTCTTGCGACTAATCCTAAACTCATAATTAGACTAGCCTCTGGTACGGTAACCCCTTTTGCATAGACAAGCCAACCAGACCAGTAAGGTAGAAAAATCCCCCACGTTAGAAAGAAACTAAAAAATCGTGTGCCCATCCATCTTTGTGTATTCATACGTATCCTCCTCAATGATTGCATGATATCATGGAAATAAGGATAAATAATATGAGAAATCTCCTATTTTTGAGGTGGAAGATGGAAATTTATAAAGGTGAGAAGAAGCGGCTATATTTAGAAGAACACTCTATTGCCCATCTATTCTCTTTTTCGATTGACGAATACACGGAGATTCGTGAATATAAGCGGGACGAGTGGATCATTCAAGAAGGAATGAGGCCAGATTTTCTATTTTACATGATCGAAGGAAAAGCGAAAATATATGTAACCCATCAAAATGGAAAAGTATCATTAATCAACTTTATCAATGCGAAGGAATTCATTGGTGAGATGGAGTTATTAAATGAAATATATTATACAAAGGGAATTCAAGCAACCACCAAGACAATTTGTTTTGCTCTACCATTTAATCGTTATCGTGAAAAGTTACTGGAGGATACAAAGTTTCTTCGTGAATTAACAAGGTTTTTAAGTGTCAAAGCAACGACGATAGCGGCGAAATATTCCCAAAGTCTTGCCTTTCCCCTTGAAAATCGGCTAGCAGACTTTATCTTGCAGACTGCTGATGAAGGGATTTATAAAGAGAAACACGTAACGGTGTGTGATTATTTAGGGGTATCCTACCGTCACCTATTGCATGTGTTAACCCAGTTTTGTGAAAAAAGTTACTTGCAAAAGGAAGGGCGGAATTATCACATTAAACAATACGAGTCATTGTCTGAGCTCGCTAAAGTGATGAATAATAAATAGAGATTAGTTAGGATGAAGGGAAAAGTAACAAGACCATTTAGTGAGCTTAAGTATTATTCACCTTGGAGTTAACTCCTCTTTTTAACGCTAGGAACAAAACTTTTCTCTTTTAGTAAAATAGAAAAACCGGGTTATTATCTATATAACCCGGTTTTTATTCAATTGGCTGAAGAAGCTCTCTTTTGGTTCCTAAAATAAGCAACTGCCAGTAATAGTACTGTTACAATAATGCTGAAAATATAGGTAATAATGCCTTCTTTAATATGAAACCACTCCATTATTTTTTCATCACCAATAATCATGTTACCGGCAGTCCAAGCCAAAATTCCCGAGCCAATGTACGCGATCCAAGGATATTTTTCCATGAATTTAACAATGATTTTTGACCCAAATATCATAATAGGAATACTAATCAGTACTCCTAAAGCAAGTATTAAAATATTACCTTTGGAAGCACCCGCAACGGCAACGACATTATCTAAGCTCATGACGGCATCCGCAGCTATAATTGTTCCGACTGCACCAGCAATAGAGTCCTTTGCCTCAACAGAATTTTCCTCCTGGCCATTATTGACTAGTACATGATAGGCAATATATAAAAGGAGTAGACCTCCAAAAAAATGGACAAGTGGAATATTTAATAGTAATGCAATAACTACCGCAAATACAATCCTCAAAACGATAGCAAAGCCTGTCCCTAAATATATTGCTTTATTACGATTATGTTCAGGTAATCTTCTAGTAGCCATTGCAATAACCACCGCATTATCTCCAGATAATACTAAATCAATTGCGACAACGGTTAGTAGTGTAAGTATGGTCTCAGCTGCAAAAATATCCAAATTTAATTCCTTCTTTGTTCATATTTTTTAAAGATGACAGTATTTAGTATACCTCTTTTTTGCTTTTCCTCAATTAGTTGGGACAGGAGTGTTGTTTATGGCTTGGTTTGAATTGCATACAGTAGTATCACCCTTTTAAAAGGTGTTATGGTAAAATTGACCTATAAGTGTTTATGCAAAATTTTGGAAGGTGAATTATTAATTTCCATTAAAGGGTGAGTATGCTTGCAAACTAAAAGAAATAAACTACTAGTAGCGTTATGTTTAGGTTTTTTAATACTGCTTGGTTTTGGTATTTTTATCCTAATACATGATAAAGAAGAAGAATTCACATACAGTAATATAAGTATTCCTAGTATGATGGAAATCGGAGATACCTATACCATAAGCTATGATTCCCAATCCTCGAAAATATTCAATAAATCAAATCCTCCAGTTGAATTTTGGATAGAAGAGGGGAACGATATTGTGACCCTTTCAGAGAACAGAGAGCTTTCGGCTACAGCATCCGGATTAGTTGTCTTAGGAATAAAAGCTCCCATTACATATAATTCAGGAGAAGATAATATTTTCTCAGTCGTAAACTTTATACCGATATTTGTCAATCAAAATACTAATCTAGATAAAATCTTCAATAACCAACATAATGGTAGCGAGTTTCAACATATTAAATTCGATAAACATGTTGAAGAAATTATCGATTCTTATGAAGAAAAATATGGTTATAGCATAACGGAATCGACTGCACTAAGTTACGGAGCTCAATATAGCGATTATGAACCATTAGGAGCTTATATAGAAATATTTGATGAAAAGTTCGGTCCTGACCAAGATGACAGATTAGAAGAACAAATTAATTTTGGTTTCAAAGAGGAATTCTTCGGCTCGGACTTTCCAGGTTTTGAACCCTACCTAACGATTTTTAAGGATAATACAGTAGTCTATAATTATGATGATACCGATATTTATGTCGATGTAAGTAATATTAAAGATTTTACGATAGAAGACGGACAGGCGAAAATATACATCGAAAGTCACAGTCATACGAACGAGACTTGGAATCAAGGTGCAAGTGATGATGAAATTGTTTGGCTAAGGGGACTTGAAGACTGTTATTCCAATTATTATTTTGAACTAAATCAGGTCGGGGTTGTGGAGCACGCTGAAGATCTCGAAAATGATTTTTGTGAATGACGTTAATCAAGCCTAATGAAAAGGCACCTATTGATGGGAAAAACTTAGAATTATATATACAGCACCTTCGATTTATTAGAGGGTGCTGTTTTGTTATTTCTTGAATAAAACTTGCAAACAAATTAGACCGTCTTCCATTTAAAGAAATTTTTTCCACAAAATATTATTGACACTCTGATATTATACGTCATATAATATCACCAGAAACAATATTATATAACGTATAGTATTATAAATTAAATATGGAGGTGTTCCAATGTCATTCCAGCTGGGTTCCTCATTACTTGATGCATGTGTCCTTGCCGTGTTGGCAAGAGAGGATGCGTATGGCTACTCCTTGACTCAGCAGGTACGTGAGATTATGGATATATCGGAATCGACACTTTACCCTGTCCTACGTAGATTGCAGAAGCAAGATTACTTGACCACATATGATCAGCCATTCCAGGGTAGAAATCGCAGATATTACCGTATTACGGATAGTGGTATTGAAAGGTATAAGGAGCTGCTTCAAGAGTGGGTCGACTATAAGCAAAGAATTGATTCTGTTTTATTAGGGGGTAAAAATAGTGAGTAAGGATGAATATCTAAGGAAGCTTCGATTGAAAATCAAAAAACTACCAAAACAAGAAATAGATGAGGCTATTCTTTATTATCAGGAGTATTTTGAAGAAGCAGGCGAAGAAAGTACAGATGTTGTTATTGCAAGGTTAGGTTCCCCGTCCCATGTTGCATCACAGATTTTAGCGGACTATGCGGTGAAAGATTTGGATACGGATAATAGTCCAACGAAAAAAAGCTTTTCTGCAGTTTGGTTCATCATACTGGCAATTCTAGCTTCACCTATTGCGTTGCCATTGCTGGCTGTGGTTGTTCTTTTTGCACTTTCCTTAATCTTGGTATGTGGAATGACTATTCTTACACTTTTTATTTTTGTCATTGGTTTACCAATTTCGGGATTTGTCAGTACGGTATCCGGATTTGCAGTAATCTTTCAACATTGGCAGACGGCAATATTCTTTATTGGCATAGGTCTAGTTGTATTTGGTATTGGGATGCTACTATATTCCCCAATTGTATATTTCTCCAAAAAGGTTAGCACTGGTGTAGTGAGATTATTAAAAAGGCTGGTTGATAAAATCACAAACAGACGCAAGGAGGGGAAATAAGTGAAACAAGGGAAAAATAAAGTGAAAGTAATTGGTAGTGGATTAATTGTAGTTGGCATCCTTCTTGCAGTAATTGGCCTTTTGACGGGAGCTAAGTTTTCAATTATTAATACTGGCGATGGACTTAAGGCAGTGGGGGAAAGTGACCGTTTACAAGAAGAATTTATATTAGAAGAATATAAGAATCTTGACGTAGATCTTGCAGATGCAGATATAGAGATTATTCCCTCAAATGAATTCAGATTAGAGATTGAACGATTGGATGGTATAGAGATTAGCCATAAAGTTGAAAATGAAGTACTGAAAATTAGCGATGAAAAATCCGCCAATACGTGGTTCGGTTTTTCCATGAATCTATCTGGATTCACTGATAAAACAAACATTAAAATTTATGTTCCAGTGGATGCTGAATTAGAAGATGCCAAGATATCCAGTAAATTTGGTGATATTCATATAGATGGAATATCAGTAGATCAATGGGTGATTCAAGCTACAGATGGCGATGTAGCGATATATGATATTAACTCAAATGGATTAACGATTGAGAACAGGTTTGGCGATGTCACAGCCTCAGATGTGAAGACACATGATTTCATGATAGAAATGACGGATGGATCTAATGAGTTTAAGTCTATTGATGCTGTAAATACCAACATAAAAATCGAATTTGGTGATACTTACTTTGAAAATTTCACCAGTCAAGGGGCTAAAATAGAGAGCACGGATGGAGATATAGAAATTAATGGCGTACTCTTTGGTGAAACCATGATTGAAAGTAAATTTGGAAGTGTCTATTTGGATTTAGCGAATAAAGAATCAGAGTTGAGTTATACGATTAAATCAAGCTTTGGTGACGTCTATGTGAATGATAAAGAATTAGGAGTGAAAGCATCCCATTCTGCCAAAACGGATAATAAGATGGAAATCAGCACTTCAGATGGTGATGTAGAAGTTACGTTTAACGAAGAATAGAAATAATTATAATTAGCATAAAAGAGATTTACTCTCCAAAGGTAGATAGAATTCTGATACCTTTGGGGAGTTTTATTTTTGGTAAAGTAGCATTAGTAAAGCAAAGTCTGCTAATGTTAGCACAACAACTATCAAAATAATAACCTGAATATAGCCTATTATTTTAGTAAGGAGTGAGGCAGATGAATGAATATATACAATTAATGATTGATTGGATGGAGGATAGGTTAAAAGTAGAGTTCTCGCTAGATGATTTGGCTCGTTATATGGGATATTCACCTTATTATTGTTCTTTTAAATTTCATCAAGTTACAGGTATTAGTATTAGGCGCTATATTCTTCTTAGAAGATTGTATTTATCTACGGAAGATCTAGCAAATAATCGAAAGATCATCGATATTGCCTTTGATTATAATTATTCATCTCAGGAAGCTTACAGTAGGGCTTTCAAAGCAGTTTTTGGTATTAATCCAAAGGAATTCCAAGTAAATCAGATGCCTGTTCAATCATTTGCTAAGCTCCAAATCTATTATGGTAAGGATGATTGTAGAATGAATATATCGAGGGAAGTTGAGGTTGAACGTTTAAAGAGTAGGAAGAGTGAACTATTTGACTATAACGTACTGAACATATTAAACGGCCAACTCATGTATGAGGAATTTAAAAGTAAGAAGCTTATGGGGAATTCGGATTATGCGCCATTTAATGAAGCAATGTGCATTAATGCGACTACGACTTCAATATTCGACCAAGACTTTATTCAAACAAGAGCAGCAGGACATGGTGAGTCAGAGGACAATTACCGATCTAAGGTAATAAAACCCTTCAATAACCTGTTCCATAAAAACTATGATTATATTGTATTATGGTTTGGGGAAGATATGTTTTGTCAGATGAACCTTCTAACTATTCTAGCCTATCTTGAGCAGTCTCAATATAAAGGTAAAGTATTTTTCAATAGCTTTAGAGAGGACGAGTTTAAAGTTAGCCAAACGGAGCTTACTTTGGGTAGCTATTATTCCGTTTATGAAGAAGTATTGGTCCATCACATGAAACCAAAAAATGAACTTCCTCCAGTCATGTACCAAGCTATAGAGTTATACTTAGAAATGCAGAAAGAAACTAATATTGTAACAAAATTTATTGAGAAAAATAAACAGTTACCTACACCTGAATTGCTTAAGCGGCTATTCGAAGTTTTCCCAACAGTAGGATATGGAGATTCACAATATATAGAGCTGATTAATAAAGTAAAGTGAATAAAATTGATAGGCAGTATTAATTAATGGGGATTTTAAAAGGATTAAAGCATAAAGAGATAGCTTATCTTTTGATTAAGCTATGTAAATGGGGTTTTCTAATCTGGATTCCCTGCAAAGAAAAAGCACTCTCCAGTTAGTTGGAGGGTGCTTGTTAAGATTAATACTCCCCTTTAATGACAAAGAATGATCCTCGTATAGTTCCGGCTAATTTAGACTTCTGCCTAGCAAATTTAAACTTACCCTCTAGCTCTTTTGGGACTTCCATTCCTTCAGAAAGCTTAAAACCAACAGCGCGCTTCTTAGGGTTGTCAACCGTATACAACACATTAACTTCAAGTCCATCCTCATAAAAAATGTAGGCCCATCTGATGTTTTCAACTTGAAACTTCGACGTTTCTAAAGGTTTAGCAGCAAACTCAAGATCACGTTCTTCCTTTAATATTCGGTTCACATATTCTAATGTCTCCTGACTTTCACTAGCTGGTACTACCGTAAATTCATGTTTGTATTTATTCATAAAGTATCTCGCTTCATTAGCCCGCAACCCGGCTAGCGCATCTGCCACAGGTGATGACTCTAACCCTATTGTAGATACATTTTTAAAATCAACAATATATGACATATCGCTTCCTCCTTTATTTCCGAACAACAGGAATCCACATTTCACCATACACAAGGCCGTCCCGCTGTCCCATCACCACAGCGGTATTCGGTCCACCAACATAGGCAACGTAATCTGCTTCAGGAAGGGCTTCACCAAAGGCCATTCCAGTGAGCTTGTTACTTAGCTCTTCATCTGTACTTGCCTCCCCCTCGACTATGATGTATTCCCCTTCTGGAAATTGGATAAGTCGTGTTGCTTCTGGTAGGGTTTCTTCTGTCATAACCCCAGCATAATGCATCATTTTATTATTCACTGCCTCGTTCACAACAAAAATATAGTCATTCGAAGCAATAGCTTTTAACTTATCTAAACTTCCGTCTTCTTGTACTGCCTGCCAGAAATCTGCCTTTTCCTTGTTGATGCCCATATAGTCTGTGTAATCACTCTTAAGCTCCGTTCCAATCCCTAATACAGTAAAGCTTTCCTTTTCCTCTAACTTATAATTTGCCATTTCCAAATTTCCTCCTTTTTTTAAAACAAAGTGTTTTTGTTTTTTCTTTCTGAGTTTATAATAGCCTTAAACCATGTCAAAAAGTGACACTGTTTAGGAGGCCCTAATGAAAAAAGTTGAGCGGATTAATACAATCATGCGCTATATCAACAATCGTGCCCACTTTACCATATCGGAAATCATGAAAGAGTTTAATATTTCCCGTTCGACAGCTATTCGGGATATTAGGGAAATAGAGGCGATGGGGATGCCACTTGTTGCTGAAGTTGGTAGAGATGGTGGCTATTTTGTTATGAACAACTCTGTCCTGCCAACGGTACGCTTTACAGATAATGAAATCAAAGCATTGTTTATTGCCTTTATGGCCACTAGAAATCAACAACTTCCCTATTTAAAGAGTCGTCATTCATTAGCAGAAAAACTTCTCGGGCTTATCTCAGAAAACCAGCAAGATGACCTAGTGCTTCTTCATAAAATTTTGCTTTTTGAAGGTACGAATCCTCACAATCCTGACTTGCTTGATTTATCAGACCTGCCCCATCCTATGTTAGAAACTCTTATCCAAAACATTCTTTTGGATAGCAATTTACTACTTACGATCAAAGAAGATAATAAGGTAAAGATATATCCAATTTATCTCTTACATTTATATCGTGAAAAAAGCATGTGGTTTATTGAAGGATTTGATGTAAAGGATGAAAAGAGAAGGATCGTTCCTGTAGACAATCTTACAAATGTTGAACCATCCCCGGTCAAAAAACGTTTAAATAAGAAAAAGGTTTTAGAAAAAATGAGTAAGCAGGAAGAAATGGTTAACCTTGTTTTAGAACTAGGTCCAAAGGCAATTGCCCAGTTCAAAAAATACCATCCTTTGAAGGCTAGCATATCTTATACGAATCCATATCAAACCACGGCTGTTTTAAAGACTTTTATTGATGTTAATCATCTTGAAGAGTTGAATGAATTATCCAATTGGCTACTTTTTCTGGGTGAAGATATAAAGGTCAAAGAAATACCTGAAGAGGTCTTAGATGTTTTACAAAAGAGATTATTACTATACTCGCCATAAGAAGTGCCAGTTAATACGCTATTAATCTGGAATTGTGGGGATCATTTAATTAATGAAGTCTTATGTTGAATTTTTACCTATATTTTGCCATAAAAACACCCCTTTAAGTTAGAATTATGACGCCAACTTAAGGGGTTCTGTCCCTTTTTCTAAGCTGATGGAACTGAAGCTATCCTTAATTATTAACATGTAGCAGTTTGATTAATTCTATAATTTTTTCGTTGTCACCTGGATCAACGTACACCAGCTTTGCACTTTTTATAATATCCTCTGTGTATTCTTTCATAAAGTTCTCTTCGACCTGAGCGGGACTAGCCCAATGTGAAGGAACATTGTACACGTTGATCGTACCATTCCCATTACTACTATAAGTTACGGAACCATCAACAGAACGAGATCCCTCTAATGTAACCACATCTTTTGGGTAGGTAGCACTTGTTTCATCATAAATATTAACTGGTTCCCCAGCTGAAATATGCCGAACGTTTAACTCATCTATCTCTTGGTTCGGTCCTAGCTGTAACCAAATTCGAGCATATTCGATCTGTTCACTAGAATATTGGGATAGTGTTTCTCCCTGATAGACGACATTTGCGTCACTAGTTTCAGATGCGATTATCTCCGAATTGTTATTAACATTTTTATCCGAAGAGGTGTCATTTGCATTAGTCTCTGCCTCTTCTAACTCACTTGTTGAAGAATTTTCATCTGTTTCCTTTTTATCTTCTGTTGATTCTAAAGCTAAACTTTTTTCGGAAGAATCTGTTGTGGACTTTTCGTTTGTTTCGCCAGCACATCCAGCTAGCATTCCTACAAGCATACATAAAGCAACATTAAAAAGAAGATTCTTTGTGAGCAATTTCATTCGTTAAACCATACCTTTCATTATTATAGAACCCACTGAAGTTCCGCATTGTATAGTTGATTTCATTAAACTCACGTCCATATTGTTTCGTTTGGTGAGTAAGTTTGGTTCAAGCATACTATACAATTACTTTAACATAAAAATTCCCTTTAACTGGAAGGAAATCAAGTTTTGCTAGAATAAATTCTTAATGAACTTGTATTTTAGGTACAAGGGATGGTGTATAGAAAAAGAGACGCTATTTCATTCATAAGGAATTGCGTCTCCAATTTACAATGTTATTTTCAGTTTTCTCACCCGGTTAGATATAAAGAGGCATCTTATTTAGCAGCTAGACTATCCCCTAAAAATCAAAGTTGTCAGGATCTGGCCCAACCCGGTGATTTTGATTCAGACCATTAATTCGATTCATATCTTCTTCCGTTAATTGGAAGTCAAAGATATTGGAGTTCTCGATAATCCGATGTTCCTTCGTTGATTTTGGAATCGTAATAACCCCGTTTTGTAGATCCCAACGGATAATAATCTGCGGTACCGTTTTGTTATACTTATTTGCAATTTCTAGTAGAGTAGGATGGTCTAATAATTGGCCTTGCATTAAAGGTGACCAAGCCTCTAGCTGAATACCATTACGTTGGCAAAATTGCTGGACTTCTGTTTGGGTTAATCGTGGGTGGTATTCCACTTGATTAACCATTGGCTTTACTTCGGCATCTTTCATTAATTCTTTAAGGTGATGAACTTGGAAGTTACTGACACCGATAGCTTTCACTTTTCCTTCTTTATAGAGAGTTTCCATTGCTCTCCATGCCTCTTTATATTTGTTTTCCACAGGCCAGTGAATGAGATATAGATCTAGGTAATCTAGACCTAGTTTTTGTAGGCTAGTTTCATAAGCTGCAATCGTTGACTCATAGCCTAAATCAGAATTCCAAACTTTAGAAGTGACAAAAAGCTCTTCTCTTGAGATACCTGCTTCTTTTATTCCTTCCCGAATTGCTTGTCCAACGCCAGCTTCATTTTCATAAATTGCCGCAGTATCAATACTGCGATAACCATGTTTAATAGCAAATTTAATAGCATTAACTAATTCTGGGCCTTCTTCCACTTTGAACACACCGATACCTAACCAAGGCATGTGGACACCGTTATGCAATGCTGTAGTGCTGTTTAAAATTTTAATCATTTATATAACCTCCATTATAATTGTGAGAAATAAACGGCGATGATAGCTCTATCAACATCAACTTATGCGTTATTTTCATCCAAGAAAGTGATGACAGGCTCTATCAACATCAACTTATGCGTTATTTTCATTCAAGAAAGTGATGACAGGCTCTATCAACATCAACTTATGCGTTATTTTCATTC
>NZ_AEWH01000037.1 GCF_000190475.1 Ornithinibacillus scapharcae TW25
GTTTTTTAAAGGGATACTATGTTGTAATTTGCGCGTTGTTCAAGTAAATACCGGTATCTGTATACTTATTATTTGAGCTAACGGGGCATGTTTAGCTCTATTATTAGAAAAGTGTGTTTTTCAAACCAGAAAACACTTATATAGATTATTATTTATTTCGTTATTATTACTTTCTCTCTTCTTCCCGATATAGCACCATACCTGCATGATAAAGTACGCCGTTAATAAAATCACCATCGGCAGTAAATCCTGTATCATCGACATATTCGATATGGTTGTCTTTAATGGTATAGCTGCCTTGATAGGCGCTTTTACGGTTACCGCGGGCTTCATCGTATCGACCGTTTGGAAGCAGCTCGTGCCTAATATAGCCATCCGCGGTCACCCACATACCCGAATAGGAATGAGAATTTACATGTTCTGTTTTCATTTCATAATCTCCTTTCTTACTTAAACGATGGAAGGCACCTGAATCTAGACAGGAATGAAATGTTAATATAGTGAACCAAAGAGCCAAAATAAGATACTTGATCATTTCGTTAACCTCCAATTCAAGGTGTCTGACCATAAATTCATTATGAACTTTTGTGCCAAAGAGGTGGTAGTCGAAAAATATACAATTATTGCCTAATACTCCAATAAACTATAGTATAGGGAGCAAGAGATTCATAAATGTAACTGGAAAGGCGGGGGAACTGTTCATGGAGCGGATTAAGGAATTAGTGGAGTTGATTGAGAAAAATCTAGCAGTAGATGGAATGTATGACACGTCTATCTCCGGATTGCGATTTGTTCGTACTGCCCAGACTTCAGAACCCGTTTATTCTGTTTATGAACCTTCCTTATGCGTTGTGGCGCAGGGTTCAAAATTAGTCATGCTTGGGGAAGAAAGCTATCAGTACGATTCTGCTAGTTATCTGACTGCTTCTGTTCATTTGCCGATTACGGGACAGGTTATAAAGGCTTCACCCGATTACCCTTATTTATGCGTACATTTGCAACTTGATATGAACCAGATTTTCGAAGTCATTCAGTCATCGAGTCAAGTAATTTCTAATGAATCTCCGGGACGTGGTCTGGTAATTAGCCAAATAAATGACTCGCTTCTTGAAGCAGTAATACGGCTTATAAGGCTACTGGAGACTCCACAGGATATTCCAATTCTTGCCGATGGTATCAAACGTGAAATCATCTACCGGATTCTTCAAAATGACCGGAATGATTCCTTGAAGCACTTTGCACTTGCAGGGAGTCAGGCCCAGCGGATTGCAAAGGTGATCGCGGTGTTAAACCGTGAATTTGCGCAGACCTTAAAGGTAAATGAATTGGCGAAAGAAGCCAGTATGAGCTCTTCATCCTTCTACCAACATTTCAAGGAAGTGACGGGTATGAGCCCAATCCAGTTTCAGAAACAGCTTCGGTTGCAGGAAGCACGCCGATTGCTTTTGACGGAAAACCTGGAAGCGGCTGAGGCTGCGTTTCAGGTAGGTTATGAAAGTCCATCTCATTTCAGCCGGGAATACAGCCGTAAATTTGGCCTGTCCCCAATGAAAGATGTACGACGTCTGCGAGAAATGTTGTAATAGACTAGAGGGGTATTCTCTGCTTTTTGTTTTAATCAATTAACAGTGCAATACCTTAAGAAGGTGATCCTATATGGTCTGCCTTTTATTGCGATAAAAGATTTAATATTATTCGGAATTTTTGTTGGTATTTGGATAGATTTATTCAACTAACTGGGCAGGTTAGTTGAAGTTTCATTGAAATAAGTTTAACTATTTTAATTAGAATTTATTTACCCCTTTAGATTGGATTGTCTAAAGGGTTTTCTTGTGTCTAAGTATAGAACTTTCAACATGACGGATTAACTGACTTATTTATTAAGAGTTTCAAAGGGTGAATTTTTAAAATATTTTAAATTTATCATTGACAATTAGTAGTTTGTGACACACAATAAAAATGACACTATAGTCATTTTTATTGTGTGAGGAGGAAATTATGCCTAAGGTAAGTCATGAATATGTAATAAAGAAGAAAAATTCCATTTTAAAAGCAGCTTTATCAGTGTGTACAAATAAGCCACTCTATGAAATTACGATGAGAGATATCATTAAAGCGTCCGGATTAAGTCAAGGGGGTATATATCGCTATTATTCAGATTTAGATGAAATACTTGTTGCAGTCATTAATCAAGCGAATGCAAATGCGGACTATAAGCAAGCAGTAAATACAATCATTGAAAATAGCAATGCTCCTAAAAAGACGCTAGAAAAGCTGTTTACTTTTCTCGGTGAGTACATTAAAGAAAACTTATCAACGGTTGGCAAAATTCAATTTGAACTAACAATCTTATTTGCGAACAATCCTGAAAGACAAACAAAAATTTTACCTAATATTACTGAAAACGAAAGTGGACAATACTTGGTCGAGCAAATATTTAATACCATTCATGAGGGAATTTCTTTAGGGAGCTTTCAGCCTGAAGTACCACTAGATGATTTATTTACTTTTATTATGACTTCCATTGATGGAATTGTAAGGGATGTTGTTTTACAAAAATGTTATGGTATGATCCAAAATGAACAAGCACTATTTGACGAGATTGGACTAATGAAAACTCTATGCAAGTCTGTACAATTATTGTTGGGATGTATATAAGGAGGAAACTTAATGGAGAAAGAGGTAGGAAGGTATCTATTCTATACATTTACTCTGACATGGACATTTTGGGGAGGTTTAGTAATTTTAACCCAATTCGATCTGCTTAAGTTTGGAACTGCATTATCAATAATATTGCTTATTCCTGGCGGTCTTGCACCTGCAATTACTGTGATTTGGCTAAAAAAGAAGTATAGTTCTAAAGAGGAATTCAACTCGTTTATTAGTAATATAAAAAATTATAGACATCCATTAGCATGGTATCTATTTACCGTTGGACTAGCGTTTGTAGCTTGTTTTTTGCCAACACTTTGGGGGGGAGCATCTATGGAGAAGCCCCTATATCTAGCATTAATTAATCTCCCAATCATGATTATCGGAGGTGGTTTAGAAGAAATTGGCTGGCGCGGATATTTACAGCCTACGTTGCAAAAAAAATGGTCGTCTTTCACAAGTACGCTCATTGTGGGCGGTATTTGGGCAATATGGCATCTGCCATTGTGGTTCATAGTTGGTTCAAATCAAATGAGTATGAATTTCCTTTGGTTTACTGTAACTGCTATGGCGTTATCTTTTTTAATGACCGTCATTTATTTAACCACTAAAAGTATCTTTCTATGTATTATTTTTCATGCCTTAATTAATTCATTATGGGAAGTGTATATTCCGGATACAAATGTTTTGTCTGCGTTATTTACGATTTTGTTTGCCCTGGTTATTTTTACTGCATTTGATTTCTATAGAAAGAAGAAAAATACTAAAACGCAACATTTAAAGGCTACTATAGTTGAACAAGAAAGGACATAACATTTATATGAAAATTTGTTATGTCCTTAATCTATTTTGGGTATTGTTATGAGCGGTTCTGACTAATGAATAAGCTTGCTGAGCCTATCCAGATTTTGTTTATCAGCTGCCTCAAAGTAATCCTGAAACGGACAACCTAACGTCTGGACACGTTCGACCACATTTTCTATCGTAAACATCTCTGGAAGTAGATCTTCCGTTACTTCATCCCAATACAGAGGTGTGGACACCGTACCATCATTTGTTTTACGTGCAGAGTAGGGAGCAATAATCGTTTTATCTTTCCCATGCTGTACATAATCAATATATAACTTGCCATGCCGTTTATTTTTCATGCGCTCAGTTGTTGTAATATCAGGTAATTGGTTTTCAATGGTGAGGGCAATTGCTTGCGTGAATACGCCTGTTTCTTCATAGCTAAAGCTTCCTTCCGGTATCGGAATGTGTATCTGAAGACCTTTATTACCAGAAGTCTTTACGAAGGAAATAAGCTGTAAATCGTCTAAGATATGTTTAATTAGTAGCCCGGCTTCAATTGCCAATGAAAACTTTTCTCTTCCTGGTGGATCTAAATCGAACACGATCTCCCTTGGTTTACTACTAGCAATTCCTTGAAAGGGAACATGGAATTCAATCGCCCCATGGTTGGCAAACCACATAAGAGACTCTAAGGAATCGCAAACAATCAACTTTTCCTCGCCATTTCCAACGCCTCGAATATAATCGGGGGCATAGGAAGGAAGATGTTTTTGGAAAAATGATTCCTCACGTACGCCGTCAGGACAGCGAATGATTGTTAAAGCTCTATCCTCTAAAAACGGAAGCATATAGGGCGAAATCTCTCTCATATATGCTAAATAATTACCTTTTGTGAGACTGACATCTGGCCAGTAGAATTTATCGGTGTTGGCGAAGTCTATTTGTTTCGGTAGCATGGAAAGCTCTAATTGTAATTGATCAATCGTGCATTCCTCTGGTTTTATTTCAGGAGCAATTCTTTCAAATTCTGGCTCTCGAAGCTCTCCATCGTAAATATCTAATGTATGAATAACTGCACATATTGCAGGAGGAAGGGTGTAGTGAATACCTTTCTTTTCACCGTTCATCATAAATAACTTTTTTACCGTCGTAAAATCTTCTCCATCAAGACCGTGCTTACATTTACCAACAGGATAGAGGTCATTCCCATTGAATACATGTACATGGAAATAATCATTTTTACTATCAAAAGTAGTAAGGATTCCGTGGATGACTCGCCAATTTTTTATTTTATACCAATCCTGATGTTTCTTCCCCTGTCCATAAACACTCTTTACTCGTTTGGCTATCATGCCCTCGCCTTTGTGGTCGAAAATAATTTTCCACAATTTATCGGGATTCTTAAAAGCTTTCACCAAACCGATTCGCTCCCCGGTGTCGGTTAGAGCTGCTTGATCGAAGAAAGCAGTTAACGATTCTTTTCTACTCTGAAAGTATCTCTTTGATAAATTTTCTCCTGAGAGCTCTAATATATCGAATGCCATTAGCGTTGCTGGTCGCTCCTTGGAGGCTTTTAGAATGGTGGTAGTATTTTTTAATCTTCCTCTTTTTTGAATTCGGGAAAAGTTGCCTTGATAGGGATTATTAAGGATGACAAGCTCCCCATCTAATTTCACAGGGAGAAATTCTTGTACAGAAGCAGTCTTCTCCTGGCAAAAGGATACAATTTCAGGGAACTGGCTGGTTAAATCTTTGTTGTTTTTACTGATTAATTGAACATTTCCTAATTCATCCCAATGGAGGATACAGCGAAATCCGTCGTATTTCACTTCATAACACCAGTCCGTTCCTACTGGTATGTCACTGCTAGCAATTGGCTTCATTACATCCATTTCTAAATAACTCCCTTCACCAATTAAGATGCTTAAAACCAACTGAATTTAAACAGGTTAGGATTAAAAAAAGCCAATATCGACAAACTATGGAAAAAGGGAGGTCTTAAAAATGCATACAATGTGGAAAGGGACAATTAGCTTTGGGCTTGTGAATATCCCTGTAAAGATGCATGCGGCTACTGAAAATAAGGATGTGTCATTACGTCAGCTTCATAAAGAATGTAAATCTCCTATTAAATATGAAAAGGTTTGCCCAGTTTGTGAAAAAGAGGTAGGCAATGATGATATCGTGAAGGGCTATGAATACGCCAAGAATAAATTTGTGATTTTAGATGAAGAAGACCTAGCAGAGTTAAAGAAGGAACAAGAAGATAAGGCGGTTGAGATTATAGACTTCGTTAAATTGGAGGATATTGATCCAATCTACTTTGAAAAGAGCTACTATCTATCGCCAAATGACGGTGGAAGTAAAGCATATGGGTTACTTCGGGCAGCGTTAGAGGATACTGGCAAAATTGGAGTAGCGAAAATGATGATACGTTCAAAGGAACAATTAGCCGTTATACGAGTTTATAAAAATACTCTTGTCGTAGAAACCATCCATTACCCTGATGAAGTCCGTAATGTAGCAGAGGTTCCGAATGTGCCAGAGCAAGTGGAAACGGCGAAAAAAGAACTGGATACAGCAAAAATGCTGATTGATCAATTGACGACAGAATTTGATCCGGAAAAATATAAGGACGAATACCGAACTGCATTGTTAGATTTAATTGAAGAGAAGAAAAATACGGATCAAACGACAACAGCAAAAGATAAACCAAAACCAGATAATGTTACAGATTTAATGGAAGCTTTACAAGCATCATTAGAAAGAGCCAAAAAAGACAAGCCAAAACCTTCCCAACCAAGGAAGAAGAAAGCAGCAGCAAAAAAGAAAGCCGCACAATAATTGCGGCTTTCTTTTTTGGTTAGATTTCTGTGACCTCGGAATTGGTAAGCTCCGCTTTGTTAGCAATTCTTCATAACTGCATCTCTTAAGGCAGAACTTTCATTTATTTGGTATGTAATGGTATTAAATCCAGTTGATTTATATACCTTCATAACACCTGTTAAGTTCTTGGTCATTTCTGGTGTAAGAACATCCATATCGGTACAATCCACAACTAAATCATAAAGTTGACCAGCGATTGGATCAATCTTCATTTTATAATCTTGAAGAAACAGTTCTGCATCTTCCATGGTCATTTTTCCTGCAACAGCCATGAGAACGAGTTTTTTCACCGAGTTTACGGTTATGGATGTCTTTTTTCATAGATGTCTCCTCTTTACTGATATATTTTGAGATTATTATAGTAGTATAGCTTGAATCTATTATCTAAGAAAGTTACATAACGAACGGAAGGTGTGTTAGGAATGCGGAAATAGGTGGCTAACCTATCCACTACAACTAAGAATCCCCATTACACTCCGATATCAATCTTTCAGAACCTTTACATCTCCATAACAACCGTACTAAATCTACTGAAAGGATGCGTATTATTGTTTCGAAGCGGGTAGATAGAAAGTAAACACTTCAGAAAAAACAGTAAAGGAATGAGCATCTTGGAACGTAATGCTTTCTTTGACAACGCAAAACTACTTTTAATTTTCTTAGTCGTATTTGGGCATGCACTGCAGCCGTATATTGGTGACTCTGCCGAATTGCATACCTTGTATACGTGGATTTATACGTTTCATATGCCAGCATTTATATTTCTAGCGGGATTCTTTGCAAAGGGCTTTGGTAATAAAGGATATATCTTGAAATTAGCCAAGAAGCTCTTGATCCCATATTTGATATTTCAAGTAATCTATTCGTCTTATTATTATTTTATAGGGAAATCTGATTGGCTTACAGATATTTTTTATCCTCATTGGTCATTATGGTTTTTAATTAGTTTATTTTGTTGGCATATGTTATTAGTTTGGTTTAAACGAGTTCCTGCATATATTGGTATATTATTGGCAGTTGTATTAGGAATTTTAGTTGGGTATTTAGCGGGAGTAGGCCATTCTTTCAGTTTATCAAGGACGTTTGTTTTCTTCCCATTCTTTTTGATAGGATTTTGGTTGAAAGAAGAACATCTAATGTACTTGAAACGAAAATGGATAAAAGTTGTTTCCATCGGGGTTATGGCTATTATTGCGGTGGGTATTTACTTCGCTCCAGAGATTAATACAGGATGGTTACTGGCTTCGAAGTCGTATTATGACTTAGGATTGGACGAATTTGGAGGAATTGCGAGATTACTTGTCTATTTGACTTCAACTTTAATGGCAGCAAGTGTCCTAGCTTGGATTCCTTCTAAACGCTATTCTATAACAAAATTAGGAGAAAGAACTTTATATGTTTATTTGTTACATGGATTTATCATTCAATATTTACGAGAATACCATGTATTTGAAGTGAACGGTCCCTTGGATGTGATCGGACTTGTGGGCATTTCGATAGTTATTGTTTGGACGCTATCTAGTAAGCCAGTTATCATTATTAGCCAACCAATTATCGAATGTAATACTAGATATTTGAAAAAATATTTAAAAACAACAAGGGTTTTTGAAACATTTTCCAGATAAAATACGTATATATAAGTAGCCCCCTTTTCTAGATAGTAAAAAACCAAACCTAAATTGCTAGGTTTGGTTTTTTGTCATTTCCGTCCACTTTTTAGAAAATAATATGTGCAATCAATACAATGATAGGTAACGTAATAATTGTTCTTAATAGGAAGATAAATACTAGGTCTTTAAAGGAAACTGGAACCTTGGAACCTAATAGCAATCCACCGACCTCAGACATATAAATCAGCTGCGTGACAGATAATGCAGCAATAATAAATCGAGTGATGTCAGCCTCAATAGAAGCACCAATTACCGAAGGGAGGAACATATCAGCAAATCCAATTAGGATTGTTTCAGATGCTTCCTTAGCATAAGGCACTTGCATGAGCTCAAGTATTGGGATGAACGGCATACCTAGCCATGTGAATAAAGGTGTATATTCCGCAATAATAAGAGCAACTAATCCTAGTGCCATCACGACTGGTGCAACACCCATCCACATATCTAAGACGTTTTGACCGCCTTCTTTGATAAATTGATAAAAACTCGATTCTCTTCTAGCACGTTTGATAGCTTTATCATAACCAAATGTAAACGCATTGTGGTTTTCAGGAATAGTTTCCTCAATCCCGGCTGCTTCCTCATTCACATAGGTATCGGCTTTTCGAGATAGAGGCGGGATCCTCGGCATAATAAGCGCAGCAATAAGTCCAGCAAATAAAACCGTTAAATAAAATGGTATAAACATATATTCGAGGTCAACTTGCTGGATAACCACTAATGAAAAAGTAATCGATACAACAGAAAATGTTGTCCCAATTACGGCTGCTTCCCGTTTCGTATAATAACCTTCTTCATATTGCTTGCTTGTTAATAGCACACCAATGGTTCCGTCCCCAATCCAAGATGCGAGTGCATCAATGGAGGATCTCCCAGGTAATTTAAATAGTGGGCGCATGAACTTGGTTGAAAGGGTCCCGAACAACTCCATTAAGCCGAAGTTCATTAATAATGGTAAAAAGATACCAGCGAATAAGAACACGGCGAAGAGAACATGTAATAGGCTATCTAATAACAGTTGTCCAGTGGCCTCACCATGAATTGCTTCTGGTCCGAGTTTGAAATAGACCATGACAGCAAATATTGCTGCAAGTACTCTTGCGATTGTCCAAAACCAATTTACAAATAATAAATTTTGGAAAAACGGTGTTCTAGATAATTTATCTTTACCAATTATTCTCGCCATGACAGTAAGAATAGCGGTGATCGTGATAATAATCATCATGATAAATGACAGTTGATTTGCTAGTATATCTTGCACCCAATTTGCTAGTACAGCAATCGGAATAGTCATTCCTTCTTCTGTTTTTATCGGAACAATAAAGAGAAGGATGCCTATTATGGAAGGGATAATAAACTTGAGGTGTTCTCCCAATGTGTAAGAATGTTTCATCATAACCCCACCTTGATTGATTTAATATAAATTCATTTGACCTTTATTAGTATAAAGTATGCATATTTACTTGTCAAAATGTATTTTTATTAGAATGCTAGTTTGTTAGTATGGTTTATATTTTATGTGGTGAATGACTAATTTATTAATTCATTAATTCATATGATTCGTTAAGACTGTATATATGAAAAAATGTTGCTTATATATTCTAAAAATTGTAATATATAAGCATATATAACATTAGAGGGGGTAGCGTATGAGAAACTATTTGCAAATGCATGAAGAATTTGAAGAGAAGCTAGGGCGTGACCTTACAAATGATGAGATACAGTTTTTGCAGTGGGTTTTCAATCGCTATATGGAAGAAAAGAATCAGCAAAGTGCATAAACAACAATAACCCTAATGGAAGAAGCGAAAGTCTTGGTGATAACAAGGCTTTTTAATTTTGCCTATTTACAGACGGAAAAGATGGCTACTTTACTTTGAGTTGGGGAGACTTTTAGGTATGATAGAGAAGGATAATTTTTAAATAATAGAGGAGTGTCTCTAGTGCCAGTTGGTAATGATACGGTATTAAAAAAGATAATGCATGAACTACAGCAAGCGACAAATAAACAACATAAACAAGAGGAAATGTTAAAGCACATTGCTAATATAAAATTACTATGTGACCTTTTCTTGATGGAAGAAGGAACAGAATCTCCTGATAATAGGGAAGAGGAAATTAGCGCAGTAGAATTAAAAGCGATGTTAGGGGAGAGACAGACACAGGCTCCATCCCAGCAACCAACCTTCAAAAAGTCGATTGAATTAGACGATGAGGATGGTAATGGGGATTCACTTTTTGATTTTTAATAGGGGAGAGATAACAATGAAATTATTTCTAATTTTAGGAGTAATAAACGGGTTTTTAGCCGTAGCACTTGGGGCTTTTGGTGCTCATGGCTTAGAAGGAAAGCTAACAGAAAAGGCGTTAAGGACATGGGAAAAAGCTGTCACCTATCAAATGTTCCATACAGGAGCACTTTTAGCTACAGGCTTGCTGGGCTTAAAGTTCCAATCAAGTAGTTTGGCTAGTGCAGGATGGTTGTTCTTTATTGGAATTATTTTATTTTCTGGTAGCTTGTATGTATATTCAACGTCAGGGATAAAAACCTTTGCTATGATTACACCGATTGGTGGGTTTGCATTCTTAATCGGATGGGTACTGCTAGGGTATGCTGTAGTTAAATTTTTATAAGAATAGTAAAAGAAATGTCGCAAATAGTATTAGTAACACAGACCTTGCTAATTGTTTGAATCCTTGTGTTTGATTGTATGAATTGATCGCTAATAAACCATCAAAGATAAGACTTGCAGCGACTAAATAAATACAGAGTACAATCAGCAAGAATATTCCTTGAATTAAAGCTATTAGTCCAAAAATAATTGCTAGACCAATAGCAACGAGTTCACCACGAATGAACTTTTCGTAAGGGTGTCGCATGTAATCGCCTCACCAACATTGTAATATTGTATGTAGAAAAAAGGATGGTACTAATGGGTACCATCCTTTTGTTTGGTTGACCATTATCTAGTGGGCAAGGTACAAACCCAAATTGCATTTTACCTAGGAGAGTATGTTGCAAGATTAGGATTGCTACCAAAAGGGTACTCATAATTCAACTCTTCATCGAAAGTAATGTAATCAAGATAAACCATTAATAGCAAGTAACGCTTCCCAGTTTGCGGATCGCTAAGTATGATATGATCTCGACCCGCAGCCTCAATTACGCCACGGAAGATTTTAGCATTCCATTCGCTATTGTTCTCAAACGTCATATAGACGGTTGCTACCTTCCCGCGATTCAAGCGAAGAATATTTTCAATATATGATTGTTCTGCTGGTAGCATCCCTGGTACGTTAATAAACGGTGATTGCTGTTGTTGCTGTGGCTGCTGTTGAGTAAGTTGTTGGCCTTGTGGAAGTGGAAATTGGCGGTAATTAAATGCTGGATAGTAAGCTGGAGATGCTTGTGGGAAGTAATAATAGGGCTGTTGCCCAAAATTTGCATTGTTTTGTGAATTTCCTTGGTTGTCTGTCATTCGAAAAACCTCCTAAAAGTTAATTAAAATACAGTTGGACAATCGGAAGCAGTAGGGGAATAAAAGCAATGTGACTTAAACCTCCCACTGTTCCATTGGTCATACCACTGTGCAGGACAATTTCCCTCTGGTCTAAAGAACCATAGGGAGTTTGTTGCTGGATGAAATCTTTCCCCTTTAATTGTACGACGAGCCAATCTCTTTTCTGAATCCCTAGCTCGCTGATAAAAATAGCCTTTTATAGTAGCCTCGAATCCGCCAGGACTCTGAAAAACCATGTCATTAATACTTCGTATATCTTTAAAATCTAAGCAGTCAGCACGTACGCGATTAACCCCCACATTACCAACCATAAGCATACCTTGTTTGCCATCGCCTTCTGCTTCAGCACGAATTAATCGGGCTAATAGATCCACATCACTTTCGTTATGGGGTATTACTGCCATTCGTACACCTCACTTCTCTCCAAGGTCTACTAAGATTATATGTATGATTGGGCGGATGGTGATATGACTAGAGAATATAATTAGGAAAATTTATATCAAGCTTAGGGGAATGGGGTGCTGGTAGATAATCTTTAGCGATATATCTAACAACTTTAGCGCTTTCCCTCTAACTTTGGCTTTTAGACAGAAAATGCCATGTTATGGTTAACATAACATTTTCGGATAAAAAGTGAATTAACAAAATTTCAGTTGTTTCGAGGTTAATGTAAAAATAGGTAGAAAAAAAGACCTTCTGTCGAAACAGAAAGTCTTCATACTTTAATTATACTTCCATGAATTTAGCAATTTCGTCTTTTTTCAGTAAGTTACCGACAAAGAACTCGCCAAATTCGCCATATTTGGAGCTAACTTCATCAAAGCGCATTTCATAAACAATTTTCTTGAATTGAAGTGGCTCATGAGCGAATAACGTTACGCCCCATTCCCAATCATCTAGTCCGATGGAACCAGTGATGATTTGTTTAACTTTACCTGCATATTTACGTCCAGTTTTACTATGCTCATACAGCATTTTACCGCGTACGTCCTTCTCTAATGTATACCAGTTTTCATCCCCAACACGGCGTCTATCCATTGGATAGAAACAAGCATGCTCCCATTTTGGAAGAATAGGCTTTAGACGGGCTTGTGTTTCAGGTAAAGTTTCTGGATCAATGCCATCTTTAGCTGGGCGGTATTTCGATAGTTCTACAACCGATAGATAGGAATGAGCAGGAGTAAGGAATTCCGCAAATTTAGATTTGTTTAATTCGGTTTCTAACTCATTCAATTCTTCCATTGTAGGACGTAGGAACATAAACATAAAATCAGCTTTCTGACCTACTATTTTATACATAGCATGAGAACCATTTTTTGCATCTTCAACAGCTTCCCATTTATTAATTAATGCTTCAAAGCTAGCGATAGCTTCTTTTTGTTCCTCTGGAGTTGAGGTTTTCCAATAGCTCCAATCAACCGTGCGGAAGTCGTGTAGGCTATACCAACCATCCATTGTTTCGACAGCTTCAACCATATGTATCTCTCCTTCATTAAAAATGATTTTTATCAAAGGCTACAGGCAATTTTTACCCCACCCGAGAATAGAGATTACAAATGGGGGGATAAGCTATCATGAAGCCCGTTTTCTACTAGCATTCTTACTAGCGAAAGGTTTACCTTATAAGTTTACTATATCACAATTGAAAATCATAATCATGAAAGAGCTCTTGAGTAAAAACCTTGTCAACTCAAGGGTTTCAGTGGTTGTCACGATATTGTCAAAACTGCAACGAGTGTCATTTCTTTCACAATGTAAGGATTTATACTATCATAATCTTTATTCATCATGTTCTATGCAACATTTTGTGTAGTTGATACATATTAAGAACATACGACAATT
The DNA here is from genome assembly GCF_000190475.1 of Ornithinibacillus scapharcae TW25. Taxonomy (GTDB): domain Bacteria; phylum Bacillota; class Bacilli; order Bacillales; family Amphibacillaceae; genus Ornithinibacillus; species Ornithinibacillus scapharcae. Next base: position 13,364 of record NZ_AEWH01000037.1, read on the forward strand.
GGAGGTTGAAGAATGGGACATTTATTTGATGAAGTAAAAGCCAAGGTAAATGGCAAAGATAAATCGATTGTTTTTCCAGAAGGATTGGATGAACGTATTTTAACTGCAGCAGGTAGACTAGGCACAGATGGTGTCTTGAAACCTATTTTAGTTGGTAATAAAGATGCCGTTCAAAAGAGGGCAGACGAGTTAAATATTGATTTAACAAATACTACAGTACTTGATCCTAGTAATTATGAGAAATTTGATGAAATGGTTCAAGCATTTGTCGAACGTCGTAAAGGTAAAGCAACAGAAGAGGATGCCCGTAAAATGCTGTTAGATGAAAATTATTTTGGAACAATGCTCGTTTACATGAATGAAGCAGATGGACTTGTTAGTGGTGCTGCCCATTCAACAGCAGATACAGTACGCCCAGCTCTTCAGATCATTAAAACAAAAGAGGGCGTTAAAAAAACATCTGGTGTATTTATCATGGTTCGTGAAGATGAAAAATATGTCTTTGCAGATTGTGCAATTAATATTGCACCTGACAGCAATGACTTGGCAGAAATCGCTGTAGAATCTGCAGTTACTGCTAAATTATTTGGTGTGGATCCAAAAGTTGCGATGTTAAGCTTTTCTACAAAAGGATCTGCTAAATCTCCTGAAACAGAAAAGGTAGTGGAAGCACTTCAATTAGCTAAGGAAAAAGATGCATCATTAGTCATTGATGGAGAGTTCCAATTCGATGCAGCATTTGTTCCAAGTGTAGCAGCTAAGAAAGCTCCAGATGCAGTAATCAAGGGGGATGCGAACGTATTTGTATTCCCGAGTCTAGAAGCAGGAAACATTGGGTATAAAATCGCACAACGCCTTGGTGGTTTCGAAGCGGTTGGCCCGATTTTACAAGGTCTAAACAAACCAGTGAATGATTTATCTCGTGGATGTAGTGCTGAAGATGTTTATAATCTGGCATTAATTACGGCTGCACAAGCTGTTCAATAAAAACGTATGGCAAAGCTTGCAATAGGGGATTCTATTGCAAGCTTTTTTGTGCTGTTAACGACTTTTTAAAATTAAAGTACCTATACCGCTAATGCACATATAGGACATGATGATAATCCAAAGGAAAGAAATAGATATACTACTTACTTCCATAAAAGAGATAACGGATAGGGCAATAAATAATAAACCAAGAAAGCTATATGCAGAATAGAAGTGGAATTTCATGATGTTTTGACGAGTTCGTTCATCGAAGTCTGGGGTATTGTCTTGTTTCCGTTTTGCAATAATGATGTTGATCGTTATTAAGATGACTGCGACAATTAAAGCACCTAGTATAGCAGCAGTTGAAAATTCACCCTTTATGGAGAGGGAGATTAGCTGACCTAAAAATGAGCCAATGACAAGTCCCACCGCACCGAGTGAGAGCATCCAGTTTCTCTTACCCCTTTTCATCCTCATCCTCCTCTAATTGAAATACATCATCAAATCTAAGATTAAAATACTTAACAATTTTTAATGCTAACTCAAGACTTGGATTATATTTATTGTTTTCAATAGCTGTAAACGTTTGGCGTGTCACTTGTAGTTCCTCAGCCATTTCTAGTTGTTTAATTCCTTTCGCTTTTCTTATTTCCTTAATTTTATTGGTGACTGGCATGGAAGTGTCTCCTTATCAACGAAATGTAAAGATATCTTTACATATTTTATATCAGGATTCCGATAAAAAGTAAAGAATTTTAAGAAACTTGTGCTATAATAGTTCAAAAATCAGAGGAGAGAAAAGACATGGACAGGCACTTGTTTCTCTTTGGCGGTGGTTCACCCTTTACCCCGAAATTTGCAAGGAAATATGTTGGGCTATGTTCATCGGGGAAAATCATTTTGCTATACCTGGATGGAGGAGATGCCTTTATTCCAAGATACACAAGTCTATTAAAGGAATTAGGACATAAGAGTTTCTGTAATCAACCATTACCATCTACACCAAAAGAAGAGGTTATTCAAAATATCCAAGACTGCAGTGGAATTATTATCTGTGGTGGAGACAGTATTGCATATGCAGAAGCAATAGTCGACACACCAATCTCGACGGCGGTGCAATCAGCATACCAGATTGGAATACCAATAGCAGGATTCTCTGCCGGTGCTTTAATAAGTCCTGAAGTATGTGTGATCTCTAGCAGAGATAGTGGGCTGGATTCCTATCAAAAGAGAGCGGGTCTTGGGTTGGTTCGTGACACTCTGATAGCGGTCCATTTTACGCAATGGAATGAACGGAATCATCTGGAACAAATTACAACCGCTATACCATCGACCCACAATTATGGAATTGATGAAAATACAGGTCTATATTTTCATAACGGAACCCTTCAACAAACTGATGGTGGCGATGTTTTCACCATAAATAACGGAAGCTTAATTAAAATTAACTAAGCTTCCGTTTGCCATTGGCTAACCTGTTTATTTCGCTTTAGCATTTGCTCATAGCGTTTTTCAAATACAGCAATTTCATCAGTTGAAAAAGGAATTTCGACAACCTTGCTTAATTCCTGTAATGTAGTGAAAACACGTCTTTTCATGTCATTTACGGTAATAGGATGACCGGTTAAATTCGACAGTGAACCCATTACATCGGGATTAACCATTGGATAGTCGAATTTTGTATCCTCGCCTTTTTTACTGATATCATAGAATTGGCGTATCAACGCTGCTCGCTCATGACTACTACCTTCTAAGTCCAAATATATCTGTATCGCAGCACCATCTCGAACTCGTCGTTGTGAAATTCCTGCAAATTTTTTGCCATGAATACTTAAGTCATAATCACCAGGACAATAAGATTCTACGATTTCATATGCCTTAATGTCATGGGTGATATCGCGTAGCATATATTGAATGAAACTTACCATTGCCTCATAACAGTCATGAATCGACAATTCTTTTACTCCAGGTATAACAAGAGAGAGATTCAGTACACCTTTATCTAGTGCAACCGCAAGTCCTCCAGAATTTCTTACGACAACATGATAACCATGTTCAGTTAGGAGTTTAACCCCTTCCTCAACATAAGGTAAACGTGCATCAGGAATCCCCAGCACAATCGTCTCGGGATGAACCCATAACCGCATAACGGGTGGAGAGCTCTCCATGCTGACAGAGGTTGCTAGTGCGTCATCTATAGCGAATGATGTAAGTGCAGTATTTGGGACATGGTGAAAAGTTTTTTCCTCGGTGTGATCAATGTAACGGAAAGTCGTATGGTGTATGATTTCCTGCCATGTTTTCATAATAGTCTCCTTCTAATTCTCGCGAAATTTGTCTTTTTTCGTCTGGCTAACTATTATATAATAATAACAAAATCGTCAAATAGAAACGAGTTGAAACATAGTGGCGTATAAAGATGAACTCTTACATGAGGAAAAGGTATTTAAGGACCCTGTACATCGATATGTACATGTACGTGACCGTGTTATCTGGGACCTAATCGCTACACCGGAATTCCAACGGCTTCGCAGAATAAAACAGCTAGGAACAACGAATATTACATTCCATGGTGCAGAACATAGCCGTTTTAATCATTCATTAGGTGTTTATGAAATTGTCCGTAGAATCATTAATAATTTTCAGGGTAGAACACATTGGAACAATGATGACAGATTATTATGTATGTGTGCTGCCCTTCTACATGATTTAGGACATGGTCCATTCTCGCATTCCTTTGAAAAAGTATTTAAACTTGATCATGAATATTTTACCCAACAAATCATTTTAGGCGATACATATGTCAATAAAATTTTGGATCGGGTAAGCCCTGGTTTTGCCCAGGAAGTGGCAGATGTTATTGCAAAAACACATTCTAATAAACTAGTAGTCAGTTTGATTTCCAGTCAAATAGACGCAGACCGGATGGACTATCTACAACGTGATGCTTATTTTACTGGAGTTAGTTATGGACATTTTGATATGGAGCGGATTTTACGTGTCATGCGTCCAATCGAGGATCAGGTAGTGATTAAATCTTCTGGTATGCATGCGGTGGAAGATTATATTATGAGTCGTTATCAAATGTACTGGCAAGTATATTTCCACCCTGTTACACGCAGTGCGGAGGTTATTTTAACGAAAATTCTCCACCGTGCGAAACACTTGTATGAATCAGATTACAATTTCAAATTACAACCAACACATTTTCTATCGTTTTTCTCAGGAGATGTATCCTTGAAAGAATATCTTAAGTTGGATGAATCTATTGTGCACTACTACTTCCAGCTGTGGCAGGAAGAAGATGATGAGATTTTAAGCGACCTATGTGAGCGATTCATGAATCGGCGCTTATTTAAATATGTCGAATTTAACCCGAATAAACAGATTAATGACTTATTACGACTAATTGACTTATTCAAGGATGCTGGAATTAATCCGGATTATTACCTTGTTGTCGACTCCTCATCTGATTTACCATATGATTTCTACCGTCCAGGTGAAGAAGAGGAAAGACTACCAATTCATTTATTAATGCCGAATGGTACGTTAAAAGAACTATCTAGGCATTCCGATATCGTAGAATCTATATCTGGTAAAAAGAGAACCGATCATAAGTTGTATTTTCCTAAAGATTTACTTCAAACAATTACAAATGAAAAAATCGTGCAAGAAATCACAGAAATTCTATATGGCAAGGAGATGTAATCATAAATGCTTGAGAATCATGCAAAACTAATGCAGTTTTTTTCCCAAGCGAAAGAGGTAACCGGGAGAAAAAAGCTTCAAAAAATGGTCTATATTTTACAGTCATTTGGGGTACCGTTTGAGGAGAAATTTCAGTTCCACTTCTATGGTCCATATTCCGAAGAGCTATCATTACGTATTGAGGAATTGTGTAATCTAGGATTTTTAAATGAAGAAAAAGAAGTAAAGAGCAATTATTTTCAATATCATTATACGTTAACCAAAGATGGTACACAGTTTTTAAATCAGTTTAAAGTTAACATGCCAAGTTGTACAGAAAGTATTGAAATGTTACAAGAAAAGAGCTCCCGTTTTCTAGAGCTTGTGTCCACGATGCTTTATTTTAAGGAACTGCCGAGGGAAGAAGTGATAGCCAAGGTTCATACGGTTAAGCCTAAGCAGAAGTTCAGTGATGAGGAAATAGAGGAAGCGTGGAAACTAATGGATGATTTGGCGTTAAGACTTCAGTGATCTTGAATAGGTGAAATTGATTGGTGTGCGTGCTACAATAGGAGATAATGAGTTTATATTGGAGGCAAACCAATGAGTGAAGAGAAAAAGAATCGCTTTACGATAATAAAAGATGATTCCAATGATGGCCACGGTGGTTATGGGGTAGGTGCAATCAGTCTAGAAAACATGTCATCTATTATCGTTGATCCAAATGAAAATAAAGCTTATGTCGATATGGGTGCGATGCATGCTCGCAGTGAAGTGGAACGTAGAGTAAAGTTCCAACCAGACCGTACGAAAGTGCCGAATGGACTACTATACTGGATTGTATGGGTGAATGTCGAACGTAATCAAAATGGTCCATACTATGCAGGAGTGACAGGCTGTGAAATCTTAGTGGATCGCCCAAATAAGATTGCTTATAAATCAATGCCAGAGCATGTAAAACATATGGAAAAGTCTTTAAAAGGTCATATTATTGTTGACCATATGGACGAACAGTCAAGACATTTATTACGAGATTTCCTAAAAGAATTCAAACCTGATTTTTGGGAGAATTCAACGGATGAATTGAAGAAAGCACTGGACTAACAACACTTCTGTTGTTAGTCTTTTTTAAATAGTCTTACACTGCTATTAAAAAAACGATCGCATTTGCAAAAGGACAAGCGAATGCGAGTTTTCTAATAAGGGATTTCCTAAGCCCTAAATCAATAAAGAGTCATTAAAAAGTAAGAATGTGAACAAAATGTGTCTGAATAATGAATCTTTATTTAAAGTGTTGTTATTTGTTCAAGAAATTTGTAAACTAAGTAATACATGGGCTTACTCATGTATTACTAGGACAAAAAAAGCAGCCGACTACACGCAAGCTGGACACTTGCTGTAAGTCGGCTGCTTTTTTGTTTTCATATCTAATGTAGAAAGAACTCGCGCGCCCATGTGCTTAATTCACGCGAGCCTAGCAAGCTGGAGTAAGTTTAAGAAGTCCCCGCGCCAGAAGAGCTACATCAC
>NZ_AEWH01000036.1 GCF_000190475.1 Ornithinibacillus scapharcae TW25
TAATACTATCTGGTGTTATGGAAATTGGTTTTATCAACAGTTTTATCAATAGATTTCTCATAAAAAGGGAAAGTAATTTTATGATTTGTTCGTAAACTATTAAATAACCTTACTGTCAATTCATTAATATCCCACTGTAAATAATAGTATTCATACCATTCTTCAAACCCAGTATGATACCTTTTATTCCGTTCAACTATAAGGTCATCCATATGTATTACTACAACCCTGCATGTATATTTTAGTTCAGATTCAAGCTTAGAAACTAACGTAGTTTTACCAGCTCCACTTAATCCATCTATTCCAATAACGAAAGGATGATATTTTGTAGTTCGTTGCTGAAATTTAGCAATGATTTCATTCTTCATTGCATTATACACAAATAATCACCTCACCCAATGTCTGTACAGATGATTCTAAAAAGTAATATCAAGCTATTTGAAAATATCTTATATTCTTAATCTGTACTTTATCAAGAATGTAACATACCAATAATAAAAAATGAAGTGCTAAACCTTCTTTTGATTTAGCACTTCATAGATATGACTATTTCTAAGCTTCCTCACGTATACCTAATATTCCAATCATCCGATTTAGAATTGATAAATATCACGATACTTCGCTGTTAAATAATCTATTAAATAATCCGGATTTAATCCTTCACCAGTAACATCGTTCAGAATTTCTAAAGGTTTTTTCATTTTACCGAATTGATGAATATTCTCCGTTAACCAATTTCGAATTTGTGAAAAGTCACCTGACTGAATTACCTGGTCAATATCAATCGTTTCACTCATCTTATGCTTGAACTGAGCTGCATACATATAGCCTAATGCATATGAAGGAAAATACCCAAAGTCTCCTCCTGCCCAGTGAATATCTTGTAATACCCCTTCACGATCCGTTGTTGGAGTAATGCCAAGGTATTCCTCCATCTTTTCATTCCAAAGTTTAGGTAAATCTTTTACCTCTATCTCTCCATTAATTAAAGCCTTCTCTAATTCATAACGAACCATAATATGTAGAGGATAGGTTAATTCATCGGCTTCAATACGGATAAATGATGGTTTCACCTCATTAACCGCTTCATAGAAGTCTTGTATCGGTACTTGTTCAAAATGACTAGGCGCATATTGTTTAAACAAATCATAATGCGATTCCCAAAACACTTTATTGCGACCTAAGAAATTCTCCCAAAATAGAGACTGAGATTCATGAATTCCCATTGATGTACCTGATGCAAGTGGTGTACTTTCTAGTTTCTTATCGATATTTTGTTCATATAACGCATGCCCTGCTTCATGAATAATTCCAAAAACCGCCATTCGGAAATCTTGTTCGTCGTAGCGAGTAGTGATTCGTACGTCATTTAGATTAATTGTAATTTCAAATGGATGTATCGTATCATCTAAACGCCCTGCTTCAAAGTCATATCCCATGCGATTTAAAATCTCAATAGAGAATTTTTCTTGATCTGCCTTTGGAAAATGAGTAGTTAACAAGGATGTATTTGGTTTTACAGTACTACTATTAACTTTTTGAAGTAGATCTGTAAGTGATTTCCGTACCTTCGGGAATACTTCATCAAGTGTTTTTACAGTCATACCAGGTTCATAGTTGTTTAATAACGCATCATAAATATTCTCTTTATATCCCCAGTAGTTTGCAAATTTCTTATTGAATTCCACAAGCTTTTCCAAATAAGGCTGAAACAGTGAAAAATCAGCTTTCTCCCTAGCTTCCTGCCAAACCGCTTCCGATTTCGATTGAAGCATGACATATTCTTTAAATTCTTCCTCAGGAATTTTACTGTTTTTTTCATATTCATCAAGACACTCTAGAACAGACTTTTGGATAATTTCATTCTTCGTCTTGTCTTTTAGTTCATCAATAAAATCTTTCATTTTATCAGAGACTTGCATTTGGTGAGCTTTTTGGGATAGATAACCTAGAACTTCTGATCGCTGTTCTACCCCTTTTTTAGGTGTTTTCGTACGTAAATCCCACTGTATTAATGTAATCGCCTCTCGATACGCATTCAGTTCTTTCAAATACTCCTGAAATTCTTTTTCCTTTGCCTCTAAAGCTGCCAACTTACATATCCCCCTTTGTTTTCTTGCCAAAGTATTGATAATAATCTGTTTTGATGAATCCATTAAATAGCTTGCGTTTCTTTGTAGCCTGTTGGCCGTATTCTTTTTCAAACGCCTCATATGCAGTTAACACATAAACACTCCATGATGGGTGTTGTTTCATTACTGCCCCCATATCTGCATACATTTTCTTAACTTCATCCAAATCTCCTATACGTTGTCCGTATGGTGGATTAGCAATAATATAACCGTTTTCTTGTTTAATTGTTAAGTCGGATACCTGCATTTGTTTCCAATTGATTAAATCCCCTAAGCCAGCTTCTATACTATTTGCCTTTGCTATTTCGATCATTTTATGGTCAATATCTGTTCCAGTAATATCTAGCTTCTGGTCATACTTTGCTAAATCCTCTGCTTCCTCGAATGCATCGTTCCAATGCTTATTACGGATAAAGCTCCATGCTTCTGCATCAAATTCCCGATTAAATCCAGGTGCAATATTTTGTCCTATTAGAGCGGCCTCAATCAGAATAGTGCCTGATCCGCAGAATGGATCCAATAAAGTATATTCAGGGCGCCAGTTTGTTAGTAATACTAGTGCAGCAGCCATCGTTTCTTTTAATGGCGCTTCCCCTTGTCCAACCCGATAACCTCTTTTATGTAGCCCAACACCTGAAGTGTCTAACGTTAATAAGGCGGTATCTTTTAATAAGGATACTTCTACTTTATACATAGCACCTGTTTCAGGCATATTGGACACCATACCATATTTTCGCTTTAATCTTTCAGCAATCGCCTTCTTTACGATCTTTTGACAGTCCGGAACACTGAAAAGCGTAGATTTCACAGACTTTCCGGATACTGGAAACTGTCCCTCTTCACTGATATAGTTTTCCCATGGCAATGCTTTCGTTCCTTCAAATAGCTCATCAAACGTTGTCGCAGTAAATTCACCTACAACTAACTTGACTCGATCAGCTGTTCTTAGCCATAAATTACATCTAGGAATAGCGGATATAGGAGCTTCGAAAATTACTTTACCATTGTCTACCTCTACTTCATATCCAAGGTTGCGAACCTCATCTGCGACAACAGATTCTAAACCCATTGCAGCTGTTGCTATTAATTTAATTTGTTTAGACATTAAAAAAATCCCTTCAACTTAGAATTGATAGTAAGGTTAGTTTACCACATAATCCCGAAAAAATAAAATAACCTTCCTGTAATCATTACAGAAAGGTTATTTGATCATCTATGTAGACCAATGAATGCTCGATAAGCCATGTTCTGTACCATTGTACTCCAAACGGTGGTCAGCCTCGTACTCCGGTCGTAATCATCTATCTACAAGTAATTTACCTGTCCCTCATTCGGTTCATTTCCCTAATAGAGGATGCCCCTACCATAATTTGGGTTGCTCACTCGTGGGGTTTACCTCGTTCCACCTAAAATGTTTCCATTTTAGCTCCGTCACTGTGGCACTTTCAAGGTTATAATTCCATATCCTAATAGACTTAGGAACTTCACCTGCCGTTAGTCCTAACAGACTACCTTGACTTATGAATTCGTCAAGCACGAACACTACAAACATCTCAGTTTGTGTGAGCATGGACTTTCCTCTGCTTTAGCAGCAGCGATTACATGAGCATTCAATCTTTATCTAAAAACAATGATACCATATTTTTGTTCAAATTTCATTGGTAAATATAGTAAGATTTAAGAATCAGCATTCATATACTTACTACCGAATACCGCTTTTTCTAGATTCGATAAACGTTTCAACACATCATAATTTGCCTGCTGTGGAACCGGATTGGTAGATCTTGTTCTTACCTTTCCTTCTCCAGACGCCGATGATTTCTTTAGTCTTGCTATTTCTTGCTTTAATCGATCGATTTCTTGTCCGAATGCATCATAGTCTTGTATGACGGTATCCAAGAATTCATCAACTTCTTCTTGGTTATACCCTCTCATTGCAGTTTTAAATTCTTTTTCAAGAATATCTTTACCAGTTAATTGTACACGATTATTCATCACTGCTAATCACCCCATTAATCTCAATTCTGATTTTCGAACGCGCTATCTATAGTTTAATACGAAACAAGTTAATTTACTATATGTAATGGTTCTATCTTTTATTATAGCAAAAAAATAAGAAGCTGGACAATCAGCTTCTTACGTGATTTGTATGTATTACATATCCATATCAGTTTTTTGGAATGAAAATGGAAGTAATTCTTCCATATTTACTGTCTTTGTATTAGCGTGTAAGTTTGTTAAATGAATAGTCATATCTGATGAGAAAAACTCACTCATTACTTGGCGGCAAGATCCACAAGGTGGTACAGGTCTTTCCGTATCGGCTGCAACAGCCATTTCAATGAATTCTGTTTCTCCATCTGATATTGCTTTAAAAATGGCCACTCTCTCTGCACAAAGTGACACAGGATATGCTGCATTTTCTATATTACATCCGGTATAAACCTTTCCGGACTTTGTTAATAGCGCAGCACCGACTGGAAACTTGGAATACGGGACATAAGCACGCTCTCTCATTTCGATTGCTTTTTGAATCAAATCTTGGTTTGACATAACGATTCCTTCCCCCTCTCGATGTGTGGAAGCTAATTATATTAAAAGAATTCAGAATTGTAAAGGATGAAAGCGTTATTCGATCGCTCGTAACAGCTGATCAAACACATATAGAATAGACTGATGTAGCTCCATATACCTTCTTCGTCGAACATCAACGTAATAACTATGCATCAAAACCAATTCCATGTTTTCCCTTGTTGACGCGATTTGATTGGGATGTACACTTATTTTGCTCTCTTTTACCACTTTTAATGCAAGCACTTCCCACTTCTCCAAAAGCTCATATATCGGTAAAGTTTTTTCTTTCACCATTTCAAAATATGCTTTATCTCTTCGGTCCTCAGGAGGTGTATTATTTTCAAAAACATCCTTTAATCTTCCCAAGTCTTCTTTTAATTGATTGGTATATTCTACTAATTGCATGATAAAACCTCAATTCCTTCTTTCTTAACTATACTTTATCATGTTTATGGAATTACGGCATTATCTAGGATTGTTGATTAATTACTACTTATACGACTTTAAAAGTTGAATTTTAATTATCATATCTTCTATCGCTTGTTTTTGTTTAAAATAGAGCTCTTGAATACTATGATCTGCTTTTAAGGTGAGTCGTTGCTCTGCAATACGAGCCATATCTCCAATCTGAAGTAATCCTGATTCAAATTCTTCCCGAAAAACTCCATCTGCTTCATGTTCCTTTACTACAGCAAGTCCCATTTGTTCACCCCTCCAAATATAGGTTGTTAAAGGGTAGTTCGATAACTTCAAATGAATATCCTTCCCATTCGACAAAACTAGAATCATTCATACAAAACTAGTGGTTTTACTCATTTTTTTCAAGGATTTAGACAAACTAGAAAGAAAGGAGGTTTTTAAAAAAAATGAAAGATAAAGGAAAGAACAAACAAAAAGAAGTAGAAAATGGTAAATCACTAAAAACTGGCGATAAAAAGCTTAACGGTCCTAATCGCCCTTCTACTTAATGAAAAGGATGAACATAAGGCATTAACTTATGTTCATCCTTTATTATCATGTGAATAATTTCTTAATTTGGTGATAGGTCATTAACCATTTACGCTTTTGGTAAAAGTGGTTGCCAATAGGATTGGGCTTTACCTCTTCCATCCTCATCCATTTCTGCTTAATACCCCCTAATTCGTACCAATCGCTCCGAATGTTATCTTGATGTTCAATGATGGGATAAACCGTTCTGAGTAATGGATTCTTAGGGAAATTGATAGAATAATATCGTTCATAGTCATACCTGGAACCGGTATGCTCTACACCAAGTAAAAAGTTCATTATGTGATTATATATCTCCGGATGAAATAGTTGTGAAGCTAGACTTTTCCCAAGATCAATTCGATTAGCAACAGTTGTAAAGCCATGAACAAATGCCCCATATAGGCCGTTTTCCTTTGTAGGGAGGATAACAGCATTCAACATAAGTGTGTTTTGTAAGATATAAGGGATACTTAGGAAAACCTCTCTCTTAAAAAATGGTTGAGAAATAACAGGTCGTTGAATTAGATTTTGTTCATTAATGATGAGCGCAATCATAAGTCGTAACGTATCTTTGAATTGATGAAAATTCTCCCATTCCCTTATCATAAAAGATGAGACATGGAAATCCTGTAATAGATGATATAACGGCTTACCGTTTTTAGTCGAAAGCTCATATACAAGTAATTGCGGATATGCATCGGAGAAAATTAACCAATTAGCCCGCTCGTATGTCATAAATAACTGTTTTCGTTCAGCTTCACCAAGCATATTTTTGTATGCAGGTAAGTGTAAGTCAGTCATATTCCAACCGGCATTTCTTGATACAACACTAGCTAGTAATGCCCACTTTATTTCCGGATATTTTAAATAAAATTGTTGGTATGCGATTGTGCGACTAATGTTGTCTATATTATGCTTATTTGTCTTATTTATTATATAATGTATGTAGTCTCGATTGTTCCAGCACCAATACATGATTGGACCCTACCTTAATCTAATTTTTTCATCACATGTAACTTTAAAAGTGTCACGATAAGTAATTTTCTGATATGATACTGGTTATGCTAGGGGGCAATACAATGAACTATCCAAATGGGAAACGATCGCAAATTAAAACTAATGTAACAACTAACCAAACGTTCTCAAATCGTGGAATGACCTTAGAAGAAGATATCAATCAAACGAATCAGTATTATCTGGATACGAACCAAGCTGTAATACACAAGAAACCGACACCAGTTCAAATCGTGAAAGTTAATTATCCGAAACGTAGTGCAGCTGTTATTACGGAAGCGTATTTTAAGCAAGCTTCAACAACTGATTATAATGGTCTTTATCGCAATCGTTATGTCGACTTTGAGGCGAAAGAAACAAAGCTAAAGACTTCTTTTCCTCTAGCTAATATACATGAACACCAAATAAAACATATGGAAGCTATCCTAAAACATGGTGGTATCAGTTTTATAATTATCCGATTTGCTGTTCATGACGAGACGTATTACTTAGAAGCAAGTAAATTACTAACGTATTGGTATGAAAAGGAAAAGGATGGTAGAAAATCAATACCATACACTAAAATTCAAGAAGAAGGACACTTAATTCCCTTTAAATACCAAACTAGAGTTGATTATTTAAAAATTATTGATCAGCTTTATTTTTAGATTGGAGGTAGTGAGATATGGCAGATAATCGCCAAACTCGCACTGCACGTAGAAAACAAAAAAAATCAAAAAAGAAACCGATATGGAAAAAAATCTTACTAGGCTTACTTATTGCCTTCCTAGCTGTTGGAATTGGTGTAGCGGGATTATTTACTTATTATATTGCCACTGCACCGGATATTGATACATCCAAATTGTCAGACCCAGTATCATCAAAGGTATACGATATGGATGGTGAACTAATTGCTGACCTTGGCAATTTCAAACGAACCAAAATCACCTACGAAGACTTACCTCAAGTTTTGATTGATGCAGTTACAGCTACTGAGGATGCACGTTTCTTTGAACACTCAGGTATTGATTTGAGACGTATTGGTGGTGCAGTCATTGGTAATATTCGAAATGGATTTGGGTCCGAGGGTGCGAGTACGATTACACAACAAGTCGTAGAAAAATCGTTTCTTCCACCAGATAAGAAGATTAAGTATAAAGTCCAAGAGCAATGGCTAGCTTTAAAACTGGAACAAGATTATTCCAAACAACAAATTCTTGAAATGTATTTAAATAAAATCTTCTATGGTGCTAATGCTTATGGAGTTGCTAAAGCAGCTGAGACGTACTTTGGAAAAACAGACTTACATGACCTAACCTTGCCTGAAGCGGCAATCTTAGCTGGGTTACCACAAAGACCAACAGCATACAATCCTTTTGTTAATCCAGACTTTACAAAGGAACGTATGAAAACCGTATTAAAATTAATGGTTCGCCATGGAAAAATTACACAAGCTGAGGCGGATGAAGCGCTAGAAGTTGATATCCCGTCGCTTCTAGTAACTGATCGTCCAGAATCAAATCCATATGATGCATTTATTCAGCAAGTAGAAAAAGAAGTAGAAGAAAAATTAGACGGGGCAGATATTTACTCCGATGGTTTAGAAATTTATACGACACTTGATAAAGGTGCACAGGATCATGTAGAGCTACTATTATCTAATTCTGAGAATAATCCAGTAGCCTTCCCTAACGAAGATTTACATGCAGGAATGGTCGTTATCGATTCTAAATCAGGAGCGATTCGAGCAATTGGTGGAGACAGAAACTATCAAAACGGGTGGAACTACGCGATCCAAGGTGGTAGCCAAGCGGGATCTGCATTTAAACCTATTGTTGCCTACGGTCCTGCAATCGAGTATAACAAAATGTCTACCTACCATCAGATAGACGATGACAAACCTTTTGAGATTTCTGGTTCTGATGGTAAAGCGATACGTAACTGGAATAGAAAATATCAAGGTTGGATGACAGCACGATATGCACTACAAGAATCGTTAAACGTACCAGCAGTAAAAGTATTATTAGAAACGGGCTATGACAATTCCAAAAAGTTTGGGAATAAGTTAGGTATTGAATTTGTCAAAGGAAATCCACAGTTAACAGATGCGATAGGTGGTGCCGAAACTGTTGTTAACCCGCTTCAACTTGCCGGTGCTTACCAAGCGTTTGCAAATGAAGGTATTCGTTATGAGCCATATGCTGTAACAAAAGTGGTATTACCGGATGATAAAACGGTGGAATTAACGCCTGAACCAGAAATTGCGATGTCAGACTATACCGCTTATATGATTTCTGACATGCTTAAAACAGCACTAAATCAAGGGTCTTCTGGTGGACCTGCACGTGTTCCAGGGTTACCTTTAGCAGCTAAAACCGGTACTACTAACATAGAAGGTGTTGAAGGTGCCAAGGATTCCTGGATTGCCGGGTATTCCACTAACTACACTACCGCAATTTGGGTAGGTTATGATGAAGGTAAACGCACCATGAATGATGAAAAATGGATTGCTCACAGTCTCTTCAAGAATCTAATGACCGACTTACACAAAGATGTGGAAACTTCTGATTTTGTAAAACCTGATTCTGTGGTAGAGGTTGCGGTCGAAAAAGGCTCTAATCCTGCTGCTTTACCAAGTGAGCATACTCCAGAGTCTCAAATCGTCACGGAGCTCTTTGTAAAAGGAACTGAACCAAAAGAAACATCTGAGAAATTTGACAAGTTAGACCCAGTAGCAAATTTAAAAGCTGAATACAGTGAAGGAAATAATTCTATCATTGTTGAGTGGGATTACGATTCAGAGGAAGATGTTTCGTTCGAAGTTTCGGCAAGTGTTGATGGTGGAGAAATGCAAGTCCTCTCCTCTACTCAAGATAAGAAATTAGAAATAACCGAGGTTAGTCCAGGTGCAAGTTATACGATACAAGTAGTAGCCGTTCTAAATGAGGATGAAGAAAGCCGCAGTGATCCCGCAACTGTTTCGGTATCACTAGAAGGTGGTGAAGGTGAAGGTGAAGATAATAATGAAAATTCACCAATCAACCCTGTGGATGGATTAACTGCTATCTATGACGCAAACCAGTCTTTAATCGATGTATCTTGGGGTTATAATGGGCCACCAGCAAGCTTTGAAGTTGTTGTTGAAGGTCCACAAGGTAACTCTCAGATAGTTGAATCAAAAGGAATTGAAATAACTGGTAACTTTGAACCTGGTCAGGTTTACACGATTTACGTAACCGCAATTGGCAAAAATGGAGCTAATGAAGGTACGAGAAGCGAAACGCAAACTACTTCAGTAGAAATTCCAGGTGAGGTAACTACCCCATCTGGTGATGATGAAGAAACCTCTGGAAACGGAGAATAACAAAACAGCTGTTACTCTATAGGTTAATTGTTTGCGAATAGGAAGTTCAATATAAAAACGCTTGGAGGAAGGTACCCCGCAAAGTTAGAGTAAATCTAACCTTCGGGGTCGAACCAAATCCAAGCGTTTTTAATTTTATCTATACAAGTCTACTTAAATTTTCCTGTAAAATATCTAATGTCTGTTCCCCGGATTCTTGAGAGCTATGTTTCCAAAACCATTACTGCTATCTAAAAACCCCTGACTAAGATAAAGATAGTATTTTCTCTCGCCTTCATAGTATAAATATATACCATTACCAGTTCCATCTTCATCTAATTTTCTACTGTCGACAAATTCCTTCACATCATTGTCAACATCCTCCAAACTAACTTCTGAAAATGATATTTTCTCAGGTGCTAAATCACATGCAGCAAGTAGCACGATAACTAAAAAAATTTAAGCTATCTTTTTCATATATGCCCCTTTACAACTAAATACATGTTATAAATTACCATTGTCATTACCTATCTTATGTCTCACATCATCCAATGCTTTTTCTGTATAAATTCGCTCGGATTCATTCGCGTGTTTAACACCTTCTTCTAAATCTATTTTGATTTTCTTATTTTTAATTACCCAATCTGCTATTAAACTTATAATTAGCAATCCTCCAATTAAAAATAGTAGCAATAACCACAAAGGCATCGCCTTCACCTCCTCATTATTGATTACAATTACAAATTGTTATTACCAATGTTAGCTACCAGAGTAGTCATTTGTTAACTGCCAATATAGCATTCCTTTGTTATGACTTGTTTTTTTCATATTTAACTTCCTTAAGACGTTAATGGATGCGAGATTATCTTCTTCACATTCAGCCATTATTTTCGCTACAAATTTAGAGACAAATGCCCAATCGACAAGGCGTTTTAAAGCTTCAGTTGCATACCCTTTATTTTGTTCGGAAGAAATAATGCCATAACCCACCTCTACTGTCTCTTCTTTGTCCGGTTTGCCTTTAAAGCCTATATCTCCTACAACCCGATTCGTGTTTTTATCAATAACAAGCCATACTCCCCATCCCAGTAAAGAGCAATCTTCTTTCAATCGTTCCAAATACGTTGCAATATGTGGTCTTATACTATATTCTCTAGCGTTATATGTTGATAATGATTGCTCCGTACAGGGTGTAAGGATTAATCTTTTTGTTCCTAGTTCCACCAGTTTCCCTCCCTAGAATGTTATTTTTGAACATTATATGGATTGAATATTCTGAATAAGGAATCCGTAAAATTAGGTGACCATTCACCGTGATCACCTTATTCGAGTCTAATTGATTAGTTCCCCAATACTTATTCTTTTTGATACATTTCTCCAGCTATTCACAATAAGGTTAGTTCAGATACCTGCCCCACTAAATTCTTCTAAATTCAAAACAAGTTGTTTCAATGATAAAGTGGAATCCTCTTTTGGATAATATTTTCATAGAGAAATAACTTAATTGAATGTATCAAAGGTAAGTAAATATTACTAAAATTTTCTAACTAACTGGTGAAGTTTTGGTAATTGACTTGCTAGGACCTCTTCATCAGATCGCCATTCAAAAGCTGGCCCGACTCCTCCATATTCAAAAGCTACTACCCATGGTGTTGCCCAATCCCCCTTTTTAATTCTTCTTAATACCCATTCTGTTAATTGCCAGTCCTTATCAGTCATGGGCATACTGTCTCGAAGTCGACCAGTTTCATCCGGCTGAATACCTGTGATATGAAGTTCTTTTAGGTGAGAAAGTGGCAGTTGGGAAATATAATCTTGTACTTCTAATCCAAGACTTAAAGATGTCATACGAGCATGTGCTGTATCAAGTAAGAATCCACATCCAGTTTGATTAATAATTTCGGTAAGAATAACAGGATCAATGATGGGCTTCATCATATTTTCTCCCTTGCCCCTACATATTACGTTTTCAACAATTATGTTTTCTGTACCTACATGTTTGGCGAGATAATCAATATCCCGAACCGTTGCATCTACCATAGTCCTTATATGTTTCGTATCTGTTGTTAAAATATCAACATTGGGATAGTCTCTGGCATAAGCTACAGCGTGAACATTAATATAAGGTGTTTGCGTATGCTCTCTCAATTCGTGAATAGCTTTCCAATTTACCTGATGCATTTGTCCACTACCCTCGTTTAAAGCGAAATGAACATAACAAGGTTTGCCTTTCCCCGCCCGAAAAATTAATTCCTTACTAAAATCCGGGCACTTAAAAAGATCGACTTCAATAGATTTCTTATGTAACAATGCTTCCGCTTCTTTTGAAAAATTAACTGCTACCTTCATGTATCTTCACTCCATTTATATACCTTATGGGTTCAACAAATAAAGAAAGATTTGAATTACTAAATGAAAACGGAGAAAACTACCACTCATCATGTTTACTATATTTCTCTAATTTTTGTCAGATCACCACTACATAAGATTTCAAGATTTTCGAAAATCTTTTGAGCTGGCCAGTCCCACCATTTAATGGCGACAAGATATATAATTAATTCATCATCAAATCTTTTCTTTATTACTTTACACGGATTTCCACCAGCTATATGGTACGGTGGAATGTCTTTTACCACTACAGAGTTTGCGGCAATGATTGCCCCGTCACCAATGTGAACACCAGGCATAACCGTAACATTTTGCCCGATCCATACATCGTTTCCAATTACAGTATCACCTTTAAGGGGTAAGTCGTCTAAACTCGGAGTCGCTTTCTCCCATCCACTACCCATAATATTAAATGGATAAGTAGTGACACTGTTCATTCTATGATTTGCACCATTCATGACAAATTCTATTCCTCTTGCTATTGCACAAAACTTACCGATAATTAGTTTATCACCAATAAACTCATAGTGATGTGTAACACGTTCTTCAAATCTTTCTGGTCCATTAACGTCGTCATAGTATGTAAAATCACCGACTATAATATTTGGATTTGTCACTACATTTTTAATAAAACATATACTTTTTATTGCCTCATTTGGATAAATTGCATTAGGATTTGGCCCGAAATGCATGTTAGAATTCCTCCTTCGCCGTAAATACAAAAACACGGACTCTATTCATGTGATGAGAAATATTCCTATAACCATTTAAGCTGTTCTGCTCGTTCTTTAGCAAAATTCAATAGTTGGATTCTTGCCATATTTTCAGGTTCTAACTTATTGAATATTTGTACTGCAGTATCAAAGTTACAGATGACATAGCCAGATTTTTCATTATCAAAAGTACTAGGTGAAAACTCTATGGTTCTTGCTAATAACCAGACAGTATATGTATCGGTAGATTCCCAGTACCAGGATGCAAAAGGAATCCGTTTAGAGCTTATTTTCATACCTACTTCTTCAAAGGCCTCACGTTCAATTGTTTCATCTACACTCTCGT
This sequence comes from Ornithinibacillus scapharcae TW25, assembly GCF_000190475.1. Classification (GTDB taxonomy): domain Bacteria; phylum Bacillota; class Bacilli; order Bacillales; family Amphibacillaceae; genus Ornithinibacillus; species Ornithinibacillus scapharcae. Next base: position 13,480 of record NZ_AEWH01000036.1, read on the forward strand.
TTCCTTCAGCCCTACCGCCTATCGTTGTTAATAATTGTTCCTCCTTGTCCCAAGCCATAACAATAGTGTTATTCTCCAATATTGGTATACAATGAACTCCGGCAATTTTCTTATCTATCGGTAAAGCGGTTATTTTTTCTAACATCATCCACTTCCTCATTCCACGTATAAATTATCCCTTCAAATTACTTACCAAAAGGCATTCTTATCAGATTGTAATCTGCAATCAATAATCGATTTTCAACATCATGAAATCACCTTGATACATTCCTCTAGAGAAAATAATTTCACAAGCGAAGTACTTATTAATCAACATACGATTTATTCATTAATACTATCCGCCATCCATCCGGGTCTTCTATTGTGATCCCTAGTTCTTTCCAATACGCATTTTCTGGTTCAACTTCTGGATATCCCATATTTCTTAATCGTTCTGCTACGCTATCGATTTCATTCTTGTTCGTAATATAGAATACTAACAGATTGTCTTTTGTAGGTGCAGGACAAGGACTTCCATCTATATGTCGGGTAAATTCTAGGTGATATTGAACATCAGGCAATCCGAATATAACCCCCTCATACCCCCTATGTCCCTTAAATTCACCAACCTTATGAAGTCCTAAACCATTTTGATAAAAGTGAATAACCTCTTCTAACTTATCCGTCGGTCTAGCTATCCTAACTTGAGCTGCTGTAAAGTCGTTGAATTTCATGTGAGAACCATCCCTTCTATTCATCTTATTTAATAATTGCTTAAAATTTATTATTAAATTCATCATAACATAGTAACGACATCCTTATTAGAACTTTCTGATATCAAATTCATCTTTCATATAAACATGAAAAAAGCATACCAATTAGATACTAATTGGTATGCTTTAGATACTTTTAACTATATGGCATCTCTTTTTTCATACGCTTTTGTCCTTCTCTGCAAAGTTCTAGTAAAGGGCATTCCGGACAATTCGGATTCTTAGCCTTACAGTGATAGCGACCAAAGAAAATAAGTCTGTGATGAGTTACACTCCATTCATCTTTCGGAACTTTTCTCATTAAGGTTTCTTCAACTTCCAAAACAGAATCTTTCCATCTACATATTCCTAACCTTTTGGATACACGTTCAACATGAGTATCCACCGCTATTGCTGGTTCACCGAAAGCTACAGAGACAACAACATTCGCTGTCTTTCTCCCAACTCCAGCTAACTTCTCTAATTCCTCTTTCGAATTTGGTACTTCCCCACCATATTCGTCGATTAATACTTGGCATAGCTTTTGAATATTCTTCGCTTTATTACGGTATAAACCAATAGAACGAATGTCGTGTTGTAATTCCTCTAATGGAACAGCCAAATAATCTTCTGGGGTTTTATATTTCTGGAATAAGTCCTTTGTAACTTTATTGACGAGTGCATCTGTACACTGTGCCGATAGTAAAACAGCTATTACTAGTTCAAACGGGTTGTCATGAGTCAACTCACATTCTGCATCTGGAAACATCTTTGCAATTTCGTCCAAGCAAAATCGAATTTGTTTCTTATTTAACATTAGTCCTCTCCCTCTAGCCAATTATAATAAAAGGATGTGTCCCTCTTTTTTGTATTTTCATTTGTTTGTTTGGAAGGTTGATGGTTATGAAATCGCTTGGATGCTTCTCTTGCTTGCTCTACGGTATGAATACCTTTCTTCTTCCACTCTCTTAAGATGCGATCCATATATTTAAAGTTAAGCTTCGCCATTAAAACGGATTCTCTCAATGCGGCTTTAATAAGTGATGGGGCTATTTTGTCTTCATCTAGCCAAACATTTACTGTTTCAATCTCAAATGGTGATAGTGGTCTACCGAATTCTTGTTCAAATAAAATAAATAAAGAGCCATCCTCAGACTCCTCTTTCTCTTCGACTACTGGTTGATATAATTTCTCCCACAATGGTTCTAACGAATATGCTTCACTCAGTTGTTGATGATTATTTTCCAATCGCTCAATTTTTAATAAGTTTCGTTGAATTAGCTTTCTTAAAATTTGTGAGCATTGATTTTCATCAATTGTTAATATAGTAGTCAGCTCGTCCAGGGTCGGGAAATAATTGCCACGCTGAATAGAACGATGTATTTGTATTACCACCATGATATCCAATTCGTTTAAACCAAACGACTTATAGGTTAGTAATAATTTTTCAGGAATTGTTACATGATTATTAAGTATAGCTTGGTATGATATTGTCTTTTTCATTACGTTGCACCTCATACATAGTATACCATGAACTATCATTTCTTAAGAGGAAATAGCATAAATAAAGATGGCTGCCTCATCGAGACAGCCATTATCGTTATGATTAAGGATATAAACGGTTTAGTAATCTTGGGAACGGAATGGTTTCACGGACATGCTCAACCCCTGATAACCAGGCCACCGTACGTTCCAGACCTAAACCAAATCCAGAGTGTGGTACACTTCCATACTTTCTTAATTCTAGATACCATTCATAAGCAGGTCCTGTTAGACCATGTTCTTCATAACGCTTTTTCATAAGCTCTAAATCATCAATTCTTTCAGAACCACCGATGATTTCACCGTAGCCTTCAGGTGCGATTAAATCTGCACAAAGAACTACTTCTTCTCGATTTGGATCTGGCTTCATATAGAAAGCCTTAATTTCTGCAGGATAGTTCGTAATAAATACAGGTTTATCAAAGCTTTCAGCTATTGCGGTCTCATGAGGCGCACCAAAGTCCTCGCCCCATTCGATATCTGTAAATCCTTTTTCTTTTAACAATGCAATCGCATCATCATAAGAAATTCTAGGAAACGGTGCTTTAACTTGTTCCAATTTACTAATGTCTCGTCCTAAGATATCAAGCTCCAGTTTACAGTTCTTCAATACGGATTGAACAATATGACTGACATAGTTCTCTTGAATAACCAAGCTTTCCTTATGGTTTACAAAAGCCATTTCAGGCTCAATCATCCAGAATTCTATTAGATGGCGGCGTGTTTTTGATTTTTCTGCACGGAATGTAGGTCCAAATGAGAATACTTTGCCGAATGCCATTGCCGCTGCTTCCATATACAATTGACCACTTTGAGACAGATATGCATCTTCATCAAAGTATTTCGTATGGAAAAGTTCAGTTGTTCCTTCTGCAGATGCACCAGTTAATATTGGCGGATCAATTTTCACATAACCATTGTCATTAAAGAATTCATATGTAGATCGAATGATTTCATTCCGAATCTTCATAACTGCATGCTGTCTCTTAGAACGTAGCCATAAATGACGGTGATCCATTAAGAACTCTGTTCCGTGTTCCTTTGGAGTTATTGGGTAATCAACTGATTCATGAATTAATTCAATCGATTCTACCTGCATTTCATACCCTAGAGGTGAACGAGTATCTTCTACAATCTTCCCAGTAATATACATGGAAGATTCTTGTGACATGTTTTTAGCTAATTGGAATGTTTCTTCACTAACATCACTTTTTGCTACTACTGCCTGCATAAATCCTGTTCCATCACGTAATTGTAAAAAGGCAATTTTCCCACTAGAACGTTTATTCGCCAACCATGCTCCAATGGTTACTATCTCTCCTTCATGTTTCGATACTTGTGCAATTGTTGTTTTCAATAAAATAACCTCCATTAGTCTTATGTTTACTGTGTCAAAAATCTACTGCAGTTTATTTACTGTTGTTTTCGACAAAATTTCTAATTCGATTTGCAGCTTCTATTAATTGTTCCTTAGAAATAGCATAGGATAATCGAATATAATCTGGTGCACCAAATCCTGAACCTGGCACAACAGCGACCTTCTCCGTATCTAATAAAGCCGCTACCCAATCCTCAACGTGTTCAAAGCCGTTACGCGTTGCAGCTTCTTTTACATTAGGAAATAAATAAAATGCTCCCTGAGGCTTTTTACAAGTAACCCCAGGAATCTGAACGATTAAATCATACAACGCATTTAATCTTTCTGCAAATACTTTACGCATTTCAATGGTCGGGTCTTCTTCCGCTTGGTACGCTGCTAAAGCCGCATACTGCGCGATAGAAGTAGGGTTAGAAGTCGAATGAGAAGCAAGATTTGTCATGGCTTTAATAATAGGCTGTGGACCAGCTGCATAGCCTATTCTCCAGCCTGTCATCGCATGTGATTTGGAAACACCATTAATGACTATCGTTATCTCTTTTAACTCCTTGGAGAGCTGAGCGATAGATACATGTTTGTCATCCGTATAAATTAACTTCTCATAGATTTCATCAGAGATAATCAGAATGTTATGCTTTAAGCAAACCTCTGCAATTTCAAATAACTCCTCTTTTGTATACATCATACCAGTAGGATTGCTTGGCGAATTAATAATAACTGCTTTAGTCTTTTCGGAAATCGATTCTTCAAGTTGATGAGGTGTAATCTTAAAATCATTTGTTTCTAACCCATCAATAAATACAGGGCTTCCCCCCGCTAATTTAATTTGTTCAGGATAGCTCACCCAATAAGGAGTTGGAACAATTACCTCGTCACCATCATTTAGAATAACTTGAAATAATGTGTATAACGCATGTTTTGCACCTGATGTGACTATAATTTCATTCATGTTATAGGATAAATTATTATCCTTTGCAAGTTTTTCCATAATAGCTTTCTTTAGCTCATTTACACCACCTGTAGGAGTATACTTCGTTAACCCCTTATTCATCGCTGTTGTTGCTGCTTGGATAATATAATCTGGTGTATTAAAATCTGGTTCTCCAGCTCCTAGGCCAATGACATCATGGCCGCTATCTTTTAATTCCTTTGCTTTTGCAGTAATCGCAAGTGTAGTGGAAGGTGTTAATGTTTTAACTCTATTTGCAATCTCCATTTGCATTCCCTCACTTATTCAAACGTTTTTTTGAAGCGAAATTCCTCATATTGTGATCCATCATAAATTGACACATAGCTTAATACGTAACGATCTGTTTCATCTATATAAGTAATTTCCCAGACTGGGTCATTCTTTATTATGGCAGGAACAATATGTATGAGGTCACAATTTGTACAGCTGTTTTGCCAACTTTCTTGTACCGTTTCAGCTGGTAATACTTCTTTATGTTCAACTACAACGATATCTTCTTTGGCCTTTTCCGGTACAAATACATAAACATCTTCCTCATCGTCCGTTTTTCCAGTCACAATTGTATAGAGTGAATCTCCTTGAAATCTTTGTGAACTTATTATTTCATTCACATCGGTTTCCTGTATCACCCTTTGTTCTGCATCAGAAAAATTTTTGGTTTTACTTTCCAATATACCCTGATAAAGGACAAATAAATATATTAAGGTGATAATAAGAAGAAGCAATAATCCTAATAGAACCCATTTTAACCAGGAGGTTGTTTCCGTATTTTTCTTATACATCATCATTTCGTGCAAAACCTATTTCGTTTAAAAATAACGTATTTTTCCTTAGAAGAATAACCAAGTAAATCCATATATTCGCCCTCCAGTTTGAGTAATCCTAACAAAATGCTTCTATTCTTATCAATTATTGCTAAACATAGTTAGAAAAACAATGCTTATACTAGTATTACGTTGAAGTTAAATAAGATGAAACACCAACATTATACCAAGCATTCCTTGAATTTTGTTTTGTTTTTATTGATTTCAACCAAAATATCTTAAACTCCATACCATATTTCTTAACTGATGCTAATGCATCAGTTCTTTTTTTATCAAAGAAACAATTAAAACCATTCTTTCGCTTTTTCCATTAATTCACTTGTGGAATCAAATGCAATTGGCACTTTTGGTATCGATTCTGTAAAATACTTTCCGTAAGAGGATTTGATAATTCTCGCATCACAAACAAAGACTATTCCCCTATCATTAGTAGACCGTATTAATCTTCCAAAGCCTTGTTTAAATCGAATAACAGCATTTGGCAAAGCAAGATCATAAAAAGGATTTCCGCCATTTTGTTTCATATCGATTGCCTTCGCCTCATATACTGGATGATTTGGTGGTTGGAAAGGGAGCCTTACAATCATAAGACAAGATAGGTCATCCCCAGGAATATCGACACCTTCCCAGAAGGAACTAGTTCCTAATAAGATAGACTGATCAAACGTTTGGAAATTCTTTTTTAATCTTTCCCTACTCCCACTAGAAATCCCTTGTGCAATCAGAATAAATTTATCATTCTCCATTATTTCCTTCAATAAGTAGTATGATTTTCTAAGCATATCATATGACGTAAATAAAACTAACATACGACCATTGGTGATCTCGGCTAATGATAAAATTGATTCACAAGTTGCTGCAATGAAATCATCTGTATTACCATAAGTCACTTCTGGAAAATCACTAGGTACCATAACTCGTACTTGTTCCTGATAAGAGAAAGGAGATGGTATCTTTTGCGTATACACCCTTTCTTTCGGGAGACCGAGACGCTTTTGAATAAAGCTGAACGAGTTTTTCATCGTTAATGTAGCACTAGTAAGAATAATACTGTCTTTCACATTAAAAAATTTATCTTGTAAGATATCGGAAACATTTACCGGTTCACTATATAAGTAAACAGCATTCTTCGCCCCGTACGCTTCGATTTCAATCCATTTTACATCTATATGATCATTCTCCAACAAAAATAGTTGCTCGATACCATCAATAAATGACTGTAGAAGCTCAATTCGATGCAATACTTCATCTTTCGTATCCTTATCTGTCACCATCTGGTCCAACATGGTTAACAAATGAATTAAATCACGGACATAGAAGATTAATCTAGTTGCCATCTCTTTTACTACATTCCAACTCTTTTCAATTTCTTTATTATTTTCAAATCGATATTGGATTCGTCCGATGTCACTTAGGACTTTATTGGTTCCTTCCCGGTCTAACACATATTGAAAAATTGTACGGAACAGATCATCTAATTCGTATTTTGTTAAGCTTAATAAATCATTCCATCGCTCTTTTGAGATGTTATCACTCATAGAAGGATCTAGTTGTAGTTTGTCTATCCATTTTCCCTCTCCGAAATTGCCTATCTGATTGAATACATGTTGCATATTCACATAATCTAATTTCATCCCGTAATGCTTAGATGCTGTTTCTTCTAAATGATGCGCCTCATCAATAATGGCTTTATCATAACTCGGTAAAAATTGATAGTCGTTAAACATATCCGTACATAGCAATGCATGATTCGTAATAATAATGTCTGCAAGTTGGGCTCTTCTGCGTGCCTTTTGGTAATATGAAAACTTAAACCAAGGTGAAGTTGGATCCGCTTGCCCCTCCGTATCTGCAGATATACGTCTATAAAAGATTTGACCGTGTGAGGGTAAGTGAAGTTCGTCAATGTCCCCTGTCTCAGTTTCTAATAACCATACTAATATCATCGCTTTTGTTAGGGCAATATCATAATTATCCTGTTGATTGGAATATAACTCATTGGCAAATTTTTCAATGCTAATATAATGTTGTTTTCCTTTTAATAAGGCAACTCTAAAAGGAATTGATATCAGCTTTTTAATAAGCGGGATTTCTTCCTCTAACAGCTGTGATTGTAATTGTGTCGTGTATGTGCTAATAACTATTTTTTTATTCGTTTTCACCGCTTCATAAATAGCTGGTATAAGATAGGCTAAAGATTTGCCAGTTCCTGTCTCCGCTTCGATTAATGCATGTTTTTTTGCCTGAAAAGAGTCATAAATATCCTCAGACATCGTACGTTGACCATCTCTCTTTTCATACTTTTTCATATGGGATTGCATGGATCCATTTTCTTCATATATCCCATCTAAATATTCTCCAAATGAAGAATTAAGTATGATTGCTTCGCGTTTACTAGGAGTATGATTTAGAAAAGCTAAACCATTATATGTCGTAACGTTTTCCTGGTCATTTGTAGCAAAAGTCAACATTTCTTTACGTTGGTTCAATAGCTCGTATAAATCAGATTTCAGTACCTTTTCTAAAGTTATCAAGTGTTCTAATGTTTCGAATGGTAACGTAGCTATTTTTTGTTTCAACTTGATAAAGAGACTAGCAGTTACAAAAGCATCTGATAGAGCTCGATGCGGGTTGTCGTGCGATATATCTAGATATTCTGCAAGTATACCGAGTTTAAATCCAGGAGCTTGTGGATATAAAATTCTTGTTAATTCCACTGTATCAATAACAGGATTGTTTAACCTAGCTTTTCCTATGGCTGTTAACTCAGCATTTAAAAATCCTAGATCAAAAGGAACATTATGCGCAATTAAATAGCTGTTTTCTAATATATCTACAATCGTGTCAGCCACCTTGTCAAATGTAGGTGCTTCTTTCACATCATCATCTTGAATACCTGTTAGCTTTGTAATGAACGGTGGTATCGATTTTCCTGGGTGAAGCAAGGTCGAAAATTCATCTACAATTTGATCATTTTCAACTACTACCATCCCCACCTCGATAATCTTATCTTGGTTTGTTGAAGAATTTCCAGTTGTTTCTAAGTCCAAGACAACAAATCGATTCATTCCTTCACCACCTTCTTGATATTTCATCTCGTAATAGTCTTTCTTATTAACGTACAAAGAAGAGGCTAAGCTAAAACTATAGAAATTATAGCCTTTAGCATGACCTCCTCCTTTACTCTGTCTTACTAAACCACTCAATTTCACCAGAAAAGACTTTATTCACCAATCCATCCTCATATTGTGCCAGTAGCGCACCGTCCTCAGCAATACCAACTAATATTGCTTTTTTAACCTCTTTAAACATTTTAATATGCATTTTTTCTCCAATTCGATAACCATAGCTTTCCCAGATTTCCTTAATAGTTGAAAAACCATTCTGCATATATTCCATGTAGGTAGATTCAAATCTTTCAAGAATGCTTTGAATCAGTTTGGTTATATCCCATTCTTTCCCAGATTGGAGTTTCAGTGACGTTGCTCTATATTGAATATCATTCGGTAAATCTTTCATATCGTGATTGACATTCATCCCAATACCAATAACAATATAATTAATTTTGTCCTGTTCAGCTTGCATTTCTGTTAATATCCCTGCAACCTTTTTATCTTCTAACATTATATCATTGGGCCACTTAATTTTAGGGTCCAAGTTTAGTTCTTCTTTTAAGACGGTTGCTAAAACTGTTGCACATAGTAGAGTTAGTTGTGGAGCGAGATTCGGCAGTATATTGGGTCTTAAGACTAGACTTAGCCAAATGCCTTTATATTTTGCACTATGCCATTCACGGTTCAGTCTTCCCTTACCCGCTGTTTGTTCATTGGCAATCACTACTGTTCCATGTTCAGCATTCTCCATAGCTAATTTATGAGCAATAATTTGAGTAGAAGAAGTCGATTCCTTATGTATGATAGATTTCCCAAGCCATTCTGTAGACAAACCCCATTGTAACGTGTTTTCACTTACTTTACTCGGAGATTCAATGATACGATAGCCTTTATTTGGTCTTGCTTCAATGACATATCCATCCTTTTCAAGCTCTTTCATATGCTTCCAAATTGCACTTCTAGAAATTTCAAGCTCATTTGAAATGTCTTGACCAGAAACGTATGTATCCTGATTCTCAGATAAAAAATTAATTATTCTACTTCTGGTGGATTCCATCTTATCCAATCCTTTAATATTGATTTCTTATTTTCAATCTTCCCTTGAACAACTTGCTTTTCAATTTTTGAAATTATATCTTGTATCCATGGACCTTTTCGTATAGTAGGAAATATCTCTATTATATCATTTCCGTCAATTTCTAGGTCTTTTTTTGATGTTATTACTAGAAAATCTATTCGTTCTTTTAAATCCTTATAATCAATGTTTGAAGTCGATAAAATCAGCGCCAGTCTAATAAATGAATCGTGAAAATTCGGTAATAGAAGGTATACTAACCAATTATCCACACCGTTTACTTGATAATATTCAATCGCCTCATTTAATTTTAATGCTTCCTTAAGGGTTTTATTAGAGCATTTAAGCTCCTTAGCAATCTGTTTCAATTCTGCATCCGGTTCTAATTGATGAATGAGACAAATCAATTCTGATAAGGACGATAAGGGTTTAATCTTGTTGATGAGCTTTGGCAATACATGATATTTATTGAATACAGGAAGATGTTGTTCTATTCCTAAATCAACCATATAATTTAATGCAGGGACAACATTCTTTCCACCGAATAGTTTTTGTAGTTCCACTGTAATCCGTTCGACTGCTAATTCCTCTATCCAAGGTTTAACCAAGATAATTGCTTCCAATGTATTGCTGTCTATTTCAAAGCCTAATTGACTAGAAAATCGTATGGCTCGTAAGATTCGGAGTGGATCTTCTTTCAGTCTTTCCTTTCCATTTCCAACTGTTCTGATTATCTTATCATGCAAGTCACTTGTTCCATTAAACAGGTCGATTATTTTCCCGGTTTTGTCCATTGCTAACGCATTAATCGTAAAGTCCCTACGTGCTAAATCTTCTTCAATCTTATCAATGAACGCAACTGAATCAGGGTGGCGGTTATCTGAGTATTTCCCTTCCACTCGGAAGGTTGTGACTTCATATGAAACATGGTTGTGACGAACAATTACTGTTCCATGTTCGATACCGACTGGAATAACCTCATCAAATATTGCTTGTATTTCATATGGTTTAGCAGAGGTGGTAATATCGATATCACCAACTTCTCGCTCTAACAAAAGATCACGAACACATCCCCCTACAAAATAAGCTTGATGTCCGGATTTTTCAATCGTTTCAATTACGTGTAACGCTTCTTGGAAAGGTTTTGATAATGACTGCATGCTATGACACTCCTACTAATTCATTAAAACTTTCTGATATAAGTTCAAATATTGTTTTAAAATAATCGAAGAATGAAACTTCTTTTGCACATATTCATAAGAATTTCTAGAAAATCTAGCCAGCATTTCATTGTCTGATAGAATTTTTTTAGCGTAATTTGCAGCTGCTTCTACATCACCTAGTTCAACAATGAAACCTGTTTCCTCATGAATGATTACCTCAGGTATGCCACCTACATTCGTTCCAATGCATGGTACTTGGCATGCCATAGCCTCTAATAAAACTAAGCCAAAGCTTTCTTTTTCAGACATTAATAAATTTAAGTCTGCAATGGACAATAAATCACTTATGTTTTTCTGTTTTCCTAAAAATAATACGTTGTCTTGTATCCCTAACTCTTCAACTAGTTGAAATGTATTGGAATACTCGGGTCCATCACCAACTAATAACAGCTTGGACTCAACTTCTTCCTGAATTAATCTAAAGGTATGAACGATATCTTTCAGCCGTTTTACTTTACGAAAATTAGAAATATGTATGATTACTTTTTCATCTTGTTGAATCCCGTATTGTTTTTTGATGATTTCTAGATTTTTTTTATAATACTCATCTTCATTCACAAAATTATAGATGACAGAGATTTCTTTTTCAGCTCCTATCATCTGTTCCGTTTGCGATATTAAATCTCTAGACACTGCCGTTACTGCATCAGAGTTCTCAATACCATATTTAATCATTCGCTTAAACGTGTTATCAATCCCCAATACCGTAATATCTGTACCGTGGAGTGTCGTAACAATCTTCACATCGCGGTTCGCCATATCCCTAGCAAGTATTGCACAAACCGCATGTGGCATTGCATAATGCACGTGTAAAATATCTAGTTCCTCCTGATCAATTACTTCTGCCATTTTTGTAGCTAATGCTAAATCATAGGGCGGATATTGAAAAACAGGATAATGACTAACTTCTACCTCATGATAAAAGATATTAGGGTACACTCGATTTAACCGAAAAGGTAGGCTAGATGTAATAAAGTGAATCTCATGTCCTTGCTCCGCAAGCAACATACCTAATTCTGTGGCAATTACCCCTGAACCACCAACTGATGGATAACATGTAATTCCTATTTTCATTGTTCGGATTCCTTCTTTTTCTTTACGATTTCTCTCCACTCTAAATCCCCTCGTTCTAGACCACGAATAAAAATTTCTGCAGATCCTAGATTTGTCGCTAGAGGTATTTGATGGACATCACATAATCTAATTAACGCACTTACGTCTGGTTCATGTGGTTGGGCTGTTAACGGATCGCGAAAGAAAATAACCATATCCATTTCATTGTTAGCAATCATGGCACCTATTTGTTGATCTCCACCTAATGGACCTGATTGAAAACGATGGATATTAAGACCTGTTTCTTCCCCTATTTTCTTACCAGTCGTACCGGTAGCAAACAAACTGTGCTTTTCTAAAACTTGCTTATAGGCGATGGCAAAGCTTATGATAATTGGTTTCTTCTCATCATGTGCTATAAGTGCAATATTCATTGTCCACCCTCCATTTATTCTAAGTCTAAAACATTCTCTAATCCGTATATAAATTCTTTTCTTTCTATAACACGACGAATAGATAATTTAATCCCTTCCATAAATGACTTGCGATTTATGGAGTCATGTTTTATTGTCAAAGTTTCACCAACTCCACCAAGCATTACTTCTTGATGCGCTACTAACCCAGGTAACCTAACGCTATGAATCGGTATTCCGTCCATGACAGCACCTCTTACACCTTTTAATGTCTCCACTTCGTCAGGATGACCTTGCTTTTTACTCTTTCGAATACTTTTAATCATTTCAGCAGTTTTTATTGCTGTACCAGATGGTGCATCTATTTTCTGGTCGTGGTGTTTCTCTATTATTTCTACATCCGAAAAGAATTTTGCAGCAATCTTGGAAAAGTGCATCATCAGAATAGCTCCAATTGCGAAATTAGGTGCAATAATACATCCTGTATTATTATCTAGCGCCACTCTTTTAATCTCTCCTAATTGTTCCTCAGAAAACCCTGTAGTCCCGACAACACAACTAATGTTTTGTTGTAAGGCTAACAGGATATGGTGATAACTAGATTCGGCCACCGTCAGATCTATCATTACATCGACGTCCAATGCATAAAAGCATTCTTCTGCATTCGTATATGTAGGGATACTTCTTTCAGCGAGCTTTGGAATTTGTTGTTCTTTTCGATCGATACAACCAACTAAAGTAAAAGTCGGTTCTTCTAAGACCATATCAACTGCTTCCTGTCCCATACGACCTCGCGGACCAGCAATAACAATATTAATAGACATTGCACAAACCCTCCAGATTATCCAGATGTATTACTTTTTCGTCCATCTATCCTTATCTCGTGTTTCAAATTTAGTCATAGATCGGTTAAATGAATCCGATAAATCGATATCTAATGAATTAGCTAAACACGTGATGACAAATAATAGATCACCTAATTCATCCTCAACCGTGTTTTCGGCTTCCGATGATTTCTTAGGCTTTTCCCCATAGTAATGATTAATCTCTCTTGCTAATTCCCCGGCTTCTTCCGTTAATCGTGCCATCATAGCCAGTGGAGTAAAGTATCCTTCTTTAAATTGACTAATATATTGATCTACACGCACTTGAATTTCTTGCGTCGTAAAATTGGGTTTAAGAATGACCATCCGACTCCTTTACACATATTATTCTTTAATGTTAGCGAATAGCCGTTTATTTGACAACTTATTTAACATATCAAACATTGTTCTTGCCAGTTAAATTGATTATAATAGAAAAAGTGTGAATACTGCAGGCTTGTACATAATCGGAGGTGTAGATATGATTTTCGGCTTAAAATTCAAAAATATTTTTTTCATATTACTTGGTGCGGCTATCTTTTCTTTTGGAATTGTAAACTTTAATATGCAGAATAATTTGGGGGAAGGCGGTTTTACTGGTATAACCTTAATTCTTTATTTCGCTTTTAAATGGGACCCAGCAATCACAAATATTATTTTAAATGTCCCTATTCTCTTGATAGGGTGGAAATTTCTTGGTAGGAATACATTCTTATATACCATTATTGGAACATTCTCTGTTTCGATTTTTCTTAGCATTTCTCAAAAAGTACCATTTGATATCCATTTAGAAGAGGATATGTTCCTAGCTGCACTATTTGCTGGTGTATTTATCGGAATAGGACTAGGAATCGTATTTCGTTATGGTGGAACGACTGGCGGAGTGGATATTATTGCAAGAATTGTTCATAAATACATAGGTTGGAGTATGGGGAAAACAATGTTTATGTTTGACTTTGTCGTTATCGCTACCTCAATCTTTACCATACTCGAATTATCACAAGGGATGTATACACTTGTAGCTGTATATGTAGGGGCACGAGTAATCGACTTCATTCAAGAAGGAGCGTATTCTGCCCGTGGCGCTACCATTATATCTTCCAAAAGTGATGATATTGCGAAGCGAATCATGACTGATATGGACCGCGGTGTTACCATTCTTGATGGACGTGGTAGTTATACAGGAGAAAAACGTGATGTACTCTATTGTGTAATAGGAAGAAATGAAATTGTAAAGCTTAAAAACATTATTAACGGGATTGACCCACATGCATTTGTAGCGGTGGGAGCTGTCCATGACGTTGTCGGAGAAGGATTTACTTTAGATGAGAATAAAAATCCAATTAATGACTAATCAAATAAAAGGAATGAACCAAGCGGTTCATTCCTTCTTTAATTAGTCGTCGCTATTACTTGCTACTATCATAAGGATAAATCGAACTAATTCAGCAACAGCTACTAATGCAGCAGCTACATATGTCATTGCTGCAGCATTTAAAACTTTCTTCGTATCTCGTTCTTCGTTATTACGTATAACCCCCGTTGACACAAGCTGTGCCATAGCTCGGTTTGAAGCATCGAACTCAACTGGCAATGTCACCAATTGGAATAAAACTGCAGCGGCAAAGAAAATTACGCCAATAGTTGCTAACTGCATAGCCCCTAATAAGAAACCAGCAATAATAAGGAAAAATGAAATATTCGATCCAAAATTTGCAATCGGTACTAATGCACTTCGAAAGCGAAGAAACGCATAGGATTCGGCATCTTGAATGGCGTGTCCAACCTCATGAGCTGCTACTGCAGATGCAGCCATTGAGTGACCGTGATAAATTCCACTTGATAAACGTACTACTTTCTTTCTAGGATCGTAGTGGTCGGTTAACATCCCTCTTGTTTCTTCAACTGCTACATCATAAATTCCGTTGTCATTCAAAATTTTACGAGCTACTTCTGCTCCGGTCATCATAGATGATGTAGGTACATTAGAATATTTTCTATACGTACTCTTCACCCTTGATTGAGCCCAAAGCGGGACTATCATAATCAGGGCTAGATAGATTAAATATGCACCCATTCTTTGCATTCCTCCATATATTGAAAAAATAACTTTCTATAGTCAATTTTAGTCAAATATAGAACTTCAGTCAATTGTAACGTCGTTATCATGGTTCTTTTTTTCGTCTTTTTCTCCTTTGTATTTTCTCCAACTTACATAGGATAATGTGCTAACAATGATTAATCCAACTATTAACATTAACCAATAAAAGGGAAACAAACGATCGTTTCCCTTTTCCTCAGTTTTTATCAAGGCGGTTACATTGTCACCAATGATAAACTCCATTAATAAATAACACAAAATCCCTATGATAAACCAGATAATAAGCTTTACTATATTAGTTTTCTTCATAGAGATCACCTCTGAAAAGTTCTCTCTATATAGGTATGAAAACCGGAAATAATATATAACTTAGAAGGTTGACCTATTTTTAGCTCCAATCGTTAATTTATAGGCAATAAAAATGGATAAGATACTCAGCCAAAACGTAAAATACCCAATTTCATTCATATAGTCTAACAATGAATAATATCGAGGCATCATACCAAACACATAATCAATCACATCATTATGTAAAGTCCATATTGCTGCTAGGATAATATGAATCACTTTAATTTTATAAAATGGAGCATATAAAATACCTTGTATGGCCATTGCGGCATGGGAGGCAATTAACATATACCCGCTTGGAGGTAAGCCACCATTCACCCATAATGTTAATAAATTCATGACCACTGCCCATATACCATACTTAAACAATGTGATGATAGCAAGCGCTTCGATCAATGGAAAGTGTTTCTTAAATAATAATAGGAAAATAAAAATGGTAAAAAACAGACTTGCGGTAGGACTATCTGGAACAAAAATTAGAAATATATCTGGAGTAGTTTTTAGCTGAGAACGATACCAATAATATCCATATATTGTACCAAATAGATTAATTAACAATAAAATTATAAGAAATCGTCTATCAGCTAAAACTGCTTTTAGTATTGAACTCATTCTCTTCCTCCATCTCTAGGTGGCATTCTCAGAC
Source organism: Ornithinibacillus scapharcae TW25 (assembly GCF_000190475.1). GTDB lineage: Bacteria > Bacillota > Bacilli > Bacillales > Amphibacillaceae > Ornithinibacillus > Ornithinibacillus scapharcae. Next base: position 29,760 of record NZ_AEWH01000036.1, read on the forward strand.
TTAATTACATATGTACGCTTCTTAATATAGGTTAGTGAAACTGCGAAAAAAGCACCTTTACCATCTGGCAAAGGTGCTTTAGATAATTTTATTCTGCATTCTCTTCATTTACAGTCATAATGAATTGTACAAGTTGCTCTAATTCTTCATCAGTACCTTTAAACATACCTGCTGGCATGCCCGGGTCACCTTCAAGACCTTCTTTAGCAATTGTAGCAATATCTTCTGCTGTACGATCAATACCAATCAGTGAAGGGCCAGCGGCTCCACCTTGTAATGCATCACCATGACAACTCATACAGTTAGCTTCAAATACAGCATAACCAGGGTCGGCAGTATCAATAGATACCTCTGATGGTGGTACAGGCTTATTCATTTCAGCACGGGTTTCCCAATCAACATGGGATGCTGAAGAATAAGTTAACCAAACTGCCGAAGCTAATGCTAATAGCATCATGATAACAGCAATCGGACGTTGATGTGGACGACGTCCCGGACCATTATCAAGAAATGGTGCTAAAAGAAGAGCTCCAAACGCAAGTCCCGGAATACCCATCATACCTAATAGTACATAGTCTCCACTTGCAAATTCATATTTTAGTAATTCATACAAGAACAAGAAGTACCAGTCTGGTAGCGGAATATAGGATGCATTTGTTGGATCAGCAACACCCTCTAATGGTGATGGATGTGCTAATGTTAAACATAAAAATCCTACTAAGAATACCGCACCTACCAACCACTCTTTTAATAAAAAGTTGGGCCAAAAAGCTTCTGTTCTTCCAGGATACTCAGAATAATCTTTCGGTATTTGTGACATTCTACGTTCTGCGGAAACACGAGAGTCTCCAACAAATTTCATTCCTTTTCCCTTATGCATAGCTTTCCCCTCCTTCTTATAGTGGTCCTGAAATTCCTTGTCTACGGATTAGGATAAAGTGAACTGCCATTAAAGCAAATAACGCTGCAGGTAAGAAGAACACATGAATTGCAAAGAATCGAGTCAGTGTTTGAGCACCTACGATTTCTTCATGACCTGCAAGTAACGTTTTTAACTCATCTCCAATAAATGGTACTTGTTGTGCCATTTCTAATCCTACTTGAGTTGCAAAGAAAGCTTTGTTATCCCAAGGTAGTAAATAACCAGTAAAACCAAGTCCAAGCATAATAAAGAAGATAAGAACCCCAACCATCCAGTTAAGTTCACGTGGCTTCTTATACGCTCCTTGGAAAAACACTCTCAAAGTATGTAATAAAAGCATTACGATAACAACACTTGCACCCCAATGGTGCATACCACGAACAATCTGCCCATGAGCAACTTCTGTTTGTAAGTAATAAACAGATTTCCAAGCGTTTTCAATATCTGGTACATAGTACATGGTTAAGAACATACCAGATAGAATTTGGATAACTACCACGAAGAATGTTAAACCACCGAAACAATAAACAAATGCAGAGAAATGATGCGCTGGGTTTACATGTTCAGGAACTTCATGGTCTGCAATATCTCGCCAGATAGGCGTAATATCGATACGCTCGTCAATCCAGTCATAAATCTTCTGTAGCATAAACTATTACGCCCCCTCTCTTGGTATTGCTTTTCCTAAGTATAACATTCCATTTTCCACTTTTTGTTCAAATAGTGCCAGTGGAGCTAGTGGTGGTGTACCTGGAACGTTTACACCATCTTTTGTATAGCGTCCATCATGACACGGGCAAAAGAATTGATTTGGATGACTTTCACTACCCTCCCAAGATACGACACAACCTAAGTGTGTACAAACTGGGGAAAGTGCTATAATGTCACCGTTATCATCTTTGTAGACCCATGCTGTCTTACCAGGTTTAGACTTATACCATCCATCTACTTGATCAATTTGCCAATCGACACGTTGAGGTGTTGTTGTGATATCTTCAACGGCAAGACCAACATTTGCAAATTCACCTTCACTAGGCGGCTGTAATACTGGGTCAATTGCCATTCTGAGCATTGGTGCAAGCAAACCAGCTGCCATGAATCCACCAACACCTGTTAGTGTATAGTTTAGAAATTGACGACGGGACACTTGTTGCTTTTCTTCGCTCATGATTTTCCCCCCTCTTCACAATAATCACGGACAATAATTTTATTCAGATTACTAGGACATTACCATGATAGCGCAAACTTACTGCTCGGTCAATAAATATCCTTCTATGTTCTGAAAGATTTCACTTTTCCTGCAAGTTTACCAATAGCTTCTCATTAATTCAACAACATCCGCAACTTGACCACGAATCATCTGTATCGTTTCCACTGAATTAGGGTCTTCTACTTGAAATCCTGGTAACCATAAAAGATTTGCATCTAGTTCCTTTTCATGGCGTTTCCACCCAGAATCAAACGTTAAGATAAATACATGTTTAAATGGCTGTGTGAATAGCTCTTTTGTCCAATCGTTTAAGCGCTTTGCTTCCGCTTCTTTATCTCCGAATTCTAAATAGTAATAATTCGGGACTAAAAGAACTCTACCAGAAAGCTCTTTTTCAATTTCAGTTGCAAATATAGAGAGTATTTCACGTTTTGATGTGCTCTTCCCAATTTCAGATTCACGTGATAACTGAAATGGAATAATCGGAATAATAGCAGTATCAATATATTCCTTAGACCCAAGGTAAGTCTGAATATCCTTTTTTGTCCATTGCATATGTAGTCACCTCTCAATAGTATTTACCAAATTGTACAAAATATAATTACCACCTAGTAATGTTACTTAGTAGTACAAAAAAAATCAACCTATTGCTCTTGCAAGCTAGGTTGATTTAGCATTTTTGCATCGAGGAGTTGTAGCTCTTTTACGAGTCTGTTAAATTCCTCTTTATTTTGCTCATCTAAGGTCCGATCAATTTTATTTAAGAGCTGTTTTTTACGAAATTCAAATAATGATTGTTCCAGTAGATCATGGGCATTTTCTTTATCTTGTTGCGTAATAATATACTCATCTGGAACAAAAGGATTTTCTTCCAAAACAGCAGCATACATATGATTTTGATTTGCCTTGTTAAAGTTTAATTGGATATAAAGTGACTCGTGCTGATTAAGCCGTATATCATGAAAAGCCTTCTCGGCATCTGTCGTAACTAGGTGGTTTTTATAAAACCGAAAAGGAACCTCTTTCGAACACTGACTAGTTATGATGACACTTCTTAAACAAAATTTGGCATCGTGAACAAAATGTACATTCTCCAATATCTCATGATGATTTATCAGATAATTTAATATCCATACACTTTCGCGTTTTTTCAGTTGATAATTATTAAGAAACCATTGTAAAAATTTCTTTTTATCTTTAACAGAAACAGGAGCTTGCATCGAGTGATTTACCTCCTCCCCATCTATCCATCAGACTTACATTTGCTTTAAACGATTAACATATTCCTCTATTTCGTCGTCTTGAGGATCTAGCTGTAGATATGAAGAAAACACGTTTAACGCTTCCTCTGTCCTCCCTTCTTCCGTTAGAAAATATCCGTATTCTTTTAAGAAATCACTATCATGTTGTAAGCTATTATATGCTTCTTGATAGTAATTTAATGCATTATTATATGATTCAATTTCATTATAAGCTCGGGCAATTTCCCAGTCATATAAGGGGTCGTCTCCTCCTGTTTCCTTCACAACCTGAATCAGTTCAATGACTTCCTCATATCTTTCTCTTTCTTTAAGAAATTCAATTAAAAATAAAACAGCTTCCTTATAATCTGCATCTAAATTGACTGCTTCACGTACCAATCTCTCACTGTCTTCGTCCAGATTACATTTATGAGCAAGACTTCCAGCTAAAAAATACAACTCCTTATTGAATTCGTCCATCTTTAATCCTTGTAAAGCAGTTTCATAAGCATCCTGAATTAATTCCTCGTCTTCGTATGCTTTTGCTAGTTGTATATAGGCATTATGATAGTACGGGTCCTCTTCGATTAATTCTTTCCAAATATTTATGGAAATATCTTTTCGGTCTGCTTGATAAGCAGTAAATCCATATTTAAACATCGTATCTGGAGACATATCTTTTACTTTTTCATAATATGTTACAGCTAGTTCATATTCCCCGACATTTGCATAGCATTCTGCTAATCGTTCATGTATGGGGATAGTAGGAACATCTATTTTTAGTGTTTTTTCATAAAAGGTTATCGCCCTTTTAAAATCCCCTAACGAATAATATAATTCCCCAAGGCCCAAGTCAATAACTGGTTCTCCAGGGTTTATTTCTTTTGCTAGTATTAGCTTCTGCTCAGCAACCTCATACAATCCTTGTGCTTGATAAAGATCTGCGAGTGCCACTAACGCTTGCAAATAAGCATCGTCTTCTTCAGGTATAGAATTCAACAACTCTATGGCTTTTTCATCGGCTTGTTGCTCAATATAAATATCTGTAAGTAAAAGCTTTACTTCACTTTCATCCGGATATTTATCCAATAATTTTTCTAAAAGCACTTCTGACTCCTGTAAAAATCCCCAATTCAGATAGAATTCAGCATACCAATATATTTCATCATCAGAGGCTTTTGTGATGTTACCCTCAATGAGTTTTAATGCCTTATCTACTTCATCCGCTTCCATTAACTTATTTGCTTCATCTAAAATATTCACGTTCACAAACCCTTTCCTTCTAGCATGTGTTACCTACTCCTCTTTCATAACGGAATGTAAGTCTTCCAAGAAATTTGGATACGATATGGATATAGATGATAAATCATCCGTCTCAACGTTTCCTTGTGTAATTAATGAAGCGATTACCGACATCATTGCAATTCGGTGATCGTGATAGGTAATTACCGATGCACCTTGTAACGGTGTCTTTCCTTCGATAATCATTCCATCCTCTCTCGCCTCAATCTTTCCACCCAATCGTGAAATCACATCGACTACAGCTTCAATCCGATCTGTCTCTTTTAAACGAAGTTCTTCTGCATTTTTAATGACAGTCGTCCCTTCAGCTTGGGTTGCTAATAGTGCAATGATTGGTATTTCGTCAATTAGTCTTGGAATCATTTCTCCTTCAATCGTGACTGCAGTCAAAGGGCTATATGTAATATGCACATCCCCTATTGGTTCCCCACCGATTATTTTTTCGTTACTAAAAAAGAGATTTGCTCCCATCTGTATTAATACTTCTATAATTCCGGAACGAGTTGGGTTTAATCCTATATTCTTTAAGGTAAGTTCACTATTAGGTACGATTGCTGCAGCTGCCATTAAAAACGCAGCCGAAGATATATCACCTGGTATAAATACATCTTTCGCAGTTAGGGTTTGGGTGGAATCAATCGTTATTTCATTACCATCGACTATGATATTGGCACCAAATGCCTGTAACATATTCTCTGTGTGATTGCGAGTCTTGACATCCTCTATTACCTTCGTCTTATTTTGTGCAAATAGCCCAGCTAGTAAAATAGCAGACTTAACTTGGGCGCTTTTCACGTTCATTTTATAGGTAATACCTTTCAGGTCCCCGCCTTTTAATGCAAGCGGGAGAAAACTCGAATTTTTACGTCCTATATACTGTAATCCCATTTCCTTTAATGGTAGCAATACTCTATCCATTGGTCGATTAGTTAACGATTCGTCCCCATAAACAAAAGTTGAGAAAGGTATGCTTGCTAATAAGCCTAACATTAAACGTGCCGTTGTACCTGAATTTCCAAAATAGATAGGTTCATGCGGCTCTTTAAGAGCTTGGATACCCTTTCCTTCTATCCATACCTGACTTCCAGACATCGTTATCGGAACACCCATTAATCGGAAAGCATTTACGGTTCGTAAGCAATCTTCACCTTCTAAAAAGTTATCGATTTTTGTTGTCCCATGTGAAATCGATCCTAGCATAATAGCGCGATGGGAAATTGACTTATCACCTGGAACTTCTACAGACCCTTTAATTTGTATCCTTCCTTTTATCTCGATTGGCTTCACATTATCACCTCTTCTCTTCTTTTAATTCTGTCGTAATAAACGAGTAAAGATAGTTTTTTAATTTTTCTCATCGATAGAATATAAGACAGGCGTGGATAAACGTTCTAATAATATCATTTGAATGGTATGATCTATCGTCTTTTTATCATTTTTCATAAGTGTAATTATGTCATCTATCATTTCAACTGATATTGGTTGCTGGTAGTTATTGTCGGTAAGCCATTTACTCACTCGTTGTCTAGGTAAGTCCGCATGTAATTCCTTCTCACTAACGTACATAGCAAATAACATACCTATCGCTACTGCTTCACCGTGCGTTAATTTGCCATATCCAAGCTTAGTTTCCAATGCATGTCCTAGTGTATGTCCTAGATTTAAAAATTTTCTTGATCCCGTTTCTTTCTCATCATTTTGAACAAATGATGCTTTAATGTTTATCCCTGTTTCGATGAAATTTAACATTGCATCCGATAATTCATCCGTTAACGAGGTAGAGAGTAGTCCCTCTAAAAACACCTCATCATCAGATAGCATTGCTTCTTTCAACAATTCTGCATAACCTGAACGGATTTCATGGCCAGGCAAAGTAGATAATGTTTCTATATCATAGACCACGAGTACCGGAGGATAAAAACTACCTATTAAGTTCTTTCCCATCTCATGATTGATAGCCACTTTTCCACCAACACTACTATCATGGGCTAGAATAGTAGTCGGTAACTGTATATAATCAATTCCACGCATAAAGGTAGCAGCAACAAACCCAGCCAAATCTCCAATAACTCCGCCACCTAAAGCTATTATTAAAGACTTTCTATCTAAACCATATTCTATTGCCTTCGTGTGTAAATAATAAAAGGTATCAATACTCTTTGATTGTTCTCCTGCGGCAACTACCTCTATATATACCTGGTGTTCATGTAGACTCTTTTTGATATCCTCTGCGTACAAATCATAAACATTACGATCGGTTATGATGAATACGTTAGAATATTCTTGGCTAATAAACGACGATAACTGGTGTCTTATTCCATTCCCTATCAGTACATCGTATGATTGTATAGTTGATGCAATATGTACTTTCTTCATTAGAAACTCCTTATTTCTTCTCGGTATTCTTTCATAGCCTTTTGAAGTGTTGGGAATCGGTCATTCGGGAATTGTTCTAGTATAGCTCTTGCAAGTTCAAACGCTACAACATGTTCCATCACAACAGCAGCTGCTGGTACGGCGCATGCATCAGATCGTTCCACGCTGGCCTGGAAACGTTCCTTTGTTTCAATATCTACGCTTTGTAGAGGTTTCATCAAAGTAGGGATCGGCTTCATGACACCTCTAACGACTATGGGCATCCCCGTAGTCATCCCACCTTCAAAACCACCTAATCGATTGGAATCCCTATAGTACCCCTTATCTTTGTCCCAATTAATCTCATCATGTATTTGACTACCGTTTCTTCTTGCTGCATCAAAGCCTATTCCGAATTCAACACCTTTATATGCATTAATACTAACTACAGCACCAGCAATTCTACTATCCAGCTTACGGTCATAATGAACATAAGAACCGATACCTGCTGGCATACCTTCCACATACACTTCTGTAATACCACCTAATGAATCACCATTATTCTTTGCTTGATCAATAGTATCCATCATTTTTTTCTCTGCTTCTTTGTCCAATGTTCGCACTGGTGAATCCTCTGACACTTGTTGACGCTCCTGTATAGACAGAGTCGTAACATCATTGGCACGAATTCCACCTATTTCCTTCACATATCCACATAGTTCTATGCCTAATTGCTGTAACATTACTTTGGCAACTGCGCCTACCGCGACTCTAGCTGCAGTTTCACGAGCTGAGGAACGCTCTAATACATTACGCATATCTCGATGACCATATTTTAATGCACCATTCAAGTCAGCATGTCCAGGTCTAGGTCTTGTTACTACTCTTCTTATTTTATCCTCATGTTCAACTGGATCTTCCCCCATAATATCCGTCCAATGTTTGTAATCATCATTATGTATGACTAACGATACAGGTGAACCTAATGTATAACCGTGCCGAATGCCTCCAGTTATCTCTACTAAGTCCTTCTCAATTTGCATTCTTTTCCCCCGACCATATCCTTTTTGGCGGCGAAGTAATGATTCGTTGATGTCTTCTTTAAGAAGCGGTAATTGCGCTGGAATTCCTTCTATAATGGTTGTCAATTGCTTGCCATGGGATTCCCCTGCGGTTAAGTAGCGCATAGTATTCCTCCTTGATGATATTTCCTACTCCTATTATAAACCAACACTAGCCATAATAGAAAAAAATGCTCAATATCAGCTATATGAGCATTTTTAGTCATTGATTTTTTGATAGAAAAATGTATCTAGCAATTGCAGTCCGTATTTGGTAGGACTAAATATTTGCTCTGTACTTCCAACAAACAAAACACCATTCGGTGCAAGCGCACTAGCGAAGTTATGATATATATTATCTTTTGCGCTGTCTGTGAAATAGATTAATACATTTCTACAAATAATTAAATCTACGTTTTGGGGATATTTATCTTCTAATAGATTATGCTTTTTAAACGTAATGTTATATCGTAATGAAGAATCAACCTGGAATTGGTCTCCAGCTTGTTTAAAATATTTTGTTTTTAATTCTAATGGTAGCTCTTTAAGTGCCTGCTCTTGATAGACTCCTATTCTAGCTTTTTCAAGAACTTTCTCATCAATATCTGTTGCTAATATTTTAGCCTTACAATTAGGAAAATACTCTTTAAGCATTAACGCGATGCTATACGGTTCTTCTCCCGTTGAACAAGCAGCACTCCATATGGATAACTCTTGTTTATTATTATTTAAGAGAGGGATAATCGTATCTTTTAATACTTCCCAGCGTTTAGGATTCCGATAAAACTCTGAAACATTTATCGTAATTCTATCAACAAATTCATTTAATAATTCCTGGTCTTTATTGAGTGCATTAAAGTACGTTCCAAAGTCCTGAAAACCTCGTTTTTCACGTAGTGATGTTAGTCTTCGTTTCATTTGAGCTTCCTTGTACTGACTCAAGTCAATTTGTAAGCTAGTATAAACCTTCTCAATAAAAGATTGATAATCATCTGTCATAACTCGCGCCTCTTTTGCTCAGTGTAATTAGAATGTCTATTACTATATTACCATAAAATTAATAAAATGCCCCCAATAATATGGAGGCATTCTTTCTACTTAATAAATCCAAGCACTAATCTGTTTGTCATATGAAACTACTAATTCATCTTGATTAAAGAAAAGATCAATTTCTCTTACTGCACTTTCAGGTGAATCGGAACCATGGATAACATTTTTGCCAACTGTCACACCGAAATCTCCACGGATGGTACCTGGTGCTGCTTCAGCCGGGTTTGTTTTCCCCATCATTTCTCGAGCTGTTTTGATTACATTTTCACCTTCCCAAACCATTGCAAAAACAGGTCCAGATGTGATGAAATCTACAAGTTCACCAAAGAATGGTCGTTCTTTGTGTTCACCATAATGCTCACTTGCAAGATCATCAGAAATTTGCATTAATTTTGCGCCTACAAGTTTGAAGCCTTTTTTCTCAAAGCGGTTGACAATTTCTCCTACTAGATTGCGTTGTACTCCGTCAGGTTTAACCATTAAAAATGTTTTTTCCACGTTTTACACCTCTCTATGTATGTCTATAAAATGTAACCGTTTTAAATTCTATCAAACTTTCGCAAAAATAACAATATACTACGTTTTTCTTTTTCCAATGTACTTTGCAATTTGCTCAAGCGTAATCTTTGCTTTACTTTGTGGAAAGTCCCTTAACGCATGAAAAGCTTTAGCTAAATAGCGTTCACTCAATTCATACGCCTGATCAATAGCTTCGGTATCTTTTAAAGCACGGATAACGGTACCCATCTGATCCACGCTAACCGTGTCCGGATTTTCAAATGTCGAGATTAATAATTTTTTGAAGTTTTGATCCTGCATCGCAAATAACACTGGTAACGTAATATTGCCTTGATAAAGATCGTTACCTGCAGGTTTTCCAAGCTCTTCAGCGGATGAAGTAAAATCAAGAATATCATCTATAATCTGATAGCTCATACCAATGTAATATCCATATTGGTATAATTTATTGATTTCTTTATCCGTTAAACCAGATGTCATAGCACCTAATTGACAACTAGTCGCTATTAAGAGTGCTGTTTTCCTTTTAATTCTTCTTAGATAGGTGCGAACGTTTTGATCCCATTTATATTTATCTTTGATTTGCTCTATTTCACCTATACTTACTTCTACTAAGGTTTCCGATAGAACTTTATGTATATTGGGATTCTCAAGTCTTGTAATCGTTTCTAATGCACGGGCTAGGATATAATCTCCTGTGTACATCGCAACACGATTTCCATACTGCTTTTTAATCGTCGGCTTACCACGTCTAAGCTCGGCATCATCTATTACATCATCATGAACTAAGGTAGCCATATGGATAAGTTCAAGTGACACAGCAACAGTTTTCACTTGCTCAATATCTACATTTCCAAATTGACTTGATAATAAAACGAAGACAGGTCGAATTCGCTTGCCCCCTGCCTTTAACAATTGGGTTGATGCTTCTCTTAGTACAGGATGTTTCGCATGGATTGCATCCATTAGTGATGATTCGATTAAATCGAGTTCTTTCTTTAAATAATTATATGTTTTTGGTAATTTCATGTAATTCACCTTTTGTTTGTAAAAACTTTATTTAACACCCATGTGCATGGCAGCAACCCCGCCAGTATAACTTTTTACCTGCACCGTAGAGAAACCAGCCTCCATAAACATTTGCTTTAATCTTTGTTTATCCGGAAAATTTCTAGTAGACTCATTTAGCCAAGCATATTCTTTATAGCTCCTCGCAAAAATCCTACCAAATAAAGGCATAATGAAACGGAAATAAAAGAAATATAATTGCTTAAATCCTATCATGGTTGGCTGTGATGTTTCTAAACAAACCACTTTTCCTCCAGGCTTTACAACTCGGTACATTTCCTTTAATACCGTCATGTAATCAGGAACGTTACGTAATCCAAAACCGATTGTGACAAAGTCAAAGGAATTGTCTTCAAAAGGTAATTCCATTGCATTACCGTGGATGTATTCAAGCTGATGATAACCTAATTCTTTATTCTTATCGATTGCGACAGATAACATATTCTTACTAAAATCTAATCCGATTACCTTTCCTTCTGTACCCACTGCTTGTGCTAAAGAGATAGACCAATCACCTGTTCCACAGCAAACATCTAATGCAGAAGCACCTGCTGGAATATTCATCTGTTTCATTACATCTTTTCTCCAAGCTTTATGCCGTTGAAAGGAAATAATAGAGTTCATCGAATCATATTTGTCATATATTTTTTCAAAGACGTGGTGTACACGTTCTTCTTTTGTTTTCCCTTGCATGATTAATCCAACTCCGAAGATGTATGTTGATAGACCATGGAATGAAATAAATCAGCTATGCCATGCATAAGACTTTCATTTTTAAGGTTATCAATCATATCATTTGTTTTATTTATTTGAATACCTAAAACCTTTTCTTTATCTTGCAACAGTAACCCATCTATTGAACCGTTTATAATAATATCTGTTAATAATACTTCTTCCATTATTGGAGTAAAGTTCTCCAATCCGAAATAACGAGCCAAATTTGTTATCAGAAGAGATCCTATTTGTTTGTGGTAAGTTAGAAATTGATCAATGGTTCCATTCTCTAAAAAGTACAATTCCATTTTTAGTTCGTTTATTTGTTTAATAGTCGTAGCTAATAGTTTGATGAATTCTCGTTCCTCTATTTCTGATAGCAACCAGTAATAGAGACCACTGTAATAATCCCCGGCAAGTATCGCTAACTGACTATCAACACCGATAGATGGACTGTTGTCCAGTTTATTACTATCAGGTACTTGTTCATGTATATCTAATGCTATTTGTACAAGCATTGAAGTAATGATGAGTTGTTCTTTGGTTTCAGGGGCTAGCGTGCTCTTATTTAGGATATGGTTAAGAAAGTAAAGTTTGCAATCATTAATTTTAGGCTCTTCTATATGCTGTAGCAAGAAAGAATGATGAATTTTATTCTTGATCAATTCTTTTAGTTGTCGTAGTTCCCTCTCCATTGTGTACAAAATTATCACCTTAGCCCTTCAAGCCTTAATGTTACCTAAGTCATTATAACATATTTATCTATGTACGATACCAAATATACTGTATTATGTATTGTTTTACCAATTGGATATCCTTAGCTATTGCTGATCTCCCCATGGCTAGTTTGTATTATTGCTTTGCCTCTAACCTTAACAGCTGAAGTATGTTCTGTGAACTGTGCAATCATCACTTCACCTTTATCTAACTTTTCCGAGTGATGGAACTTTGTATCTGATCCCCTAGTTAAACCAATCACATTCACTCCATCTTCAAGGGCCTTTATAACAAAAAAGTCTGTATTATTATTCATAATAAATCCCTCCTAGGACACTACTATTATTATTATCCCATTTTTCACGAATATGAAAAGAAAAAAGGGTGCGAATGAACGCACCCTTTAACCCTATGTACGTATTATTTTACGCTGTCTTTAAGGGCTTTACCTGGCTTGAAAGCAGGAACTTTGCTTGCAGGAATTTCGATTTCTTCGCCTGTTTGTGGGTTACGACCTTTACGTGCAGAACGCTCACGCACTTCGAAGTTACCGAAACCGATTAATTGTACTTTTTCACCTTTTTTAAGTGAATCCATGACAGCTTCGAAAACTGCATCAACAGCTTTTGTAGCATCTTTCTTAGAAAGTTCGCTCTTTTCAGCAACAGCATTTACTAAATCTGTTTTATTCATGACATTCACCTCCTCCCAAAAGAATTCGGGTCACATTGGTACAAATATTTCTCTCTCATCATTTGTTTACCAATTTACCAACTTTTATACTTGATTGCCCCTATATCAATAGTGACAAGGCTAATATTAAACGAGATTACTTTAAAATTCAACAAAAAATTACTATTTTTCTCTTTTTATTCGTTTTTTATTTGTTGTAACCGTTTTTTAACTATTTTTTGGGAGAAATAGCGAAGTCCCCGTACTATCAACCTTTCCTTAATTGGAAAATTATACATATGTCTTTCAATTCTGAAACGTTTTATAAACAGAATCTAGTATAAAACTAAAAAAACAGCAGCCTTTTATGTTAGCTGCTGTTTTAGTTTATAAAATTATCGCAATTAATCCACCAGAACCTTCGTTGATGATTCTCTCTAGTGTCTCCTTTAGTTTATATCTGGCATTTTCAGGCATTAGTGAGATTTTAGCTTGAATACCCTCTCGTACAATAGAGCTAAGAGATCTGCCAAAGATATCGGATTCCCAAATAGATAGTGGGTCTTCCTCAAAATCTTGCATTAAGTATCTAACTAGTTCCTCACTTTGCTTTTCTGTTCCAATAATAGGAGCGAATTCTGACTCGACCTCCACTTTAATCATATGAATGGAAGGGGCTACAGCCTTTAAGCGAACACCGAATCTTGATCCTTGTCGGATAATTTCAGGCTCTTCAAGCTCCATATCTTCTAAGGTTGGTGCTGCTATTCCATAACCAGTTTGTTTTACCATTTGAATAGCACTTGCAACTTGATCGTATTGGCGTTTCGCATAAGCGAAATCTTGCATTAACTCCAATAAATGATCCTTCCCTCTAATCTCAACGCCTACAATTTCTTTCAATACTTGGTCATATAAATAATCAGGGGCATGCAGGTCAATCTCCGCAATACCTTCACCCATTTCCATACCAGCTAAGTTTGCTTTGTCAATATAATCATAGTCTGCAAAATCACCTACAATATGATCCACATCACGTAAACGTTTAATATTCTTAACTGTTGATTGGATTGCTTCTTGATAGCTTTCTCTCAACCAGTGATTTTCCTTTAATACCATTACCCAGCTTGGAAGATTTACATTTACTTCTAGTACTGGGAATTCATAAAGCGCCTCACGAAGAACATTATAAACATCGTGTTCTGTCATGGATTCTACACTCATTGCTAAAACAGGAATGTCATATTTTTCACTTAGGTCCTGCCGTAACATTTCTGTTTCATGGCTAGTTGGATTTACAGAATTGACTACCATAATAAATGGTTTCCCAACTTCTTTTAATTCTTCCACCACTTTAGACTCAGCGTCTACATAGTCTCCTCTTTCAATATCACCAATAGATCCATCTGTCGTTACGACAACGCCTATCGTAGAGTGTTCCTGAATGACCTTTCTTGTGCCAATTTCTGCAGCATCATGGAAAGGAATTGGCTCCTCATACCATGGAGTATTAATCATCCTAGGACCATTCTCATCTTCAAAGCCTTTGGCACCCTCAACTGCATACCCTACACAGTCTACTAGCCTAATGTTAACGTCAAGGCCTTCTTCAACTGTTACATTTACTGCTTGATTTGGAATGAACTTTGGCTCGGTTGTCATGATTGTTTTACCAGCTGCACTTTGAGGTAATTCATCTTGTGCTCTAACCTTTTCACTTTCATCCTCAATATTCGGAAGCACAACGAGTTCCATAAACTTTTTGATGAACGTTGATTTCCCTGTCCGAACAGCTCCTACAATACCAAGGTATATATCGCCGTTCGTACGTTTTGAAATATCTTTAAAAATATCTACCTTCTTCAAACGATCCCCTCCCGATCACTACAATATTAAATGAACAAACTACGAATTATTGACATTACAATTCTATGATGTTGTCCTATCAAATTATGACTTAATATATGCAAAAGTATAAAAATAAAGTAAAAACCACTCCCATGTTGACACAATATTGAAAGTAGATTCTTGTTTGCATGGGAACAGTGCAAATTGAACGCTAGATGACATTCCACTCCATGCAGCACCGTGTATTCCCTCACACTGCACTAACCCGATAAAGGGTTTGATAGTGATTTCGTAAAGTATTGTCAGCTTGAAGCCTAACGATCGTTACATGCAGAACGGTTCATGAGTTATGAAGTCTAGCAAAATATTTGTTTGTGACATGCAATTGCAGTTATCACGATGCTTTTAAGTTCCTTAATCGTTATGTAACCATTCTCATAGAAAATAACGTAATTCGTAGTCTGGTATTTTAATCACCTCTATTTTCAGCAATAAAAAACCCCTGCAACAAATATATGCTGCAGAGGTTTTTTTATGATAGATTATTGAATCATAAATACAGGTTCATTATCTTTTATTGTGTACGGTAAGGAATAAGCCGGTAAAAACGGCGTATTTTCAGCTAAAATATAACGGATATCATCGCCCTCTTTATAGCTATGTTCATACTCTTTCAATGCGTTGTTCAGTTCGATACGATAATCGATATAAACAGTTCCCACCGTATCCATAATAACCGGTAACATTGCATCAGAATAAGGACTTTTAATCGTTGGGGGATTTTCTAGTCCAATTTTCTCATGATCAATGGTAAAAACCTGTTTACTTATCTCCTCCCCGAACGGGGGATATAAATTCTTATCTCGATACGCATCAATTCTCATGTTTATGCTTCTAAGTTCCTCAGTTATACGTAAATCAATCAATTTAACCCGCGGTTCATTGTCTGGATCAAGAATAGCATATTGATAATAACCACCATTTTCATACGCATTTCCAGGCAGTTCTGCTATACTTCCAAGCTCTCGCATCGTGTTAAAATCAATTAAGTATTTCTCGAAAATTGGTGTTTCATTCGGCTTTGTGCGTATAGGTAGTAAACCATTAGTACGCTCCCGATAGTCATCTAAAGCTGACTGTACCATGTCCAGCTGTGCCTGATTTGGAGTTTGGTTCTTCTCTAATTCATTGCTGGGATACAGGCACCCACTCAGTACCAAACTCAATACCGAGATTAAGATTAATTTATATGTATACTTCATCTATTTAACCTCCGTTAGCCCTAGGTAGTTGGTCCACTGAACACAATATAAAGTATGATAATTCCACCTGCAAATAAACTTACGTATGCAAAAAAAGATACAATAAATGCTAAAATTCCTTTAAGTTTGTGTCTACTTAAAACAATAAGACCCATTGCCAAAATTAATAAAAACATACCAGCAATTGAAATCCACATATTTAACATAGACTCTGTCATATCCTCACCTCTAAATCTGTTTGTCCATATTCTCGCAATCGTAATTATAACATACAGAATTTGTTTGAGCATTTAAAATAAAGGCGTTTACATGACAGTTTAAATCTGATCCAGTAAGATGCTATTATTTTTTCTGAAATGTACAAAAAAAGCCAGGATGAAGAGGGGCCATCTCCATCCTGGTTTGACTAAATAATACCCAAAGCAACTCTATCTATGAATGCTTGTGCGTTTTATTTTATGCGAGTAGACACGTGGTTGTATCCTCACCTGCCCAGCTAGAGCTATTTTTTAAATAACTGACTCAGAGAGTTCAAATCAGCTGGAACTTTATTGTTAGTTATGGACTTAACAATTTTGTCTTCTTTTTCTTTTGAAATCGGCTTATTAGCCATCTTAGCTAATTGCCGAACGAGCCTCCGAACTGTCTTCTCATCCGAAAAATCGGCATTTTTAACTGAATCAGCAACCTTAAATATATCATTAGGATTAATTCCAGTGCTTTGCTGGATTTTGTCAAAAGGATTATGACTATTGTTGCTCACACGCTCGCCTCCTTGCTGCTATATTATTTCAACATAGTATATGCAAGGGACTTTGGCATTGTGTTAGCGTGCGTAACGGTTCTTTAATAAAGAGGCAAGGTCGTCCATTTCTTCTCGTTTAGTTCGATTCATTAATTGTTCTACAACATCTTTAGGTCGCTTACCATGATGGATAATATCATAGATTCCAAAAGTAATAGGCATATCAATATTTTCAGTTTGTGCAAACTGATATGCCGCTTCCGCTGTACGCACTCCTTCAACGACCATTCCCATTTGCTCTAGAACATCTTGGAGGTTTTTCCCTTTTCCAAGCAAATTACCTGCTCTCCAATTCCTACTATGGACACTCGTACAGGTTACAATAAGATCCCCCACACCAGGCAACCCAAGAAAACTTAACGGATTTGCTCCTAAATACGTACCCAATCTCGTTATTTCAGCGAGTCCTCTTGTAATTAATGCTGCCTTTGCGTTATCACCGTATCCTAAGCCATCCGAAATACCAGCTCCAAGCGCGATAATGTTCTTAAGTGCACCACCAAGTTCTAGACCTATAACATCATTACTTGTATAGACCCTGAACACTTCATTAAAAAATAGGTTCTGAGCAATTTTTGCATTATCTTCGTTAATGGATGCTACTGTCACGGTTGTAGGCTGTCTTTGACCTACTTCTTCTGCATGACTTGGACCAGATAATACCACGATATCCTCATAATTGATACGATTCATCTCTTCGTCGATTAATTGAGATACTCGTTTTAATGTACCTGGTTCTATGCCCTTAGTTGCGTGAATAATAACTGGTGCAGTATCCAACATCTTATCTAATTGCTGACTTACCTCTCGTATTGCTTTTGTAGGGACAACTAATACGATTACTTCTACACCCTGAATGGCTTCTTTCATATCATGAAAGGCACGAATCTTCTCCGGAATCATGATTTCTAAGTAATGTTCATTTTTATGTGTTGTATTAATTTGGTCCGCTTGCTCTTTACGATGTGTCCATAAACGAACATCATGTCCATTATCTGCTAACACAATACTCAAGGCAGTTCCCCAACTACCAGCACCTAAAACAGCTATCTTTTTCACACTGTTCTCCTCCCTATGACCTTCTTCTTGCAAATATTTTTATCGGAGTTCCAACAAATCCAAATGCATCTCTAATTTTATTTTCTAAAAATCTTTCATAAGAAAAGTGCATTAATTCAGGTTCATTCACAAAGATGACAAATGCTGGAGGCTTAACAGCCACCTGAGTCCCATATAATACTTTCAATTTTCTTCCTTTTAATGTCGGTGTTGGATTCATTGCGATTGCATCCATGATGACATCATTAAGAACATTAGTAGGAATTCGTTTTGCATGGTTCTCGCTCGCTAATTGGACCATCGGTAATAATGTGTGCAAACGCTTTTTCGTTTTAGCAGATAAAAATACAATTGGAGCGTAGTCCAAGAATTGAAAATGAGCTCTAATTTTTTCTTCAAATTCTTTCATTGTTTTTTCATCTGTTTCAATTGCGTCCCATTTATTTACTACGATAACAATACTTCTACCAGCATCATGTGCATATCCTGCAATCTTTTTGTCTTGTTCCCTTATACCCGTTTCGGCATCAATTAAAACTAATACAACGTCGGAACGTTCAATCGCCCGTAACGCACGGAGTACACTATATTTCTCAGTTGACTCATATACCTTTCCACGTTTACGCATTCCAGCGGTATCAATAATAACATAGTCTTGTCCATCTTTATTCAGATGGGTATCAATCGCATCTCTAGTTGTCCCTTCGATATCACTAACAATGACACGTTCCTCATTTAATAACGCATTCACTAAAGAGGATTTCCCTACGTTAGGTCTCCCTATCAGACTGAAGTATATGGTATCCTCATCATGTGATTCTTGCTCAAACTGAGGAAAATGTGTTACAACTTCATCTAATAAGTCCCCTAACCCTAAACCATGCGCACCTGAAATGGGAAATGGCTCGCCAAATCCTAAGGAATAATATTCATATATTTCATCACGCATCTCTGGATTATCCACTTTATTTACTGCTAAAACGACAGGTTTACTGGATTTGTATAGAAGCTTAGCTACTTCTTCATCCGCTGCTGTAATCCCTTCCTTCGCATTTACAATAAATATAATGACATCCGCTTCATCAATAGCAATCTCTGCTTGTTGACGCATTTGAATTAATAGCGGTTCGTCTCCTATTTCAATCCCACCAGTATCAATCAAATTGAAATTTGTATTTAACCATTCCGCTTGTGAGTAAATACGATCTCGTGTTACACCTGGAATATCTTCCACGATTGATATTCTTTCTCCAACTAATCTATTAAAAATAGTAGATTTTCCTACATTTGGTCGCCCTACAATGGCTACTACTGCTTTCCTCATCGAAAGGAACATCCTCTCTCTATTATGTATAAAGTTACGATTTTATAACTTTATTTATTCTAGCAAAAGAAACCACTATTAACAATCATTAATGTTTTACGATGATAAATACCTCATCACTAAGTGCATGTGCAATCCCGTCTAATATGGCTTCTAGATTTGCTGCATATTTCTGTAATTCGTCAAAATCATGACAAATAAAAATAGGTGCACCGCCTGACACCTTTTCTTTATTCGTAGTAATAATCGCAAGTACCGACTTCTCAATAACCATAACTACTTGACCTCCTCGTTATGTGTATCGGATCTTGATGGCATTCGAATAGCAGTCTCCAACACCGGAACTGCTCCAATTATTTCCTTAGCTTTTTCTTTGTCGCGGATTTGAGGTAGAATAAACACCCCAATTCTCCCATCATCTAAATCCCGTTTAATTAACGGAACTAATGCAGGAGTACCTGAATCACGGAATACGCCTAATGATACGGATACATCATGCAAGATTGCTTGTCTTTGTCCTAAGTGCGCGATTGTATTCACAACGTTGATATTTTTTGGCTTCAGTACAAACCCCATGCCATATTTTAGAATCTCCTCTTGTCTCTCTGGTAATCCGATGTTCATAATGTAAATGTTGTCTACATATAGGCCAGCACCATCAAAATGAGGTGCAACATATTCAATGTCAACAATATCCTTTATCGTACTGCCGCTTTGAAGAACTTTACTTATTATTAAGCAAATAATTCCCCCTATAACAGCGACGTATATATCCCATATTAAATAAAATAGCGTTCCAACAAATGCAGTCAGTATGACGAGATAGTTTCTACTTTCAAAGGAAATTGCTATACCTTCTATGTAGGCTTTTCCTCTAGAAACAAGCTCATCACCATCTATTTCGGTCAAGGTATTTCTCTCCATATTTCTAACTTCCCGGAACTGTGTTGCAGCAACTGTTAAAAATGTTACTGCAGTAAAGTTCATTTCCATTAAGGCAGGAACAGCTACAGCACCTAGTGATGCTGCAATAAAACCCAAAGCAACATGAATAATTTTTCCGTGTAGATATGTAGGGTATTGACGATAATCTGTACGTAGCATTAATATCCTAGCGATCGTTCCAATTGCTACACCAAATACTATAGGCATAGTATATTCATTCATTATTTGCCACCTCAAATGCTGTTTGTTTTGTTGCTAGGAAAAGCAATAATTTTCTCTTTCCCACGTTGTAAAATCTCTATGATACCTAATAATAATAGGGTTATGAATAATGTATCTAAAAACATGGCATCCCCAATGGTTTTTGAAATGGTGTAATTGGAGAGTAATAAGCCATAGACAAACTCTCCGCCACATAGACCAATGATACAATTAGCCAATCTATTGTAGTATTGCTTAGACACCATTATCGTCAGGAATACACATAATAACGGAATAATAATTAGTCTTGGCATGAACAGCCAAACCGGTGCATTTGTTTCCCAAATAAGCATACTAGAATAGCCAATCATGACAGTAAAGGCAGAAAACATTTGTAAGCCTTTATATTTTAAGCTTGCCAAAAATAAAAACCCCCCGATTAGAATTGCTAAATAGCTGCAGGAAATATCTAAGAAATCTATTGTTAAGTAAAGCTTTGAAACACTAATGGTTATTAATACCCAGATAGTAAATTTGGTTCTAGTGTCGTTTTTCGGCATTAAAAATGTCGTCAAGATCCAAAATATCCAACTAATCCAGTAAAAATACAAACCTTCCATACCCAGTTCACCCACCCTCATTATTATTGCTTGGATGATAGATTTTTAAACAAAAAAGATGTCCTCTAGGCCCCAGCGCCCTAGAAGACATCTTTTAATTTTAATTATTGTTTAAACTTATTTAATTTATCTCCGATGAGATCTCCGAATTGAAAACCTGTTTGTTCCTCATCTTTTGCATATTGCTGATACTCTTGTGCTTCCTGTTCTTCTTCTATTTCTCTAATACTTAATGACATTCTTTCTTCTTTCTCGTTAATATCGAGAACCTTCACCGTTACCTTTTGCCCAACTTCTAATACTTCATGTGGAGTGCCAATATGACGGTTTGCTATTTGAGATATATGCACTAAGCCTTCCACGTTCGGTAATACTTCTACAAATGCACCGAAGTTTACTAAACGTTTAACCGTACCTTCTAGTACTTGACCTGGTTGAATTTTCTCTTCCATTCCTTGCCATGGACCTGGTAGTACTTTCTTTCTAGATAATGCAATTCGTTCATTATCATGGTCGATAGATAGTACTTCTACCTTTATTTTTTCTCCTTCTGAAACAACTTCCGAAGCTTTGCTTACACGTTCATGGGATAGTTGAGATATATGTACTAATCCATCCATTCCACCTAAATCTACAAATACTCCAAAATCCGTAATCCGTTGTACGGTACCTTCTAATACCTGTCCTACTTCTAATGATTGAAGCAATTTAGATTTTTTGCTGGCTTGCTCTTGCTCGATAACTGCTCGATGTGACAAAATTACTTTATTTTGTTCTCTATCTAACTCAACTAATTGAACCGCTAAAACTCTGTCTTGATATGCAGCGAAGTCTTCCACAAAATGGGTCTCCACTAGTGAGGCAGGAATAAATCCGCGAACACCAACATCAACAACTAATCCACCCTTGACTACTTCTTTTACTTGGACATCAAATACCTCACCTGATTGAAATTTAGCTTCTAAATCTCCCCAGGCCATTTCTTGATCCACCAATCTCTTGGAAAGAATCACTTCATCATCTTCAATCTTTTTAATAGTTAAAGAAAGTGTATCCCCAACGTTAACTACTTCGTTCGGAGTTTCTACATGAAGAGCAGACAATTCACTAATCGGAATAATTCCTTCCGTTTTATAACCAATATCAACTAAAACATGCTTGTCTTCTATCTTGACAACCGTTCCAGTTACTTTATCTCCTACGTGAAAATCTAAGTTCTCTTGATTTGTTTCATTCATACTATTTCCTCCTTATCCAAACAGCCAATTACCAGTTTAATATTCTGAATAAAATACTTTCTTTTATAACTTCTAATATTTGACTATATTTGTCAAGATTAAAACCAGATATAAATGGATTCTAGGACTTTTCTCTTATCATCTATAAATTTAGATAATATTATTCGCTTCATCCAATATACGGTCCGCAACCTCAGAAATTGTTAAAGAAGTCGTGTCTATTTCTATCGCATCGTCAGCTTTAATCAATGGAGAAGCTTCACGTTCAGAATCAATTAAGTCTCTTTTTTCAATTTCTTTTTTTAATTCTTCCAAATCGGATGGGAAACCTTTTTCTAAGTTCTCAACATGTCTACGTTTGGCACGTTCATCTACCGAAGCAATTAAAAAAATCTTTACTTCTGCGTCCGGTATAACCTTTGTTCCTATATCACGACCATCCATTACTACCCCGCGTTCTTTAGCTAGCAATTGTTGCCTTGCTACCATATCCATTCGAACTTTCGGATGTTGTGCAACATAAGAGACATTATTTGTCACATCCTTTGTTCGAATATCAAGCGTGACATCAATATCATCTAATAATACACGTTGCCCATCTTCACCTTGTATTAACTTAACAGTTGTTTCTGCTAGTAAATTCACTAAATCAGACTCATCATTGACGTCTACTGAACTTTTTAATGCCTTTAATGTAATAGCGCGGTACATTGCCCCCGTATCAATATAAATATAATTTAATTTATTAGCGACTATTTTCGCTACTGTACTTTTACCAGCTGCAGCTGGGCCATCAATTGCAATCGCAATCTTCTTGTTCATTTTTTTCATTCATTCCTCTCATTGTAAATCAAAAGTTGCCATCCTGGTTCCCGCTATAATAGCCTCCCAGTAAATGATACAAAAGTATGATAAACTATTAATGCATTTCCTTCTGTCTAGCTTCTCGTTGCTTTTCAAAGCAAAAACGAATAATAATTTGTTTGTCCAATTCATCTAATGATTTTAATTTAATGGAGGCGGTATTAGCTGAATTCACATTGTGGATCAAGCGTATAATCTCTCCCTTTAATTCTAGATAATGATACTCACCAGATTGCATAGGAAGAACAAGGTGTACCATTATTTCCTCACCATCATTTATATGGATATCTTTTGGAACCACAACAGATAATCCACCACCACTTAAATCAACTGAAACAGTTGCAAAAGGAGCAAAATTATCATATACACTATGTAAAGCTACATCTACTGCCGTTTCAATTCTAACATATTCTCGACGTTGAATTCTCTCGATTTTATCCGATTCTGGGATTTCTAATGCGAGAGTGGGAATTTTTCCTTTATTTCTTTTCTTTACTTCTGTTTTAAAGCGATAGACAGATTGATCGTCTCCTAAATATTCGGCTTTCATTCTTGTCCCAACACGAAAAGATGCGCTTGTTCGCTTCATTTTTAGATGAACTGGATAATCGATGTATAAATACTTATTGTCTTTATCCACTACTTTACAACGATATTTTTCATTTTGTTTATGTTCCTCGCTATATGCTTCTATCGTTAGAAAAACGCCAATTTTCATGTTTATCCCCCATTTATATCTTCGCAGAGTTGTAATTTTATCTTTTCTTTTATTATCACAAAAAAAAACAAAAAGGGAAAGGACTAATACCTTTCCCAATTAAATACCTGCATAATTTATCTCTTTTCCATTCAGTCTTTCTACTTTTTCTTCTGTTCCGTCCATTGCATTAATAAAGATCCGATAGGTATCATCACCTAATATACCGAGAAACTCGTATGTCAGTACTTCTTCACCAAGGTCATTAGTAATCACTGCTAGATAATCTTCCTGGATTGCAACATTTGGGTTGACAAAGTCCTTAGCTTGCTCGGTACTAAGCCCTGGTTTAGGTATTTCTCTCTTGTGATGGTTAAGAAAATAGTTATTAGCGGTTAATCCAAGTATATCACCATTATCTAGTGCCACCTTTACCTCGATAGCATCTGCAAAAACTCTTACACCATTTTGATTATAAATAAACGAGTATATCCCAACATTTTCATACTGGCTACTATTTAACAGCTCCATACTTTCGAAATTATGTTCTTGAATATATTTTTCTGCTATTTTATAGCCTTCATTTAGACTTATTTGCTTTTCACCTACAGGTCGATCCACTAATAATGTAATAGGGTGTCCTCCTTGTTGTGTTAAATCCAGATATGCATTTTTCTTTCCATCCGAATAGGACACGCTGTATAGTGGTATATCTGCGCCATCACCTGTAGTGGTGACTCTCAAGTCCTTCGTTGCCTTGATATTAAAAATATCTTTACTATAGTTCAATGCCTCATTCTCATCAATTTTTGGACCTTCCACATTTTCATATTTATGGTTCTCTGAGGATGTCCCAGATATTGCCGAATCAATATTCCCTTCTGCAAAGCCTTCTACTTTTTTCTCTACAGTTTTAAATCCGTCAATAATTGTATTATCTGCCTGTGTATCCTCTGTCGCTAGAGCTAATTGTACATCCATCCAGCGGAGATTGTTTTCGAGTGCTGTGTGTTGAACTTGTCGCAGCTCATCTTTTATATTACCAGCCTGTGTGTAGAGATTTTTCAAAGTATCTAATTCCTTATCCGTTAACGGGTCTTTCTTTAAATCTCGAATTGCTGTTCGATACGTGAAGTCTCCTATTTTGGATAAAAACTCCTCTGTCTTATTAAATGGCAATAAAGTTAAAGGAAGCTGACCAACGTTCGATAAGGAATCTGATGTTAATCTCCAAATCTCTGCTAGCTGTGGTGAAAGTCTTTCTTTGGAATTCATAGCAATTGCAGTTCCAATCTTATCATGCATTAAATCCATATTATAAGTAAGTTCATGAAAGGCACGTTGATACGTGTTTTCAGCTTGTATTAATATTGCATTTTTTTCCTGATGTTCTTTATAGCCCCATATCGCTGTTCCAGTTACACCAATTGCTAATACAATAATTGTTATCCATCGCAACATATTTCTTCACCCCTTTATTTACAAAAGATATGTTTACCAATCCGTTTGATTTGTGGTCTACCCCATATCCAGCTCGATGTTGCTGTGTCAGGATTAAAGTAGTATATAGCTTCTCCAGTAGGATCCCACCCATTGATAGCATCCAATACAGCCTCTCTTGCTTTGTCGTTGGGAGTTAACCAAATTTGTCCATCCGCTACAGCAGTAAATGCCCTAGGCTCGAAAATCACACCGGCTACAGTATTCGGAAATGTGGGACTTTCTACACGATTAAGAATCACGGCTGCAACGGCTACTTGACCTTCATAAGGCTCACCCCTAGCCTCACCATATACAGCATTTGCCATGAGGTTAATATCATTTTGCGAGAATCCTTGTGGTACATTCACTGCCGTGTTATTAGTTGTATTCGCTGTATTTTGATTGGCATTATTGGTATTAGTGGCTGTATTATTTGTTGCATTCGTGTTATTGTTATTCGTATTTTGTGTATTTTGGTTTGGTTGTTGTTTTGGTTGTGGTGCAGTATTCCCTTTAGGAGCATTTCTGTTAGGTTTTGTTTGCTTTGCTAAGTCAGTACCACCATAGTAGGTAAAATCATTTCCTTTTGCTATTTGTGTATGTACCCACTTACCATCAAACTTCGAAACATTGACGAGTTTTTGTCTTGTTTTCAAACCTGCTAGACCGTCAATCGTTAACCCATAATCTTTTTGAAAATTCCGTAGTGCCCAGTAAGTTCCCCAACCGAAAACACCGTCAATCTTTCCTTTATAGTATCCAATGTACTGGAGTCTTGCCTGTAGTTCGATAACATCATCACCAACTGATCCACGCTGAATGATTTGATTCGTAAAGGCATCTACTTCTTTAGGATTAGATGTTTCTTGAAGTCCTATCGCAAATAGACATATAATAACTAACAAGATGTATTTTCTAAATGTCATGTTGATACCTCTCACTTTCATGATTGTCTAGTTGTACTATCTATTTTTCGATGAAACTGCTAATTTATGCATGTAATTCATAATTGGGCTATATTAAAATTCTCGAAAATAAAAAAGAGACCCTATAGTCTCTTTATTTATAGATTATGACGAACTGGCTATTGCTACCTTCATTCGATGTAAACCAAAGAACCAAAGTAATACCATAAAAGGTACGACAAATAATGCCCAGTTATCCGTTACGAAACCTAAAATAAAATTATAAATTCCATGTAAGGTAACAGGAAGACCTAAAGCTAATACTATATTTCCTAATCTGTTTTGCTGATTCATTTTTGCCTTACCAAAGTAATAGCCCATAATGACACCAAATAATGCATGTGATGAAACTGGAAATAACGCACGACTGACAGCATATTCAATACCGTTAGCCAGTAAATAGAGAATATTTTCTACTGTAGCAAAACCTAGACTGATGGCAACAGCGTAAACAATACCATCGTAGTGAGCGTCAAATTCGGTATGCTGATAGATGACGTAGAGAAAAATAAACCATTTAAAAAACTCTTCCAGAAGAGCTACAATAAAGAAGGATTGAACAAATAAATTCCCAATTTGATCACTTTCAAATGCATATTGGATAAACATGATTGGAAATACAAGTAAACATCCATATATAAATGTTCTAATAATTAATGGTAGTGGCTCAGTTATTCTATCTTTCAAATAAAAAAATGACATTAGGCCTAAAGCTGGAGCCATCCCTAGGGAGATTATTGCCAACATATATAAACCCTTCCCCTCCTAATTACATTAATCGTACCATTTTACCAGACAATTGGAAATACATATTTCGTAAGAAAAGCAGGTGTATTGATGAAAAAGATTATTATTGTTCATACAGGTGGAACTATCTCGATGCTAGAAAATAAAGAAACAGGAGAAGTAAATACGACGAATGAGCACCCTTTATCTAACATTCCATACAACTTTGGAGAAGACATCTTTATTGATGAGCACATGGAATTCTCATTACCATCTCCCCATATAACACCAAAACATATGTTAATACTTGCTCAAAAGGTAGAAGAATTATTGTTAGAATACGATGGAGTTGTTATTACACACGGAACAGATACACTAGAAGAAACGGCATATTTTTTAGACTTGGTATTAGATAGTGAAAAGCCTGTCATTTTAACAGGAGCAATGAGATCTAGTAATGAAATCGGTTCTGATGCCCTATATAATTTAATAAGTTCTATACGTGTAGTCCAAAGTCCTGATGCTTATTCTAAAGGTGTACTAGTAGTGATGAATGATGAAATTCATAGTGCAATCAATGTCACGAAGACTTCAACTAGTAATATCGCGACTTTTCAGAGTCCACAATATGGGCCTATCGGGATCATTACAAAAGAATCCATTATTTTTCACCATCAGCTCGTCACACGCACTACCTATCCAGTTACTACTATCACAAAGAATGTCCCTTTATTAAAGGCGTATGCTGGAATGGACAGTAACATATTGGAGCTAATCTGTAAGGGGAATCCCGATGGAATTGTTTTAGAGGGGTTAGGACAAGGTAACTTACCTAAAGACGTAATGCCAGCAATAAAGAAAATATTGGCAAATAACATCCCTATCGTTTTGGTCTCAAGAAGTTTTAGAGGGACTGTACAACCAACTTATGCCTATGAGGGTGGCGGAAAGCAGTTAAAAGAGTTGGGAGTTATTTTTACCAACGGATTAACAGGACCTAAAGCAAGATTAAAATTAATGATTGCTTTAGAGAATAATTTTGATATAACTGTAATAAGAGAAATATTTGAAAATGACTATTAAAAAACATGCACCTGATTATGGTGCATGTTTTTACTTTATATTAACCATTTTCCCATTTATTAACTTCAGATCGAACAATTGGTGCTACTTCTTCTCCTAATAATCGTATGGCCTGCATCACTTCTTCGTGTGGCATAGAACCAACTGGCACGTGAAGCATGAATCTTGTTATCCCAACATTTTTACGAAGGAAAATAATCTTCTCGGCAACAGTTTGTACATCTCCAGCATACAATGCTCCCTCTAGACTACACGCATGATCAAATGTGTCTCTAGTATACGGCGCCCAACCACGTTCTTTTGCAAGTACATTCATTGCCTGTTGCGTTGGCGGGAAGAACTTTTCAATTGCCTCCTCATTACTCTTCGCTACGAACCCATGAGAGTGGGATGCTACAGTAAGATTCGATGGATCATGTCCGGCTTTAATCGCAGCTCTTTTATATAGCTCTACTAAGGGTGCGAATTGAAGTGGACTTCCACCGATAATAGCCAAAACAAGGGGAAGACCTAGTAGCCCTGCACGAATAACCGAATCCGGTGTACCACCACTAGCTATCCAAACAGGAATAGGATTCTGTACGGAGCGTGGATATACACCACGATTATGTATGGATGCCCTATGCTTACCTTCCCAATTAACAATCTCCGATTCACGAATCGTTAATAATAACTCTAATTTTTCATCAAAGAGTTCATTATAGTCCTGTAAGTCATATCCAAACAGCGGAAATGATTCGATGAAAGAACCTCTACCAGCCATAATTTCTGCACGACCATTTGATATCGCATCTACCGTTGCAAACTCTTGATAAACACGAACTGGATCATCCGATGACAATACCGTAACAGCACTAGTCAAACGAATACGATTTGTACGAGCGGCTGCTGCAGCTAATACTACTGCTGGTGTAGAAACAGCGTAATCTTTACGATGATGCTCGCCTACTCCAAAGACATCTAAGCCGACTTGATCAGCTAGAACTATCTCTTCTACAACATCACGAATTCTTTCACTATGACTTAGTACTCTCCCTGTGTGAACATCTGGTGTTGTCTCAGCAAATGTTGTGATCCCAATCTCCATTATAAAATCTCCTTTTTATGAAATAGCTTGCTTGATAGCTTTTGCGATTTGTGCTCCATGGAATCGTCCATTCTCAATAAATATCTCATTATTGTTATTACCAGCAGCCACTACACCAGCAACAAAAACTCCATTTACGTTTGTTTCATATGTAGCTTCATCATAGAGTGGTTTACCATTTTCTTCATTAAATTGCACGCCAATACTTTTGATTAAATCGAAATTTGGTCGATAGCCTGTCATTGCAAAAACAAAGTCATTTGCAATTTTTTCCTCTCGATCCTGTACGGTATAATAGACATAGTCATCCGTAATCTTCTTCACATGTGCATGAAAAACCATTTTTATGATATCCTTGCGAACTAAAGAATCAAAGTCCGGCAAGATCCAAGGCTTAATGCTCTTTGAATAGGTCTCTCCACGATAAAGTACTGTAATGTTAGCTCCCGCCTTATGCAATTCAAGTGCAGCATCGACGGCAGAGTTCTTACCACCAATAACTGTAACATTTTTATTATAGTACGGATGACCTTCTTTAAAATAATGCTTAACCTTTGGAAGATTTTCTCCTGGTACGTTCATATAATTCGGTTGATCATAATAGCCTGTAGCAAAAACTACGAAATTAGCTTCATATTGCTTTTCTTCCCCAGACTCCTCTATTGTCGTAACGATAAATTTCTGGTCTTCTCTTCTAACTGTCATAACTTTTTCGAAAGAATTCACACGAAGCTTCAACCGTTCTGTAACATTTCGATAGTAGGCTAACGCTTGATTCCTCACAGGTTTTTGTCGCTCTGTGATAAAAGGGATTCCACCAATTTCCAGCTTTTCACTTGAACTGAAGAAGGTTTGGTGGGTTGGATAATGATAAATAGAATTTACGACATTACCTTTTTCAAGAATTAATGCATCGATTTCTTCATTTTGTAATGCTATAGAGCAAGCAAGTCCACATGGCCCCGCCCCAACAATAATAACCTTTTCCTTCTGTCTCATATCTAACACTTCCTTTTCCTATCTGCCAAAACCAAAAAACTCTTATCTATTGTATGATAAGAGTTTTTAAATAAATTATTACCTTACACCCATCCACGGAAACGTGATGCCTCTGCCATCTTTCTTACACCAACCATGTAAGCAGCAAGGCGCATATCAACTCTTCTCGTTTCTGCAGTATCATAAATTGAATTGAAAGCTTTCACCATGTTTTGATATAATTTCTCTTCAATTTCTTCTTCTGTCCAATAGAATCCTTGATTATTCTGTACCCATTCAAAGTATGAAACCGTAACCCCACCTGCAGAAGCAAGTACATCCGGTACCAACAAGATGCCTCTTTCAGTAAGAATTTTAGTAGCTTCCATAGTAGTCGGTCCATTTGCTGCTTCAACAACTATACTTGCTTTGATATTATGGGCATTTTCTTTTGTTATTTGATTTTCTACAGCTGCTGGTACAAGAATATCACATTCACATTCTAATAATTCTTTATTTGAAATCGTATTATCGAATAGTTTCGTTACTGTTCCAAAGCTGTCACGACGATCAAGTAAATAATCGATATCTAAACCTTCCGGATCATATAACGCTCCATAAGCATCCGATATACCAACAACTACTGCACCTGCATCGTGTAAGAATTTAGATAAAAAGCTTCCTGCGTTACCAAATCCTTGAACAATGACTTTAGCACCTTCTACACTCATATTACGCTTTTTAGCAGCTTCATTAATACAAATTGTAACCCCTTTTGCCGTTGCAGATTCTCTACCGTGTGATCCGCCTAAAACAATTGGTTTACCTGTGATGAAACCAGGGCTGTTAAATTCATCAATTCTGCTATATTCATCCATCATCCATGCCATAATTTGTGAATTTGTGAATACGTCTGGAGCAGGAATATCTTTAGTAGGTCCTACGATTTGACTTACTGCTCTTACATATCCGCGACTTAAGGCTTCTAGTTCACGAAATGACATTTCACGAGGATCACAAATAATTCCGCCTTTTCCTCCACCATATGGAAGGTCAACGATACCTGCTTTTAAACTCATCCAAATAGATAATGCTTTTACTTCTCTTTCTGTTACGTCTGGGTGGAATCTAATTCCCCCTTTAGTAGGTCCTACTGCATCATTATGTTGCGCACGATATCCAGTGAAGATTTTAGTTGAACCATCATCCATACGTACAGGAATTCTAACTGTCATCATACGAAGAGGCTCTTTTAACAACTCATAAACTTCATCAGGGTAACCCAATTTCTCCAGTGCGTTTTTTACAACAGTTTGAGTTGAACTCAGAACATCCAATTGACTATTTTTCTCTTTGGTAGAATCTGCTGCTTTTTCGGCTACCATGAATTTACCTCCTAAGGAACAAATAAATATTTATAATAGCTATTCTCAGAGATTAGTATACACGTTAAAAACAAATATGCAATATATAAATACTCTTTTTCGCATTTATTTTTACAAATCAATGAAAACGCTTACCAACATATAACATTACTGTTCTAAAAAGTATTTCTCACCAGTCTCTAGTTAATTAAATGCGTCGATAATAGTTTGAATTGCATTAGACTTTATGATAATCTTCCCGTATTCCTTTAATCTATAGGAGGTTACGATACTTGGATTCGCAAATTCAGACATCAGTGCAATAATATTTTCTTTGTTATTACCGTTAAGTTCCTCTCTATTTAACAGCATATAATAGCGATTTCCCATATAAAATACTTGACCGCCATTAACGGAAAGTGTGCTTAGATAGGAAGATACTTGTATTACATTTTCGAAGTCATCAAATGAAAAAATTAATTCTTTGCTCTCATCTAGTGTCACTTTCATTTCAATGAAATCCTCATCCCAATCTATAGTATCAGAGTTTTGAGTTACAATGACATGCATGCCTTGTGCCTGCATTAAGTAAACCTGAACATATAGTTTACCTTCTAATTCAAATCCTAGTTCAGAGCTAGCTTCATACATTACATCCGTAAAGAGGTTCTGAATGGTAGTGGCATCATGTAAAAACTCCTCTTTATTAAATCCCCGTTCTACGAGGTCATCAAACGTTAGAAAAATGGTAAATTGACTACTGGACACCCTTTCAATACGCACATAGCATCCTCCTCAAATTAACAGATTCATGTCAAATACTAGGAATAACTTCCATATACGACCTATATTTATGTGTATCGTTTTTATTAGTATATGCTTGAGTAAGAATTGTTGAACATGATACAAGTTAATCTTTCAGAGCCATTAGAAAACTTGGCATGAGCCAAGTTTGTAGACTTAGAAAGCTTGAAAAGCATATTATTGTTTATTAAGCTTCTATTGCATTACATTATTAGAAATATATACACACCTAAAATTAAAACAACAAGCATGATTACCATTAGAAGCCTTAACAAAGGTTTGCTAATTTTGAAATGAACTTTCTTATTTTCATAACCATGAACAACGCTTCTTGGTGGGAGATTTAGTACATTCATTTCACTTGTTTCGACCCGTTCCTGGTCTAGGTTACTATCTTCCGCTTCGGCTACAGAAATATCATCATTTGTGGGTACTGAATGCTCTTGCTCAGAATGATTATTCAGTTCGTTTAATATGGCACGCAATTCTTTTGCTTGATCATCTTTTTCCACTTTTACATTTTCCATTCTATTCACCCCAGACATGATAACGGATTAGTAATCCTAATAAAAAATCCACCAAAAAATGAATTGTAATTGTGGCAAGTATATTGCCTGTTAGTTCAAAAATATAACCAATGATGAAGCTTACAAATAGAGTAGAAATAAGTAGCACTGGCTTTCGCAGATAACGAATATGAACTACTGTAAAAAAGAGGCTAGCAAAAAGGAAGCCGAAAGTCGTTTGAATAACTCCTCGGAACAGAACCTCCTCAGATACGGCAATTAATAGGGTTAAACAGAAAATATATGGAACGGATATTTTGGAAAAGATTCGTTGATTAATTCCATCATCATTAAAATACCTATAAGGTAAAATACGAATTAATATAAGGTCAATAATTACAATACCAATTCCCGGTATTATCCCATAGTAAACTATTTCAGTGGGATCAAATTGCACCATTTTAACCCAATTATTGACATGGTCAAAAAGAAATAAACTCAGTATAAAACCTATTAGGAGGAACAATAATTGAGATATAACGACAGATTGTCTTAGCTCTTTATCTGAAATATGTTTGATGATTTCACTCTGTTTCATGATAATCCCCTATTAGCAATAGCCGCTTGAGCTTTTTCTCCCATGTAGGCAAATTAATTTCAGTTCTCGACTCTACGGGGTTAAAGTTCTTTAAGGTTATTCCACAATTGCTACAACAGTATTCATCTACCGGTGTATACCCCTTTTGAAATTTGCTATAGAGCTCTTCTCTTAAACAATTAGTAGTTTGTAGCCAGTGAAGCATGTCCCTTAATTTGTCATGCTTGAGATTTAACCGTTCGTTTCGTGTATATTTTATTTGTTGAAATATTTTAGCATGATGTTGCTCATATTTTAAACCATTTTCATATTTGATGCCATGTTTTTCTAGCTGGGCAATTAAAAATCTCCATTGGGTCTCACTAATCTCTAAAGCGGACTGTACCACATTCCCATCTGCGGGTATGGGTTGGTCTTGTTTATGCAAATGATTGAGATATCGATATGCACGATTTAGGTCTTCATCTGTTGGTAATTCATTCTCGATTAATTGTTTAGGAAGAAATTCATCTTGTTTCGCATAAAGAACGATACTTATGCTCTGTTTTCCATCCCGACCAGCTCTCCCTATTTCCTGAATAAACGATTCAATTTGTCCAGGGAAATGATAATGAAAAACAAACCGAATATTATTTTTATTAATTCCCATACCAAAAGCACTAGTACAGCAGATAATATCAATCTGGTCATTCATAAACTGTTGTTGGATAGAGATTCTATCCACGGCTTCCATCCCCCCATGATAAAAGGCGATTCGGTGATTGGGTAACCTTTGGGACAGTTTGAATGAGACAGTCTCAGCTGCTAATTTACTAGAAAAATAAATAAGTGTTGGTACCCTATGATTTTTAAGGGTATTGGAAATAATGTCAATCTTTTCATCATTTGTCATTACTTCTTGGATAGTTAAAGCAATGTTATGGCGATCCATAGGATATATATGTCTTTTAATTGCTTGTCTATCAATTGAATGAATTATATCATCTTGTACCTCTTTTGTAGCTGTTGCACTAAGGGCTAGCACTGGTGGATTACCTAATATTTCCATGACTAGTTTTAGTTTTTGATAATCTGGCCTAAACTCATGGCCCCATTGGGAAATACAATGGGCCTCATCAATTACAAACAAGGAAATGTTTACGTTTTTGAGATAGTGCAAAAGTTCTTGTTGTTGCAATATTTCAGGAGATACATATAGTAACTTATAACGACCTAATGACTGATATATTCTCCGCTTACTCTCATAATCTAAAAAACTATTAATCGCTATAGTATCTTTGAAATTCATTGCTTTCAACTCTTTAACTTGGTCCATCATAAGAGAAATCAGTGGTGAGACCACAATCGTAACACCATCAAGAAGACGAGCCGGTAATTGATAACAGATAGATTTACCGGTACCTGTCGGGAGAATTCCTAAGACATCATGGCCATTCAGTACATCCATGATAATTTCCTTCTGTCCCACTCGAAATGTACTGTATCCAAAATATCTCTTTAATTCTTCTTCTAGTCTGTATGAGTTAGTCATGCATGTCATCCCCCGGTAATAATTCTTTTAATCTAGCTAGTACAAGTCTAATTTGAAAGTAACTTATCGAATCATGACAGTGATCTTTAATTGCTTTTAGTTTATAAGAGCGCGCTTTCTGGATAGCAGCAAGAATCTCACTTTGATCCTCTTCCTTCACAAAACTCTCTATCTCCATATCTCGATCATATAACGCAATTTCCACAATATGATCATAGATGGTATTCAGTTTTAAGTTACGTTTATCAGCAATTTGCTGGATATGGTATCCATCGCGTAGCAATTGATAGGTTTGATTTGCCGTATTGGTAATAAATTTTTGATTATTCGTTGTTACGCTTGCAACATCTGTCAGTATCTCAAAGGTTGATGATTCATCACCAATTACGTGAAGAAGCCTATGAATAATTCCTATTAGAAGGATACTAGCATTATCTCTAGTTAACTGGTATTCATTTGCCAGCTGATCCATGCTTCTACCAATATATTTATATCCAGTAAACCTATTTATGAAGAACTCTGCTTCTAAATCGGATACATATGTTAACAATTGATAAAGCTCTTTGTATAGAGTCTCTGTTATATCTATATGTCGTTTTTGTTGATAAAATGTTCTCACCCAAGACGTTATTTCTGGACGATCTATAATTGGGATGAAGGCATTATTATTCGCTTTAATATTGGAATAGGTTTGAACTAATAAGTATAGCCGTTCAATAAAAGTAATATCTCTACCAGTGAATCGAATTCCGTTTAAATATGTAACGAGATTAGATGCACGATATTCTTTCAAAACGGCTTCACCAGTATCTGTTATCTGATAATAATCCTTATCCATCTTAATTAAGTTATTCTTTTGCATAGTAGTAATGATAGATATAAACGATTCCCTTGTCATCGTCTGGTATATTCCATAATATTTTTCAAGTCGAAAAAGCCTTGCATCGTGTACCGATTGGATTGACTTTTTTCCAGCTAGAATATGATATATACCATAGATTGTTCGATTATCTTTTATCTGCTTTATACATTCCAGGATTATTCCTTCTGTATACATACTTTTTACTCCTCACCCTTATTATAGTATGTATCTCTATGATACCATTAGTTTGCTTTGGTTGAATTATAAAAAATAACAATTTAAAATAGGTATAGCACCATATATTGTTAAAGTTAAGGGGAACAAAAATGAGAGTGAAATATGTTATTGTGGATAAAGAAACGTGTATTGCTTGTGGTGCTTGTGGTGTAACATGTCCTAAAATATTTGACTATGATGATGAGGGACTCGCATATGTTACGATAGATGAAAACAATGGGATACAGGAGTTATCTGAAACGCTTGAGGATGATGTCCTTGATGCCTATGAGGGCTGTCCAAGTGATTCCATTAAAATTGCAGAACAACCTTTTGAGGGAAATCCTTTAAAATATGAGGATTAAGATGGAACACCAACTAATACTAGTTGGTGTTCAAATGTTTCTTTATATATTTTTTAAACAGATAGGATATCGTAGGATAAAATAATATCATAAAAATAACATTTCCTACTGCATGATACGTATCATATGGTAATCCTACTACATAATATGCCCAAAACCCATGACCTGTAACTTGATAATTTGTCAATGAAATGATAAATCCATACAAATAACCACTAAATAAAGACATGATAATGATAACTACAAAAGGGATGTTTTTCCAAACCCTGCCCGCTATTCCAGCCAAGCAACCAATAAACGCCCAGGAAATAATTTGCCAAACAGTCCATATCCCAGTACCTAATATCATGTTGGATAAAAAGGTGACGAGTAAAGCAAGCATTATTCCACTTACTGGACCAAGAAATAGGCCACTAATGATAATTACTGAAGTTACGGGTTGGACATTTGGAATAGAAGCAAAGGCAATTCGTCCAACTACAGCAAGTGTAGCAAGAATAGCTAATAAAGTTATTTTATAAGTATTCACTTATCTCATTCCCATGATTGGTAATCAAAATTAACCGTATCGCCATCTTTAAGCTCTACTTCCCCAGCACCTACCATGGACTGCTCGCCATTGACAGAAAACATCCATGACATTTTGTTTCCTCGTCTAATGATAAGCCTTCAAGAGTATTAATGAATCCTCCTTCTTCCTCAACATCAAAGTTTTCTTTCATAACATCTAATAGAATATCACCTTCTTCAATTTCAACTTCTCTTTCTTCTAAAATCTCTGCTTCTTTATTCTTTGACAATACGACTGTAATGCTAGCCTCTTCTTGTTGTTCAGTATTCTCATTAGAGCTAGTTTCATTTTGTGATGATGTGGACTTATTATTAGTAGCTGAATCATCCCCACAAGCAGAAAGAACAACTACCGATACGATAACTACAAGTAATTTGAATAATAATGATTTCATCTTTTCTCCTCCTTTATTAAAACTAAGTGAGAGCACAGGCACACACAAAAAAAGAGTTAACCCCGTAACTGGTTAACTCTTGCGACATTCTAGTAACGAATAAAAAGCAAAATCTACTTTTTATGTATTAGATTGTCTCAATTGTCCTATCCTCGGGATAATTGATACAAATGAATATTGGCAGGTCTACTGGCTTGTGATTACTAACCTACTTTAAGCCCTTCCCGTAGCAAATACTACAGTGGTCATGCTTATTTCGTCATCACTTACAGTTGCGAGGACAGCTCTAGATTTTCACTAGATTCCCTATTAAGTAATATACTTACACCAATTTCATTCCACATGTATTCAATTCTATTCAATATAGTAACATACTGTACATTAAATTCAAGCCATTATTTTTATTTCGGAATCGTAAAGTTAAAAGTCGTTCCAATATTCACCTTACTATTCACTGTAATCGTACCTTTATGTGCAGTAACAATATTTTTGGCAATCGATAAACCTAATCCTGTGCCTTTAACATGTTTGTTTCTAGTGCGAGATTTATCCGCCTTATAAAAACGCTCAAAAACAAATGGTAAATCCTCCTCTGGAATGCCACTGCCACTGTCTTTTACGGAAACAGAAAATCCATGTTCATCATTAATAACCGATACGTGTACATAACCATCTTTATTCGTATGTCGAATTGCATTATCAATGAGATTCGTAAACACTTGTTCAATTCGGTCAGGATCAAAGTATGCAGAAGTCTCTTGGATATCTTTTTCTAGTGCTAGTTCAATCAGATTTTCATCTGCAATCCCTTTAAACTTCCGGTATATACGATCGATAAAAGGAGTAACTTCCACATCTTCTGGTTTTATCGTTAAGTGACCCGCTTCCATACTTGCCAAATCTAGTAATTCATTTACTAATCGACTTAGTCTTAAGGATTCTTCATAAATGATTTGTGCGAGTTCATTCTTCTGTTCTTTCGTTTCTGCAATATCATCTACTATTGCCTCACTGTAACCTTGCAGCATCGAAATAGGTGTTCGCAACTCATGAGAGACATTCGCAATAAAATCTTTACGTAACTTATCAAGACGACGTTCCTCCGTCATATCTCGAATTACTGCAACTGCACCACGTATATAAGACTGATCATATAATGGTGTCATAATCATGACCCAGGTTCTACCCTGTATAGCGATTTCTTCAATGACTTCCTTTTCACCTTGGATGACTTTCTGAAGTAACTCCGATAATTCGCTTGGTAACTTGCGGTTATTATCAGTCTTCGGAATATTTTTTTCAAAGTACCAATGTTCTATAAACAATTCTGCTGGACCATTGGTTGCAATGATGTCACCACTTCTACTCATTGTAATAACACCATCAGCCATAGAATTTACAATACTAGATAATTGCTCCTTCTCTTGGCGTAGTGCATTGATATGAAACTTCAGCTGTCTTCCCATATGATTAAAAGCCATTGCTAGCTCGCCAATTTCATCATGGGTGAGAATAGGAACCTTCGTATTAAACTCACCTCGGGTCAAATCAAACGCCGCTTCTCTCATTTTAATAAGTGGTGAAGTAATACGAGTAGATAAGAAGAAACCAAAAATTGTGGTTAGTACTATTGCAACAGCCGCAGCTCCAAGGATGATTTTAGTCGTCTCTGACTTCGTCTTATCTACTATCTCCAATGATTGGTAGACCAAAACAGCTGCATCTGCATTGGGAACTGATGTCCCAACGAGCATGACACCAGGTTGATCGTCAGGTAGTTCAATTTCTCCCTTTACTGAGTCTTCTGATGAAAGAATCTTCGTCAGATTGGAATGGTCTAATAACCATTGATCTTTCATCCCGGATAAATGGTCATCGTTTGTAGTTGAACCCCAAACATCACCATCAGGATATACGACCAACACTTTACTAGAAGGATCTTTTACACGCTCCGTTGTTTCATAGATAAGAGGTTTATCTTCGTGGTTTTCTACCATGACAGACACCTTGGTAGCAGTTTGTAATAAGTCTTCTTCTGCTTCTTGAATATGAAAGTTCTCAAAGAACTCTAGTAAAAATACAGTTAGTACGATTAACACAAAAGAAACTAGCAATAATATCGTTACTGCTAGCTTCCCAACAACACTACGCCAAAACATTACTCATCATCTACCTCAAACTTGTATCCTACACCCCATACTGTGACAATCATCTTTGCGGCCTTCTTGGATACTGTATTTAATTTTTCTCGAAGTCTTTTCACATGTGTATCTACCGTTCTTAAATCACCAAAGAACTCATATTGCCAAACATCTTTCAATAATTGTTCCCGATTAAATACTTTATCTGGTGATTTTGCTAAATAACATAGTAATTCATATTCCTTCGGTGTTAATGCAACCTCTTGTCCATCTGCCGTAACACGATGTGCATCATGATCAATGGTCAAGTGTGGAAATACTATTAAGTCCTTCGTTTGCGCATTGACATCCTTTAAGCTTGATGCATTAGTCCTTCTTAGAAGTGCTTTTACTCGAAGAACAACCTCTCTTGGACTAAAAGGCTTTACAATATAATCATCTGTTCCAACCTCAAAGCCTTGAACTCGATTTGCCTCTTCTCCTTTTGCTGTAAGCATGATAACAGGAGTGTTTTTTTCTAAACGAAGTTGTTCACATACCTCTATTCCATCCATTTCTGGCATCATCAAATCTAATAGAATAACATCGTAATCGTTCTCTAATGCTAATTCCAATCCTTCTCTACCATTTTCTGCTTCTTCCACTTCGAACTCTTCACGTTCTAAATACATCCGGATTAGTCGGCGGATTCTTTCTTCGTCATCAACTACAAGTATTCTTGAACTACTCTCCATTGACTTGCTCCCCCTTACAACTAGTTACTTTTAGTATAAACCAAGGATAATTAAATGTATAAGAAAACATGACATTTGTCGTAAAAATGTCATGTTTTCTCACTTCTCTTATGCATATGAGTGTAGCCCTGCTAAAACAAGGTTTACTACGATTAAATTAAACATAATGATTCCAAAACCTATCACTGCTAACCATGCAGACTTTTCCCCATGCCAACCACGAGATAATCGTAAGTGTAGGTAGGCAGCATAGAAGAACCATGTTACCAATGCCCAAACTTCTTTCGGATCCCAGCCCCAGAAGCGTCCCCATGCAATTTGTGCCCAAATTGCAGCAAAAATTAAGCCACCTAAAGTAAATACCGGGAAACCAATTGCCACTGATCGATAATTAATTTCATCGACTAGGTCTGGTTTAATATTTTTCAATAGTAGTTGAATGATAGCAGCAACTCGTTTTCTAAACAATAAGCGTACTAATCCATACAATACACTACCTGTTAGGAATGACCAGATAACGGTATTAAACTTTCGACCTGCATCTGCACCATGCATCCAAGATGGCGTTTCGAACCACGGCTTCATAACATCTTCGGTTAATAACGTACCCTCGTAAGGTGCAGCTATTGCTGGTAACGTATATTCGGTTGTTTCAGTCTTTCCATTTAAGCGATACTCGAATGTTGCACTATAATTCATGGCATTAAATACAGATGAAATGATTATAAATCCGATTGCTAGGAATATAGTGTACATTACCGCTTCTAGTGCAACGGTACGTCCACTTCTAGTACTTTGATCGATACCGTGGATTAAATATATTAATCCAGCGACAAAACTAATGAACAAAATACCTTGTCCTAAAGCAACAGTTGTTACGTGTATTTGTAACCAATGACTCTGTAAAGATGGCACAAGTGGTGCAATGTCAGTTGGAAACATACTAGCATAGGCAATAATAAGCATCGCGATTGGTAAAGCAAATAATCCTAGAATACTTAATTTATAGATAAAGTAAATTATGATAAACGCAAATACTAAACACATTCCTAGGAACGTAACGAATTCAAACATATTACTAACCGGAGCATGACCAGAAGCCATCCACCTCGTAATAAAGTACGTTAACTGTGCAATAAACCCAATGATGGTTAGCGTTATGGCTAGTTTTCCAGCAAAATTAGATTGTTTGCGTTCAACATTCTTATCTTTAATCGTAAAGCCAAAGAAAAATGTTGCAACTAAGTAGAGAATAAATGCTGTAAACAGCATCGTACTACTAGTTTCTATTAAACTCGACATGAGTTGTCCTCCTTGTACTGCCTATTCATCTTCATTTTGATCATCTACCATTTTAATGGAAGTACCTTCTAATGCTTTCTCTATATCTTTTTTCAGTCCAAACCAATTCTTATTCGTATGACCTGCTAAAAGTAAACCATTTTCTTTTGGATGTAACCAAATTCTTCTGTGTTGCCAATACATCCCTTGAATCACACCAATCATAAAGATGATAGCGCCAACCATAAAGAATGGAATAGTACGATCCTTCTTAATACTTAGTCCACTCTTACGGTCAAAATCGATGGAATCAATCAATATACGATATTGGTTCTCGCCTGTGGCATCAATAGATGGTGCAAATGTACCAACCACATTCCCCATAGGTTGAAGGTCAACAACGGTTGGATCTATTCCTAAATTCTTTGCGGAACCAATTACATCACCGACAAAGCTAATCTCGAAGTCTTCACTTTCAGGTGAAGAATATAATTTAAAAACAAATGCTGGATTGTTAGAATTATTCGTTTCGGACCTAACACCGTCTTCTGATAGTTTGTAATCAGGATAGAATTCGGCAACCTCAATCTGGAAACCATTATCCAATTCATAATGTGTTTCTGGGTCAAATAAATCAATTGTAAATTCTCCCAGTGCCTCTGCCTCTGGATCATTCATCTCATAAACTTTAAAGGTCATCTTAGAGAATTCATTTAATTGGTATCCTTGCTGATAAAGTGTAAACCCTCCAAATTTGGCGGGTTCGTTCATACTAATCTCAAAGTCATCTACTTTTACCAACTCTTCCTCTGCCCCAATAACTTCCGATTCACCAGCTTTATAAATAACGGCATTTGTTTGGAAATTACTAGGGATAATCCGATTTTCTTGTGCTAAAGCATCTTTAAAACGCTCGTCCTCTGAACTATATGTATCGAGTATAAACTCTTCGTTCTTAATATAATACTCTCCATCTGTACCAGGAACAACAGTCAGTTCTCCTTCTCTAACCCAGACATAATCATCTATGAAGAAAAACGAGGTTGTTCTAAGTAGTGCAGCAATAAGTATAATAATAAGACCGATATGGTTGACATATGGACCCCATCTTGAAAATCTACCTTTTTCGGCGACGATGTGCCCGTCTTCTTCCTTAATTTTATAACGTTGCTTCTTTAATCGTTCTTTAACCACGGCTATATCATCATCTGTCACGACTTCTGTTTCGCTATAGAAACGAAGTCTACTAAGAAATGACGCATGACGTTTCGCACGTTGTCTTTTTAGGGCACGATACAATGGTACAAAACGGTCAATACTACAGATAACTAAAGAAACTCCAATTAAGGCAATAATGATTAAATACCACCATGAGCTATATAAATTATGGAATCCCATTTGAAGGTATATCTTCCCAATTATTCCATAGGTTTCCGGATAGAAAACTTGCGGATCACGTGAAATTGCATCTGCTGGTATGTATTGTTCTTGCGGTAATATTGTTCCAATCCCAGATGCTACTAATGCTATCACTATCATCCAGACAGCAACCTTTACCGAAGAAAAAAGTTCCAAACTTTATCTATAATTGTTTTATTATAGGTGGTTGATCTTCTAGCACTGCCTTCATAGCGCATGTTTAGTAATTTCTTTTTATCGTTACCATCAATATGCTGATTGGCTTCAATAGGTTTTCCACAAGCTTCACAGAGGACTGTTCCTTCTGGATTCACGTGGCCACATTCACATTTAATATGTTTCATGATTATCCCTCTCTGGTTTATGATTCACTCGGTTGAATTTGTTTCAGATATCCCTCTAACCGTTCAAGTGTTAGTGCTCCTTCTACAATTTCAACTATTTCTCCCTCAGGGCTTATAAAAAAGGTACTAGGAATAGGTCCGATTTTATACTGATCACGTACTTGGTCTTTTGTATCATGTGGTATAGGGAAAGTTAGGTCATACTTATCAACAAACTTATCTACCACAAATTCGGTTGCATCTAAACTTACCGCAATGATTTCTACACCCTTTTCCTTGTATTCAGGATAGAGCTCTTGCATATATGGCATTTCAGCTTCACAAGGTTTACACCAGGTTCCCCAAAAGTTTAACATGACACCTTTTCC
This sequence comes from Ornithinibacillus scapharcae TW25, assembly GCF_000190475.1. GTDB lineage: Bacteria > Bacillota > Bacilli > Bacillales > Amphibacillaceae > Ornithinibacillus > Ornithinibacillus scapharcae. Next base: position 73,273 of record NZ_AEWH01000036.1, read on the forward strand.
TTTGTAATCACTTAGGCGAATGGTCTCTAAATCATTATAATTATTCACTTGGTTTAACTGAAAATCCGGGGCTTTATCCCCTACTTTATAGATAGTTCGATCCGCCGTTATATTGGTTACAAGTGCATAAACAATTGCAACTAGTAGGACAGCTAGGATAACGGAACGAAATATTAGTCTATTTTTTCGTTTGTTGCGTTTATTTGTTTTTGCTTGCTCCACACTCATAGGTCACCACTCCTCGACCAATTATACCATTTTATGGTCAATGAAATTATGTCTAATCTTCAACAATTTTGGTTGCCAAATTTCTCATTTGGTTTACCTCTTTTGGGGTAAGCTTTCGAAACTCCCCAACTCTTAAACCATCTAAGGTCAATAAGCCATAACGTTCCCTTTTGAGTTTTAACACCGGATATCCTAATTGCTCCATCATTCTACGAACATGCCGGTTTTTTCCTTCTTGTAAAGTAATCTCAATTACCATAGAGTTCTTCTTTTTATCTGTTGAAAGCACACGATATTCTGTTGCTTTCAGGAGATCACCCTTATCTTTGACGCCTTTTCTTAATCTTGCTAGTTCTATTTTTGACGGAATTCCTTTGATTTTAGCTACATACACTTTTTGAACACCATGTTTAGGGTGCATTAATAGATTGGCAAATTCACCATCATTCGTTAATAACAATATCCCTGATGTATCATAATCCAATCTTCCTATCGGATAGATTCTTTCTTCAATGCTCTCAAAGTAATCTAGTACAACTTTACGATTCTTGTCATCCTTTACACTGGAGATGACGCCTCTTGGCTTATAAAACATATAATAAACTGGCAGTTCCTTCTCTAAAGGTACCCCATTCACTTCAATTTTGTCATCAGGACCTACTTTCGTTCCTAGCTCTCTAATGACTTGATTGTTCACCTTTACTTTGCCTTCTAAAATAAGTGCTTCTGCTTTTCTTCTTGAAGTTATTCCACTTTGTGCAATAACCTTTTGTAATCGTTCTTTTTCATTCGACATTTTATCACCAATTTCTTTCTTAACTTTAACATAATAATAGCGTTAACTTTATGTTAACGCTACCCAAACGATTTTATCCAAATTTCCAAAAAAACCTATCCAAACACCAATGTAACAATAACGATTGCTGCTATTATACCAATTAGATCCGCAAGAAGTCCAACCTTTAGCGCATACCCCATTTTCCGAATACCAACCGCTCCAAAATATACGGTAAGTATATATAGCGTCGTATCCGTGCTCCCTTGCATAGTTGATGCTAATCGTCCAATGAAAGAATCTGGACCATGGGTCGCGATTAACTCTGTTGTCACCCCTAATGCAGCAGAACCTGATATTGGCTTTACTAATGCGAGTGGAACGATTTCTGGCGGAACTCCTAAGAATAATAAAACTGGTGATATTAATCCAATTATGGCATCTAAAGCACCAGAGCTTCTAAATATAGCAATCGCTACAATCATACCTACTAAAAAGGGAAGCAAAGAAAAGGCCATTTTGACCCCTTCCTTTCCCCCCTCTACAAATAATTCATATGAAGGAACCTTCTTCCATGTTGCTACCAATAGTACAAGCATGATAAAAAGTGGAATTATCCATATACTAACTTGTGAAATGAATACCATCTTACTTCCTCCATGTACTTCTATAATAGAATAGCCTGTCTATCAAAATAGCACTTAAAGTTGAAATAATAGTAGCAATAATAGTAGTTCCAACTATCTCAGTAGGTGAAACAGAATCATACTGCATTCGGATTGCGATAACTGTGGTCGGTATCAATGTAAGACTGGAAGTATTAATGGCGAGAAATGTAATCATCGATCTCGATGCCTCATCCGTTCCACTCAATTGTTTCATCTGTTCCATAGCTTTAATTCCCATTGGTGTCGCCGCATTACCTAACCCAAAAATGTTTGCCGTAATGTTCGATAAAATATATCCGATAGCTGGATGATCTTTCGGAACTTCCGGAAATAACCTTACAACAATGGGTCTAAATAGTTTCGCAAGTGCTTTTAAAATACCTGCCTCTTCCGCTATTTTCATAATTCCAAGCCAAAAAACTAACACACTTATTAAACCAATGGATAGTGTTACTGCTTCATCTGCACTTTCAAAGATGGCTTTATTGACTTCATCCATTGTTCCATTAAACATGGCATAAACTATACCTATGATGGCTAAAAATGCCCAAATTATATTAACCATATTAACCCATCCTAAATATTTGCTTAAAAACAGAAATCACATCGGTTATAAAGGTCCCTGGTTTATTTGGCTCTTTCTTTTCTTGCTCGTATATTGCTACTTCCAAGATCGGTTGCTCCTCTAAAAAAAATACTTGTTTTGCTATCATCTCATTTATAAATTCAGCTCGAGGATTATCGATTAAAGAAACTTCACTATGGATATCACTTATCTCACTTTCCTTTAATGGAAATACTGATTCCTCATAAATATGTCCTTCTTTTTTCTCACCTGTTGCAAATGGAATCTCAATCTTACCTTGTTGTCCTAACGACTCCATTTTAAAATTTTCAAATCCATACTCGAACATATTCATATGATCGCGCCAGTCATCAGGGGCATCCAGCGTAACAGCAATTAAATCCATTCCGTCCTTTGTTGCCGTTGAGACAAGTGTTCGTCCTGTTTGTTTCGTAAAACCAGTTTTACCGCCTGTACAATATTTGTAGTAAGCAGTTAGTAGTTTATTTTTGTTTTTCCAACCATATTCTCGAGTATCCGATTTATAGAACTTAGCGCCAGTTATGGTTTTAAATTCTTCATTTTGCATAGCATATCGCATTAGTATCGCCATATCATATGCTGAAGAGTAATGTGTTTCTGAATCTAGACCGTGTGGATTATCAAAATGGGTATTATCCATCCCTAACCATTTTGCTTTTTCATTCATCAAATAGACAAAACCTTCTTCACTTCCACCGACATGTTCAGCAATCGTCACTGCTGCATCATTTCCAGACCTCAGCATTAGGCCATATACTAAATCTTCTAGTTTCATCTTTTCCCCTTGCTTTAAATAAATGGACGATCCCTCTGTAAATACCGCCTTTTCACTAGCCGTTGCCAATTCATCCATTTTTCCCGATTCAATAGCGATAATAGCTGTCATAATTTTCGTTATGCTTGCTATGTTTTGCTTCTCATGTGCTTTTTTCTCATACAATATTCTACCAGTAGATTGTTCAATGAGAACGGCATTGTTAGCTGAAACACTCGGCTCAGCATGTCCAACTATCGGAAATAAAAAACTGACCACTATTATGGCAATTAGGGTTATTGCTATCGAACGCATTGTTTGTCCTCCCCAAAATCATGTCTATACATTTTATGCGTAACCTTAAATGATATGATAAAATTTAATAACTGATAAAGAGAAATATGCCTATTTAACTACTTTATTAGCATTAAAAAAACTCTTATAGTTTAACTATAAGAGTTACATAAATTCGGAATCATATTTAAAAAATTGCTTATCCGTATTTATTGATTGTCTTCTAATTGATTGAAACGATCGAAAAATAAATCCGCTTCGTCTTCTAACTCATCTGTATCAAAGTTATCTGGAAGAGGTGGAAGTTCTTCAATAGACGTTAATCCAAAATAGGTTAAGAAATCTTTGCTCGTACCAAATAAAACAGGACGTCCAATCCCGTCTTTTCTTCCTACTTCTTCGATTAACGACCTTGCCAATAAAGTTTGAACAGGACGGTCACTTTTCACGCCACGAATTTCATCTATCTCGGAACGTGTTATCGGCTGTTTATATGCAATGATAGCAAGTGTCTCTAGTGCTGCCTGTGACATTCTCCCTGATTGTGGCGCCTCCACTAGTCTTTGATAATATTCACTATGCTCTGGCTTTGTCGTTAAATGAAAGACATCATTAGCTTCCATGATCATAATTCCACGACTCGCATGCTCATAATCGTATTTTAATTCCTCGATTAAATGTTCCACTGCTTTCACAGAGATATCCATTATTTGTGCAAGTTCCTTTACCGTAATACCTTCATCGCCACAGGCAAATAAAAGACCTTCTAAGATGGCTTTTACATTTTTCATTTCTTATTCATCCCCTGAATAAATTACATATAGCGTATCAAAATGTCTTGTTTGCTTACATGTTACCTGATTAATCTTCATTAATTCTAAAATGGACATGAACGTAACAACAATGTGTGGTTTACTTCGATTCGTAAATAATTCATCAAATGTTACTTCGTGTCTTGTTTTTATAAATTCTAATACCTCAACCATTCGTTGTTCAATTGGAATCTCTGTTTTTTGAATCCTAGTCTCGATTGGTTCCTTCCATTTCTTTCTCTCCAACATTTTACCTAACGCACCTAACATATCATATATCGATATGTCCCCTTGTACAATAGTCTTTTCAATATTTAAATTTTCGAAGACAACAGGTGGTCTTGTAAAGGTTTGGTGAGCTTCCAATTCTCTTTCTTTAAAGGATTCAGCAGCTTCCTTAAATTTTCGATATTCGATTAAACGCTGCATTAATTCCTCTCGCGGGTCTTCCATGTATTCCTCATCTACTTCTTCCAGCTCAGGCTTTGGTAGCAGCATCTGACTTTTTATCGCAAGTAGCGTTGCTGCCATGACAAGATATTCACTGGCAATGTTAAGTTCAAGATGTTGCATGGCATGGATATAATTCATGTATTGTTCGGTTATTTGGGCTACAGGAATATCATAAATATCGATTTCATAATGGTTGATTAAATGTAATAATAAATCAAGCGGTCCTTCAAAAGTATCCAGTTTTACTTGATATGCTTGATTCATAGTTGTCGCCCCTTAATGATTTCAAATTTAAATTTTATAATCCAATTGACCTAGTAAACACGTAGACCTTTACTCCGGCACTCTATCCTTCTAATACTAATCGTACAATAAATACACTTCAGTTTCTAAAAAATTATTTTAACTGTTTAAAACGCCTATACACAGAGGTGGGTATTTACATACGTTATTAACGTAAGATAAATGTTACCCAAAACATTTATTCTAAGTTTATAAAGGAGGAATATATGATGGGATCAGGATATAATTATGGTGGAGGATTTGCTTTAATCGTAGTGTTGTTCATTCTATTAATTATTGTTGGTGCAGCTTGGTTCTAAAACTAATAAAACTACGGTAAAGTCTTAAACCAAACAGATTTAGGTACTTTACAACAAAAATCAGCCCTATTTATGGTAGGGCTGGTTTTTTCTATCTAGAAAACTAAATTTCTATAGTAATAGACTTCCCCTAATTTGCCGAGTCATCATCCTGTATACAACGTTGAAAATATTGTTGTATAGTATCTACTGCATGTAGTTCATACCTAGGTTCGTAAAGCTTCCTTATTTCTTGAATCAATTTCTTACCGATACCTACATTCCTGTGTGAAGGATTTACGGATATATGTTGAATTATTGCTTTATCACCATCAACTCGTAATCCGATTGCACCGATAACATCATCATCTTCCTTCCATAGGTAAAGATGCCAATCTTCATTGGTTTCATACTCTTTTATCGTTTGTTGCAATTTTTTTACATCTTTTCCCTCAGGCATAAAAGATAATAATCCCATTGCAATCTTTTCCGAATTTTTTTTATAGCGATTTAACATAGATACCCCTCATTATGTGAATAACTTTTTGTCTTGTTGAGTGTAATTTTCTATTGGAGTTCATATATAATATTTATGACCTATTAATCTATTTTTGTCAAATAGTGATTTTTATAACACAAATATAAACCAATAAGCAAAACCCCATACAATACCAATTACTAGTAAAGTAATAAAAAGCAGGATATTTTTTTTGCGCTGATTCACCTTGCTCATCCTTTATTATTGACAATTTTTACCTACTTGTATACATTTTTTCTTAAAATCTCTTTTATCATGATAAGTCCGTCAGAATACTGCATCCCTATTTTAAAAGGTATACAGTTCATGAGAAACAACCATCCATTATACAGTAGAAAAATAAGCACATAAGAGTTAGGTAGAATATGATATACAAGGTATAAGATGAATACAACTATAGCATTACATAATGGGCCAAATAAAGTTATATAAATAATTTCAAATGATCGGTACTCTCTATTTCTCTCACTAAACATATTTCCAGAAGTAAAAAATAACCATCTAATCCGAATTTCTATTTTTCGAAACGTGAAGTTTATCATCTTACTTCCTCTACCTATGTTTAAAACAACCCTATCTGCTTTTGCAAGCTTAGCACCGAAAGCATGCCCCAATTCATGGATGAAATTACTAATCGGTGCCACGATGATAATTAAATATAGCATTAAGAGAATTGTATTCATCTAAACCTTCCTAAGCGATATACTTACTCGGAAAGAACCTTTACCTCTTTCATCACATCACCATTTCGCATTGCTTTAACATGCTCCATCCCAGAAGTAACTTTTCCGAACACAGTATGTACACCATTTAAGTGTGGTTGTGGTTCATGTACAATGAAGAACTGACTACTTCCTGTGTCACGACCAGCATGCGCCATAGATAGTGAACCTTCTTCATGTGTATGTGGATTGTTATCTGTTTCACACTTTATTTTGTAACCAGCATCTCCAGTACCATTTCCAATAGGACACCCACCTTGACTTACAAAGCCTGGGATTACACGGTGGAAAGTTAATCCATCATAAAAATTCTCATTTGCAAGTTTTTCAAAGTTCGCAACAGTACCTGGTGCTTCATTTGGGTATAATTCAAATTCTATTTTATTTCCATTTTCCATAACGATATAGCCTTTTTTAGACATATTAGCCATCTCCTATCTTGTAAATATCTGTTAGTATCTTACTTATCATACCATTTATAACGGTTTTATTAAAGCGTTGACTTGTTACACATATGAGAGATCATGACGGATGATGTCTTCATTAGTTTCTCGTTTAATTACTAACTTATCAACACCATTCTCGACAAATACAACTGCAGCTCTTTGAATGCGATTATAATTACTTGCCATGGAATATCCGTAAGCACCTGTAGAAAGAATAGCGAGTATGTCTCCACTATCAGCCTTTGGAATTGGTAGATCCCATATTAACATATCACCAGATTCACAACATTTTCCGGCTACCGAAACAATCGTATCATTTGGCATGTTAACTTTATTCGCCAATAATCCATAATATTTCGCCTGATACAATGCAGGGCGAATATTATCAGTCATACCACCGTCAACCGAAATGTAGTCTCGTACACCGGGGATATGTTTTTGAGAACCAATTGTGTACAGCGTTACACCTGCATCTCCAACAATAGAACGGCCAGGTTCGATCCAAATTTCAGGGATTGGTATACCTAACTTCTCACTCTCCATTTGTACGGATTCGACTAATTTTTCCACATAAGTGTGAAGTTGTATTGGTTCATCATCCTCCGTATAACGAATACCAAATCCACCACCTAGATTTAATACCTCAGGTACATAATCATATTTTTCTTTCCATTGACCTAGTGCAAGGAATAAAATACTGGTGGCTTCAACAAAGCGGTCTGTATCAAAGATTTGTGATCCAATATGACAATGTAATCCCCTAAAATTCATATACTCATTATCACGCAGTTCAAGGAATGCCCTCTCTGCTTGTCCGTTTTGTAAGTCGAAGCCAAACTTAGAGTCCTCATTCCCTGTCATAATGTATTGGTGAGTTTCAGATTTAATCCCAGGTGTTACTCGAATGATAACATCCATTTTCTTGTTGTTTTCCTCAAGCAGCTCCGTCAATAAATTAATTTCATAAAAATTATCAACTACGATACATCCAATACCATGAGTAATGGCCATTTGTAATTCATTTCGGCTCTTATTGTTTCCGTGCATATGTATTTTTAACGGATCGATACCAGCTTTTAACGCTGTATAAAGTTCACCTTCTGAAATTACGTCTACGGATAAGCCTTCTTGCTTCATAACTTGTAAAATAGCAATAGATGAGAATGCTTTACTTGCATAAGCAACTTGTGCACGCACACCTAATTTATTAAATGTCTCCACAAATGCTCGACAACGTTCACGAATTAGTGAAACATCATAGACGTAGAGTGGTGTTCCATATTTTTCAGCTAACTTAGTGGTGTCCATCCCACCCACTTCTAAATGACCAAGACTGTTTACGTTGAATGGATATTGCTCTAGTAACATCATCTTCACCTATTTCATCATGAATTCCCTTACCTAGTATTTTTACTAGGATATAAGACTTATAAAAAATTTATCATAAACATGTAAAAACAAAAGGAATAAAGGTGATTCCCCATCATTCAGATTATAAAAACACCGTACTATCCCCCATATTTAATATGAGGACTGATAGTACGGTTACATATATACAGTTAACACTTATTATTTATCCACTGGTTGTCGGTATATATTCTTCGGATGCACAATACTAGGTCTCGTATTCGCAAAAGGTGTAGGAATCCTAATTAATGTACTTAACATTGCCTTAGGATTAAATGGTAATAATGGCCATAGGTATGGAGTTTTAAGCGATCGCAATCCTACTAAGAAGAGAATAAATAGTGTCGTACCTACGACGTAGCCGATTAGCCCAAATAGTGCTGTGATTAATAATAAAATTACGGTTACAACTTTGTTTGCCACACTTAGTTCGTAGCTTGGAGTTACATAAGATCCAATTGCACTAACCGAAATATAAAGTATCACCTCAGGACTTAATAGCCCTACATCAATAGCTATTTGCCCAATAAGAACGGCAGCTATTAAGCCCATCGCTGTTGATAAAGCTGTTGGCGTATGAATAGCTGCCATCCTCAAGAATTCAATACCAATAACTCCGAGAATTAGCTGAATCACAATTGGAATGTTTCCTTCCTCATTTGGACCAATAAATGAAAATTCTTTCGGTAAGAGAGTCGGATCCATGACAAATAATAACCAAGTAGGCAATAAGAATATTGATAAAAAAATCGCTAAAAATCTGATCCAGCGAATGAACGTACCGATTAGTGGTGCCTGTCTATGTTCCTCTGCGTGCTGGGAATGATGAAAGAATGTTGTCGGTACTATTATGACACTTGGTGAGGTGTCTACGATTAGTAATACATGCCCTTCCAATAAATGGTTTGCGGCAACATCCGGTCTCTCAGTGAATCTAACTAGTGGAAAAGGATTCCATCTACGTTCCACAATATACTCTTCTAAAGATTTCTCTGCCATTGTGATGCCGTCAATATCTATTTTTTGCACTTTATCACGGATAAGTTGAACTAGCCCTTCATCCGCGATATCCTGAATATATGATAAACACACATCCGTCTTAGATCGTTCTCCAACCTTAAGCATTTCATTTCGCAATCGCTCATCACGAATTCTTCTTCTCGTTAAGGCTGTGTTTTCGATTATATTTTCTGTGAAACCATCCCGTGAGCCCCTTATAACCCTCTCTGTGTCAGGTTCTTGTGGACTACGACCAGGATAGCTCCTAACGTCTACCGCATAGGCAAAGCGTTCGCCATTTATGAAGATAACTATTAAGCCAGATAATATTTGGTCTACAGCCTCATCCATTGTTTTTATTTCAGTTACTTGTTGATGTAAAAGGCGATTTTTGATTATTTCTGCAATCTTATTGCGTTCTGACTCTTTTTCGTTTAGATTAACCAATTCTTCTATGATATCTTGAATGATTAAACTATCGATGAGTCCGGTAACATAATATAATTGTACTTCTGTCTTAATTAATGTAATTTCACGGAAACCTACATCAAATGATGTACCAACACCTACTCTTTCCTTTAGATATTTAGCATTATCTTTTATCTTTGCAGACATCGGGTGTTGAGCCAACATGAACCCTCCATTTCTATTATCTCACTAATATAATCCACTGAAATAATGAACCTATAATCTTGCCAATAACGACAGCCATCATAAATGTAATTAGTTTATTTTCTAACCTTATTCTTTTTGCTAACAATGGGAATACATTGAGCACCTCTGTTAAAGCTGCTGCTAGCATTCCATTAAATATGCCATGGAACAAGCCCCATATCACTAACAAGATGACTGGATTACTCCAACTTACATTGGTAAATGATAAATAAGTACCCATTAGAGTTCCTAAGATGACACAACCTGTATAAACCTTGACAAGATGTAAGGTTTTCGTCAACTGAATTAACCTTGGTATGATTCCTAATACCGTTAAAAATGCTACAAAGCCACAACCTACAGCAAGTCCCCAGGCAAAGCCGATCAAGACCTGTGCTAGGTTAATTAGGATATTTTGGATCATTTAATTTATTCTCATAAAAATTAACATAATCATCAAGGGACTTCTGATAGTTATATATTTCTACCTCTAATGGACTTGGTTCTTCATTAAACCTTTTCTTAAACCAATGGTTAAAAAATAGGATCATACCTGCTCCTAATCCAAACGAATACGGAATCTGTATCCACAGTGGATACTTATTCTCCTCCCCTGTCAATAGATAGTGTATTTTTTGTTGAACCTCCTGCATGCTTACATCGTAATGAAAGTTTATGATGGTCATGGCGGTCCCAGTAAACAATAATAACCACACAAACGCTACTACGAAAATATTAGATTTTTTATTATGTTTATTTATACGAATAATCGTTTGCTCAGGTCCGATTAACTGAACTTCTATGCCAGGGTATTCCTCTGTTAAATGCTTAATAATAAGGAAGCTATCGATGATAACCAGTTGTTTATCTTTTTCAGTAATACGATATAGCTTCAGCTCTTCTAATTCCTGAATAACTGTTGGTGCATTGGACGATAAGTATGCAACATCTTTTAATTTAATTTCCATTGGATGTTGTATTTCTAAAATTCGTTTCATCCTTAAATACAGAATGCCATCCATAACGTTCACCCCAGGTGCTATAATTTTCGGATACTAGTTAGTATTCGTTTAAAACCAGAAATTATTAAAATAGAAAGTGGAAAAGAAATCTGTTGTAAAGTAAGATGTTGTTTCGTTAAGAATAAAGTCAGCACCAAAAACTGCCACGGGAAATCCCGTGACAGTTTTATGGCTCAATTTTATTTTTCATATCGTATAATATTTTCTTTTCTAATCGAGAAACTTGGACCTGGGAAATACCCAATCTATCCGCAACCTCTGATTGAGTCTTATCCTTATAATAGCGTAAGTATAGAATTAATCTTTCTCGTTCATTTAATCCTCGAATCGCCTCTTCCAAGGACAATTTATCGAACCAATTCGAGTCTTGGTCAGCAATCTGATCTAATAACGTTATTGGGTCACCATCATTTTCAAATACAGTCTCATGGATAGAATGTGGTGCTTTCGCTGCCTCCTGCGCATGCACAACGTCTTCAGGAGAAATTTCTAATGCTTCCGCTATTTCATTAATAGTTGGGGACCTGCCAAATTCTTTCGTTAACTCGTCTTTTTTCTTGCGAATTTTATTTCCAACTTCTTTTAATGAACGACTTACTTTAACGCTACCATCGTCTCTTAAGAACCGCTGTATTTCTCCAATTATCATTGGAACAGCATAGGTGGAAAAGCGTACATCATACGATAGGTCAAATTTATCTATCGATTTTATAAGACCTATACTCCCAATCTGAAAAAGATCATCCGGGTCATAGCCTCTATTCAGAAAACGCTGAACTACTGACCATACAAGGCGAATATTACTCTCCACTAGAAAATCTCGAGCATCTTTATCTCCTTGTTGACTTTTCAGGATATACGACTTCACTTGTTCATCTGTTAATGTCCCACTGCGATTATCTTGCTTTACATTAACCATAGGCATACATCCTTAATTATAAACCGTTTTACTTTTAGTTAGCTGTTTTCTCATATATACAGAGGTACCTTCGCCTTGTTTGGAAATAACCTCAACCGAATCCATGAAATTCTCTATAATGGTGAAGCCCATTCCAGATCGTTCTAATTCCGGCTTTGAAGTATACAATGGTTGTCTCGCTTCATCAATATCTTCAATTCCAATACCATAATCACGTATGGTGAGTTCGATTTCGCCATCATCATGTATTTTGCACGAAATGGAAACCTTATGATCTGGCTCATTATTATAGCCGTGTATAATCGCATTTGTAACAGCTTCGGAAACAACTGTTTTAATTTCTGTCAATTCTTCCATCGTTGGGTCGAGTTGTGCAACAAAAGAAGCTACTGTTACACGTGCAAATGATTCATTTTGACTGACACTTGAAAACTCGACGTACATCTCATTTCTCATGAAGCCACCCCCAATGTTTCTAAAGCAAACTCTTCGTTCTCCTCTAAACGGATAATTTTGAACATACCCGACATCTCAAACAATCGTTTAATTGTATGTGGTATCGAACATACAACCATCTGTCCACCTAATTGCAGAACTTCTTTATATCTACCTAGGACTACCCCTAGCCCTGAACTATCCATAAAGCTAACCTGTTCAAGGTTTACAATAACATGTTTTACCGGATTAAGATAAAGCATGTCCTTCCATTGATCACGAAGACCTTCAGCTTCATGATGATCTAACTCTCCAGCTAAACGCACAATGAGAACATCCTTTTTCACTTCAAATGTAAACTCTAGTCCCATGTTAATCCTCCTTACATTCCCTTATGTAAGTAAAATTCGTTACTTGATGGGTAAAATCCTTCCTAGAAGACAAAAGAAGAACTATTTCTCCTAAAGTAGAAACAATCAGTCATTCTTCGACAATTTTTGGATAGAACGTTTAAATAAGGTGAATAATTTTGCCTTTTCTACATCTTGATTTACTACAAGTGGTGTTTCGGAAATCAATTTATCACCATTTTTGACCTGAAGCATCCCAACCTTGTCACCTTTTTTTAGTGGTAGGTCAACTTCATCAAGTTTGACGGAAGTAGATAGGTTATCCACAGAATCACCCTTCTTAAACAATGTACTGATAGACTGTGATGCTACTACCTCTATTTTTTTATTTTCAGCTTTTAATAAATCTAACTCAGTAATTGGCTGGTTCTTATCAAATAATTTCTTTGTTTCATATGTGTTAAAAGCATAATCTAGTAAATTAGAAACTGAAGAATTTCTTTCTTTCGGTGTATCTACACCCATTACAACAGCAATTACCCGCATATCACCTTTTTTTGCGGTGGCAGTTAGGCAATATTTTGCTTCATTTGTAAAGCCTGTTTTCAAGCCATCTACACCTGGATAGAAACGAACTAGCTTATTCGTGTTAACGAGCCAAAATTCATCCTCTGTACCTTTGCGCAAATAATCCTCGTATACAGATGTATAATTCGTTATCGATTCATGGCTAAGCAATTCCTTTGCCATCATTGCCATATCATAAGAAGTACTATAATGGTTTTCCGCTGGTAATCCTGTTACATTCTGGAATTGTGTATTTTCTAATCCTAACTCTTTTACCTTCTTGTTCATTCTTTCAACAAACGCTTCTTCACTACCAGCAATTCTTTCAGCTAAGGCGACACTAGCATCATTTGCAGATGCAATTGCAATCCCTTTTAGCAGATCATTTACCTTCATCTCTTCTCCTGCTTCCAAGAAGATCTGAGAACCTCCCATAGATGCTGCATTTTCACTAATGCGAATAAGTTCATCCTTTTTCAATGAACCTTTCTCGAGTTCTTCCATTATTAATAACAGTGTCATAATTTTGGTCATACTCGCAGGTGGTAACTTCTCGTGTGCTTGTTTTTCAAACATGATCTTTCCTGTATCTCGTTCAATTAAAATGCCGGATTTAGCATCTGGTGCTAGATCCAATGACTCTTGCTTTTGTGTCGAATCATTCTCTTCGGCTGCTACCGATATGGTAAATAAAGAAAATGATAACAGTACGATACTAATCATTAGAACATATTTTTTCATTTTGTCTTACCTCCAGCAATCAATATAATTCTAGGATTACCAGATTTAAACAATTATATAAGTCATAATCATTTTAAATGTTTTTTTCATAAAGAAAAACGAGAATGTCCGTCGTAACTAGACATTCTCGTTAATGGTTATTCGGTAATCATATCATATATTAATGTAGGGGCTTCTACATTCTCTTTTGTAATGACTATACTGTCTTTTATTAGCTTTACTACTGAGTCAACATTATCAGTGTTTGTGTGCAGTGTTAGGAGGGCTTCTCCTTCTTGCACAGCATCTCCGACTTTTTTATGAAGCATGATTCCTGCTGCCAAATCTATTTCGGACTCTTTCGTAGCTCTTCCGGCACCTAACATCATTGCTGCAGTGCCAACCCCATCTGCGATTATCGTCTTAATCGTTCCAGCTTGATCAGCAAGCACTTCAATTTGTTGAGAAGCCTTCGGAAGTAGTTCCACATTATCGACTACTGTAGCATCCCCGCCTTGTGATGCTAAGAACGTTTTGAAATGCTCTAAAGCTTTGCCATTGGAGAGGTTTTCTTCAAGCATCTTTCTTGCATCCTCAATGGTATTTGCCTTTTCTGCTAATACAACCATCTGGCTTCCTAGGACTAGACATAATTCTGTTAAATCTTCTGGACCTTTACCTTGTAATGTATCAATCGCTTCTTTTACTTCCAGTGAATTACCTATTGCTAATCCTAATGGTTGACTCATATCTGAAATGACAGCCATCGTATTTCTTCCTACCTGATTACCGATTGAAACCATTGCCTTAGCTAATGCTTTTGCATCATCTAAGTCCTTCATGAATGCCCCCGCACCTGTTTTAACATCAAGAACAATTGCATCAGCACCAGAAGCTATCTTTTTACTCATGATAGAACTAGCGATTAATGGAATGGAATTAACTGTAGCGGTAACATCACGTAAGCTATATAATTTCTTGTCTGCAGGAGTTAAATTACCTGTTTGGCCAATTACAGAAACTTTATTTTTGTTAACAAGATCAATAAACTCTTCATTTGTTATTTCCGTATGGAAGCCAGGAACAGATTCTAGTTTATCAATTGTCCCACCAGTATGCCCTAGACCACGTCCACTCATCTTCGCGACAGGTGCACCAACCGATGCAACTAAAGGAGCAAGAACTAAGGTAGTTGTATCGCCTACACCACCGGTAGAATGTTTATCTACTTTAATTCCGTTTATTTGAGATAAATCAATTTGATCCCCAGATTCCACCATTGTTTTTGTTAGTGTAGCTCTTTCTTTCTCCGTCATATCTTGGAAGTATATTGCCATTAATAAAGCACTTACTTGGTAATCTGGAATATCTCCTTTTGTATAGCCGTTAATAAAGAAGAAGATTTCCTCTTCGGTTAATTCTTTTCCATCTCGTTTCTTTTCAATAATGTCATACATTCGCATAAAGTGTTGCACCTCCTCTTAATTCATTGGTAATGATTGAATGATACGCTTTACTAGTTGCAAGAAATCTTGTTTGACCTTATCTGTCGTTTCCATAACCTCATCATGTGTTAATGGTTGGTCCAAGATTCCTGCAGCCATATTTGAAATGCAAGATATCCCAAGTACTCTCATCTTGGCATGATTGGCAACCATAACTTCCGGGACAGTAGACATTCCAACCGCATCCCCACCCCAAATTCGTAGCATGCGAACCTCTGCTGGCGTTTCGTAAGCTGGCCCTGTGTTCCCAACATATACTCCACGTTGCACGTTAATATTCAACATCTCAGCTGTTTTGATAGCGTAGTTGATATATTCTTTATCATAAGCTGTTGACATATCTGGGAATCTCGCTCCCATTGCTTCATCATTTGGCCCAATTAATGGACTAGTTCCCATGTTATTAATATGGTCCGTAATAATCATCAAATCTCCAGGTTGGAAGGATTCATTAATACCACCTGCAGCGTTCGTTACTATTATTGAGTTAATTCCAAGCTCTTTCATTACTCGAATTGGGAAGGTTACTTGTTGCATCGTATAGCCTTCATAGAAATGAAAACGCCCTTGCATGGCTAATACAGTTTTGCCTTCTAAATTTCCAATAACAAGTTGGCCTTTATGACCAGAAACGGTCGATTCAGGAAAATGTGGAATCTCATTATAAGGGATGACCACCGGTTCGTTTATTTCTTCAGCCAACACTCCTAGTCCAGATCCAAGTACTAATCCTAATTCAGGCATTGTCGCTACTTTGTTTTTAATATAATTACTTGCCTCTTGTATCATTGTGTAATCCATTATTCTAATCCCCCATTAAATCTCATTTAGAAAACTCTTACCATGTTTTGGTAGCTCAACACCGAAGTTATCAGCAATTGTAGCACCAATATCTGCAAATGTTTCACGGATAGGTAATTCTTTTCCTTCGTCAATTCCTTTGTAATAAACAAGTAATGGAACATATTCACGCGTATGGTCTGTTCCATGATGAACCGGGTCATTTCCATGGTCCGCTGTAATGATTAACAAATCATCAGATTTCAACTTCTCTAGTACTTCCGGAAGTCTTGCATCATAAGCTTCAAGAGCCTCACCATAACCTTGTGGGTCACGACGGTGTCCGTACTTCGCATCGAAATCAACCAAATTCAAGAAACTGATCCCATGAAAGTCCATATCAAGCGTTTCAACTAGTTTTGTCATACCGTCATCATTGTCTTTAGTACGAAGTGATTTCGTCACACCTTCACCATCATAAATATCAGAAATCTTACCAATGGCAATAACATCGAACTTCGCGTCTGCTAATGTATTCATAACTGTTTTCCCAAAAGGTTTAAGTGCATAATCATGACGGTTAGACGTACGTTCAAATGCCCCTGGTTCTCCAATAAATGGTCGTGCAATGACTCTTCCTACCATATATTTCTCGTCTAACGTTAGTTCTCTTGCAATTTCACAAATACGGTATTGCTCTTCAATTGGAACAATTTCCTCATGAGCGGCAATTTGTAAAACAGAATCTGCAGATGTATACACGATTAATGAACCCGTTTCCATATGTTCTTTTCCGAGTTCATCCAAAATCTCTGTTCCAGATGCAGGTTTATTTCCAATTACCTTTCTCCCGGTACGACTTTCTAATTCCTGAATTAATTCAGCAGGGAAACCATCTGGGAATGTTTGGAATGGTTGTGTAATATGAAGCCCCATTATTTCCCAATGCCCTGTCATGGTATCTTTTCCATTTGAAGCTTCTTGCATTTTAGTAAAGTGTGCCATCGGTTTTGCCGATTTTTCAATACCTTTTAATTCTTTAATATTACTTAATCCTAAAGCACCCATATTAGGCATCTTCAATCCATTCATATGCTCAGCAATATGACCTAGGGTATCTGCGCCTTTATCATTAAATTGCTCCGCATCTGGGGCCTCTCCTATCCCAACCGAATCCATTACTACTAAAAAAACACGATTAAATTTACTCATAGTAATATATACCTCCTAAAACTTATAGTGCGTTAAATCTTATGTTTATATGTTCTAAAATTTGTGTTGTAGGATGTCAGACAACTTAAATCAAAAAAGAAAAACCTATGCACGCGGATGAAAAGATTTATACATATCTTTTAATCTTGTTTTTGTGACATGTGTATAGATTTGAGTAGTAGATATATCCGAATGTCCTAACATTTCTTGCACAGCTCTTAAATCTGCTCCATTTTCTAACAAATGGGTTGCAAAAGAATGTCTTAAGGTATGTGGTGTTATATCTTTTGTTATATTAGCCTCATTTGCTAATTTTTTTAGGATTTTCCAAAATCCCTGTCTTGTCATAGGACGTCCATGCTGATTTAAAAACAAAACATGTTCTTCTTTATTCTTTTTTAATAGATTTTGCCGAGCATATTTCAAGTAGTCTTCAACTGCCTTTTGCGCGACATCACCTAGTGGTACAATTCTTTCTTTTGCCCCCTTACCAAAACAACGAACAAAGCCCATCGTCAGGTGAAGGTCATTAGTTTTCAAGGTTACTAGCTCACTTACACGTAACCCAGTTGCATAAATTAGTTCTAACATTGCCTTATTCCGAATACTCAGTGGTGTATCCGCTTTAATTTCTAATAACTTGTCTACCTCATCAATAGACAAAACATCCGGTAGCTTACGTTCTTTCTTAGGTGTTTCAATATGTAATGTTGCATCATGATTGACAAGATCTTCACGTAATAAAAAATGATGGAACTGTCGAAGTGAAGAAATAGTCCGAGCAATTGTAGAGGATGATTTCCCTGAATCCTTCAAATTGTATAAGTAGCTCACAATATCAGACCTGGTAACCTCATTCCAAGATACTCGTTCATTCGTCTTAAGATGATCAATATACGAACTGATATCCCTCTTATAAGATTTCAACGTATTATCAGACAATCCCCGTTCTACTTGCAGAAAATGAAAAAAGTCATTGTAAGCATGAATTAACATTCTCTACTCCCCTAATCGAAAAAAGATGTTTAATCGTTCTATAAAACTTTGTTCTTCATTATTAAATACTTTAACAGATGGACCTTCTGGTGAATCGTAACGATGAAATTGTTCATATTCTGAATGCATAACTTGAATTCCAAAGTAGAATAAAAATGTACAAGCTACAAAAATAGACAAATAACCTTAACTGTATCCCATACCATCTTTCTCATATGGCATTTCTCCTTT
>NZ_AEWH01000035.1 GCF_000190475.1 Ornithinibacillus scapharcae TW25
GTTTGTTTTTTTATTTAGGACTATTATGCAATCGATGTAAAATAAGTAATTGATACGTATTACAAGCTAACAAGGTTATCACCATAATGAGTGAAAATTCCGCTCCTACTAATCCGATGCGAAGTGCTGGTACCCACTCAACAATGGTAAAAGCTACCATAAAAAACAACGCTGGAACGAAAGCATGTTTCTTCGTTTCCTTCGCCTTTATCTTTGCAACAATCCAGCTATATAACACAAGTGCAGCAGCCGCTAAAATAAACCATATTAACGATACTTCTCCATTTGAATTCTTATAAGGGAAGTATATTAGATCGAAAACCACAAACGCTATGAGTACTATTTGTACAGTTGGCCAAAATGATCGAAAAATGCTTAAACCTAATCGATGAACATACAAATAAGCAAAGAATCCCGTTTGGCTTACGGCACTATATAGAAGACCATGTCCAATAAAAAATAACATGACACCTAAAAGACCCACGAAATTAAATGGTTGTAGGTTATCAGTATATGCGCCATTTACATTCACAAAAAAACTAACAATTAAACCCGCTAATCCCCCTATTGCTAGCGTCTTTAAAAACAAATTGACTACTTTACGACTATTCAATTGAAATGTCCTCCTGGTATTTATATATATGTATAAAATCAAACGCTTACTCCATTGGTATTTTAACATGAACCCTATCTTTTTTCCTTCATCAAGTGCATATTTTTGCTTTTCTCATCCATATTAAGGATAAGTGGAAGGAGGATTTAACGTGCTACGTATGTTCTATTTCCCGATACTTGGTGTCTTATTCCTTATGATTACCGCTTGCGGAGGGGAAGCTGCACCAAAGGAAACGGATTATGATACTACAAAGAAAATGATTGTTGACATATTGCAAACAGAAGATGGCAAGAAGGCACTAGGCGAAATTTTAGCCGATGAAAAGATGCAACAAAAGCTTGTTATCGAATCCGCTACAGTAAAAAATGCCATAGATGAAACCTTAACATCTGATAAAGGGGCAGAAATGTGGAAGAAGCTTTTTGAGGACCCTAAATTCGTTGAATCATTTTATAAATCCATTGAAGAAGATCAGAAAAAATTAATGAAGAGTTTAATGAATGATTCCGAGTATCAAAAACAAATGATGGATTTACTTAAAAATCCAGAAATGACCGATCAAACCATTCAAACATTAAAAAGCCAACAATTCCGAGAACACCTTGAAGAAACCATACAACAAACACTAGAATCTCCCCTGTTCCAAGCCAAAATACAGGAAACTTTACTAAAGGCAGCTGAAGAACAAAGTAAAAGTGGCGGAGGTCAAAGTGGGGGTAGTGAATCAGGTGGTCAAGGGGGCGGCCAAGGCGGAGGTTCTGGAGGTGGATCCGGAGGCGGTAGTGGTGGCGGAGGTTAAGTAACCACAAATAATGAAAGGGTCAGACCTTATACTGGAGGCTCTGACCCTTGTTTTGTTATTCTTCTTCCACTTTAGCGATAACTTTCGCTGCAATCTTATGATATTCCTTACCATTTGGGTGGTCCTCTTGATAAACAGAAGGTGCAAAGACATCTTCTTCCTCATATGGCTGTTGAATAGGCAATTGACCAAGAACCTTTGTCTTTAGGACCTCAGCTAGTTTTTTACCGCCACCTTGTCCAAAAACAAATTCTTTTTCGCCAGTTTTCTCACTCTTGAAATAGGCCATATTTTCTACAACACCTAATATTTCATGATCTGTTTTAAGTGCCATCTGACCAGCACGAGCCGCTACAAATGCAGCTGTAGGGTGTGGTGTAGTGATAATAATTTCTTTACATGAAGGTAATAGCTCATGAACATCCATTGCAATATCACCTGTACCCGGAGGTAAATCTAATAATAAATAATCTAAGTCTCCCCATTCAACCTCTTTGAAGAAACTATTTAGCATCTTACCTAACATCGGTCCTCGCCAGATGATTGGTGAATTGTCTTCAACAAAGAATCCCATAGATATAACTTTTACTCCGAATCTCTCAACTGGGATAATTTTTTCGCCACGTACAACAGGTCTTTCTTCAATACCCATCATATCCGGAATACTGAATCCATAAATATCCGCATCAATAATACCAACCTTTTTACCTAACCTTCTAAGGGCAACAGCAAGATTCACTGTTACGGTAGACTTACCGACACCGCCTTTTCCACTCGCAATTGCTAGGAAATTCGGTTGTTTATTTCCACCCATTAGCGCTTTTTCTTTAGCGCTTTCAATTGCAGGCTGGAATTTTTTAATTACCTCATCTGGTAATTGTTCAAAACGAAGACCAACCGTTACAGCACCATTACGCTTCAGAATACCAACTAATTCTTGCTGTAATTGCATTTGCTCCGCTGTATTAGTTTTTCCAATGGCAACTTTCACACTAACATGATTCTTATCTTCTTTAATGGTAACTTCCTTAATTCCACCAGTTTCTTCAAAAGTTCTATGTAAAAAAGGATCTTTTACAGGATTTAGTAATTTTATTACTTCTTCATTTGTTAACATGTAATCACCTTCCTATCTAGCTTGAAAATTATGTTTATTCAAGCCTAGTATAACACATATCACTAAAAAGCTAAGTGATATGAATTAGCAGAAGGTAAAATTTCAATCTTCTTCGGGTTCTTCCGTCACATAACGAAGAATCCCTTCATAAATACTCGCTGCCATTTGTCTTTGATACGTACCATCCTTTAATAGCTCAAGCTCTTCCTCATTAGACAAGAATCCAATTTCAACGAGCGCTCCTGGAATTTCAGCTTTTTTTAATAAATATAAATTATTAATTGCTAACTCAGTTCGATTTGTATTCTCGAGGTTTCGTTTAATTTCCGCTTGAATTTTCTTAGCTAAATGTTTACCTTCATCTGACTTCGGATAATAAAAAGTCTGTGCCCCTCTCCATTTCGGTGATGGAATGGCATTTAAATGGACGGTAAGAAAGAAGTCTGCATCATGGGTATTAATAAACTCCATCCGCTTCCGAATATCCTCAGCTTTTCTTCTTGAAAGTCCCTTTGTATTCTCATCCGCTAAATCCGTATCCTCTTCTCTTGTTAGATAGACCACTGCCCCTGCTTGCTCTAGGTAATTTCTCAAAGTCTTTACCACTTCTAACGCAATGTCCTTCTCTTGTGTTTTATCACTACCCACTGCACCACCATCTGGTCCACCATGTCCAGGATCTAATACAATCGTTTTTCCAGAAAGCGGTAGCGAAAATCCTGTAGTTTGTTCAACTTCCGGTAATGGATATCTAATTAATGCAATTAAAATCACTAAGCCAACAAACCAAATTAGTATTCTTCCAAATCGCTTCATCCTACTCGCCCCTTTACATATCTTCATCCTATTCTATGGGACAAGGTATCGGATTATGACATTGCAGAATACTCCTATAAACATAGAAAAAAGGAGTAGTCTCAATCACTACTCCTACACGTCAAACTATCTAGATAATATGCCCATTACAAAATATTTTTCCCAGTTCTCATAATTACTTATTTGCAACCAAGGAACCTTATTTGCTTTTATTGGTGTAATGAATGGCATTCCTGCATAAATATCATGTGTTTTTTGATTCGTTACGACATCTCCTGCTTCTAGCCCTTTTGTTATTTCTACATTATTTCCAATATGAAGTCCTTTTTCAATCGCAATCTTTTCTAATTTACCGGATTCCTGTAGATTCCAGACCTTTTTTCCAGACACATATCGTTCATGAATGGTATTGGCATTTAATGATTCATTCACAGTGATCATCATATCAGTATGGTAACCTGGTAAAATGGAATCCAATTCTTGCTCCTCTTCAAACATAACTTCAAAAGGATAGATGCTCTCTGAATCAACCCCCACCTCATGTGGCTCCTCTTCAAGTTTTGAAATAGTTCCTGTGAAGCTTTGGTCTACCTTATCAAACATAATTTCAACCTGTTGTCCTGTCTCCACATTAACTCTTGCCGTTTCGTTTAAATCACCTTTTACAATCAATGACGTATCGCCAATACGTATAATTGGATCTTGTAGAGTCGAGGAGATCTCCTGTACCTTTCCTGAAAAAGGGCTCTCTACTGTTACTGTATCTCCCGATGACCGTAATTCATCCAACTGTGATTGTATCAATCGCTCTTGTTCTTGAACTGCTGCTAGCTCCTGTTCCTTTTGTAAGATAAACTGTTCTTTCAATACTTCCGCTTCCACTGGCTCCCCAGGTGCGACTACAACAGTTGTTTGGTCCTCATTCGTATCTCCAACTACCGGGACAGAGGGATTAGATATTCGAAAACTAACCATCTCAGAAATAGCATCCTCAATGGAAGCCACTTCTCCACTTAGCCTTTCTAGTTCATTGGTAAGAGCAGCTTCTGTTTGGTAATAATCATTTACCTGGTAACTAAACAAAGGATCACCAGCTTGAACAATGGTACCTTCCTCCACTAGAAACTCATTAAAATTCCCAAGACTTTTATCAAAGTAAACATAGTTTTCACCCGAATAAGCCGCGACACCCTTGGTCGGAATTTTTTCTTTTATGTCACTTTGAAATACCTTGTCCCATTTTGTAATAAAGGCTTGTCTAGTAACCTTACCCCCATCATCTAATAGGATAAGGACACTATTCGTCACAATAAAAATTACAATTGTTATCCATATAATTTTTCTTTTCATCACGCAAACCACCTGTCTATCATGTAAATATCAGTAAACGAGACAATAGCGGTCACTGTCCAAATCGTTAAGTGTAATAAAATGACCGTAGCGTATATCCAACCTTTATGTATGGTTGATAACTTGATTAAGTACTTTATTTGAAGAGCTATTATCCACAATTGAAAAAGGGAAACAGCGCCAAACAAATAAATCAGCAAGGATATATCCGTAAAGTAGGAGGCAATTACTCCAAACGAAAATGGTGAAACAAACCAATCAAGTCCAAAAAATACCGCCATAGGAATCCAGAGTACTCGTTCCATTAATAGTATAAAAAGAACGACAACCTGCATTAATAGTAGCTTTTTAAAAGATATCTTTGTCACCCAGTAAAATATAAGAGTAGGGATGAATAAGACGAAAAGAGCGAAAGTTAATGCAAAGGCGACCCGACCGATAACAAACCATAGTTTACGCATTTCGTACTCTGCTGGATCAAGTAAAACCGCACCACTTGAAATAAGCGTTGAACCCATTCCGAGCATACCCATACCACCATAAATAACCAAGGTAAGCAAACTTAATAACACGATAACCTTCCAAGGGTTTCGTACTGTTTCTGCTTTCCCTATTCGAAAAATATGATCATCCACTGAAAAAATAAACCTCAATACTTGTAATGTGTATGTCATGATTCCACCCATTTCTTTTCTTTTTCATTTCGAACCTATTTTTTACCAATTTTAACGCACTTTTCTACAAATATCTATTGTATTCATTCTATTTTGAATAGTATTAGTCCTAACTACCTATATAACAGAAAGAGAAAAGTGCCAGCTCCCTACGAAAATTGTCACTATTTTCGAGGAAATTGACACCTTCTATTGGAATATAATTAATTTGATTGCGCTTGTAATTCCTGAGGTTCATTTTCATTTTGTTTCTTATCTAGCATACGAACAAATTGCCACCCAACAGCTGCATTAACAGCACCCATTAATCCAAACAATAGGTAATCACCAATTGGCTCAGGAAGAATCAAGTCCATGATTAACCATCCCCCTGCTGTTGAAGCACCAACAAGTCCTCCTATAATTGGCTTTCGATAACGATTCATTACCATGCACCACCTTTGTTGTTTTATCCCGCATGTATAGGCTGTAAACCCTCACCTATATTAATCCTATGCTTTCCTCCCACTAGTCATAACTAGAATTTTTGGTTTAACTTGTCTGACTTTAGGAAAGTAGGAAAGTTTTTGCCACTTAAAAGCCACTTTAAGTAAGGAAGTTTCCCAATACCAATATATTATAAATAATGTAAAATTAAGGAAACTAAATTCATTTAATAGGTGGATTAATCTATGAAGAAACTTTTGCTAATAGGTGTTACAGTTATTTTAGTTCTATGTTTTTCTGACAAAAACCTCATACAAGCCGAGTCATCTACAATCAATATCAGCAAAGAAGATGCATTAAAGATTACTGAGAATTATATATTAAAATATCAAAATTCTTATGATCGCAATACGGAAGTTATTCTAAAAAACTACTTGTACGATATAGATGATACTATTCTAGGTTATCATTTTGAATTGTATAATTTGGATAATTATCAGGGTTATATTGTAATTTCAGCAACAACAGACAGAGACCCAGTGCTAGAATCGGGAGCCGGTTTATTCATGGAAGAGCAACCAAAAGCGAATGAAAAAATATATTATTTAGGTGCCTTTTCCTATATTTTTGCTGAAGACATTAACCATCTACACAAGGTTTTCCAGTCAGCAAAAGAGGATTATATTAAAGAGTTAGAGCGCGAATTCAGCACAATGAATAATAGTGACTTTATTTCGGGTATAAATGATTTGCAGAATGAGATAGAAGAAGTTAACAAAATGAATCTTGAATCCTTAAACAGGTTACCAGGTGAATTTGAGAAGGAATGGAAAGATATATTAACCCCAAACAAAGTGAACCTTTCTTCTTATAAAAGATTACCCGTAACTAGGGTATATCAACGAGTAAGCGGGGTAACTAAACCCACAAAAGCCTGTGGACCAGCTGTTGCAGTTATGATTAATAATTATTATAAAGGCAAAGGATACTGGGTTAAAGATAGTACTGATTATGGTGGACATGCAAACTATATCAACAGAATGATTAAGGAAATGAATACGGGGACATTGGGAACATCAGCAGCTAATTTCCGTGATGGACTTAGACGTCAATTGAATGTAAATCATAAAACCTCAACCTCTCCATGGAGAGCTTGGACTTTAAGTGGGAATGGCTACTTCGAGTCTTACAAAACATCGATTTCTGGAAATCGACCCGTTGCATTAAGGTTTGACAATATAATTAAAGGTAGTAAATTCACTAAGTACCATTTTGTTGCCGGCATTGGATACGACGGTACGGAAGCCATTGTAAAAGATCCCGATAATGGAAAAACAAATACTGGGGATAGAAGATTTTCGTGGAAGACAAATCAATCAGTTATAACTATGATCATCAACTCCCCTAATTAAGATAAATGATAATACTGCTTGGATTTTAGTTTATCACCCCAGAGGTTTACTATACTTTAAACAAGGTGGTTAATAATTTGAATCTATATCCACATGAAGTTATCGAGTATATGATTGCATCTTCTTTCATATTAATATCATTAATCATCTCTGGATTCATTTATTGGAGAAAGAGGAGGAAAATTGGCTTTCTTATTTCAATCCTAATTACTGTAGGAATTACCGCCTTCTTTATCATTCGTCCCTTATGGATTGATAATCAAATTCAGGAGAAAACAATCGCTTTGGAAGAATATTTACAAACAAAATATCCAAATGCAGACTGGACAATCACACCTGTTGATCATCGCGAAAATAAAACTCTTAATCATTATTATTTACTAGTTGACTTCAAAGACGATCCACATCATACGTATTACTATTATGTTTACAAGGATGGAACAGTCGAACAAATGGGCGGGGAAAGTGATGAGTACTTTCAATATGAAGAGAAATATCGTGAGCCGTAGAAGAATTGTTATTAATCAATGATAGCTTCTAATTTGTTTTAACACTCGTTATATCGAGACTTTCAATAGGTATTAAAAACCCAAAAGCTTGAACGAATCAGGCTTTTGGGTTTTCTTCTAAGACAAGTATTTATAGCGTTAAAATTTTATAAATCTAATT
Source organism: Ornithinibacillus scapharcae TW25 (assembly GCF_000190475.1). Classification (GTDB taxonomy): domain Bacteria; phylum Bacillota; class Bacilli; order Bacillales; family Amphibacillaceae; genus Ornithinibacillus; species Ornithinibacillus scapharcae. The sequence goes on from NZ_AEWH01000035.1 coordinate 7,883, forward strand.
CTATCCTTCTTAACCAAAAGACCCTTCTCACCAAAGTAATAAGTGTCTTGTAAATAAGCTATTATTTCGTATTCGTAAATCCACCATCAATACGAATGACTTCACCGTTAATATATTGTGCTTTTGAAATCAGTAAGAACGTCACAAGTTCCGCTACCTCTTCTGGAGTACCTAAGCGTTTTTGTGGAATACCATTTGTTGCATTAGCTTTCATTTCTGGATTTGCTTCATAGAAAGCTTTAACCATTGGTGTTTCTGTTGGTCCTGGTGCAATAGCATTTACACGTAAACCATCTTTTGCATATTCAGCAACCATACTCTTCGTGATACCAACAATTCCATGCTTTGTAGCAGAATAAGTCACAACAGAGTCCTGGCCAATTACTCCCGCACTTGAAGCTGTGTTAACAATGGAACCCCCTCCATTCTTTAACATTACTTCCGCAACATAGCGAACACCATATAACGCTCCTAGTAAATTGATCCCTACGATCTGATTAATTTCTTCAATGGATGAATCTAGGAAGAATGATCCACTTCCAGAAATTCCTGCATTGTTAAAGAAATAATCAATCGTACCAAAGTGCTCCACTGTTTTGTCCACATAATTTTTTACTTCTTCAGGCTTGGATACATCTGCCTTGATGAAGATGGCATCAACACCTAATTCCTTTACCATTTCAACGGTTTCATTTCCGCCCTTTTCACTGACATCTACAACAACAATGTTAACTCCTTCTTTTGCTAAACGGACTGCTGCCGCTTGTCCTAATCCACTGCCAGCTCCTGTAATAATTACAACTTTATTCATCGATATTACCTCCATTACTTATTTCAGACTAACTTTCTTCATACAATTATCTTCCATATTATTCATCATGTCCGTTAAATCTACTCAAAAAGAATCTCAGATCTTGTGAAGCTTTATTGAGACTATCTATTTCACCCATGAAATTAGTATTCCGTACAGTATCCTCCTGAGTAAGTTCCGCATTATCCTTAATCAACTCGCATTCCCCTTCATTGTAGCTAGAATAGATTACAATGTGTCCTCAATATTCTTTATGACAAAAAAATACTTACTTTACAAACTAATGTCTCGCATGTTTAAATGGAAGTGAGTAATCACTCACATAAAGTGGAAGAGGAGAGTGTCCCTATGTCTACAATGGTAGAAATGAAAGCAATTTCCCATTCATTCGGAAAGGAAAAGGTGTTAAAGGATATTCAATTATCCGTAAACAAAGGCGAAATATTCGGCTTGCTTGGTCCATCAGGTGCTGGTAAGACGACACTAGTAAAAATGATTGTAGGGATTTTGGAATCTAATCAAGGAGAAATTTTTATAGATAATGAAAGAGTGCCATCACTAGACCTCTTGAAAGCTATTGGCTACATGGCACAGTCAGATGCGTTGTATCATGAACTATCTGCTAAGGAGAATTTGAACTTTTTTGCAACGATTTACGGTTTACAAAAAGTGGAGCGAAAAAAAGCAATTGAAAAGGTATTAGAAATTGTAGATTTAACAGACCACATGAATAAGGTGGTACGTAATTTTTCTGGGGGTATGAAAAGGAGGTTATCACTTGCAGCGTCCCTAATGCATCATCCAAAGCTATTAATATTAGATGAGCCTACCGTTGGGATTGATCCAGTACTCAGGCAGTCAATATGGGATGAGTTGAAAAAGCTTAAAAATAATGGAATGACTATTATTATTACAACACATGTAATGGATGAAGCGGAAAAGTGTGATCGACTGGCATTATTAAGAGACGGAAATATTATTGCATGCGATAGCCCTGAGAGTTTAAAAGAAAAACAAGGTGTTTCTACAATCGAAGAAGCATTTCTTGCGTTTGGAGGTAGAAAAGGATGAATGTTGGAGCTGTGGTAACACGAATTGTAAAGCAATTTTTACGTGATAAACGCTCTTTAGCATTATTAGTTATTGCACCTATTTTAGTATTAACGTTAATTTGGTTAGTGTTAGACGGTAATGACTATGAGCCGAAAATCGCAGTAAACAACTTACCAGCGCCGATGGAGGAATCATTGCAGGCAGAGCTAGAGAAGGATATTGTTTATATGACGGAAGAGGAAGCGGTTGATGCCTTTCAGGATGGAGAAATAGATGCATTTATTTCAATAGCAGATAGGAAACCAAATATTTTGCTAGAAGGAAGTGATGCTTCGGTAAACGGGGCAGTCCTGCAGTCTGTACAAACTGCATTCAGTTCCTTGTATGAGGACATGTCTGTTCAGCCAACCATCAATTATTATTATGGCTCTAATGATTTAAATTTGTTTGACCAAGTCGGTTCGGTTTTAATTGGATTTTTTGTTTTCTTCTTTGTCTTTATTATTGGGGGTATTTCCTTTTTAAGAGAACGAACTCAAGGGACAATGGAAAAGCTATTATCCACACCAATTAAAAGGTGGGAAGTTGTAACGGGATACTTACTTGGATTTGGATTATTTACGGTTATACAATCACTCCTAATTGTTGCTTATTCTGTTTACGTGCTAGATGTTTGGATGGTTGGGGATTTTTGGCAGTTATTAGTAGTCACCTTTTTATTAGCAATTACAGCACTTACTTTGGCAACTCTACTATCTGCATTTGCTAACAATGAGTTTCAAATCATGCAATTCATCCCATTAGTAATCGTTCCACAAGTGTTTTTCTCTGGTATGTTTAACTTGGAAACATTAGCTGTATGGCTTCAGGTTTTAAGTAAGTTCATGCCACTAACGTATGGAGCGGATGCCATGCAACAAATTATGATTAAAGGTAAGGATTTGTGGGATATTTGGCCTGACTTGCTCATCATTATTGGTTTTGCAGTACTGTTCTTTGTCCTCAATATTGTTGCATTAAAGAAGCATCGTAAGTTATAACAATAAGGTAGAGGTTTGGAGAGGAGATTAAAAATGGAACAGCTAGATAAAGAATGGATAAAAGATGTAATGGATATATCAGAGAAAGAATTGACTCCTAAGCAAGCGAAAATTGTGGAAGCAGCAATTGAGATTTTTTCTGAAAAAGGATTTGCTGCCACATCCACCAGTGAAATCGCAAAACAAGCAGGAGTGGCAGAAGGAACGATTTTCCGTCATTATAAAACCAAAAAGGATTTGCTAATATCGATTGTGATGCCTGTCATATCTAAATTTGCTGTTCCATTTTTAGCGGAAAAGTTTTTACTAGAAGTTTTTGGTGATGAAGAGTTTGAAAACTTTGATGCGTTATTAAGAAAGCTTATTTATAATCGCTATGAATTTGTTAAAAAAAATGTTCAACTCCTGAAAATTTTAATTCAAGAAATGGCCTATCATTCAGAAATACAGGAGAGCTTTAAAAATGTGTTTGTCAATATATCGTTGCCAAAGTTCCAGTCTGCGATTAAAATGCTCCGGGAGAAGGATCAGCTTGTAGATTTTCCTACTGAAACGATGCTCCGACTTGCGGTTACCACCATAGTAGGCTTCCTTATTACGAGATTTATTATAATGCCGGATTACGATTGGGAAGATGAAAAGGAAATTGAATATACGATTCAGTTTATCCGGAATGGGCTGAAGGATATTAAATAAATATATCGGTGAAGAATAACATGAAGAAAACGGAAAATGATGACATAGTCTATTTAAGATAAATCAAGTACAGATGCTTGGTTTATTTTTTTTACTAGTTGTAAATAATTCTCGTATAATCCTACTCGACTGCAGTACGGAATTCTGTTAGTTTTTGAAATGTTATAATATTGATTTTTCTCCCGTGAAAATTTTCTTCTAATACGGCTTCGACATCTTCTTTATGTATAGTTTTCTAACTAATAAAAAGACCCTTTCCACCGAAGTGAAAAGAGCCTTGAAACGTAATATTAACGTTTTGAGAACTGTGGTGCACGACGAGCGCCTTTAAGACCGTATTTCTTACGTTCTTTCATACGAGGGTCACGAGTAAGGAACCCTGCACTCTTAAGTGCTGCACGATAACCTGGATCTGCTTCTAGTAGAGCACGTGCGATACCATGACGGATAGCACCTGCTTGACCAGTGAATCCACCACCATTAACGTTTACTAAAACATCATAAGTTCCTTGAGTTTCAGTAGCTTGAAGTGGTTGGTTAAGAATTAGAATTTGAGTTTCATATGGGAAATAGTCTCTAGCATCACGACCATTGATTATAATGTTGCCAGTACCTGGTACTAAACGTACACGAGCAGTTGAGCTTTTACGACGACCAGTTCCGTAATATTGTACTTGTGCCAATTGATTTACCTCCTTTTATTATCCGCGAAGTTCGTAAACTTCTGGTTTTTGTGCTGCATGATTGTGCTCAGCGCCTCTATATACATGCAATTTTTTGCCCATTTTACGTCCTAAAGATCCTTTTGGAAGCATACCTTTGATTGCAATCTCAAGCATTTGCTCAGGATACTTTGTACGCATTTCATCAGCAGTACGTTCTTTTAAACCACCTGGATGTCCAGAGTGACGGTAGTACATTTTGTCACTTAACTTGTTACCAGTAAGTTCAATTTTTTCAGCGTTAATAATAATTACATAATCACCAGTGTCAGCATGTGGTGTGTAAGTTGGTTTATGCTTTCCACGAAGGATTGCAGCAACTTCACTTGCTAGACGACCAAGACGTTGGCCTTCCGCATCCACAACAAGCCATTTGCGTTCAATATTGTTTTCATTCGCCATGAAAGTTGTGCGCATGATTGGTTTCCCTCCATATTTACAATGTTTAATTTTAATGTTTTAAGTTACTTATTCCTATATTTTCAACACAATTAGTTCCGGGGCTAATCGCGGTTTTAGAAATAAAATGCCATAGACCATAATATATCAAAATAGTGTGTTTTGTCAAGAGCCTGTGCTAATATTTTAATATATTTGGCATATTAGTTGAAAATCAATAAACCTATTATATACCATAACCAAACAAAAAGAAACCTGTCGATATTTCCCAGGAAATAAGTTCTTTTGTCGAATTATTCCGGATTACGATAGGTTACTTTCCATAGATATAATCCGTGGGCAGGTGCAGTCTTCCCTGCAAGACTTCTATCTCGGGCTTCTAGCATTTGGTGTATGTCTGTTGGGTGAGTTCTACCTTGTCCAACGTCTAATAAAGTACCTACCAAAATTCGAACCATATTATACAAAAAGCCGCTACCGCGAAAGATGAATTCTAATCGATCATTATCCTGGTTACATGAGACCTCAAAAAGCGTACGAATCTTGTCACCTTTAACCGTTGCTTTAGCAGATGAAAATGTAGTGAAATCATGTGTCCCTTCTAACTCGGTGCATGCTTCTTGTATAGCTTCTACATTTAATGGATACGGGAAATGATGGATGTAGTGTCGGTTAAATATATCTGGTTCCTGTTTCATTAAAATATAATACCGATATTCTTTTTCCACTACATCGTATCGAGCGTGGAAACTCTCCTGTGCGATTTCACTATCCAGTATATAAATATCGTTAGGTAGTAATGCATTTAGAGCTTTCTTCCAACTATTGCCCGGGATAGTTAATTCCGTCTCAAAGTGAATGGTTTGCCCCTTCGCATGTACTCCTGTATCTGTTCGTCCAGAGGCATGGACTCGTACTGAAATCCCTTTATGAACCTTCTCTAGTACCTTTTCAAGTTCTCCTTGTACTGTCCGTTTTCCAGGCTGGACTTGATAACCATTAAAATTAGTACCATCATAGGCTATCGTACATTTCACTATAGGCATATATCTAGTCCACCCTCCATTACATTAGTAACTTCTAGTTAAAAATAACCCTACGACAATAGCTAAAAAGAATAGAAGCACTATCAAATCACTACTCTTAATCTTTAACTGTCTTAGTTTAGTTCTTCCTTCCCCACCTTGATAACCTCTTGCTTCCATGGCCATAGCGAGCTCTTCAGCACGTTTAAATGCACTGACAAAGAGTGGTACTAAAAGTGGTACTATCGCCTTTATGCGTTCTTTTATTGGCCCTGTACGAAAGTCTACTCCCCTAGATGCTTGCGCTTTTGATATTTTGTCTGTTTCCTGCAACAAAGTTGGAATAAAACGTAATGAAATAGACATCATTAATGCTAGTTCATGTACGGGAAACTTAATCTTTTTCAAGCCATGTAACATATCCTCAATCGCATCCGTAATTTCTATGGGTGTCGTGGTTAGGGTCAATAGTGAAGTTATCAAGATTAATAAGAAGAAGCGTAGAGAAATGGCAAGACCTTGTATCAAAGCACCTGAATAGATTTTGAATCCTAGTATCTCCACTAACACTGTACCTTCTTTTGTAACGATTAAATGCAGAACAAACGTAAAAACAATTAAAAACCATATTGGTGTTAGTCCTTTTAGAATGAACCGTAAAGGGATTCTAGTAATGAACGTAGTAATAATTGCAAAAGCAGTTAAGATGCTGTAGCTTGCAAGATTATTCGCAAAAAAGACAACAATAACAAATAAAAATATGATTGTTATTTTCATTCTCGGGTCTAAACGATGTACTAAAGAATTTCCTGGGACATATTGTCCAATAATCATCATGCTATTCATCTGATTTAACCCCCTCAAATGCTTCCTTAATCTGAGTGGCTAAATCTCTCACGGATTGCCTTTTGAACGCTAAGGATATTCCAAAACGGCTCTCAAAGGCATTCAGGAATTGGATGATTTCCGGTACATCTAATTGAACCTGGTTGAGTGCTTCTTTTTGTGTAAACACTTCTTCGGGTGTACCTTCCATATACTTTGTTCCTTTGTTCATTATAATGACATGGTCAGCATATCTAACGGCATCTTCCATACTGTGTGTCACTAAGAAAGTAGTCAAATTTTGCTCTTTATGTAGAGCATAAAACATATCCATAATTTCTCGTTGACCTCTTGGATCCAACCCTGCTGTCGGCTCATCTAAGACAAGTATCTCAGGTTTTATTGCTAACACTCCAGCGATAGCTACCCTTCTCATTTGACCACCACTTAAATCAAACGGTGATCTTTCAAGAAGTTTTTCATCTAGTCCTACAGCCGGAATTATCTCTTTAATTCTAGCGTTAATTTCGTCTTCTGCTACCCCGAAATTTCTAGGTCCAAAGGAGATATCTTTTTCAACCGTTTCGTCGAACAGTTGGTGTTCTGGATATTGAAAAACAACGCCAACTTTACTTCTTAGTTCTTTTAAGTTCTCTGGTTTCTTCTCGGAAGTAATATAATAGTCTCCTATTTGTACTTCACCTGATGTTGGTGTTAATAAACCATTTAGATGTTGTATAAGTGTTGATTTACCAGACCCTGTATGACCAACGACCGCTACAAATGTCCCTGATGGAATATGAAATGATAATTTCTCTAAAGCTTTATGGGCAAAAGGTGAGTTTGCTTGATAGATATAATTTACATCTTTGAATGTAATGTCCATAGTTCCTCCAATAATTCCTCATGATTCAACGGCTCATTTGATAATCTCATATTATTTCGTTTCAATTCATCAGCTAATATCGCAACAAATGGTACATCAAGCCCAATCTCTCTTAACTCATCCTTTTTCGCAAATACCTCTCTAGGTGTTGCTTCATCCCATACATGACCTTTGTTCATCACAATGACTCGTTCAGCCTGTACAACTTCTTGAAGATCATGTGTTATCGTAATAAGAGAGATTTCATTTCTCTCCTGTATTTCGGAAACAGTTTGCATAATTTCTTTTCTTCCTCTAGGGTCTAACATTGCGGTAGCCTCATCTAAAATTAAAACTTGTGGTTTAATCGCCAGAACGCTCGCAATAGCAATTCGCTGTTTCTGACCTCCAGATAGACGATGTGGTTCTGTTAGGAGATAGTCCTCCATTCGTACTGCCTTTAGAACCTCTTCAATCCTCCTTACCATTTCCTCACGTGGGACACCGCGATTTTCCATCCCGAATGCAACATCATCCTGGACGGTGGTACCGACAAACTGATTGTCAGGATTTTGGAAAACCATCCCCACTTGTTTCCGGACATCCCAAACTGTTTCTGCTGTTACCTGTATCCCATTAATAATGATTTCACCCTGCTGAGGGTACAACAAACCATTCATAAGTTTCGCTATAGTAGATTTACCAGACCCGTTATGCCCAATAATCGCTACCCATTCATCCTTATATATTTCAAAACTGACATTCTCTAGTACCCAAGGCTGCTCTTCTCCATATCGAAACGATACATTTCTAAACTCGATAAACTTCTCTCTCATTGTCATATCCTCCTCATCTCTACTTCGCCTTTAGGTTTTGCATATGTATGTATTTTACTATTAATTGCGTTATATGTTAACCAATCTGCCGTTAAGGAAACAGCATTTGATATATAGGTATTCTATCAGATCAAAGGATAAATACTATCTATTAAGTTCCAACATGAACCAAGCCCTTTTCTCTATACAAAAAAAGGGCTTGGATTTCACCTCATGGAAGAGATTAAGTCCTGCCCTTAACGCGTATGGATTGATTAAACTAGCTCAATGATTGCCATTTTCGCTCCATCACCTTGGCGTTCGCCTAATTTAAGAACGCGTGTATATCCACCTTGTCTGTCTTCATAGCGTTTAGCCACATCATTAAATAGCTTTTGAACAACAGAATCTTCTTCATTAGCTTCTTTATTGTATAAGAATGCAGCTGCTTGACGACGTGCATGTAGATCACCACGTTTACCTAACGTAATCATTTTATCTACGATAGATCGTAATTCTTTTGCTTTTGCTTCTGTAGTTTCAATCCGTTCATGAATAATTAAATCAGAAGCAAGGTTGCGAAGTAGCGCTAGTCTTGCGTCAGTAGTACGTCCTAATTTTCTAGCCATGGACTATCCCTCCCTTTCTTGAAACTCTAAAGATGTCCGATTATTAATCGTCTTTACGTAAGCCCAGTCCTAAATCAGCAAGTTTAACTTTAACTTCCTCTAGGGATTTACGACCAAGGTTACGTACTTTCATCATATCTTCTTCAGATTTATTTGAAAGCTCTTGAACTGTATTTATGCCAGCACGTTTCAGACAATTATATGACCTTACAGATAAGTCAAGTTCTTCAATTGTCATTTCCAGTACTTTTTCTTTTTGGTCTTCTTCTTTCTCGACCATAATCTCGACGTTCTGTGCTTCGTCTGTTAAGCCTACGAAAATATTCAAATGCTCTGATAGGATCTTAGCACCTAAAGAAATTGCTTCCTCTGGGCGAATACTTCCATTCGTTGAAACATCTAAGGTTAATTTGTCGTAGTTTGCACTTTGACCTACACGAGTATTTTCAACTTGGTAAGTAACACGTGATACCGGTGTGAAAATGGAATCAACTGGAATAACACCAATTGGTTGATCTTCATGTTTGTTTGCATCAGCTGGAACATAACCGCGACCACGTTGTGCAGTAAGTTTCATACGCAAGTTTCCTTTTGCATTTAATGTTGCAATCGGAAGTTCAGGATTCAATACCTCTACATCACTATCATAGGTAAGATCAGCAGCGGTAACGACTCCCTCGCCTTGCACATCAATTTCTAATGTTTTTGGTTCATCTGAGTAGATTTTAAGGGCTAGCTTTTTCAAATTCAAAATGATTGTCGTAACATCCTCAACTACGCCATCTATAGTTGAAAACTCATGTAAAGCTCCATCAATTTGAACTGATGTTACAGCAGCACCTGGAAGTGAGGATAGTAGGATACGACGCAAGGAGTTTCCTAGAGTTGTACCATAACCACGTTCGAGCGGTTCTACCACAAATTTTCCAAATGTAGCATCATCACTAATCTCAACCGTTTCAATCTTTGGCTTTTCTATTTCAATCATTCCATAATACCCTCCTTTAAAACGTCGAAACCCCGGTTAGATTTCCATCTAACCGAAATTCCTCAAATAGGCAGTTGGCGATTCTGCACTACCTGTATACTTTTTTTCGTACTATTTTGTCTATGCGATGCTGTATAGCAAGGTCCAAAAAGGCTAGGAATACAACGCCATGAGGCGTTTTACTATTCTATGCCTTAAAAAACCACTGATTATTGTCTCTATGTGCCTATACTTTTAGTCATCATAACCCATTATAGACAGGGTGACAAATATTATACGTTAAAAATTATACACGACGACGTTTTGGTGGACGGCAACCGTTATGAGGAACTGGAGTTACATCTTTAATAGCTGTAACTTCAAGTCCAGCTGCTTGTAATGAACGAATAGCAGCTTCACGACCAGCACCTGGTCCTTTAACTGAAACTTCTAATGTTTTCATACCATTATCAACTGCAGTTTTAGCAGCTGTTTCAGCAGCCATTTGTGCAGCAAATGGAGTTGATTTACGAGAACCTTTGAATCCAAGTGCACCAGCAGAACTCCAACCAACAACATTACCTTGAACATCAGTGATCGTTACGATAGTGTTGTTGAAAGTAGAACGGATATGTGCTACACCAGTCTCAACATTCTTTTTCACACGACGTTTACGTGTATTAGTTTTACGAGCCATCTATTTGCTTACCTCCTTACATTACTTTTTCTTGTTAGCGATTGTACGACGTGGACCTTTACGAGTACGAGAGTTGTTCTTCGTATTTTGTCCGCGAACCGGTAAACCACGACGATGTCTTAATCCGCGATATGAGCCAATTTCGATAAGACGCTTGATGTTTAATGAAACTTCACGGCGAAGATCACCTTCAGTTGTATAACCATCAACAGCTTGACGGATGCGTCCTAACTCATCTTCAGTTAGATCACGTACACGAGTATCTTCAGAAACTCCTGCTTCTTTAAGAATATCTTGTGCAGTTTTCTTACCAATACCAAATATATATGTTAAAGAGATTACCACACGTTTATCACGTGGTACGTCTACTCCTCCAATACGTGCCATTAGTATCCAGCACCTCCTTCATTATCCTTGTTTTTGCTTGTGTTTTGGATTTTCACAAATCACCATTACTTTGCCTTTTCGTTTAATGACTTTGCATTTTTCACAAATTGGCTTTACAGATGCTCTTACTTTCATCATCTTTACCTCCTTTTATATCGGAGCTCGCTTATTTATAACGGTACGTAATTCGTCCTCTAGTCAAATCGTACGGAGAGAGTTCTACCGTTACTTTATCACCTGGTAAGATACGGATGAAGTGCATACGGATTTTACCAGATACATGTGCCAAGACCGTATGGCCGTTTTCAAGCTCTACATTAAACATTGCGTTAGGCAATGTCTCAGTTACGGTTCCTTCCACTTCAATTACATCATCTTTCGCCATCGTGTTGATCTCCCTTCTTTAAATCAGTCACAATATTGTTTTTACAAACACGTAAATCTAACACTTTCATTTGTGACACGACCAGTTTCTAGAAGGCTGTTTTGGACTTTTAGGAGACGTATAATCCATATCAATATGATGTTCGCTCTATCTCTTTGGTCGATCATATTTAATTTACGTTTTCCCATGCTACCAAGATTTCACGATTTAGTTAACAATCGATAATGCCTTGATAGATGCCCTTGCAATTTACGACAAACAAGACCTATTCGTGGAATCGAATCAGTTTCGCTTAACAACGTTCACCTATATGAGGGTTATTGTCAAACACGGAGTGTGTTTGAAATAGTAAAGCATTAAACCTCACGACTCTTATTAAGTTTGAAACAAATAGAATTGTCTATTCGTGCAAGCCTACAGTAATAGCTTATTTTTCAATAATTGATTGAATATCTTGAAAAACCTTATCAATATCTTGATCACCATTTACAGTAACAAGATATCCTCGTTCATCATAAAAGTCTAGTAACGGTTGCGATTGTTCGATGTTAATCGCCAAACGATTTTTTACCGTTTCTGGTTTGTCATCATCACGTTGAATTAACTCCCGACCATCTCTATCACATATACCCTCTTTTTCTGGAGGATTATACATCACATGATAAGCTTTACCACATGCTGGACAAATTCTACGACCGGATAAACGCTCCACTAATTTTTCTTCTGGTACTTTCACATGTAATACATGGTCAATCGCTTGATTCATTTCAGTTAAAAGTGTTTGTAAAGCTTCTGCTTGTGCGATCGTTCTAGGAAAACCATCTAACAAGAAGCCTCTCTCACAATCATCTTTACTTAAACGCTCTTTAACGATACCAATTGTTACTTCATCCGGAACAAGTGCACCTTGGTCCATAAAGCTTTTTGCTTTCTTACCAAGTTCAGTTCCTTCATTTATTGCAGATCGGAACATATCTCCTGTTGAAATATGAGGGATGTTATATTTTTCGCTTATTCTTTCCGCCTGTGTACCTTTACCAGCACCAGGTAGACCCATTAACAATAGATTCAAAACTTTCCCCTCGCTTCATTGGCATTTATTACTTAATAAACCCTTTGTAGTGTCGCTTCACTAACTGACCTTCTAATTGCTTCATTGTTTGAATTGCTACACCTACAACGATTAGTAAACTCGTGCCGCCGATTTGAACTGCCTGTGGAAGTCCTGCAAGCTTACCGAAAACAATCGGTAATACAGAGATAGCAGCTAAGAATATAGCACCTACAAATGTTAATCTATTCATAACACGTGTAAGGTATGTTTCAGTATTCTTACCAGGACGAATCCCTGGAATATATCCACCTTGTTTTTGCAAGTTTTCTGCCATTTGCTCAGGGTTAACTTGAACAAATGTATAGAAATACGTAAACGCAATAATTAGCGTTACATAAATAAGCATACCTACTGGTTTCGTATAATCGAATATTTCAGTAATTGTTGCAGCAACATTACCTTCAAAGAAGTTTGCAACCGTACTTGGTGCCATGATAAACGCAATAGCAAAGATAACTGGGATAACTCCTGCAGCATTTACTTTTAACGGTAAATGTGTGGAATGGCCTCCAACTGGAGAACGATTCACAAGTTTCTTCGCATATTGGATCGGAATCTTTCTCAATGCTTGGTTGACAAAGATTACACCAACTGTAATCGCAACAGCAACTAAAGCAATTATCGCTACAATAACTATATTGATAAACAACTCATCACCAGGGTTTGTAAAGTACTGGACATATAATTGTTCTACAGCATTCGGTATAGCAGCTACGATACCTGCAAAAATGAGTATCGAAATTCCATTCCCAACTCCATTTGCAGTGATCTGTTCACCTAACCACATTAAGAATGTTGTTCCTGCAGTTAATACTAATGCAATTACTAGGAACTTAACAGGACCAGGGTTAGCAATGAGCATACCACCAGCCATCGCGTTGAAACCAATAGACATTGCAATTGCTTGAACAAAAGCAAGTACTACTGTTCCATAACGAGTTATCTGTGCGAGCTTCTTCCTACCCATTTCACCTTGTTTTTTCCATTCAGTGAACTTTGGTACAACATCCATTTGCAGCAATTGCATAATGATTGAAGCAGTGATATAAGGCATAATCCCCATCGCAAAGATAGAGAAGTTTTGTAATGCCCCACCGCCAAATGTATCTAGAAAGCCAAATACATTTTGTGAATTCATGAAGTCAATTGCAGATTTGTCTGTGAATGGCACTGGAATAAATGTGCCTAGACGGAATACAATTAACATAAGTAATGTAAAAATTATTTTCCGTCTAATGTCAGCCACGCGCATAAAATTGGAGAATGTACGGAACATTAGATCACCTCTGTTTTACCGCCCGCTTCTTCGATAGCTGCTTTGGCAGAAGCAGAGAACTTATGAGCTTTAACGGTATATTTGTTTTCGACTGAACCATTACCAAGTACTTTAATACCTGATTTTACGTTCTTCACGACACCTGATTCAATTAAAAGCTCAGGAGTAATTTCTGTGCCGTCTTCAAATCGGTTTAAAACATCTAAGTTCACTATAGCATATTCTTTTCGATTTATGTTTGTAAATCCACGTTTTGGTAGACGTTGGAATAAAGGCATTTGTCCACCTTCAAATCCTGGGCGTACACCACCGCCAGAACGAGCGTTTTGACCTTTATGTCCACGACCGGATGTTTTTCCGTTACCAGATGATGTTCCGCGACCTACACGGTTTCTCTCTTTACGTGATCCTTCTGCTGGCTTCAATTCATGAAGTTTCATACGAGCACCTCCTCTTTACGCTTATGTTTATTAACCTTCTTTAACCGTTACAAGATGAGATACTTTGTTTACCATTCCACGAATAGCTGGAGTATCCTCAAGTACTACGGTTTGACGGATCTTTCTTAATCCTAGTGCTTCTACAGTCTTAATTTGTTTTTCTTTTGCACCGATAACACTGCGTGTGAGGGTGATTTCTAATTTTTTAGACATAGTATTTCCCTCCTTATCCTAACAGTTCTTCTACAGATTTTCCTCGAAGTTTAGCAACATCTTCAGCGCGCTTTAGGTTTTCTAAACCATTGATTGTAGCGCGAATCATATTGATTGGTGTATTTGAACCAAGTGATTTAGTTAAAATATCACCAACTCCAGCAAGTTCTAGTACCGCACGTACTGGACCACCAGAGATAACCCCTGTACCTTCAGAAGCAGGCTTCATTAGTACATTACCAGAACCAAATACTCCATGAATTTCATGTGGAATAGTAGTTCCAACAATCGGTACAGTGATTAAGTTTTTCTTCGCGTCGTCAACTGCTTTACGGATTGCATCTGGTACCTCTTGCGCTTTACCAGTACCAAATCCAACATGGCCGTTCTTATCACCAACCACTACTAGTGCAGCAAAACGGAAACGACGTCCACCTTTAACTACTTTTGCAACGCGGTTAACCGCAACAACACGTTCTTCTAGATCTAATTTATTAGGATCGATTACTGTTTTCATCTGTGTCCCTCCTTTTACAATTAAAATTCAAGACCTGCCTCACGAGCAGCATCTGCAAGTGCTTTTACACGTCCATGATAAAGGTAGCCTCCACGATCAAATACAACTGATTTATGACCTTTATCTTGGGCACGTTTTGCGATCAATTCTCCAACTTTAGTTGCAGCATCAACACTGCTAGTTGAATCTAAGTTTAAATCCTTCTCAACAGTAGATGCACTAACAAGTGTTACACCGTTAGTATCATCAATTAACTGTGCATAAATGTGTTTATTTGAACGATACACGTTTAAACGAGGACGAACAGCAGTACCGAATAAGTTTTTACGAACACGCTGATGTCTTCTCTTACGTGCAACATTTTTGTCAGGTTTTGTGATCATCTGGGTCACTCCTTTCTCGCCTAACTAACCTTACTTAGCAGTTTTACCTTCTTTACGACGTACATATTCATCAACGTAGCGAATACCTTTACCTTTGTAAGGTTCTGGTTTTCTAATCGCTCTAATGTTAGCAGCAACAGCGCCGACTTTCTCTTTATCAATACCTCTAACTGTAATAGAAGTGTTGTTTGGTACATCGATTTCAATACCATCAATTGGATCTATTTCAACTGGATGAGAATACCCAGCATTCACTACAACTTTATTACCTTGCTTTTGTGCACGATAACCAACACCAATGATTTGAAGTTGTTTTTCAAAACCTTTTGAAACACCTTCAACCATGTTAGCTAGTAAGCTACGAGTTGTTCCGTGTAATGAACGGTGTTCTTTTTGATCACTCGGACGTTCAACTGTTAGTACATTACCATCAACAACGATTTTCATATCGCTATTAAATTCTCTAGTTAATTCACCCTTAGGGCCTTTTACAGTAACTGTATTACCATTTTGTTTTACTTCTACACCACTCGGAATCTCAATTGGTTTAAGTCCTATACGAGACATTCCATGCACCTCCTCTATCAATAAAATTAATTACCAAACATATGCAATTACTTCGCCGCCAACAGCTTGAGCGCGTGCTTCCTTATCAGAAAGAACACCTTTAGATGTTGATACGATTGCAATACCTAGACCGTTTAGTACACGTGGTACTTCATCAGCTTTAGCATAAACACGTAATCCTGGCTTACTAATACGCTTAATACCTGTAATTACTCGTTCCTCGTTAACACCGTACTTAAGGAAAATACGCAGAACGCCTTGTTTGCTATCTTCAATTACTTCATAATCACGTACAAAGCCTTCACGTTTTAGAATATCAGCAATTTCAGTTTTAATTTTAGAAGCAGGAAGTTCTAACTTTTCATGTTTTACCATGTTCGCATTACGAATACGAGTTAGCATATCTGCGATTGGATCTGTCATAACCATTACTAAATTACCTCCTTCCCTATTCGGGGTTTACCAGCTTGCTTTTTTGACACCAGGAATTTGACCTTTATAGGCAAGTTCGCGGAAACAAATACGGCAAAGTTTAAATTTACGCATTACAGAGTGCGGACGTCCGCAACGTTCACAACGAGTATACTCTTGTACTTGATACTTTTGTGGGCGCTTCTGTTTCGCAATCATAGATTTTTTAGCCACAATTTTCCCTCCTTGTATTAGCTCATGTCTATTTTTGGAAAGGCATGCCAAGCTGAGCTAAAAGTTCACGTGCTTCTTCATCAGTATTAGAAGTTGTTACGATAACAATATCCATACCACGCACTTTACTTACTTTATCGTAATTAATTTCTGGGAAAATTAATTGTTCTTTAACACCTAAAGTGTAGTTACCACGGCCATCAAAAGCTTTCTTAGAGATCCCACGGAAGTCACGTACACGTGGTAGAGATACCATAATTAGCTTTTGAAGGAATTCATACATGCGCTCACCACGAAGAGTAACTTTCGCACCAATCGGCATTCCTTCACGTAGACGGAAACCTGCGATTGATTTTTTAGCACGTGTAATCATTGGTTTTTGACCAGAAATTAATGCTAATTCTTCAACAGCGCTATCTAATGCCTTTGAGTTTTGAACTGCATCACCAACACCCATGTTGATAACGATCTTTTCTAGACCAGGCACTTCCATAATAGACTTGTAATTAAATTTATTCATCAAAGATGGTACAATTTCATCTTGGTATTTTTGTCTTAATTGATTCACCATGTTGCCCTCCTTTCACAGCACATACTATTTATCTAATGCTTCACCGGAACGTTTAGCGATTCTTACTTTCTTTCCATCACGTACTTCATATCCAACGCGAGTTGGTTGGCCGGATTTTGGATCTACTGGCATCACGTTAGAAACATGAATTGGAGCTTCTTGGTTAAGAATTCCACCTTGTGGATTCTCTTGAGAAGGCTTAGCGTGTTTCTTGATCATATTTACACCTTCAACAAGTACACGGTCCTTTTTCGGATATGCTTCTAAGATTGTGCCAGTTTTTCCACGATCTTTACCGGAAATAACGATAACTTTATCACCTTTTTTTACATGCATGCTTGACGCACCTCCTTACAAGGTAATTCACTTCTTATAGAACTTCTGGAGCTAGAGATACGATTTTCATGAACTGTGCATCACGTAATTCACGTGCAACAGGACCGAAGATACGAGTTCCTCTTGGGCTCTTGTCGTCACGAATGATTACTGCAGCATTTTCATCAAAACGAATATATGAGCCATCTTTACGACGTACACCAGACTTAGTACGAACGATTACTGCTTTAACAACGTCACCTTTTTTGACAACGCCTCCTGGTGTTGCTTGTTTTACAGAACAAACAATAACATCACCAATGTTAGCAGTTTTGCGTCCAGAACCGCCTAGAACTTTAATAGTTAGTAGCTCACGTGCACCAGAGTTATCTGCAACTTTTAAACGAGTTTCTTGTTGAATCATTATCTTGCGACCTCCTTTCGGATAACTTCCGAGAGAACTTTATTATATGATTACCGCTTCTTCAACGACTTCAACTAGACGGAAACGTTTAGTTGCTGATAGCGGACGAGTTTCCATGATTTTTACAATATCGCCAGTTTTTGCAGTATTGTTTTCATCATGAGCTTTAAATTTCTTAGAGTATTTAACACGTTTACCGTATAGTTTGTGATTTTTATAAGTTTCAACTAAAACAGTGATAGTCTTATCCATTTTGTCAGAAACTACGCGGCCAGTGTATACTTTACGATTATTACGATCAGTCATTTTGAGGCTAACCTCCTCTCATTATCAGTTGTTTACGCTAAGTTCACGTTGACGTACGACAGTTTTCATACGAGCAATGGCTTTTCTTACTTCACGGATGCGTGCAGTGTTTTCAAGTTGACCAGTTGCAAGTTGAAAGCGTAAATTAAATAATTCTTCTTTTAAAGATTTAACTTTTTGTTCAATTTCGGCAGTGGTTAGTTCTCTGATTTCATTAGCCTTCATTGATTTCACCACCAATTTCTTCACGTTTTACGAATTTAGTTTTGATTGGAAGCTTATGAGAAGCAAGACGTAGTGCTTCACGAGCAACCTCTTCAGAAACTCCAGCAATTTCAAACATTACCTTACCAGGTTTTACTACAGCAACCCATCCTTCAGGAGCACCTTTACCGGAACCCATGCGGACTTCTAGAGGCTTAGCTGTATAAGGCTTATCTGGGAAGATTTTGATCCATACTTTACCGCCACGTTTCATGTAACGAGTCATAGCGATACGAGCAGCTTCGATTTGGCGGCTTGTAATCCAAGACGCTTCAAGAGCTTGAATTCCATATTCACCGAAAGTAACTTGAGTACCACCTTTAGCTTGGCCTCTCATTTTACCACGATGTTGTCTGCGATATTTAACACGTTTAGGCATTAACATACGAAAAGCCCCCTTCCTTATTTCTTAGTTTTAGTTGGAAGGACTTCACCACGATAAATCCACACTTTAACACCAAGTTTACCGAATGTTGTATCAGCTTCTGCTGTTGCATAATCGATATCAGCACGTAATGTGTGTAGTGGAACTGTTCCTTCACTATAATGTTCAGCACGAGCAATATCTGCGCCACCTAAACGACCAGATACTTGTGTTTTGATCCCTTTCGCGCCACCACGCATAGCACGTTGGATTGCTTGCTTTTGTGCACGACGGAATGAAATACGGTTTTCTAACTGACGAGCAATATTTTCAGCTACTAGCTTAGCATTTACATCAACTTTCTTAATTTCAACTATGTTAATGTGTACGCGTTTGCCAGTTAGGCTATTTAATGAGTTACGTAAAGCTTCTACTTCAGAACCGCCTTTACCAATAACCATACCAGGTTTACCAGTATGAATCGTAACGTTTACGCGATTAGCAGCACGTTCGATTTCAACATGGGAAACAGCTGCAGTTTTTAAGCGGTTTTCAAGATATTCTCTGATTTTAATATCTTCATGTAGTAAGTCTGCATAATCTTTGCCTGCGTACCATTTAGACTCCCAGTCTTTAATGATACCAACGCGAAGACCTGTTGGATTCACTTTTTGACCCACTAACTACCCCTCCTTCTTTTCTGTTACAACCACTGTAATGTGGCTAGTGCGCTTGTTAATCTTGCTTGCACGTCCTTGAGCGCGTGGACGGAAACGTTTCAATGTAACACCTTCGTTTACGAATGCTTCAGAAATCACTAGATTGTCTGTATCCATTTCGTAGTTGTGTTCTGCGTTTGCGATTGCAGATTTTAACACTTTCTCTACAACTGGAGAAGCACCGCGTTGTGTGTGGCGTAGAATAGCAATTGCTTCGCCAACTTCTTTTCCTCGAATTAAATCAACGACTAATCGCACTTTACGAGGAGCAATACGAACTGATTTTGCTACGGCTTTAGCTTGCATACCTTAAGCGCCTCCTCTCATTAGCGTTTTGTTTTCTTGTCATCACTAGCGTGTCCTTTGTACGTACGAGTTGGAGCAAATTCACCTAATTTATGTCCAACCATGTCTTCTGTAACGTATACAGGAACATGTTTACGTCCATCATAAACAGCGATAGTATGACCGATGAATGTCGGGAATATAGTAGATCGACGTGACCAAGTTTTAACAACTTGTTTTTTATCAGATTCATTCAATTGATCAATCTTTTTCAATAGATGGTCATCTGCAAAAGGTCCCTTTTTTAAACTACGACCCATGGATAAACCTCCTTTCGAAGTTCAGAAATGGGATTCTTTACCCATTCAAGATTACGATTATTTTTTACGTTTACGCACAATATACTTATCTGAAGCTTTATTACGTTTACGTGTTTTGTAACCAAGAGTTGGTTTGCCCCATGGTGACATTGGTGATTTACGTCCGATAGGAGCGCGTCCTTCACCACCACCGTGTGGGTGATCATTCGGGTTCATTACAGATCCACGTACTGTTGGGCGGATACCTTTCCAACGAGAACGACCTGCTTTACCAACACGAATTAGTTCATGTTCTAAGTTACCTACTTGACCAACAGTAGCGCGGCAAGTTGATAATACTAGGCGAACTTCACCAGAAGCTAAACGCACAAGTGTGTATTTCTCTTCACGACCAAGAATTTGTGCTTCAGCACCCGCAGAACGAGCTAACTGACCACCATTACCTGGTTTTAATTCGATATTGTGTACAACTGTACCTACAGGAATGTTTGCTAATGGTAAAGCGTTACCCACTTTAATATCAGCTTCTACTCCTGATTCAATCATTTGTCCAACTTGAAGACCTTTCGGTGCGATGATATAACGTTTCTCACCGTCAACGTAGTTAATTAATGCAATGTTAGCGGAACGGTTCGGATCGTATTCGATAGTAGCAACTTTACCTGGAATACCATCTTTATCGCGTTTGAAGTCGATAATACGATACTGACGCTTATGACCGCCACCTTGATGACGAACGGTTAATTTCCCTTGGTTATTACGTCCACCGCGTTTTGGTAGTGGTGCTAATAGGGATTTTTCCGGTTTGTCTGTTGTGATTTCAGCGAAATCAGATACAGACATGTTACGTCTACCATTAGAGGTAGGTTTGAATTTTTTAATCGCCATCTTGTTTTCCCTCCTTCACTTATTTACTCTTAGCCTTCAAAGAAGTCTAAGTCTTTGCTGTCAGCAGATAACTGTACGATAGCTTTCTTGCGATTCGGGCGGAAACCACCGTAACGGCCCATACGCTTGAATTTACCTTTTAGGTTAATTGTGTTTACTTTTTCTACTTTCACACCAAAGATTTCTTCAACAGCATCTTTGATCTGTGTTTTGTTAGCTTTCGTGCTAACTTCAAAAGTATATTTCTTGTCTGCCATTAGATCAGCAGAGTGTTCTGTGATTACAGGGCGCTTTATAATATCACGTGCTTCAGTCATTATGCAAGCACCTCCCCTGCTTTTTCAGCTGCATCCTTTGTAAAGATCAGCTTGTCATGCGATAACAAATCAAGTACGTTAACTTCAGTTACAGAAAGAACTTTAACACCTTGAATGTTGTTAGCTGAACGAATTACATTTTCATCAGTATCAGCAGTAACGATTAACGCTTTTCTTTCAACGTTTAGTGCACTAAGCATTTTAACAACTTCTTTTGTTTTAGGAGCATCAATTGCGATGTTTTCTAAAACAATTAGATTTTGTTCGTTAACTTTAGAAGATAACGCAGATTTAAGTGCTAAACGACGAACTTTCTTTGGTAGTTTGTAGCTGTAGCTACGTGGTGTAGGACCAAATACAACTCCACCGCCTACCCATTGTGGTGAGCGAATAGAACCTTGACGAGCGCGTCCTGTTCCTTTTTGACGCCATGGTTTACGACCACCGCCGCGTACCTCTGAACGATTTTTAACCGCATGAGTACCTTGACGCATAGATGCGCGTTGCATAACTACCGCTTCATGTAATACATGTGTGTTTGGTTCAATACCAAATACGGATTCGTTTAATTCGAATTCACCAGCTTGTGAACCATCTTGTTTAAATAGTGCTACTTTAGGCATGACATATCCTCCCTTCGTATATATGATTAGTTAGCCTTAACTGCACCCGTGATTTTTACGAATGATTTTTTTGCACCTGGTACATTACCTTTAATTAATAGTAGGTTGCGCTCTGCATCAACACTTACTACTTCAAGGTTTTGAATTGTTACTTGTTCTGCACCCATGTGACCTGGTAAGTTCTTCCCAGGGAATACACGCATCGGATCAACCGCACCCATAGAACCTGGGCTTCTGTGATAATGAGAACCGTGTGACATAGGTCCACGAGATTGTCCGTGACGTTTAATTACACCTTGGAAACCTTTACCTTTAGAAGTTCCTGTTACATCTACTTTTTCTCCAACTTGGAAAATTTCAACACTAATTTCTTGACCTACCTCATACTCATCAAGATTAGTATTACGGATTTCACGAACGTAGCGCTTAGGAGTTGTGTTTGCTTTTTCAGCATGACCCTTCTCCGCTTTGTTAGTACGTGATTCCTTAAGATCTTGGAAACCGACTTGAATCGCTTCATATCCGTCGTTTTCAAGAGTTTTCTTTTGTAAAACTACGTTTGGCTCAGCTTGAACTACTGTTACAGGAATAAGTTCTCCGTTTTCGTTGAACAACTGCGTCATGCCAATTTTACGACCTAAGATTCCTTTCGTCATCCGTTACACCTCCTATTAAAAAACAAAATTTTATAGTTTAATTTCAATATCAACGCCAGATGGTAAATCTAAACGCATTAACGAGTCCACCGTTTGTGGTGTTGGGTTTACAATATCGATTAGACGTTTATGTGTACGCATTTCGAATTGTTCACGTGAGTCTTTATATTTATGAACCGCACGTAAAATTGTGTAAACAGCTTTTTCTGTAGGTAATGGAATCGGACCTGAAACTTTTGCTCCAGAACGCTTCGCAGTATCTACAATTTTTTCAGCAGACTGATCTAAAATACGATGATCATATGCTTTTAAACGGATTCTGATTTTCTCTTTTGCCATTATTTTCCCTCCTTTTTCGCCCATATTCTTATAGACATACTCCGTGAAAATTTCTTAGCAACCGCCCATGGCAAAGGGGCCGGGTGTGCCAACAACCTTCCACATCATCGCCTGAAACGACCAACATTCTTATTATATAGAATAAACTGGTCGAGTGCAACCTTTTTTTAGTTGAAAACTAATTTGTTGCACATCTATGTATTATACTTACAATCTAGTGTGAATGCAAGGTTTCTATGGATTTTTTTAATTGGGAAAGATTGGCCACTCCATAGTAAACCTACTAGAACTCAACGAACAAGATTTCATTGGTGATTTTGAGGCACAAAAAAAAGATAGATAGCATGATTATGCTATCTATCTTTATTGATTACTACTATTATTTTTGGATAGAAGATACTACGCCAGATCCAACTGTACGTCCACCCTCACGGATAGAGAAACGAGTACCGTCTTCAATAGCAATTGGAGAGATTAACTCAACATCCATTTCGATGTTATCTCCAGGCATTACCATTTCTACGCCTTCTGGAAGGTTGATTACTCCAGTTACGTCAGTTGTACGGAAGTAGAACTGTGGGCGGTAGTTAGAGAAGAATGGAGTATGACGTCCACCTTCTTCTTTAGATAATACATAAACTTCTGCTTTGAAGTTTGTGTGTGGAGTAATAGTACCAGGCTTTGCTAGTACTTGACCACGGCTGATATCTTCACGAGCAACACCACGTAATAGTGCACCAATGTTATCTCCAGCTTCTGCATAATCAAGAAGCTTACGGAACATCTCAACACCTGTTACAGTAGATTTGCTTGATTCTTCTTGAAGACCGATGATTTCAACTTCGTCACCGACTTTAATTTGACCACGCTCAACACGTCCTGTAGCAACTGTACCACGACCTGTGATTGAGAATACGTCCTCAATTGGCATCATGAATGGCTTTTCAGTGTCACGCTCTGGAGCTGGAATGTATTCGTCAACAGCATTCATAAGCTCAACGATTTTTTCTTCATACTCAGCAACACCTTCAAGTGCTTTAAGAGCAGAACCTTTGATTACTGGAATATCATCACCTGGGAAGTCATATTCACTTAGAAGGTCACGAACTTCCATTTCTACTAATTCAAGTAGTTCTTCGTCATCAACCATATCTACTTTGTTAAGGAATACTACGAATGCAGGTACCCCAACGTTACGAGATAATAGGATGTGTTCACGAGTTTGTGGCATTGGGCCATCAGCAGCAGATACTACTAAGATAGCTCCGTCCATTTGTGCTGCACCTGTGATCATGTTTTTAACATAGTCAGCGTGTCCTGGGCAGTCTACGTGAGCATAGTGACGGCTATCAGTTTCGTACTCAACGTGAGAAGTAGAGATTGTGATACCACGTTCTCTTTCTTCTGGTGCGTTGTCGATTTGGTCATAACCTCTAACGTCGCCTTTACCATTTTTCTTTGCCATTACAGTTGTAATAGCAGCAGTTAAAGTAGTTTTACCATGGTCAACGTGTCCAAGAGTACCAACGTTAACGTGTTGTTTGGAACGGTCAAATTTTTCTTTAGCCATTTATATTTCCTCCTTTAATTAAATGAAAGTTTTTAAGTATATGTTGGAGCTAAGAAATAACTGCTTGGGTCATTTCTTAGCCTACAATAAAAGTTATACTTGAGAATGATGAAAAAATCAATTATTCTCCAGCGTTTTTCTTAATAATTTCTTCAGAAATACTCTTTGGTACTTCTTCATAATGATCAAAGTGCATTGTGTATTGTCCGCGTCCTTGCGTGTTTGAACGTAATGCAGTTGCATAACCGAACATTTCAGCAAGTGGTACGAATGCTTTAACAACTTGTAATTGTCCGCGTGCCTCCATACCTTCCATACGTCCACGACGAGAAGTAATATCACCGATGATGTCACCCATGTATTCTTCAGGCATAACAACTTCTACTTTCATCATTGGTTCAAGTAGAACTGGGTTACATTTGTTCTTAGCAGCTTTCAGTGCCATAGATGCCGCAACTTTAAACGCCATT
Organism: Ornithinibacillus scapharcae TW25; assembly: GCF_000190475.1. Lineage (GTDB taxonomy): Bacteria > Bacillota > Bacilli > Bacillales > Amphibacillaceae > Ornithinibacillus > Ornithinibacillus scapharcae. The sequence continues at coordinate 32,785 of NZ_AEWH01000035.1, forward strand.
TCGTTTGAGTCAACATCATGGTAGCTACCATCGAATAGAGAAGCTTTAATGTCGATTAGTGGATATCCAGCTAATACACCATTTTCCATTGCTTCTTTAACACCTTGTTCTACAGCAGGGATGTATTCACGAGGAACTACACCACCAACAATTTTGTTTTCAAATTCAAAGCCAGCGCCTTCTTCATTTGGTTCGAACTTGATCCAAACGTGACCGAATTGTCCACGTCCACCTGACTGACGTACGAATTTACCTTCAACTTCAGCAGCTGCACGGAATGTTTCACGGTATGCAACCTGTGGAGCACCCACGTTAGCTTCTACTTTGAATTCACGTTTCATACGGTCAACAATGATGTCTAGGTGAAGTTCACCCATACCAGAGATGATTGTTTGACCAGTCTCAGGGTTTGTTTCAGTTCTAAATGTTGGATCTTCCTCAGCAAGTTTACCAAGGGCAATACCCATTTTATCTTGGTCACCTTTAGTTTTAGGCTCAATAGCAACTGAGATAACCGGTTCTGGGAATTCCATAGATTCAAGAATTACAAGATTCTTTTCGTCACATAGAGTATCACCAGTTGTAGTATCTTTCAATCCAACTGCAGCAGCAATCTCACCAGCATAAACTGTTGGAATTTCTTCACGAGAGTTTGCGTGCATTTGCAGGATACGACCTACACGTTCGCGTTTATCTTTAACAGAGTTACGGACATAAGATCCAGAATCTAGCGTTCCAGAATATACACGGAAGAATGTAAGTTTACCTACAAACGGATCCGTCATAACTTTAAACGCTAGAGCTGCAAATGGTTCGTCATCAGAAGATTTACGAGTTACTTTTTCATCTGAATCAGGAAGTGTTCCTTCAATATCTGGAACATCAGTCGGTGCAGGAAGATAGTCGATAACACCATCTAGCATTAACTGTACACCTTTGTTTTTGAATGCCGAACCACAGAATACTGGGTAAAATTCTACTGATAAAGTAGCTTTACGAATTGCCTTTTTAAGTTCTTCGTTAGAGATTTCTTCTCCTTCTAAGTACTTCATCATTAGCTCTTCGTCAAGTTCTGACACTGCCTCAATTAGGCTAGCACGTAACTCTTCTGCTTTATCTTTGTATTCAGCCGGAATTTCTTTCGCTTCATCGCGTGTGCCTAAATCATCTAAATAGAAGTGAGCTTCCATGTTGATTAGGTCAATAATTCCATTGAATTGATCTTCAGCACCGATTGGGAATTGCACAGGGTGTGCATTTGCCCCAAGACGTTCCTTTAATGTACCAACAGAATACAAGAAGTCTGCACCTGTTTTATCCATCTTATTGATGAACACGATACGAGGAACACCGTATGTTGTTGCTTGGCGCCATACAGTTTCAGTTTGAGGCTCAACACCAGATTGTGCATCAAGAACTGTTACCGCACCGTCAAGCACACGTAGTGAACGTTCAACTTCTACAGTGAAGTCTACGTGTCCTGGTGTATCAATAATATTGATACGGTGGTTTTTCCATTGAGCAGTTGTTGCAGCGGAAGTGATTGTGATTCCGCGCTCTTGCTCTTGTTCCATCCAGTCCATTTGGGAAGCACCTTCATGTGTTTCACCAATTTTGTGAATGCGTCCTGTATAGAAAAGAATACGCTCAGTTGTAGTGGTTTTACCTGCATCGATGTGTGCCATAATACCAATATTGCGCGTCTTTTCCAAGGAGAACTCTCTTGCCATGTATTCTTCTCCTTCCTGTTAAAACCTTTATTTTTATATTACCAACGATAGTGAGCAAACGCTTTGTTCGCTTCTGCCATCTTGTGCATATCTTCGCGTTTTTTAACAGCTGCTCCAGTGTTGTTAGAAGCATCAAGAATTTCATTAGCTAAACGTTCTTCCATTGTCTTTTCACCGCGTAGGCGTGCGTAATTAACAAGGTAACGTAATCCTAAAGTTTGGCGACGTTCTGGGCGTACTTCTACCGGTACTTGGTAGTTTGAACCCCCAACACGACGTGCGCGTACTTCAAGTACTGGCATAACATTCTTCATTGCTTGTTCGAAAACATCCATTGGATTTTGTCCGCTGCGTTGTTCTACTAGTTCAAAAGCGTTATAAAGAAGCTTTTGTGCTACCCCACGTTTACCATCAATCATGATTTGATTGATTAAACGAGTTACTAGTTTTGAATTATAAAGTGGATCTGGCAAGACATCGCGCTTAGGTACTGGTCCTTTACGTGGCATATGTCCCCCTCCTTTCCTGTATCTTGATGTTAAGCTATTTAGCTTTTAGATTATTTTTTCTCTTTAGGGCGTTTTGTACCGTATTTAGAACGACCTTGCATACGGCCGTCTACTCCAGCAGTATCAAGCGCACCACGAACGATGTGGTAACGTACCCCAGGTAAGTCTTTTACACGACCTCCACGGATTAGTACTACACTGTGTTCCTGTAGGTTGTGTCCAATTCCAGGAATGTATGCAGTTACCTCCATGTTGTTAGATAAACGAACACGAGCATACTTACGTAGGGCTGAGTTCGGTTTCTTTGGAGTTAGTGTACCAACACGAGTACATACACCACGTTTTTGTGGAGAGTTTTCGTTTGTTAGAGACTTCTTAAAGCTGTTGTACCCTCTGTTAAGTGCTGGTGAGTTAGATTTCTTAGGTTTGTTTGTACGACCTTTACGTACAAGCTGGTTAATTGTAGGCATTTTGTTTTTCCTCCCTTCTTATTGGGTCATAGAATTTAGAGCTAGTAATCACCTGTTTTGTAAACCCACACATCCAGGCGGTTCATCTTAGTGCAAAAAACAAAGCTTTCACGGTTTCACACCGCCAAAACTACCATTTCTTTATTGCAACTGTTGATGCGCCAACATCAATACCACATGCGGCACCTAGCTTTTTCTTGGAATCAACACGTAGACAAGGTATGTCTAGCGTTTTAGCTAATTCTTCTACTTCACGTGTTATATACCGATCAGCATCTCCGGCAATATACACTTCACTTATTTGGCCATTTTTCATAGCCTTAAGTGTTTGCTTCAATCCAATAATTGTTTGCGATTTTACTTGTTTTACTTTTTCATAAGACATTGTATATCCTCCAAAGTAATCACACAAGCTAGAAAGTTAAGTAGCTTTCTTAACTGACAAGTATAAATCGGAAGCACCTTGAATATATTATCATTCTCGTTTTTTAATGTCAACTCAATTTGATAATATTTTTTAAGATGCTCCCAAATTTATTCTTGTATTTTAATCTAGTTTCCGCATTGTAACCGTAGTTTATTGAACTGGCTGTTCCAGCTCTTCCACTACTTCTTCTTCGTCTGTATTAGGTAAATCGATTTTACGATAGCGTTGCATACCTGTTCCTGCAGGGACAAGCTTACCGATAATTACGTTTTCTTTAAGTCCTAGTAATTCATCACGTTTTCCTTTTATTGCAGCATCCGTTAACACTCTTGTTGTTTCTTGGAATGATGCCGCAGATAAGAAGGAATCTGTTTCTAAGGAAGCTTTTGTTATACCGAGTAATACCGGTCTTCCAACCGCCGGTTGATTACCTTCAGCAAGTACTTTGCGGTTCGCTTCTTTGAATTGATGTAGTTCCAGTAATGAACCTGGTAGTACATCTGTATCACCAGCATCAAGAACACGAACTTTACGAAGCATTTGACGAACCATAACTTCGACGTGTTTATCACCGATTTCTACTCCTTGCATACGGTATACGCGTTGCACTTCACGTAATAGATAATCTTGTACTCCAGCAACACCCTGTACGCGAATAAGTGCTTTAGGGTCGATTGAACCTTCTGTAAGTTCTTGACCAGCAATCACTTCATCACCTACAGACACTTTTAGACGAGCATTATATGGTACAGCGTATGAGCGTTGTTCTACTTCACCCTGGATTACAATTTCCTGTTTGTCTTTCACTTCATGAATTTCTAGTACCGTACCGTAGATCTCACTAATTACAGCCTGACCTTTCGGGTTACGAGCCTCGAACAATTCTTGAATACGTGGTAAACCTTGTGTAATATCATCTCCTGCAACCCCACCTGTGTGGAAAGTACGCATTGTTAACTGTGTACCTGGTTCACCAATTGATTGTGCAGCGATAATTCCAACTGCTTCTCCAACTTCCACTTCAGAACCAGTTGCTAAGTTGCGGCCATAACACTTCTTACATACACCGTGTTTTGTATTACATGTAAACACTGTACGAATCGTTACTGTATCAATTCCAGCTTCCACTATTTGTTTCGCTTGATCTTCGGAGATAACCGTATCGAATTCTACGATAACCTCTTTCGTTTCCGGATGAACAATCTTTTCAAAAGCAGTACGTCCAACTAAGCGATCAAATAATGGTTCGATGACTTCGTTACCATCCATTAAAGCACTTACCGGTAATCCACGGTCCGTTCCACAATCTGTCTCACGAACTATAACATCTTGCGCCACGTCAACTAGACGTCGAGTTAAGTAACCAGAGTCTGCTGTTTTTAATGCTGTATCGGCTAATCCTTTACGCGCACCGTGCGTAGAGATAAAGTACTCTAGTACTGTTAAACCTTCACGGAAACTTGATTTGATTGGCAACTCAATAATTCTACCAGCTGGGTTAGCCATCAAACCACGCATACCAGCTAACTGTGTGAAGTTAGATGCGTTACCACGTGCTCCTGAGTCACTCATCATAAAGATAGGGTTACGATTATCTAATGACTTCATCAGACGTTCTTGGATATTATCTTTAGCCTGAGTCCAAATAGCAATTACTCTGTCATAACGTTCCTCTTCCGTTACTAAACCACGACGGAATTGTTTCATGACATTATCTACTTTTTTCTGAGCTTCATCTAGGATTTCCTGTTTTTCAGGTAATACTACGATATCAGAGATACCTACTGTCATACCTGCAGTAGTAGACATAGCAAAACCTAGATCTTTCATACGATCAAGCATTTTAGATGTTTCGGTAATCTTATAACGCTTGAATACTTCGGCGATAATATCACCTAGGAAACCTTTTTTGAACGGCTTAATGATTTCACGTTTTTTAATTTCCGCTTTAACATCCGTACCTTTAGCTACAAAATATTCTACAGGTGTGCGTTCTTCTAGATTGGTTTTGGTAGGCTCATTAATATATGGGAACGATTCTGGTAGGATTTCATTGAAAATCAACTTACCTACAGTAGTTAACAATAATTGTTTATTTTGTTCCCCTGTGAAAGTCTTGTTATTTAGGTTTGATGCTTGAACTGCGACACGAGTATGCAAATGAACATAGCCGTTTTGATAAGCAATTCTTGCTTCATTAACATCATTAAACACAGTTCCTTCACCAATCGCACCTTCACGTTCTAATGTTAAGTAATAGTTACCTAATACCATATCCTGTGATGGTGTAACAACCGGTTTTCCATCCTTAGGATTAAGGATGTTCTGTGCAGCAAGCATTAGTAAACGAGCTTCAGCCTGAGCTTCAGCTGATAACGGTACATGGACCGCCATTTGGTCCCCGTCAAAATCTGCGTTGTAAGCCGTACATACTAGTGGATGCAGACGAATTGCACGTCCTTCAACTAGAGTCGGTTCGAATGCCTGAATACCTAATCTGTGAAGAGTAGGGGCACGGTTAAGAAGAACTGGATGTTCTTTAATAACATCTTCTAGTACTCCCCAAACGTCTGGGTGTACTCTCTCAATCTTACGTTTAGCAGACTTAATATTATGCGCAATTCCTCGTTCCACTAACTCTTTCATAATAAATGGCTTGAATAATTCCAATGCCATTTCTTTCGGTAATCCGCATTGGTACATTTTTAAGTTTGGACCTACTACGATTACAGAACGACCAGAGTAGTCTACACGCTTCCCTAATAAGTTTTGGCGGAAACGTCCTTGTTTACCTTTTAGCATATGAGAAAGTGATTTTAGTGGTCGGTTACCAGGTCCAGTCACAGGACGGCCGCGGCGACCATTATCAATAAGAGCATCAACAGCCTCTTGTAGCATACGCTTTTCATTTTGAACAATGATACTTGGTGCTCCTAAATCTAATAAACGCTTCAATCGATTGTTACGGTTAATAACACGTCGATAAAGGTCGTTCAGATCAGAAGTCGCAAAACGTCCACCATCTAGTTGTACCATCGGTCTAATTTCCGGTGGGATAACCGGAAGAACATCTAATATCATCCATGATGTTTCGTTTCCAGAATTACGGAAAGCTTCTAATACTTCTAGACGCTTAATTGCTCTCGTTCTACGTTGTCCTTGAGCTGTTTTTAATTCTTCCTTCAAAGCATCTACTTCTTTATCAAGATCGATATCTTGAAGTAGTTTACGGATTGCTTCTGCACCCATTTGAGCTTTGAATGTATTACCATATTTCTCGTAATAAGCACGGAATTCTTTTTCAGAAAGCAATTGTTTTTTCTCAAGTGGTGTGTTACCAGGATCTGTAACAATGTAGGCAGCAAAATAGATTACTTCCTCCAATGCACGTGGAGACATGTCTAAAACAAGCCCCATACGACTAGGGATCCCTTTAAAATACCAAATATGAGAAACCGGTGCTGCTAATTCAATATGTCCCATACGCTCACGACGTACTTTGGACTTCGTAACTTCAACACCACAACGATCACAGACTACACCTTTATAACGAACTCTCTTATATTTCCCGCAATGACATTCCCAGTCCTTTTGTGGACCAAAAATACGTTCACAGAATAAACCATCTTTTTCTGGTTTTAGTGTACGGTAGTTAATTGTTTCTGGTTTCTTCACTTCTCCATAAGACCACGAACGGATCTTTTCTGGTGAAGCTAAACCTATTTTCATAAATTCAAAGTTATTTACATCTAACAAGGGTATACCTCCCTTTAATGTCTGTTATCAAATGGATTACTGATTAATGAGATATGGGGGAAAGATTAGAAAAACTTGCATTCGCTCGTTCTTTTGCAAATGTACAAGTACTCCTCGTCAATTCCCCACCTCAATTAACTTTCTTCTACTTCTAAGTTTAGCTTGCTAGCTGCTTGTGTTTCTTCCTCTTCTAAATCACGCATTTCAATTTCTGATTCATCTCCAGCAAGAATCTTCACATCCAAGCCAAGACTTTGTAGTTCTTTAATTAATACTTTAAATGATTCTGGCACTCCTGGTTCTGGAACATTTTCACCCTTAACGATAGCTTCATATGTTTTCACACGTCCAACAACATCATCCGACTTAACAGTCAGGATTTCTTGAAGTGTGTATGCAGCACCATAAGCTTCTAATGCCCAAACCTCCATCTCACCGAAACGCTGACCACCGAATTGTGCTTTACCACCTAGTGGTTGCTGTGTTACTAATGAGTATGGTCCAGTCGAACGCGCATGTAGCTTATCATCAACCATGTGTGCAAGCTTAATCATGTACATGACACCAACTGACACGCGGTTATCAAATGGTACACCGGTTCTACCGTCATACAGAATGGTTTTTGCATCCCTTGGCATCCCTGCTTCTTCCAGTGTATCCCATACATCTTGCTCATTTGCACCATCAAATACTGGTGTAGCAACATGGATACCTAATTGTCTCGCAGCCATACCTAAATGCAATTCAAACACCTGTCCGATGTTCATACGAGATGGTACCCCTAGTGGGTTAAGCATGATATCAACCGGAGTTCCGTCTGGTAGATAAGGCATATCTTCCTCAGGTAAAATACGAGAAATAACCCCTTTATTACCGTGACGTCCAGCCATCTTATCCCCTTCATGAATTTTACGCTTTTGAACAATATATACGCGAACTAATTCATTAACACCTGGTGGTAATTCATCTCCATCTTCACGGTTAAAGATTTTAACATCTAAAACAATACCGCCTGCACCATGTGGTACGCGTAATGAAGTGTCGCGGACCTCACGTGCTTTTTCACCAAAGATCGCATGTAATAGACGCTCTTCAGCAGAAAGCTCTGTTACCCCTTTAGGCGTAACTTTACCAACAAGAATATCGCCATCAGAAACCTCTGCACCAATACGAATAATTCCTTGTTCATTAAGATTTTTAAGAGCTTCTTCCCCTACGTTCGGAATATCTCTTGTAATTTCCTCTGGTCCAAGCTTCGTATCGCGAGCTTCTGATTCATACTCTTCTATATGAATGGATGTATAGACATCATCTTTCACTAAGCGTTCACTCATGATGATAGCATCCTCATAGTTGTAACCTTCCCATGTCATGAAAGCAACAAGAACGTTACGACCTAGCGCAAGTTCACCCTTCTCCATGGAAGGACCATCAGCAAGAACCTCTCCAACAGTTACTCGGTTACCCTCGGATACAATTGGTCGTTGGTTATAGCAAGTACCTTGGTTAGAACGGATAAACTTTTGAAGTTTATAACGGTCTAAATCTCCTTTAACTTCCTTACCATCAACCTCTTTTACTCGGCGTACTAGGATTTCTTTTGCCTCAACTCGTTCAACGATTCCCTCATGCTTACAGATAATCGCAGCACCAGAATCTTTTCCTGATACATATTCCATACCTGTACCTACTATTGGAGCCTCAGGGTTAAGAAGTGGAACTGCTTGACGTTGCATGTTCGCACCCATTAGCGCACGGTTCGAGTCATCGTTTTCTAAGAACGGAATACAAGCTGTTGCCGCAGAAACTACCTGTTTCGGCGATACATCCATGTAATCTAGTTTTTCACGAGGTACTACAGTGTTCTCCCCGCGGAAACGTGCAACAACTTCACTATCTACAAATGTGCCGTCGTCGTTTAATCTAGCGTTAGCCTGTGCGACAACATAGTTATCTTCCTCATCAGCTGTCAAGTAATCAATTTGGTTCGTTACTTTACCAGTATCAGGGTCAACGCGACGATAAGGTGTTTCAATAAATCCAAATTTATTCACTTTTGCATAAGATGATAATGAGTTGATTAGTCCAATGTTCGGACCCTCTGGGGTTTCAATTGGACACATACGGCCATAGTGAGAATAGTGTACGTCACGAACTTCAAAACCAGCACGTTCACGTGTTAAACCACCAGGACCAAGGGCACTAAGTCTACGTTTGTGAGTTAACTCAGCTAATGGATTTGTTTGATCCATAAACTGGGATAACTGTGAACTACCGAAAAACTCTTTTATTGAAGCAATCACCGGACGGATATTAATCAACTGTTGAGGTGTGACGCTTGATGTATCTTGAATAGACATACGCTCGCGCACAACACGTTCCATACGGGATAATCCGATACGGAATTGGTTTTGTAATAACTCTCCTACAGAACGTAGTCTACGATTTCCTAGATGGTCAATATCATCCGTATCTCCAACTCGGTGTAAAAGGTTAAAGAAGTAACTGATAGATGCCAAAATGTCTGCAGGTGTAATATGTTTAACACTAGTATCGATGTTGGCATTACCGATAACAGTTAATACTCTTTCACCACTTGGATCGGTCGGATCAACAATTTTAATAGATTGGATACGAATCGGATCCTCTAACACACCATCATGTGGTTCAAGAATCTTTTCACCAAGTACAACTTCACTTTGCTCAATATAAGGAATGATTTTATCTAACAATCTACGTTCGACCTTATCTCCAGCTTGAGCCAATACTTCCCCAGTTTCCGCGTCAACAATTGGTTCTGCTAATACTTGGTTGAACAAGCGGTTTTTTAGGTGAAGTTTTTTGTTTATTTTATAACGTCCTACATGAGCCAAATCATAACGTTTCGGATCAAAGAAACGAGAGATCAGCAAGCTCTTTGCGTTCTCTACAGTAGGTGGTTCTCCTGGACGTAGGCGTTCATAAATCTCAAGTAGCGCCTTTTCTGTTGATTCGGTATTGTCTTTTTCTAACGTGTTAATTAAGTATTCATTCTCACCAATCAAATCAATAATTTCTTGATCTGTACCAAAACCTAGAGCGCGTAATAATACTGTAATTGGTAGTTTACGGGTACGGTCAATTCGGACATAAGCAACATCTTTCGCGTCTGTTTCAAACTCTAACCAAGCTCCTCGGTTCGGGATAACAGTAGCTGCGATACCTCTTTTTCCGTTTTTATCAATTTTTTCATTAAAATAAACGCTTGGTGAACGTACTAGTTGGGAAACAATTACACGTTCAGCCCCGTTGATAACGAATGTACCTGTATCAGTCATGAGAGGGAAGTCTCCCATAAAGACCTCTTGCTCTTTTACTTCGCCGGTTTCATTGTTAATCAATCGTACCTTCACACGAAGTGGAGCGTTATAAGTTACATCCCTTTCCTTTGATTCATCTACAGGGTATTTCGGTTCACCCAAGCTATAATCTACAAACTCAAGTGATAGATTACCTGTGAAATCCTCAATTGGAGAGATGTCTTGAAACATTTCTCGCAAACCTTCTTCCATAAACCATTGATATGAAGCGGTTTGGATTTCGATTAGATTCGGCAATTCTAATACTTCACTGATGCGCGCATAACTTCTGCGTTGGCGGTGCCGTCCATACTGAACTAGTTGACCTGTCAACTGCTTCACCTCTCAAATCATGCTTATTTTATTTATGGGACATAACCCATAGAAAAACATATATTGTTAGAAAACTTGTTTCTTAATAAAGAAACTATAGTTTTCAAAACTGATAATTGGATAGGATTTATGTACAAGCAATAAAACCACTTAGAATCAGTAACTATAATGATCCCACTTGCTGCGGCAAAATATCACTTGCCAACCCTAAAAATATGGGGTATTATTTTAAAATAGAAAAGTTACATCTTACCTTATCCTAGATGAATCAGAAAAATAGATAGAACGCACATAACCTCGATTCTATCATTGTTTCCGAAACCTGATGAATTATACACTTTTCCTCACTTCTTAAATTTCCTCTTGACAAGAAATCCCCATATTAGCATTTTATTATATTATCACATTTCCTAATAAGAAGTCAATCCTTTATAGAACGTAAAATATAATATCCCTTATTCCGTTCTACGGTTTCACAATTACCAAAAAGGCTTTCTAATTTCTCAATCGCTGAGGGAGCACCTTGCTTTTTCTGAATCACTACCCAAAGCTCACCGCCCTTAAGTAATCTTTCTTCACTACCTTCAAACATTCCGTGTACGACGCTTTTACCTGCCCTTATCGGCGGATTCGTCAGGACAACCGCAAACCTTCTATCCTCTAGATTCGAAAAACGATCACTCTGCACAAACTCAACATTGTGCACACCATTCATTTTTGAATTTTCTTCTGCCAATTGTAACGCACGCTCATTTACGTCAGCCATAACAATCTTTCGATCAGGAGCAGAATCTGCGATAGAAATACCAATAGGACCGTAACCACATCCAAGGTCTAATATATCACCTTGTGTTTCCGGTATTTCAAATGTATCGATTAGTAATCTTGTACCGAAATCTATTTCTTTTTTAGAGAAAACACCGACATCACTAGTAAATGTGAAATCCTTTCCTCTTAACGTATAATTCCATGTCATGGGTGAACTTTTTGATTGGGGTTTCTGTGAAAAGTAATGCTCAGTCATTCCAGCACCTACTTTAACTATATGTAATATTGAAGATTGATTTGTATAAATGTAGAGCCCGTCGAAAATAAACGACGAGCTCTGCTTAATTTTAAATAAAATTATTTAACTTCTACAGAAGCACCAGCTTCTTCAAGTTTACCTTTGATTTCTTCAGCTTCTTCTTTAGAAGCACCTTCTTTAACTGCTTTTGGAGCGTTATCTACTAGGTCTTTAGCTTCTTTAAGTCCTAAACCAGTTATTTCACGAACCGCTTTAACAACTTTAATCTTAGAAGCACCAGCATCAGTAAGTACTACGTCAAAATCAGTTTTCTCTTCAGCAGCACCGCCTGCAGCAGCTCCACCAGCAACAGCAACAGGTGCTGCAGCAGTTACTCCAAATTCTTCTTCAATAGCTTTAACAAGATCATTAAGATCTAGTACAGACATTTCTTTAATAGCATCGATAATTTGCTCTTTAGTCATTTTTATTTCCTCCTAATTTTGTTTTAAATAAAGACCATCTGTTGATTCAATATCAACTTACGCGCCTTGTTCTTCTTTTTGTTCTGCAACAGCTTTTGTAACATAAGCAAAGTTGCGCATAGGTGCTTGAAGTACGCTGAGTAGCATAGATAGCATACCTTCGTAGTTTGGTAGTTCTGCAAGTTCCTTGATTTGATCAAGTGTTACAATTTTACCTTCTAATACACCTGCTTTAATTTCTAGAGCTTCATGATCCTTAGCGAAGTTGCTTAGAATCTTAGCTGGAGCAATTACATCCTCTTTGCTGAATGCGATAGCAGTTGGTCCAACAAGCACATCGTTTAATTCAGTTAAGTTAGCATCTTCAGCAGCACGGCGTGACATTGTGTTTTTGTACACCTTAAATTCAACACCTGCATCACGAAGTTGTTTACGAAGTTCAGTTACTTCAGCAACGTCAAGTCCACGGTAGTCAACTAGAATAGTTGACTGGCTTTCACGGAATTTATCAGAAATTTCTTGTACAAGTTGTTGTTTCTTTTCCATTATTTTTGACATTGTTCCACCTCCCGTTAGTTTCGTTCATCATACCGTTCGAGTTTCATCAAAAGAGCCCTCATAAAGACATGAGGGCTCGAATAAACAAATTTATCACTTGTTCCAAACACCTCGGCAGGGTATTAAGCTAAGTTAGCACCTACTGTCTACGGTATAACGTATTCAATTCATCAACAGAATTCAGTATAGCGAATTCATCTTAAAAAGTCAATTACCAATTAACGGTAGTTTGAAACGTCTACTCTAATTCCAGGTCCCATAGTTGAAGTGATTGCTACATTCTTCATGTAAACCCCTTTAGCAGCTTGAGGTTTAACTTTCACAATTGTTTCAACTAGAGCTACAAAGTTTTCTACAAGTTTTTGGTTGTCGAATGATACCTTTCCGATAGGAACATGAATATTAGATTGTTTATCTACACGATATTCAACTTTACCAGCTTTAATTTCTTTAACAGCTTTTTCTACTTCGAAAGTTACTGTTCCAGTTTTAGGGTTTGGCATTAAACCTTTAGGTCCTAGTACACGACCTAATTTACCAACTTCAGCCATCATATCAGGAGTAGCAACGATCACATCAAAATCAAACCATCCTTGGTTGATTTTGTTGATTAAGTCTTGATCTCCTACATAGTCAGCTCCAGCAGCTTCAGCTTCTTTAAGCTTTTCACCTTTAGCGAATACTAGTACACGTTGTGTTTTACCAGTACCATGTGGTAATACGAAAGCTCCACGGATTTGTTGGTCCGCTTTCTTAGGGTCAACCCCCAAACGGAAAGCAACTTCCACTGTTTCATCAAATTTAGCTTTTGCAGTCTCTTTTAACAACGCAACCGCTTCGTTTATATCATAAGATTTAGAACGATCAATAAGCTTTACAGCTTCTTGATATCTTTTACCTCTTTTAGCCATTTAAATATCCTCCTCTATTGTGGTAATAACGGTAATACCTCCCACTTATAGAAGCTAGATTAGCTTCTATAAAGCTTGCGATACAATCTACGAATATCATAGATTGATGTCATGAAAAAGGTTGCGCGAGACGGGTGTCACCGCAACCTTTACTCCGTAACATATACTAGTATTAGTCTTCGATAACAATACCCATGCTACGTGCAGTTCCTTCAACCATACGCATAGCCGCTTCTACATCAGCAGCGTTTAAATCAGGCATTTTAGTTTCTGCAATTTCTCTTACTTTATCACGTTTTAACGTTGCAACCTTCGTTTTATTAGGCTCTCCAGAACCCGATTCTAAACCAGCTGCTTTTTTAAGTAAAACTGCCGCAGGCGGAGTTTTCGTAATAAATGTAAATGAACGGTCTTCAAATACAGTGATTTCAACCGGAATGATTAAACCAGCTTGATCCTGGGTACGTGCATTGAATTCCTTACAGAATCCCATGATATTTACACCAGCTTGACCAAGTGCAGGTCCCACCGGTGGAGCCGGATTCGCTTTACCAGCTGGAATTTGCAATTTAACTAATTTGATTACTTTTTTAGCCACGAGACACACCTCCTTAAAGTCCGTGATGTGGTAATTGGGGATTTTCCCCTCCCACTCATTTTATCATCCCTCTACTTTTTGAGGGCATGAATAACAAAAGAAGTTTAGCATGAATTTGAAAAAAATGCAAGGCCTTGCCAAAAGGTTGACTTATATTTTTTCTATCTGAGAGAAATCTAATTCAACTGGAGTTTCTCTACCAAACATATTAACATGTACTTTTACTTTTTGTTTATCCATATCAATTTGTTCGATAGATCCAGTAAAGTTAGAAAACGGTCCATCTGTTACGCGAACATTTTCTTTCAATTCGAAATCAACCTGGATAATTGGTTCAGACATACCCATACGCTTCAGAATAGCTTCCGCTTCTCCTGGCATTAATGGAGTAGGTTTCGTACCTCCACCACTCGAACCAATAAATCCTGTTACACCTGGTGTATTTCTCACCACATACCAAGAATCATCCGTCATGATCATTTCCGCTAGAACATATCCAGGAAACACTTTCTTTTTCAGTACTTTCTTTTTACCGTTTTTTATCTCTGTCTCTTCTTCCTCTGGGACAATCACTCGGAATATTTTATCTTCCATGCCCATTGTTTCTACACGTTTTTCTAAATTTGCTTTCACTTTATTCTCATAACCTGAATAAGTGTGAATAACATACCAATTTTTCTCCATTAAACTAGGACAACAACGCTGCCCTTCCCTCCCTTTCATCAGTAAAATCGGTTACTTCCGTCTTCAAACTTTTTTATTTTTAACATCTACACCGTTGCGGCAAATGCAAAAATTCATACTAAAAAAACCCGCAAATGTCGGGTTTTTACTAAAAATTCACTATTCATTTTTCATTATAGCATAATAATAGGAAATTTATTCAAAAAATATATTTAAAAATTGCGAAATACCTAAATCAACTAAACCGAAGAACAAAGCCATAAAGACAACTGTAGAAACAACTACAACGGTATAGCTTGTTAACTCCTTACCTTTTGGCCAGCTAACTTTTTTCATTTCTCTTGATACATTTTTCAAAAACTTAAACATGCTTGTACCCTCCCCAAACTCAACCTGAAGATGCGTAACTAGTTAGAATCAATTTATTTTGTTTCGCGATGCAATGTATGCTGCCCACATGTCTTACAATATTTTCGCACTTCCATGCGTGAAGTCTGCGTGGATACATTTTTATTTGTTGTATAGTTTCTGCTCGAACATATTGCACACGCTAATATTACTTTTTTCGTCATCGTTTCACCCCGTAATTCGGGTTATTCCTCATATAAATGTAGCACGCTTGTCCAGTTGTGTCAATGTTACCTACAAATTCACTTCATTTGTTTCCATTAGATGCTCTAACTTTCTTTTTACACGTTGGAGTGCGTTATCGATTGATTTAACATGCCGATTTAAATCCTCTGAAATCTCTTGGTAAGTTCGTCCTTCTAAATAAAGTTGGAGAACTCCCCTTTCAAACTCACTAAGTAATTCCGATAGTTTCAATTCCATATCGCCAAACTTTTCTTGATTGACCAGTAATTCTTGAGGATCAATCGCTTTGGAACCAGCAATCACATCCAGTAATGTTCGATCTGATTCTTCATCATAGATAGGCTTGTCCAACGAAACATAAGAGTTCAATGGAATATGCTTTTGTCTAGTAGCCGTTTTGATTGCCGTAATAATTTGTCTTGTAATACACAGCTCAGCAAACGCCTTAAAGGATGTCATTTTTGTCTCATTATAATCACGGATTGCTTTGTAAAGGCCAATCATTCCCTCTTGAATAATATCCTCTTTATCCGCTCCTATTAAAAAGTACGTTCTGGCCTTTGCTCTGACAAAGTTTTTATACTTATGTATTAAATAGTCTAATGCCTGATTATCCCCTTGTTGGATTAGCTCCAATATCTCGTCATCATCAAGCGTCAGTAAATTGTCGTTGTCCTTCGTTAAGTGCTTGATGTTCACTCGGAAAGCCCCCTTGACCAATAGTCAATTTTTAAACACATTATACAGTAAGCGCTTCGATAACTCAATAGCTTTAATTTTCAAAAACTTTTATCATCGTATAGAATGGGGAAATGTATATCACTACATTTCCCCTCTTCTCCATTTTTCAAACTTTTCCAGCACATCATCATTTAACGGTATTTTGGTTTTCGGCTTAGCCTTTTGGTGTTCCGAAACATTTGACGAAATCTCACGTTCGACATTCTCGAATTCAATCGCCAATTCTCTAGCAGATTTACGTAGTGCACCTTGTCCAAATGTAACACGTTGTTCTGTATAGTCTGATGTCGCAACATATACTTGTGTTTTCACATTTTTTAACTTCTTCACTAGTCGTTCAATACATTCATCCGCTGTTTCCTTTTCTTTCGTAAAAATTACCTCTACTCTATACTGCTTCAACTTACTTTCTATTCCACGAACATAATAAGCATCAAATACAATAATTACTCTGGCACCGGAGTATGCCTGATATTCTGCCATTAGCTCGATAAGCCGATCTCGAGCTTGACTCATATCCTTCTTCTTTAGTCGCCTGAGCTCTTCCCAGTCTCCAATAATATTGTAGCCATCTACTATTAGTACAACCATAATTAGTCACCGATCGGATATCTTTTTCGATACACCTCATACAGTAGTAAACTACAAGCAACAGATGCATTGAGAGAGGAAACCTCTCCCTTCATCGGCAAACTAACGGTCCAATCACATTTTTCTCGAACGAGTCTACTCATTCCTTTTCCTTCATTGCCAATAACAAGCGCAATCGGAAGCGTACCATCAAGTTTCCTGTAATCTTCTGTTGCTTCCGCTTCTGTCCCAACTACCCATATGTTCTGTCCCTTTAATTCGTCGATTGTAGTTGCGATATTGGTAACGCGTGCCACTGGAATATGTTCCAGTGCTCCAGCCGCAGTCTTAGCAACTGTCGCGGTTAACCCAACAGAGCGTCTTTTCGGTATAATAACACCGTGAGCTCCCGTTGCATCAGCCGTTCTTAAAATTGAGCCTAAATTATGCGGATCTTCTAACTCGTCCAATATAATAAGAAATGGATCTTCTCCTTTTTCCTTGGACCTTATCAACAAGTCATCAACGGTTACATACTGATAAGACGCTACATATGCCACAACACCTTGGTGGTTACCATCTGTTAATTGTTCTATTTTATTCCTTGGAACCTTTTGTACAATTGTTCCAGCATTTTTAGCTAGTTGAATTATTTTGCCTTGTGCACTATGGTTTAATTGGTCGGATATCAAAACTTTATTCACCGAACGTCCCGATTTAAGTGCTTCTGTAACGGGGTTTTTTCCAATAATTAATTCCTGATCCATTATCCATTCCTCCTTTCCAAGTATTGAATAGCTAACTGAATAAGTTCATGCAATCTACTTTCATTCTTTGCTAAGTAATGAAAACCTATTAAAGCTTCAAAGGCAGTGGAATACCGGTAGACTTGTACACTAGTGTTTTTTGGAACAGAGCCCGATTTAGCGTTTCTACCTCGAGCTACAATTCGTTCCTCTTCTTCTGTTAGTATTCGCTGCTCCAACCAATTCTTAATCACTGCCGATTGAGCTTTTGCTGAAACAAAAGTAATCGCTTCTTGATGAAGTTGATTGGGCTTTACCGTACCCTTTTCTAAAAGATGCTCTCTGACAAACACTTCGAATATAGCATCACCCATATAGGCTAGGGCTAGACTTTTCATTTGTCTAATATCTGTTTCCATTGACTAGCCCCTCTTCCAACGCACTCCCTGAGGTGTATCCTCTAAGATTATATTTTTCTCTTTCAATAAGTCACGAATTTCATCTGCTCTAGCGAAATTCCTTGTTTTTCGAGCTTCATTTCGTTCTTCGATTAATGTCTCAATTTCCTCGTCTAATAGTGACACGTTTCCTTCTAACTTTATCCCTAATATTTCCAAGAAGGATTTTAATAAATTCTGAAAAGCTTCAATCACTTCAGGTGAAGTATGTTTTTCATTCAAATATACATTTGCTTCTTTCGTTAAATCGAATAGCACAGAAATAGCATTAGCGGTATTAAAATCGTCATCCATTTCGGTTTCGAATTTCTTCCGGAGCGCAGAGATCTTTTCTAGCCACTCGGTTGTATTGTCATCTAGATTTGTACTTGAAGACTTTCGATGTCCTAGGTTTTGGTATGCCGTTTTAATACGTTCCAGGCTGTTCTTCGCAGACTCTAATAGTTCCTCTGAGAAGTTTATAGGGTGACGGTACTGAACGCTTAGCATAAAGAACCGAATGACATCCGGGTCGTGTTTTTCAAGTAAATCTCTCGTTAGCACAAAGTTCCCTAATGACTTTGACATTTTCTCATTATTAATATTAATATACCCATTATGCATCCAATAGTTAGCAAAGGTTTTTCCGTTATTTGCTTCTGATTGAGCGATTTCATTTTCATGATGTGGAAAAGTTAAGTCTTGCCCACCAGCATGAATATCTATTGTATCACCTAGATATTTTTTCGCCATGGCTGAGCATTCAATATGCCAACCTGGTCGTCCCAAACCCCAAGGAGAATCCCAAGAAATTTCTCCTTCCTTAGCGGCTTTCCACAACGCAAAATCTAGTGGATCATCTTTCTTTTCTCCGACTTGAATTCTCGCACCAGACCTTAGTTCATCTATAGATTGATGGGATAGCTTTCCATACTCTTCAAACGCTCTCGGTTTAAAATACACATCGCCTTCCGCTTCATAAGCATAACCCTTCTCAACTAGATTACTAATGAACACAATGATATCCTGCATCGTATCGGTTACTCTTGGGTTATAGGTAGCCTTTTTTACTCCCAATTTCTCTACATCTTCTAAATAGGCATCAATATAACGATTAGAGACAGCGAAAACATCTTCACCCAATTCATTTGCTCTCTTAATAATTTTATCGTCTACATCTGTGAAATTTAGTACATAGTCTACGTGATAACCCTTATACTCTAAGTATCTTCTGACTGTATCAAAGACAATGGCAGGACGAGCATTACCGATGTGTATATAGTTGTAAACAGTAGGTCCGCAGACGTACATACGAACCTTTCCATCCTCTATTGGTTTAAATTCCTGTTTATCACGGGTTAACGTATTATAAATCGTAATGGACATATCCTATTTCCCTTCCTTCAATGTTTTTATTTCTGCTTCTAACTTTTCAATTTCTGATTGCAGTTCTTTACATCGTTCCTCAACTGGGTCAGGTAATATATGATGATTTAAATCCTTTTGTACTTTTTTACCGTTTTGAACAACTACTTTTCCAGGAATACCTACAACGGTTGAATGATCTGGTACATCCTTTAAAACTACGGAACCCGCCCCAATCTTAGCATTCTCTCCAATTGTGATGGACCCTAGTACTTTTGCACCTGATGCAATTAAGGCATTATTTTTAACCGTTGGATGACGTTTACCCTTTTCTTTACCAGTTCCACCTAGTGTTACCCCTTGGAAAATGATGACATCATCTCCAATATCACAGGTTTCCCCGATTACAACCCCCATGCCATGATCAATAAAAAGTCTTCTTCCAATCTTAGCTCCTGGGTGAATTTCGATACCAGTAAAAAAGCGACTTATTTGAGATATGGCACGAGCAATAAAGAAGAACTTTCGTTTATAAAACCCATGCGCTATCCGATGTGCCCATACCGCATGCAAGCCTGAGTACGTAAGAAAAACCTCGAAATAAGTCCTCGCAGCAGGATCTTGTTCAAAAACAACATCCATATCTTCCTTCATTCGCTTAAATAACCCCATTGATATCCCCCCTGTACTATCTTTCACCTTCTGGAAACTTCATTTTTATTTACTAATACAATTCTAACGTAAAAAAAGCGCCCCTGTGTATAATACACAGAGACGCTTTTTGCGCGGTTCCACTCTGTTTGAAGGCATATGGATACCTCCCAACTTTAGTCCCCTTTTAACGGTAGGTTACCGCCGTTATGTACTAACTTATTTCCATAACGGACTCCAAGGGGCACTTCATAATTAGCGACTAAAACCACTCCCAGCCTCAGATGGTTCTCTCTGTGTAATCTACTAATTACTACTTTCCCTTTTCAACGTTCTTTATTAATCGTAATAATACTATATTATAGTTTCGGTAAAATGTGAATTAGATAGCTCACTTATTTTTAGGAGAAAGATTTTTCATTCTAGGCACCTAATGATTTGAGTAACTTATCCAAGCGTTCCACAATTACTTCCTTACCTAATAACTCAATTGCAAGTGGTAATTCAGGGCCATGTGTTTGTCCGGTAGTTGCGACACGTATTGGCATAAATAGTTTTTTACCACGGTGACCTGTTTCCTTTTGTGTAGCTTTTATTTGGTCCTTGATTGTATCTTTATCAAATACATCTAATTGGATTAGTTTATCCGTAAACACTTGTAATACTTCTGGTACTTGTTCCTCTTCTAAAACAGCTTTTGCTTCTTCATCATAGTCGACTGATTTATTAAAGAACATATCTGTTAGTTCCACAATCTCTTTACCATAACGTAATTGTTCACGGTATAACTCAATTACCCTTTCTGCCCACTTTCTCGTTTCCTCATCCATTGATTCTGGTAGTCTTCCCGCTTCAATTAGGTGTGGCATAGCAAGCTCAATCACTTTTTCTAATTCAGATGACTTAATATATTCATTGTTCATCCACTTTAATTTTTGAACATCAAAGATTGCAGGTGAAGTAGATAGTCTTTCCGGATCAAAGATCTCAATTAGCTGTTGTTGTGTAAAGATTTCTTCTTCGCCAACCGGGGACCAACCTAGCAATGTAATGAAGTTGAATAACGCTTCTGGTAAATAGCCAAGGTTTTTGTATTGTTCGATAAATTGAATAATATGTGAGTCACGTTTACTTAACTTTTTACGATCCTCATTTAGAATTAACGTCATATGGCCAAATGTAGGTGCTTCCCACCCAAACGCTTGATAAATCATCAGCTGTTTCGGAGTGTTGGAAATATGCTCTTCACCACGTAAAACATGCGTTATATTCATGAGATGATCATCGATTGCCACAGCAAAGTTATAAGTAGGCACACCATTCTGCTTCACCATGACCCAGTCACCAAAATCATTTGATTCAAATTTAATCGTGCCACGCACAATATCATCGAAGTTATATGTCACATTATCAGGTACTCGAAAACGAATACTTGCTTTACGACCTTCCGCTTCATAAGCAGCAATTTGCTCTGGCGTTAAATTACGGTGCTTTCCAGAATACTTAGGTGGTTGTCCATTTGCTACTTGCTCTTCTCTTTCTTGTTCTAGTTCCTCTTCTGTCATGAAACATTTATAAGCTAAACCTTTTTCTAAAAGTTCATTTACATACTGGTTGTAAATATCTAATCGTTCCATTTGACGATAAGGCCCAAAGTCACCACCGACATCGGCTCCTTCATCCCAATCAACACCTAGCCATTTTAGGAACTTAAGCTGACTTTCCTCTCCACCTTCAACATTACGCTTTTCGTCAGTATCTTCAATACGGATAATAAACTTCCCATCAAAATGCTTCGCATATAAATAATTAAATAAAGCAGTACGTGCGTTACCGATATGTAAATGACCCGTTGGGCTTGGCGCATAACGTACTCGAACTTCTTTTGTCATGTTTACTCGCTTCCTTCTTTTCTAGATTATGTACTATAAAAGGCATGGCATAACTAGTTTTTTTATTTATGTGCCAGTATAATACGAGATTTATTCTATATAATTCCTATTATATTATAACAAAAAGTGATAACACTAGCTGTTATCACTTTTTATTTAATGTCAATCTCAATATAAGTTATACCTTTTTTACAGTGCTTTTTCAAGTAATTTTGGCTTTGCAAATATCATACGCCCAGCAGAAGTCTGTAGAACACTAGTTATAAGTACTTCTATCGTTTTACCAATATAATTTCTACCTTCTTCTACCACAATCATAGTTCCGTCGTCCAGATATGCAATTCCTTGGTTCTGTTCTTTGCCATCCTTAATCACTTGAACCATTAATTCTTCACCAGGCAAGACAACTGGTTTTACTGCATTAGCTAGGTCATTTATGTTTAATACATGCACACCTTGTAAATCACATACCTTATTTAGGTTAAAATCATTCGTTACAACAATACCACCGATCACTTTAGCAAGCTTAATTAATTTACTATCTACTTCTTGTATCTCCTCGAAATCACCTTCATAGATTTCAACTCTAATCGGTAGTTCCTTTTGAATTCGATTCAACACATCCAGACCGCGTCTGCCTCGATTACGTTTTAGAACATCCGAAGAATCAGCTATATGCTGTAGTTCACCTAGGACAAACTGAGGAATGATAATAGTTCCCTCAATAAAGCTAGTTTGACAAATATCAGCGATACGACCATCAATAATTACACTAGTATCTAGTATCTTTGGTCTTGGCAATACTGCATCTACATTATCTCCTTCAGTTGGTCCACGCTTTTTATCTTTGCGATTAATGCTTAGCAAATTTATCAACTCATCGCGTCTTCTAAAACCAACTTGAAACCCAAAGTAACCTAGTAAAATGGTTACAAACAACGGGATAACCTTGGAAACGAACTCGATCGGGGTATCTTGGATAGGTAGATTAATAAGAAATGCTGTTACAAGACCGATAATTAATCCAAGACTACCAAAGAGCAAATCACCAATCGGTATCTTTACTAACCCTTCCTCAATCCATCGCAAGAAATCCACAATATAATTAGCAACCCAATAGGAAATAATAAAGAGTATAATTGCACCTAATGCCGCTCCTAAATATGGTGATTCCGCCCATGCTAAATCAGTAAAATCTAATAGCCTAATAATATATGGTATATATAAATACCCAATGGTAGCTCCTGAAATAATAAAGAATAAATGTACAATCTTTTTCAGCACCACTGTCACCTCCTAGCCATTATTATTGCCTATAAACCATAAAAATAACCATTATTTTGAAATTAGAATCGTACTTCACCATCATATCACAGGTTACTGCAATATTCAAATTGGCAAACTATAAATCTTATCACATTGTATTTTAATAGTCAACAAATATTCGACAAATTTCTAGTTTATTTTTAATAACTACTCGCGAACCAAGCCGATATTTAGAGCTTCCTGAACGGATTGGATACCGATTACTTCAATTCCTTTGGGAATAGTCCATCCATCTAAATTATTTTTAGGACAAATAACTCGCTTAAAACCTAATTTTGCCGCTTCCTGAACTCGTTGTTCAATTCTAGAAACGCGTCTGATTTCCCCCGTTAAACCAACCTCCCCAATAAAAATATCATCAGGTCTTGTTGGAATATCTCGAAAACTAGAAGCAATACTAATGGTAACCGCAAGGTCAATAGCAGGCTCGTCTAATTTCACACCACCTGCAACCTTAAGATACGCATCTTGATTTTGCAGCATCATCCCAACTCGTTTTTCTAAAACCGCCATTAATAGAGGAACACGATTATTATCTAACCCATTTGCCATTCTTCTTGGGTTACCAAAGGAACTAGGTGAAATAAGGGCTTGGATCTCAACTAAAACAGGCCTTGTCCCCTCCATGGATGCAACAACAGTTGATCCTGCCGCTCCTTTAGAACGTTCTTCTAAGAATATTTCCGAAGGGTTCTTGACTTCTCTTAATCCTTCCTCCTTCATTTCAAATATTCCCATTTCGTTCGTGCTACCAAAACGATTCTTTACGCCCCGTAAGATTCGATATGTGTGATGACGTTCTCCTTCGAAATATAATACCGTATCTACCATGTGTTCCAATAACCTTGGTCCTGCAATTGCTCCCTCTTTTGTAACATGTCCAACAATAAAAACTGGGATATTACTTGTCTTCGCTATACGCATTAATTCACTAGTACATTCACGGACCTGTGATACACTTCCAGGAGCACTCGATACCTCTTCACGATAAATCGTCTGTATCGAGTCAATTACAACAAGTGCTGGTTTTAGATCCTCTATATGATTGGCAATATCCTGTAAATTGGTTTCTGATAATACATACAGCAAATCGGAATTAACTCCTAAGCGTTCCGCTCGAAGCTTCGTTTGTCTAGTAGATTCCTCACCAGATATATAAAGAACTGGTAATTCTTGATCTGCAAGTTGAGAGGAAACTTGTAATAGTAATGTTGATTTCCCGATTCCCGGGTCTCCACCAATTAAAACTAATGAACCTGGTACTACTCCTCCTCCAAGTACACGATTTAACTCATTTAACTTGGTAGCAATTCTTGGTTCATCCTGTGATTCTATTGACGTAATTCTTTCTGGTTTACTACCTGCTTGGCTAATGCCACTAAATGTGTGTCTGCTTTGTTTTCCGGTAATAGCCGTTTCTTCCACTAATGTATTCCAATTATTACAACCAGGGCACTTCCCTAGCCATTTTGCAGATTCATAACCGCATTCCTGGCAGACAAATTTCGTCTTTCTTTTGGCCAAATTATCTCAGTCCTTTCGGATATCTCTATTATATACGTTAAAAACCTCTCTATGGTTACAGTAATCTATCATTTTGATTTATTTTTCCTTAAGTCTGCCACATAATCTACAAACTAAATCTATATTTTGCATCCTACCATATTTTCTGGCTGAAGAAAAAAACTAGAAGGGAAATTCCTTCTAGTTTTGATAAGGAGAATAATTTCATTTACTTAAGATAGAATGATGAATTCCCCTTTATTATTCAGGCCAATTTTAACTTTTTGACCAAATGAGATTTTACCCTTCAACAATTCCTCTGACATTAAGTCCTCAATATTTTTTTGAATCGATCGACGTAACGGTCTAGCCCCATACTCTGGATCAAATCCTTCGTTGGCTATCTTTTCAACCGCTTTATCTGTAAGGCTAAAGTCAATATCTTGCTCTGCTAGACGCTTTTGAACATCTTTTATCATTAAGGTTACAATGGATTTCATATGCTTTTTCTCTAATGAATGGAAAACAATGGTTTCGTCAATTCTGTTTAAGAATTCAGGACGAAATGCCTTCTTCAATTCATCAATAACCTTAGATTTCATATCTTTGTAGTCTTTTCCTTCTTCCTCTAAATTAAAACCAACATACTTGTTTCGTTTTAATTCACTAGCCCCAACGTTAGAAGTCATGATGAGTACGGTGTTACGGAAATCAACAACACGCCCCTTAGAATCGGTTAAGCGTCCATCCTCTAATACTTGTAGCAAGATATTAAACACTTCGGGATGTGCCTTCTCAATCTCATCTAAGAGAACAACAGAGTAAGGCTTTCTACGTACCTTTTCTGTTAACTGCCCACCTTCTTCGTATCCAACATATCCTGGAGGCGAACCAACTAGTCTAGAGGTCGAGTGTTTCTCCATGTATTCCGACATATCAATTCGAATCATGGCATCTTCGTCGGCAAACATCGCTTCAGCAAGTGCTCGTGCTAGCTCTGTTTTACCGACACCTGTTGGGCCTAAGAAGATAAATGAACCGATTGGTCGTTTTGGATCCTTCAAGCCAGCACGTGCTCTTCTAATCGCCTTAGAAATAGCTTTAACTGCTTCCTCTTGACCAATAACACGATCATGTAATACTTCTTCCAAGTTGAGAAGACGATTAGTTTCATCTTTTGTTAATTTAGAAACCGGCACACCAGTCCAGATGGATACAATGCTTGCAATATCCTCTACAGTAACTTGTGAGTCTTCTTGACCTTGTTTCTCTTTCCATTGGTTCTTTGTTGTCTCTAATTCTTCGCGAAGACGTTGTTCGGAATCACGTAATGATGCTGCTTTTTCAAATTCTTGGCTTTGAACTGCTGCATCCTTCTCTTTACGTACTTCCTCAAGCTTTTGTTCCAAGTCTTTTAAATTAGGTGGAACCGTGTAGGAACGTAATCTTACTTTGGAACCCGCTTCATCGATTAAATCAATTGCCTTATCCGGTAGAAAACGATCTGTAATATAGCGGTCTGATAATTTTGCTGCCGCATCGATTGCTTCATCAGTTATGGTTACTCGATGATGCGCTTCATAACGATCGCGTAAGCCTTTCAATATTTGAATGGTTTCTTCTAATGTTGGCTCATCCACTTGAATTGGTTGGAATCGTCTTTCTAAAGCCGCATCCTTTTCAATATATTTTCGATATTCTTCTAGCGTTGTTGCACCGATACATTGTAATTCTCCACGTGCTAAAGATGGTTTAAGAATATTTGAAGCATCAATCGCGCCTTCCGCACCACCTGCACCTATTAATGTGTGTAATTCATCAATAAATAAGATGATATTTCCAGCCTGGCGTATTTCCTCCATAACCTTCTTAAGACGGTCCTCAAATTCACCACGATACTTTGTTCCAGCAACAACCGTACCCATATCTAATGTCATTACTCGTTTATCTCGGAGTGTTTCTGGTACCTCATTATTAATAATTTGTTGGGCTAATCCTTCTGCAACTGCTGTTTTCCCAACCCCTGGCTCACCGATTAGTACAGGATTGTTTTTGGTGCGACGGCTAAGTACTTGGATAACTCGTTCAATTTCTTTACTTCTTCCAATAACCGGATCAATATTTCCTTCCTTAGCACTTGCGGTTAAATCACGAGCAAGAGAGTCTAGGGTAGGTGTATTAGCGTTAGATGCTTGCCCACGTCCTTGTCTTGCTGCCTGGGATTCATTGCTCCCTAATAACTGAAGTACCTGTTGTCTAGCCTTATTTAAACTTACACCAAGATTATTTAAAACTCTTGCTGCTACTCCTTCACCTTCTCTGATTAGGCCAAGTAAAATATGCTCCGTACCAACATAAGAATGTCCTAATTTACGTGCTTCATCTTGAGAAAGCTCCACTACTTTCTTAGCCCTAGGAGTATAATGGATAGTCTGCATCGGTTGTTTTCCCGTTCCAATCAGCTTTTCTACTTCTTCTTGGATTTTAGAGACTTCTAAACCTAATGATTCCAAAGCCTTTGCAGCAATTCCTTCCCCTTCTCGCACTAATCCAAGTAAAATATGTTCCGTACCTATATTGTTATGTCCTAGACGTACGGCTTCTTCTTGTGATAATGCCAAGACTTTCTGTGCTCTTTCAGTAAAACGACCAAACATCATATGAGATTTCCTCCTACTATTCCTCAAATTGTAATCGTTCACGAATTAAAGACGCTCTAAGTATATCTCTCTCTGAAGCTGTTAACGTCTTTTTCGCATAATGCTGTAAAAACCCTGGCTGTGTTAAAACCATCAGTTCATTAAGTATATTACGGGATACATTTTTAATGATTCCTAAATCAATACCCAATCGTACATTCGATAAACATCTAGCAGCTTCTTTGGATTCAATAATCCTACTGTATTCTAAAACACCATATGAACGATAGATCTGATTCTCTAATTCAATACCAGATTGTTCTAATATACGAGTTCTGGCTTTTCTTTCATGTTCAATTAATTGATGTACAACACTCTCTAAGTCTTCAATAATATGCTCCTCGGTCTTACCTAGGGTGATTTGATTAGAGATTTGAAAAATATTCCCTAATGCTTCACTCCCCTCACCATAAATACCTCTTACTACTAAGCCTAACTGGTTAATAGCTGGCATCATCCGATTAATCTGTTTTGTCATGGCAAGAGCAGGCAAATGCATCATAACTGAAGCACGCATACCAGTACCAACATTTGTTGGACAGCTAGTTAAAAAGCCTCTTTTTTCATCAAAGGCATAATTTACTTTCTCCTCTATCCAATCATCAAAGTCCAATGCCTTATTTAACGCTTTTGTTAGCTGTAAACCTGGAAAATATAGTTGAATTCGAATATGGTCTTCTTCGTTAATCATCACAGATACTTGTTCATTCTCTGAAATTAATGCAGCCGCTGCTCCTTCTCTTTTAGCAAGTAAAGGGCTAATAAGATGCTTTTCAACCAGTACACTTTTCTCTATAGCGGTTAAATCACGAATCGAAACAAACTCGAAGTTTTTATATTCTGCAAACGATGTATGTTCATATTCCTGCATAAAGAATTCACGAATTTTTTCTAAGTCCTTTTGATCAGCTATGATTGGAAAAGGCATATCCGCAAAGTTTCTAGCTAAACGAATACGACTACTTAGAACAATATCATGATCTGGACTTTGTTCACGCATCCAAGGGCTAATTGCCTCTTTCATGAAATTCTGAAGTGTCATTTACTATCACCCGTTTCCTTACGATTAATCTCAGCTTCAAGCTCCTTGATTTTATCCCTAATAATTGCAGCCTGTTCAAACTCTTCATTCATAATTAATTCCTGTAATTCTGCTTTATAGGATTTAAGTTGCTTTTTCAGGTGTAAGTTTCCACCTTTTCGTTTAGGAATTTTTCCACGATGCTCTGTATTTCCACTATGAA
The DNA here is from genome assembly GCF_000190475.1 of Ornithinibacillus scapharcae TW25. Lineage (GTDB taxonomy): Bacteria > Bacillota > Bacilli > Bacillales > Amphibacillaceae > Ornithinibacillus > Ornithinibacillus scapharcae. Next base: position 61,358 of record NZ_AEWH01000035.1, read on the forward strand.
CTCGGCGAAAGATTGGGTTAAGATTTGCAGAAAAGGTATGGTAACATTCACCACAACCAAATTTACCTATCTGTTTGAATTGTGTATAGGACATGCCACATTTTGGACATTGAAGTTCTTTTTCTTTTTTTAAGTGTGATCCTGGTGAACCTACCTGTCCAGATTCAAAATTAAATAACCCTGTTAATAGGTTATGGAGAGAATATCCTTCCTCAGGATAAGTTATATAACCTTTTTCTTTGGCACATACATCACATATTTGTATCTCCGTTTTATGGCCATTAATTAGCTGTGTATAATGAAGGGTGGCTGGCCTTTGATGACACTCTTGACACTCCATTGTCTTTCCCCCTTATAAAGGTATTAAAACTAATCTATTATCATAGGTATTTCAATGTTGTAAGCATGGATGTTAAGATACGAGCTCTAATTTCATCCCTTAACGGAAGCTTAAATGCTAATGTATCTCTACCAATACCATTAGCCATTATTTTTGCTTCTCTCTCTGTGATGATATTTTCATCCATTAACCTTTCAAGGACATCATAAGCAGCTTGTTGCGTAACGGTAGGATTAATTAACCGGATAATTTCATCGATTAGTTCAGACTTATCACGGTGCTTAATTCTTATAATACGGATATATCCACCACCACCACGCTTACTTTCTACAATGTATCCTTTCTCGACTGTAAAACGAGTATTAATAACATAGTTAATTTGAGAAGGCACACATTGGAAACGATCGGCTATCTCACTACGCTTTATCTCAATAGCGTTCTGCCCCTTTGATTGCAGGACACTCTTTAAATATTGTTCAATAATATCTGAGATATTGCTCAATTGATTCCCTCCTAATTCAAGAGTAATCTCATTCGTTACTGACTTTGACTATCTTTGACTTTATTTTTATTATACTTCAATTTTTTTGAGATGCAACTATTCTTCTCTTTCTATTTTAGACAAATTATTGTTAATAAAAACGTCATTAGTCATGTGATTTATCTATTTAGTGAAATAATACTAGAAAGCCACAACCTTTTAAACATTACCTAATTTACCGTGGGCATAACGTCCTTGCTAAAAAATGATATAAAAAGAACCGTACATCATTTTTGTTCATGTTGTACAGTTCTTTCTACGTAGTTTTCATTATCTCTCCGAAACACTTTTTACTGCTTCGATACTAGATAAATTCTCAAATAATGTTATGCGTTCCAAACCTTTTGGAGGCTCCACTTTAATAAAAATACTCCTTAAATTGTTTTCAACTTTAATTACCTCTACCTGCTTTATCTTAATATTACTTTCTTCAAACACCGAAACAACCTTATTTATTGCTAAATTGGGAGAAGAGACAATCTCAACAACAAGGGAATTCTTACCTCTTGTAAAAAGCCTTTCAAAGTTATTTAGAAATACCAAACTAAGTAATATGATTAGTGTGGTAAATACCGCCACTGCATACATTCCAGCTCCAACTACTAATCCTAAACCCGCAACTGTCCAAATAGATGCTGCGGTAGTTAATCCTCTGATTGTACCACCATAAACCATTATAGTTCCCGCACCCAAAAATCCAATACCACTTATAACGTAAGAAGGAATCCTGGCGGGATCAAATCTAACATTATCATATTTCTCAATGTATGCTTCAAAACCATACAATGACAACACCATCATCAAACACGCACCAACACCAACTAATATATGTGTTCGAAAACCTGCTGAATGGTTTTTTAATTCTCTTTCAAATCCTATTAAACCTGATAATACTAAGGCAATAAGTAGTCTAACCGTAATTAATAGGAAATTTTCATCAATTAAATTCGAAAAAAATGCACTCATAGACTTTCCCCTCTTTTCCTTATATTATCAGTTTAGTCCTCAAAATTGTAAATATGAATGAAGGATTATTTTATTATAATGATATAAAGTTTTCAGTTTATACTTTTATTTCCCTCATTTTTTCTATGTAAAACAAAAAAGCCAAGAAACAATATAATTTGTTTCTTGGCTTTTTCTTTAGCCTGGCAACGTCCTACTCTC
>NZ_AEWH01000034.1 GCF_000190475.1 Ornithinibacillus scapharcae TW25
AAGGATATTCACTATATAGTTTGATAACTTACGATAGTTTTTTAATTCATTTATAAATTCTTCATATATCTTAGGCTTTGGAAATGTTCCATATAATAAAAAATATGCTACTTCCTCAAATGAAAAATTATCCACTAAAGTCTGAACTGATCGACCTCTATACGAGAGTAAACCTTGTTGTCCATCAATGTCACTTAAAACTGTTTGAACTGCCGTAACTCCTTTCAAACCAGGGTTAAACATCTCCCCACTTCCCTTCCCTTTTCTTATCATCATTGTATGATAGTAAAAAGATTATTAAAATTTAATAATTTTTACTATAATAATAAGTAATACTTATTGATGGGGTGTTCGCTATGGATATACGATTAATCAAAACCTTTATCCTCGCTGCTGAATATGAAAATTACAGAGAAGTTGCCGAAAAGCTTTATTTGACACAACCAGCTATATCACTACAGATGAAACAATTAGAAAAAGAATTAGGGGGGCAATTATTCGTAAAATCTGGTAGAAATATCGTCTTGACGGAGTTTGGAAAGGTTTTTTATCAAGAAGCATTGGGTATCGTTGCTCAATACGAAAAAAGTATCCATAAAATTAATCAATTTAAACAAGGATTTCACAAACATATCCTGATTGCGATTTCTCCTTTACTTGCTGATACGATTCTACCTACCATATTACAACGATATATGATTGCACATCCGAATGTTGAATTTACTATTCAAGTAATGGAATCAACGGAAATATCTCAGCAAATAGAGAATGGAAATGTAGATATCGGATTATCATGCCTTCCAGGATCGAGCTTAATTCAAACCATCCTTTTTCATGAAGAAGAAGTATCGCTTGTTATTAGACACGATGGTTACGATTTGGAATCAGGACCTTTTCTTGATGCGGCTGAAATTTTGGAACAAAACACAGTTTTTACCGATAATCATCCTTTTTATTGGGGACCATTAAAGGGACAGCTAACAATACGATTTCCAACGCTAAGAATGATGAAGGTAAACCAATCCTATATTACAAAGCGATTTATACTTGAAGGCATAGGTGTAAGCTTTTTACCAAAATCTAGCATTAAAAGAGAGTTATTGGAAGGTAGATTACTAGAAGTACCCACAGAATTCTTACATATCCCAAAAGCCAGAATGTACTTTTTGTATAAGAACCAGCAGCAATTTGATTCAGAACTATTAAGTTATATCTCTTCCTTTCACTTTGGCTAAATCATAGATGATTAACGGAATGAGAGATAGATATAGTAAACTATAAATAGATTAAAGTTTCGGTAACAAACAAGAGGTGATAACATGAAAAACGTAATATTAACTAGCATTTTCATTGGACTATGGTTCATAAGTATGACAGGTTGTTCTCCGAATGAGCAGTCAAATAGCGAAGAGATTGAACTAACTGTATCTGCAGCAGCTAGTTTAAAGGATTCATTAGAAGAGGTTAAAGAATTATTTGAAGAAGAATATCCTCATGTAAATGTACGATTTAACTTTGGTGGGTCAGGATCCTTACAACAACAAATCTCACAAGGGGCACCTGTCGATATATTCTTCTCCTCTTCTGAACCGAAATTTAATACGCTAATAGAAAGTGGTCTAATCGACGAGGAGAATAATGCGCCACTTCTTAAAAACGAAATTGTTTTGATAGCTGAGACTAGTAATCCATCAAACCTTTTGAGTTTTAAGGATTTAACGAATAAAAAAATTGAACACATCGCCATCGGGATACCTGAAACCGTACCTGCAGGAGAATATGCTAAGGAAACACTCGAATATATCAATATTTGGAACGATGTAGAATCCAAAATTGTTTATGCCAAGGATGTCCGTCAAGTTCTATCTTATGTCGAAACTGGCAATGTAGGGGCTGGTATTGTTTATAGAACAGACGCTCTGCCGTCAGATAAGGTGATAATAATTGAATCAGCTGTTCCTGACTCCCATTCAGCAATTCACTATCCTGTTGGGATTATAAAAGGAACGAAACATTTTGAGGCAGCGAAAGATTTTTATTACTTTTTACAGAAAGATGATGTTTTAGAGGTATTTGAGAATGATGGATTCATTACTTTCTAATTTATTTTCAGAGGAATTTCTTAGCCCAATCATACTTTCCTTAAAAGTTGCTGCTGTCTCAGGTATATTGGTAATTTTTTGGGGAACAGTTCTTGGGAGGTATTTAGCTAGAAGATTGTTTCGAGGAAAGGCGATATTAGAAACGATTATCATGCTTCCGATGGTTCTCCCCCCTACTGTTATTGGCTTTTTCCTTATCGTTATATTTGGGAGAAATAGTTTTGCAGGAAAGGCTATAGAATGGTTATTTCATCAACCTATCATGTTCACATGGTGGGCAGCGGTTATAGCAGCTGCAGTTGTAGCATTCCCACTAATGTATCAATCAGCAAAATCTGCATTTCAAGGAGTAGATATCGCGATTGAGAATGCAGCAAGATTAGATGGTGCAAGTGAGTCGAAGGTCTTCTTTTTCGTTTCTATACCACTTGCTTCTCGGGTATTAATCTCTGGATGTATATTAAGCTTGGCACGCGCTTTAGGTGAATTTGGTGCCACATTAATGTTTGCAGGTAATATACCTGGTGTTACACAAACCGTACCGACAGCAATCTATATAGCTATTGACTCTGGAAATATGACACTTGCATGGCTGTGGGTAATATCAATTGTTTTAATATCCTTTCTAATGCTACTAGCAATTCGTAAAAAGGAAGTTTAAATTTCTTTTTATCAGGAATAAAAACTAGCGTAGTTCATGTAACTACGCTAGTTTTATACTAGTCATTCAACATCTATTCGCTCTAATGGACGTTTGGCAGGACCTTCCATAACCTCACCAGTATACGAGAATCTAGATCCATGGCATGGACAATCCCATGTTCTCTCGCCAGAATTCCATTCCACCTCACAGCCCATATGGGTACAAGTTGTGTCCACAGCGTGAAGATTACTTTCAAGATCTTTATAAACTCCTGTTCTTTTCCCATTAATACGTGTCACTGTGGCATCATCTGCAGCTAATGCATGTATATTATTGTCCGTGAACTCTAACTTGCCCTTTATTAAATGCTTGGCAACATCTGCATTAATTTGAACTACCTTTCGTAAAGAAGGGTCTGCTTGAAATCTAGATGGCGTATAGAGTTCTTCATATGGGCTATCGTTACCCAATATGAGATCGGAGACGAGCTTAGCTGCTACCGTACCGTTAGTCATCCCCCATTTTCTAAATCCCGTTGCTACAAATATAGCATGTTCATTCTCTGAAATTCGCCCAACATATGGTAGTTTATCTAGCGTGATCAAGTCTTGTGCTGACCATCGATATAAGATTTTCTCAACACCTAAGTGTGCTTCTGCAAAATCCTGTAGGGCATGGTAATGTTCAATTGTCGATTTTCCTTGACCCGTCTTATGGTCTTGCCCAATAACAAGCCAAACTTCCTCCCCATTAATGGTTACAGAACGCAATGATCTAGTGGGTAGTTCTGCAGAAAGATACATTCCACCAGGGTATTTCTTTTTCGCTTTCACCGCTAATATATATGACCTATCCGCATACATTCTAGTCGGATAGAAGCCTTGTCCATCATAAAATGGGAAATGTGATGCGGCAAATACAAACTTACTAATAATTCGATGACCATCTCTGGTTACAATTGCAGGATGCTTATTATACTCCACATCAACTGCAGTCGTATTCTCGTAAAATTGAACGCCATTCTTTACGCATTCTTCGACAAGTACTTTTAAAAATTTCAACGGATGATATTGTGCTTGATTCTTCATGATTAAAGCCTTTTTATGAGGTACTTGTAATGGTATAGTGTCTATTAATTCTCCTTCGATACCCAGTTGGTCATACGCTTTTTTCTCATTTTCTAACTGAGTTATGTATTCATCTGAATTCGTATAGATGATGGCATCATGTTCTTCTAATTCACAGTCTATTTGAAGCTCCTTCGTTGTCTGTTCAATAAATTCCTTTGCTTCCATTTGAGCTTCATAATATAGCTTTGCTTTCTCCTCACCGAAATGCTTGATAAATTCATCGTAAATAAGCCCATGCTGTGCCGTTACTTTGGCAGTTGTATGTCCTGTTGTTCCGTTTAAAAGGACACCAGCGTCAATCAGTGCCACTTTAAGGTTTTCTTTTGAAAGTAGATATGCAGCAGTAATACCTGCAATACCTCCACCAACAATTCCGACATCGACACTTATTTTTTCTTTTAACTTTGGAAAGCTTGGAATTTCTAGGTTATCCCTCCAATATGGTTCTGGAAACTGTGGTAGTTCTTTTGTGTCTGACATGTTAATCACTCCTAACTTCACGCTTATTTATGCAGTGTTAAATATAAATATCCATTAATTACTATTACCTTAAGATGGATTAATTATTAATCAAACAAATAACTTCTTTTTGAATGGCTCAACGAAGTAAAAATAATGAGTGAACTAGCAAACAAGGCCAAAACTCTCTATAAGGGGTACCGTCAGGAAAATGCGAATTTACAATGCTAAGCACATTTTCCTGACGATTCCTCCATTTTTAACAAGGTAAAGAAAATTACAAGCAAGTCTCAGCGACGAACGGGTGATAGTAATGAAAGAAACTCCAAAAACCCACTACATTCTAAGGTTTTTGGAGTTTCTTTTTTTAGAGTCTACCCTGCACAGGGATTGCCTTCATTTCATAGATTTTTTGAAGCGTAAGGACTTGATTTGTCTTCTCGTCATCGTCCTCTGCGTAGATATACGACTCCACAAGTCTGTAGCCAAATACAAGAAGGATCATCTCATAGACGCAGTTATCAGCGATATGTGTTACATCCACATACTGCGAAAATCCTCTATAATACGCAGGAACGCATCGCTGGTAGTATTCGACCATGTGATTGATATCCGATTCATCCGCAATCAGACTTGCGAGATCTTCTCCCATGTAACCCCATCCGGATGTGTCCCAATCAATGAGCGCGATTTTCCCATCGGCATAAATCAGGTTGGTCACCCAGAAGTCCCGGTGGCAAAGCACAAGTGGCAGTCTTTCTATGCGAGCTAGTATCTCGTCAGCGTGCTTATCGATGTTGATGAGCATTTGCCGTAAGTGTTGCGGCAATTCGCAGTCTTCCGAGCGTATATAATTGTAAACGACCGGCCATGACCGGTAATGCAGATACATATTCTTCATGAAATCTGCATGGCTCAGGTTGTTAAGGCTCTGCAATACAGCGGGTTGCTCCAAATACAGTTTGCCTTGATAGCGTCCTAACTCTAGCGCAGCCTGTTCATACATGTCACCGGTCAAGTCTAATCCGGTTACGCCATCGATATATTCCAGCCATAGCTGGAATTCATTTTCATCGGCATTGATTTCGGCATGATAACATGTCGGCCAGCGGAAGGCATCTGAGAACGTCGCACCGAAGTCGGACGCATATAAATCATATTCCCGACGCCATGAACCTGGATCTCCGTAACGCTCCCATTTCTTCTGAATTTTTAGAACGATACGGTATGGCAATTTTTCACCATCCGCTGTTTCAGCGCTCCCCGTTATTAGGTACACATTTCCCACCGTTCCTCTCTGTAATTGCGTGGTTTGGGAATCGGCATAGATGATATCCCTCTTGAACTGTCGGCTTAAGGCATAAATCAGCTTTTCGAATTTAATAATCATTTCTTCCACCCTCCGTTTCTCTTTGTTTGCTTGCTCTGCATGGGATCATTTTATTTCGATCCCTGTCGATTGGGTAACTCGTTTTGCCTTGGCAATACTTGTTCTCATACTGCTGGGAAAGCATTTTCGCGATAATTGTCTTTCTTTAACTGTGACAAGATAATTGCCTTTAATTTGGGAAATGACCCCGCCAGCATTTAAACCCTT
>NZ_AEWH01000033.1 GCF_000190475.1 Ornithinibacillus scapharcae TW25
GTATCTATATTATAGTTAACTAAACAATATCTTACTTAGTATACTACTAACTTTTTTTAAAATGTATAGTAAGTTCTAGTAGCAGTACCTATTTATTTCCCTTGCTATACTACTATTTTTAAACTTAGAAGCGTAAATGTTTCACACCTCCTAACATAACATAATAAAAAGGATGGCAAATGCCATCCTTCTTAGACTACCTCTTTACTAGTACCGCATGTGCTACTTTAATACATAAATCCATTATAACAGTGAACCCTTTATCTGTTAAAAAATCATTTGCTTCTTCATTAACTATTCCCTGTTGAGCCCAAAAGACCTTGCAATTAGTTTGAGCAGCATCCCTTGCTACCTCTGGCAAATATTCAGGTCTTCTAAAGACATTTATAATATCAATGGGTTCATTTATATCTGCCAACGAATGAAAGGATTTTTCTCCTAACACCTCATCCACCATAGGATTAACAGGTATGATTCGATAACCAACTTCTTGCATTATTTTAGATATTTGGTAAGATGTTTTCTCAGGATTATCTGAAAGACCAACTACTGCTATAGTCTTTGCATTTTCTAATATCTCTCTTATTTGATCATTAGACGGATTTTGCATGAATCTTGCTCCCTTCTTCAGGATTTATACTATATACAAGTGTATCATGGTTGTTCCCAAAAATCAGTATAAGTGTCTATCTCATACGTAATATACGACCTACTGCAAGGTTCATAAGATTATACTGGCATCCCAGTATACCAAGAGTGCATCCGTTAGCTGTTCTAATTAAAATTAGTACCTTCTAATATTAGTCCGTGTTAAAATAGATTTACATATCAAAAATTAGTATGGAAAGATTTTAACAGCACCGAAATCCTAGACAGTCAAAGTCTTGGTAAAAGGTATTGTTTGTCAAACTAAAAACGAAAGTAGGATTCTATATGGAATATGTTTTGTTTGCAATAATCGCTTATCTCTTAGGTTCTATCCCATCTGCGTTAATCGTGGGGAAAATCGGTTATAAGATTGATATACGGGAACATGGCAGTGGAAATTTAGGAGGAACCAATACATTCCGAGTCTTAGGGGTAAAAGCAGGTATCATCGTTACATTAGCAGATATCTTCAAAGGAACAGTAGCTACCCTATTACCACTTTTATTTGATGCTGATGTCTATCGATTAGCGATTGGTATCTTTGCAGTTATCGGTCACACGTATCCTATATTTGCACGTTTTAAAGGTGGCAAAGCAGTGGCCACGTCCGGAGGAATCATTTTAGGTGTAAATCCTCTCCTGTTTGGGATTATGGTACTTACATTTTTATTAAGTTTAAAACTATCTAAATATGTATCGTTGTCTTCTATGATAACGGGTGTCGTGTCATTCATTGTTTCAATCTTTTTTGGTGATATCGGTATTATGATTGTTCTTGGTGTATTAACACTATTTGTAATCTATAGACACACTGCGAATATAAAGCGGATCATCAATAAAACAGAGCCAAAAATTAAATGGATGTAAAAGCGGTATAATTGAAATAAAAATCGCTAATAGCTTATACTTTGATATATGAGAAGACATGTAGAACAGAAAGGAAATAAACATGAATACGAATGATATACCGCAAAAAAAACTACCAACAAAAGAAGAAAGACATAAACTGTTCGGCTCGGTTGATCCAGGTCCAAAGAATAAACCTGTTGAAAAAGATAAAATGGCAGATCTTCAAAATCTACAGAAAGATTTCTTATTTAAACTAGATGCAGTAGGAATAACAAAAGTTAAACACCCGATAATTATTCAAAGTAAATTAGAACCTAAGACACAGACAAGTATTGGATCTTTTACCTTTACATCTAGTATTCAACAAACTAGTAAGGGTACAAATATGAGCCGTTTTATGGAGCAACTTACCATATATAGTCATAACGGCTTTCACACGCAGCTTTCTTCATTAAAAGAATTTACGAAAGATCTATCAGAGCGACTTGGGCAACAAGATGCCAAAATTGAAATACAGTTTCCATGGTTTTATGAACGCAAAGGTCCTAGTTCGGGGATTGCTGGACTAAACCACGCAGATTTAAAGATTAAAGTAGCTTTTGATCAAGAAAGTGGCTATCAGCTTGCAGCAGGCATGGAGGTATTCGTTACAACTCTCTGCCCATGTTCGAAGGAGATTAGTGAATATAGCGCACACAACCAGCGAGGTAAAGTATCCATGGAGGTAACCTTTACCGAAGACTACGATGAATCATCTGTTGATTGGAAAATGGCTTTACTAGAAGCTGCAGAAAGTAATGCAAGTGCTAGATTACACCCTGTATTGAAAAGACCCGATGAAAAAATGGTAACCGAAGAAGCATATGAGAATCCTCGTTTTGTGGAAGATATGGCTCGTTTGGTTGCGGCAGATTTATATGAACTTCCGTTTATTAAAAAATTTAAAGTAACATGCCAGAACGAAGAATCAATCCACATGCATGACGCGATTGCAACAATCAGCTATGATAAACAATAATGTTCTAGATGAATTAGGGGTACTAAGATGAAATATATTATAATTGGAATTATTAAATTTTATCGAGCAGCAATTAGTCCTTATACCCCTTCTACATGTCGTTTTCATCCAACTTGTTCAGCATATGGACTTGAGGCAGTTAAAAGGTTTGGTGCGATAAAAGGCGGGTATTTGACAATTAAACGGATTAGCAAATGCCATCCCTTTCACCCGGGTGGTGTAGACTATGTTCCAGAAAAAAAAGATAAGAATAGCGCTCAGGAGTCCTGAGCGCTATTTTAAGTTAAATCGATGTAACTGTTCTAATTGACCTTCCTTTTCTAACACTTCTATTTGCTTTCTTCCAAATAAATCAAAATGAGGATACTTCTCATCCATATGAATCCATTCAGAACTCAAATTATATTGTTCTCCCCAAGTTATTAAGCGTTCTATGTTATTACAACCTACTTTTGTAACCGTTGTACACCCAGGAAAACGGTCATCTAACCAATAATGGGTCAAAAAAGCAATTTCCCCATTTTCGACGTATTCCTTCCATTTTTTCACTTCTTCTCGCTTTAAGCCAAATGCCACTATTTTTCACCTTCCAAACATGTCAGATACAACTCGTGCCATTTTGGAAATGATCTTCGCAGTGATAGCGGTCTGAAACTATCTTTTTTTACAATCACATGTTTGGTTCTTCCACTAACTTTTACTTCATCTTTATCGTTTACAATTCGATAACCATACATAGTTCGTAATCCGTCATATTCTTCTATCCAAGTTTCCACAAATACTTTATCACCATATTTTACAGGATGCTTAAATGAAATTTGTGCATCTAATACCGGTGAAACAACATTATTTTGTTCCATTTCTATGTAACTCAGCCCTAAATCCTCAATAAATTTTGTCCTACCTATTTCGAACCACACTAAGTAATTGGCGTGATACACGACTCCCATTTGATCTGTCTCTTGATATCTAACTTCAATGGGAGATTTTACGATATGAGTCATGCTAGTCCCCTCACTTTCCACTTTAAGTGTACCATATGAACAAACATAGAATAAAATAGAATACAAACCATTTGGGCATGGCTTCTATAAGCTTAAAAAACCTCAAATCTAAAAAGATTTGAGGTTAAACAACTATTGTTCTTCGCGTACTTCATCTTTAATTTCTGAACGGAATCCTTCGATAGCTTCTTCACGACGCTTGTTTTTCTCTATTATATTTTGTTTCTCTTCACCTGAAGCAAACTGCATTGTTTCGTGTGCAGCTTCAATATTCTCAATGGTATCATGAATCATATTTTGAAGCTTGTCTACATTATCGCTTCGGTCATCAGGTTTTGGTGTGTGAAATTTTTCAGTCATGTGATGTCCTCCCTTTTCTAAGGTTATTGCCCAGTGGCATTGTTATTTTTTGATAATAAATCATAACTATACAGATAAAGAAGGTTTTAAATAGAAAAAACCTCCATTAATTGTACTAATATGGCTACAATTAATGGAGGCGTCCGAATCGTATTATGCTTCTTTGCGTTTTTCAATAAGTAACTCTCTTGCTCTTCTCTCCAAATTATCCTCGATCCGGTTCAATATCTCCTTATCCTCCAGTATCTGTTGGCGGTTCAATTGAACCAATTCATCAAATGTAAGTCGTTTCTTTAATGAAATGGTAATCACTCCCTTAATTTCTGCAAATAACTGGTTGAAAGATACATGCGTATATTAAGATTCACCAATTATTGCCCCGAATTTTCACTACCTGGATAATAACTCCATTGGTAGTTGATCGTTTAATAGGAAGTATTACCAATTCTACTTTTTTTATAATAATTTTTGCAAAATTTAATTCAATCGGTTTTTCCTAGACTGCTATTGTAAGGAGTTCATCATTTCAACCATGAAATCATATGTCATGGGACCCCTTTTTTGATCAACTTGTATGACACCATCTGTACCAATAAAATAGGAAGTAGGAATCGTAACAGCCATGTATTCATCGGTAATTTTGTTATCCATGTCCAGTGCAACTGGGAAGGTATAATTATATTTATCAATAAAGTTTTGTACGGCCTCTTTATTACGTTCCGATCCGGTAATATTTATAGCTATTATATTGATTTCATCACCATACTCTTCATGAAACTTTTGCATTTCCGGCATCTCTTCTTTACATGGTGGACACCAAGTTGCCCAAAAATTGATAAGAACTTTTTCTCCTTTTAAATCGGAAAGCTTTACTGTTTCTCCATTTAATAATGGCAATTCGAAATCAGGCGGATTATCCCCCTTACTTATGCCGGTTGAGTCAGGTGGTACAATAGTGACGCCCTCTACAGACGTATCACCAGAAACATCTACCAGGTTAGGTCCTTGGGTTTCCTTACTAGCCTGATTCTTATCTAAAATATTTATGACCAACACTATTCCTAATACTACGAGTACTGCAATACCAAAGATCTTCTTTATCATGTTTGAAAACTCCCTATAATATGTACTTGTCTATGTTTATAGTATACAATCTTACCCAAAATAATAAAGAAATTAACCTATCGTTCATATAGATGTCATAAATACACGAAAATAAAAAAACAGGCCCCCTAAGGAGCCTGTCACTATTAAGCTAATTTATTTCGTAATACCATTTGAAGAATACCGCCATGGCGATAGTAATCAATTTCCACTTCACTATCAAAGCGAACTACAGCTTTAAATTCCGTTGTCTTTCCGTTTTCGTCTGTAGCAGTTACTTTAAGTAGGTCATGTGGTTTAACATTTTCTCCGATTTCTAGATTAAATGTTTCTTTACCAGTTAAACCTAATTTTTCGGCACTTTGACCTTTTTCAAATTCTAATGGTAGTACACCCATCATAACTAGGTTAGAACGGTGAATACGTTCAAAGCTTTCAGCAATAACCATTTTGATTCCAAGTAGGTTTGTACCTTTCGCAGCCCAGTCACGAGATGATCCCATACCATAATCTTTACCAGCAAGAATGACTAGTCCAGTTCCTTCTTCTTGATACTTCATAGCAGCATCATAGATTGGCATTATTTCTCCAGTTGGCCAGTAAGTAGTGTAACCACCTTCTGTTCCTGGAGCAATTTGGTTACGAATACGAATGTTCGCGAATGTACCACGCATCATCACTTCATGGTTACCACGTCGAGAACCATAAGAGTTAAAGTTTCTAGGTGAAACTCCTTTGTCCTGCAAGTAAAGTCCTGCTGGCATATCTTTCGCGATAGCACCTGCTGGTGAAATATGGTCTGTAGTTACAGAGTCACCAAATTTTCCGATTACTCGTAAGTTATTTAATGCTTCTACCTTACCAGCTTCTTTTGATAATCCTTCAAAGAATGGAGGATTTTGAATGTATGTTGAATCTTCATCCCATTCGAATAAAGGTTCATCAGTAGTGTTGATTTCATTCCATTTTTCATTTGAGCTGAATACATTCTCATACTCTTTACGGAAGATTTCTGGATTAACAACACTGTTAACTTCTTTCTTTATTTCTTCCATAGACGGCCAAATGTCATTTAAGTAGATTGGCTCTCCATCTGCATCTGTACCGATAGCGTCTTTGGTTAAGTCAATATCAACAGTTCCCGCTAAAGCGTATGCAACTACTAGTGGTGGCGATGCTAAGTAGTTAGCTTTAACTAATGGGTGAATACGACCTTCAAAGTTACGGTTACCAGATAATACGGATGCAACAGTTAAGTCATTATTAGCAATTGCTTCTTCAATTTCTGGAAGTAGTGGTCCAGAGTTACCAATACAAGTTGTACAACCATATCCAACTAAACTAAATCCTAATTTATCTAGATAAGGCATTAATCCTGCATCCTCTAAATAGCGAGTAACTACTTTTGAACCAGGTGCTAATGAAGTTTTCACATAAGCTGGAACTTCAAGGCCTTTTTCAACCGCTTTCTTAGCAAGCAAACCTGCACCTAACATAACATATGGGTTAGATGTATTGGTACAAGATGTAATAGCAGCAATTGCAAGCGAGCCCGTCTTCATTACTGTATCTTTACCATTTGCTAGTTTGATTGATACTTCTTTATCAAACTCTGCTTTATCTAAACCAAATCCTTGGTTCCCTTGAGGAGCAGTAATTGCCTTATTGAATTCCTTTTTCATTTGAGAAAGAGGAATTAAATCTTGTGGACGTTTTGGTCCAGATAGGTTTGGCTCAAGCTCTGATAAGTCTATTTCGACAACTTCTGTGTATTCTGGATCCTTCATATCAGGAGAATACCAAAGGTCATTTTCTTTACAATATGTTTCAACTAATTTGATACGCTCTTCACTACGCCCAGTAAGACGTAAGTAGTTTAGTGCCTCTTCATCAACTGGGAAGAAACCACAAGTTGCACCATATTCTGGAGCCATATTAGATATGGTAGCACGGTCTGCTAATGGCATATCCTGCAATCCTGGTCCAAAATATTCTACAAATTTACCAACTACATTACGTTCACGAAGTACTTGCGTTACTTTAAGTGCTAAGTCAGTTGCAGTTGTTCCTTGTGGAAAACTTCCTGTGAATTTAACACCAATTACTTCTGGTTGTGGGAAATATGAAGGTTGACCAAGCATTCCTGCTTCCGCTTCAATTCCACCAACACCCCATCCAAGTACACCTAAACCATTAATCATCGTAGTGTGTGAGTCTGTACCTACTAATGTATCTGGGAAAGCATCATATTCACCGTTTTCATTTTCAACATCGTGAACCACATTTGCAAGATATTCTAAGTTAACTTGGTGAACGATACCAGTTGCCGGTGGAACAGCACGGTAATTATCGAATGCTTTCTGAGCCCAGTGAAGAAATTCATAACGTTCACCATTACGTTTAAATTCTAAATCCATGTTTGCTTTTAAAGCACTTGGAGTACCATATTGGTCAACTTGAACAGAGTGGTCAATAACTAAGTCAACAGGTACTTCTGGATTAATTTGTTCTGGTTTACCACCTAAATCAACCATTGCTTTACGTAAAGATGCTAGGTCTACTACTGCTGGTACACCAGTAAAGTCCTGTAGAATTACGCGAGAAGGCTTAAAAGGTACATCGACACCCTCTCCGTCTTTTGTTCCCCATTTTGTTAATGCTTTTACATGATCATCATTAATTACACGGCCATCATACTGACGTACAAGTGATTCCAAAAGTACACGAATGGAAAATGGTAGTCTGTCAATTTTACCATGGCCAGCTTCTTCTAAAGCTTTTAATTGATAGTAGTTATAGGTTTTCCCGTTTAGATCGAATTTTTTCTTTGCATTGAATGCGTTGTTCTCTCCCATTTGTTAAACCCCTTTCATTCTATTTCCCCAAGAAATGGATGGTTACATAAAATAGATTTAAAAGTTCCCATTAAACTTTCCATATTCTATGGTTCTCTACAATATTCATCTTAAAGGAAAATCGAGTATAAAACAATTGTTTCATACTCGATTTACTATACGAAAAAGTTATGCAAGGTGATAAATTTTACTTATACAGAATTTAGGATTACTTTCTCTGTTAATTATAACTTAAGTATCAATATGATTGCTATTTAGGAAATATAATCCGGAATGTACTTCCTTTACCTTCGTTTTGTAAAATCTCTAATTGAGCATTATGTCTTTCTAATAGTTGCTTGGTAATCATCAAGCCGAGCCCAGTTCCTTGTTGTTTTGTAGTGAAAAATGGTTCGCCTAGCTTATGTATCACTTCTTCATCTATACCAGGACCTTCATCCACTATATCAATTCTTATGTTTTCCTCTAATTCAACTATCGTCACCGTAATCTTACCAGGTTCGTCCATTGCCTCTATTGCGTTTTTAATAATATTGATTAGAACCTGTTTGATCTGTGATTTATCACAGAATATAAATTGGTCTTCCCCAATAATATCTAGTATGATATTTTTCAATTTTGCTTGAGGCTTGAGAAGTTCTATAACATCTTTAACCATCTCTAATGTCGATTCCTGTTGCTTGTTATCTGTAAGTGGCTTTGAAATAAATAGTAATTCCGATGTAATGGTTTCCATTTTCTCAATTTCGTCTATCATAATTTTATAATATACATCTTTTCGATTAACCCCGGCCTGTAGCAATTGAAGAAAACCTTTAATGGATGTTAACGGATTTCTTATCTCATGCGCAATACCAGCAGCTAATTGACCAGCAATGGACATCTTTTCCGAACGAACCATCATTTCCTCAGTTTCTTTTTTATCTGTTATATCTCGAATAGTGCATACATAGAGGATTTTCCCGTGATTAGGAACTATTAGTCTAGCGATTTTACATTCACACCATATGTATTTTTGATCGAAATTCAGGATATGTACGTTAAACGTTTGATTCGTAAAGGTTTCTTTATTAAACTCTTTTCGTATGTATAATAAATCTTCTGGAAGAATAAGGTCCAAGAATGATTTCCCTATTAAATCTTCAGGCTCGTATCCGAGAATGTTTTCAACTGCTTTAGAAAAATATTCTCCTTTTCCTTTCTCGTTCCAAACTGAGAAGAACTCGTTACTATTCTGGTCAATCCAGTCTAAAACAAAGTTTGGTAAAGTTGATAAGCTTTGATTAGTAGATAAGGAATATTCGTTTCCAAAAGGGGTGATAGCTGCAGTTGAAGGTTGTCGTATATTGTACTTATTTGGTTCTTTCTCCATCGAATCTGCCCCTTTATTACAAATTTATCGCGTAAGTAATAATACTATATGTAATATTTTATCCAAATATGAAAGTTGTTTTCATGTTAAACTATTATTATAATAATATTAGCATACATAAATAGTAAAAGTAATAAGTTTATCAGAATTATTTTAACTCATTCATAGTAAAATTACATTATTGTTACATATAATTACAAACAAAAAATTTAGGTTTATTGTAAATTACATTT
>NZ_AEWH01000032.1 GCF_000190475.1 Ornithinibacillus scapharcae TW25
AGTTATCAAACTATATAGTGAATATCCTTCAACAACTCCCAGAGGATATGGAGTTAATGGATGTTTTAAGAACGATTGTATCAGCAATGGATATAGAGAAAGATGCGGATATCTATAAAACGGCTACAAAGCTAATCGCTATCATGCCTACGTTAATTGCTTATCGTTATCGTTACAGCAAAGGATTATCCGTCATTAGTCCCGATTCATCATTAGGGCATGTAGAAAATTTTATCTACATGATAACTGGTAATCGTAACAAAACCAATGCTAAAATTCTTGAAACATATCTAATATTAACGATGGAACATGGTCTTAATGCATCCACATTCGCAGCAAGAGTTACTATTTCAACTGAAAGTGACCTTGCATCTGCCATAACCAGTGCATTGGGTACCATGAAAGGCCCATTGCATGGTGGTGCACCATCTGGAGTTATAGCATTATTAGAGGAAATTAGTTCTGAAGATAGAATTTGTGAAGTAATACACAATAAACTAGAAAAAAATGAGCGTATTATGGGATTTGGTCATCGTATCTATAAAACAGTCGATCCACGTGCTGAGAGCTTAAAGCAGATCATAATGAAACTAGATGATTTACCGGAATGGATCACATTAGCATTAAAGACCGAAAAAGAAACAATAAATATCTTAAATCAAGCAAAACCAGACCGAAAATTATATACAAATGTGGAATATTACGCAGCTGCAATTATGAAGACATTAGATATTGATGCAAGTTTATTTACAGCAATATTCAGTTCAGCTCGAATTGTTGGCTGGTGCGCACACGCAATAGAACAATCACAAAACAATACGATATTTAGACCTAATGCCATGTATATTGGAGAATAACGTTAAAAATCGCTATAAATCATTTTGTATTATTTATAGCGATTTTTATTATTTGTCTCACTATCACAAGTATACTTTAATTATGAGATGAATTTTGTTGATTTATCTGTTACTTCCTATAATAAAGATTATGTTAACTAGTAAATAGTTTGAAATTTTAATAGATGTAGCCTTTAGTTTGAGTCCCTTCTTTGACAAATCAGATGAATAATTTTATTCAAGAGAAACACTTAATTTTCCTTCTCAACCTTATAACAAATCGTTAATCCTAATCCTCCAAATCAAATGATCGTTTCCTTTGCCCCAATAATCCTTTAACAAATAATCAGGATCTCCAAATTTCTTTTTCCATATTTGCTGTGCACTTCCATAACCACTATCTAAACAAAATTCTTCTATACCATTATTCTTTAAAGTAGAATACATCGTAGTCAACAGCAAATTTCCTACACCCATTCTCTGATAGTTAGGGTGAAAAAATACTCTACCTACCTCAATTAACCCTTTGTAAGTGTTAATTGTACAATTACATATGAATTCACTTTCAGGACCATATTCAATGGAGCCAATAATTCAATTTCCATCTAATGCAATCAAGAAATATTGTTTCTCTCCATTGCTTTTAAATCACTTTCCAAGTATTTTTCCTTAACATCGATTTCATCATTTATATCATTCAACTTCTCACTTATACTTCCTTTAATAATAGTATCGTTAACAACAATTCTAAAGAGGGAATGAAACTCTATTATATCCTCAATTTAGGGTCTACGTATTTCTACTTTAATCGCCATAGATCTTCACCACTTCTATTTACTTTTACTCATAACCTACTCTCCTTCATTTGATCAGGTAATCAAATGAAACCAAATATTCTAAGTCCTTCTTACTAAATTACCCCACTAGCATACTATCTTTAAAATTTATTATTTGAGGTATGTAATTTTTCCTCCTTGGGTTCTATAGAATGACCAGCAGTATAGCTCCCTACAATCAGACCTATCATACAGTTGTCACCAATTCTAAATTCAGCCTTATCTAAAATAGTGCCATTATAACCAGCATAGAAATTACCACCAACGTAGGTACTGTAGCGCAAATCGCAGTGAGAATTGTGTTCAGTGCTCGGATTAGTAACTTGTTAAAAATACTTTTATCTTTGTTTTATTAAATTCAACAGTGTCAATTGCTTTTTTGATATCAGTCAGGTCATACTTATAATCGGCCATACTCAAAAATAACCTTTTACAATCTATTAGCTGTATTAAATGATTAAATGTTTCCTGCCATTTTTTTGCTGATATATTTTTATTCCAATTCCGCAAATGAAATATATTCGCTTTCACATTTGCTTTTTTTACAATATCTTCCCAATTTACTTGTATCCCTGATAAAAGACCGATCGTTAAAAAATGACCATTAGGGCGAACACTAAAAGCTAATTCATTACCATCCGAACCCCCAATAGAATCAATAGCAGCATCTACACCCATTCCACTTGTTAATTCCATAACGGTTTCACGCAGTCGACTTATAGACGTGTCTATCACATTGGTAGCACCGAGATGAAGTAATTCCTCTGTATACTTATTATTTCTAGTCACTGCAATTAATCGAAAACCTAAAATCATGGATAATTGAGCAAAAATATGCCCAATAGAAGATCCACATGCGTTAACCAATAAAACATCATTCGGTCGTAATTTTAAGACTTCCGTACAAACTACCCATGCAGTAACGGGATTAATATACATTTGAGAAGCAGTTAAATCGTCAATAGAATCAGGTATAGGAACCGCAAATTCTTCTGTTGTCTTAACAAACTCTTGCCATGTACCTTCCCCACGTAGAGGTAAAACCCGTTTACCAATAAGGTCTTTTGAAACTAAAGGGCCTACATCCTCAACAAACCCAACACCTTCGTAACCAGGAATACTAGGTAAAGAAATTCGATGCGAATAAGCTCCTCTAATAGGAATTAAATCAGAAGGATTGATAGGTCGTGCCAACATTCGAACAAGAATTTCATTTTCTCTTGGGGGTTCTATAGTTTTAAATTCAATATTTAACACATCTCTAGGACTACCGAATTCGTAGAAATAAATATATTTTGCTTCCAAAACAATAATGACCCCTTTTTATAAGTTAAATTCATTTAATTATAGCATTTTTAACTCACCTGACAGTTAGTTCTACAAGAAATAATACCGCACAATCATCATCTTAAACTATGTTCACAACTAAACTTCGGGCTACAACAATGTACGAGATACCCTTACGATAACGAAACCCTCTTCATATTAAAGTGAATTATTGCCAAGACGGTCAAAGTATTTTGAATTTCATCCCCTGTCCTATTTGTTTTTTTGGAACCAAGCATCTAGTAACTCTTGCTCTTTTTTACGAGATATACCTGTTTTTCTTTTTGAATCTTGTCTTGATAGTTCCCATTGATACACATCATGTATAGTTTCTTTAATAGGACTAAAAGAAAGCCCAGCGTCTAACGCTTTTTTTATACTAATACACATTTTCCAGGGTTTAGTTTCTCCTTCTAACGGGAAATGTTCAGGTATCCATAACGGCATTTCGGTCCACGGTTGTATTTGATGATCCAACACAAATTGTTCATCTACCCAGACAAATTCAGCGTCGCTGTTTGTAACCACTTTGCACGTGTTTAGCAGCTCTTCCATCGTCAATTCATGATCTGGGCCTGTAACATTAAACGTTCCAGCTTTTCTTTTTTCCATCATATCAAAGACCCATCTTGCTATATCTTTCACGTCGATTAGTTGAATTGGACGGTACGGACTTCCAGGCACCATTATATTTCCGCCCTCCGCCACACGTTGAACCCAGTATGGGAGCCGATCCGTATAGTCAAACTGCCCGACTAGTTGACCTGCCCTAATATGTAACACTTGTCCCGGCCAATATTTCTCTGCTTCTGCTTCACATAGCACTTTCAATGGACCGTAATGCTCATAAGGAGACAATCTCCCTTCTTCAACGTCTTTCAATACGTTTTTCATTTGATCTGGTGGAATGGACTGTAAATGATAGTCTTCCGCAATATTGAACGGAATCCAATCTTTATAAACAGAGATACTTGAAATATATGTATAATGTTCAATACTAGTCCCGAGAACAGATGCAATATTGTTTATTTGATGAGGAGCGAAGCCACATGTGTCCATTACAACATCCCATTTCTTATTTTCGAGCTGTGATACATCTCCGTCCCTATCACCGATAAGCTGTTCCACATCGGGAAATGCTTCTTTATTGGTCCCGCGATTGAACAATGTGATTTCATGACCTCTTTTCAATCCTTCTTCTACGAAAGCTTTTCCTAAAAATCGAGTACCTCCCAAGATAAGAACCTTCATACTATTCCCTTACTCCCTTTCTCTTTTATATTTTCTACAATATGGTTAGTTGTAGAAAAATGCTAATGACGATTGTTCAATTAAACTACTCCTGTAGTTAATAACATCTACCTTAATAATATTATAACATTCTGAAAATATATAATAAATTTTAACTTTGCTCAACCTGTTTTAACCTTGCTTCCAATAGCAAATAATACTGTAAGGGATATCTACTATGGATTCGTGTGTTTTTAGTTCAAAATTTTCCCATTTAAGTGTTTTTTCTCAAATTGGTCATATGTACAATTTTTTATTGTTTGAGCATCTCCCCAAATTCCATTAATAAATTTGGCACTTAGTCCTTAGTCCTTTTTAGTTATCTTTCATTCAACAAATAGTTCCTCTAATAATACAGCCTTTAATTGTTTGCTGAATTGTTGTACAATTTCGTTAATAGTTAAATTTTCCTCTAATTCATCTTTAGCTGCATCTGCATTTCTAGACTTCATAGGATATTTGCAATCAGTTTTTTAAAAGTAACTAACTTCCAATAAGAATATTACTAAAAATAAAGTTAATCAATTCAAATTAAATCTAGGGGGATTTTTGAATGTTTAAAGTGATAGTTGTACTTGTATTTTGCATGTTGCTTGTTGCCTGCGATTCACAACCGTCTGTAGATACAAAAGAAACAGAGAATAAAGAAGCTAAAGTAGAACAGGTGAATGAAGTGAATCAGGAGGATACACAGAGTGATCAAGATAACAGTCAGATTCAAAACGAAGAACTTGATGCAAAAAACTATTTTGAAGAAATGATAAAAGCAATTGAGGAAAATAATAAAGCTACCTTTATGTCCTATCAAGATGGAACGAATGAGCTATTTTATAAGGAACAAGAAGTATGGCTTAATGAAATTGAACAAAAGAAAAGTGAAGGTTGGGATGTTTCCGTAGTTATTAATAATGTAACTTTAGAGTCCTTAGATAAGGGAAACTTAGAATTAAAAATTAATATGCAACACGAAGATCAGAATATAAGTAACCATATTACTTACCCAATCCATAATATTAACGGTACATGGAAGATGAACGACCTACCTTTTCAGAAAATTACGGATGGCCCGATAAATTTGTACTACCTACCTTCTTTAGATAGTTATGCGGATAAAGTACTAGCAGATGTTAAAGAGATTGTAGATCTATATAATCAAACGTTTAACTGGAATCCAAGCGAAATAAATATCAAACTCTATGACTCTGTTGAGGAAATTTCCGCATCGACAGCTTGGCCAACTCTTTACGGGGTAGCGGTTCCATTTACCTCACTAAAGTTTGTTGTTCAAGGAGATTATGAGGTCACTTATGGATTCATAAAACATGAAATTGTTCATACCATGCTTGCAGATATTTCTAATGATAATGCTCCGCCGTTTATGCAAGAAGGATTAGCTATATTTATTTCTAGTGCAGTCACGACAGATGAATCCGGAAAACTACAATTAGATTATGGGAATACCGCTGATAGAGAGAAAGTAATTTTAGAAAACACGGAAGAAATAAAACCTATTGCAAATCTCAAAGACATCAATTATACCGAAGACTCTATCGATATTTATAACATAGGCTTCCTTATTACGAATTATTTAATTCAGACAGATGGAATAGAAAAATACTTAGAAATGGTAGAATTTTTGAAGGCAAACGATATCATAGATAAAGAAAATATCGATAGAGAAAAAATCGTATACCAGTATGCCATCGAAGCTTTGGAACAGACCTACGGATCGTTAGATAAACTATCCGAAGGGTATATTGATTATTACAGTAAAAAGCAATAATACAAAAAACCTGTTTTTGGTGTCAATCTTCAAAAACAGGTTTTTACTAGTAGATTGTCCTACTACTATATAGCTTTAGAAACACGCACCCCTACAATTCTCCCTCCTATATTTTTTACAATATTGCATTAACGTTGAAGTAGATACAAGAGATTGGTCTGCTATATCCTGTGTACGCATATAAACGACTTATTTATCGATTTTGCATGAACGGTCTAATTCTCCCTCAATCAATCTTTTACGTAACTTCTTTTTATAATTCACATAAAAAACACAGCGTTACTTTTTTGACACAAAAAACTATCGTTGAAACATGAATCTAATGCTTCAAAATCTATATCTTATTCCCTTTTGTTCCTCTAGTATTGGTGGTGTAAATAAGTTTACGAGGAGGAAAAACAATGAACAAAGGAATAAAGATTGTCACAATTGGTGGAGGTTCAAGTTATACTCCAGAGCTAATCGAAGGATTCATTAAAAGATATGATAGTTTACCGATCAGTGAAATTTGGTTAGTAGATATTCCAGAAGGTGAAGAAAAATTAAATATTGTTGGCGGATTAGCTAAGCGAATGGTTAAGGAAGCAGGCTTACCAATTGAAGTACACCTAACATTAGATCGTCGTAAAGCATTAAAGGATGCAGATTTTGTTACAACACAATTACGTGTAGGATTATTGGACGCCCGTGCGAAAGATGAACGCATTCCTCTAAAATATGGTGTTATTGGACAAGAAACAAATGGACCTGGTGGTTTATTCAAAGGGTTAAGAACTATCCCAGTGATTTTGGATATCGTTAAGGATATGGAGGAATTGTGTCCAGATGCATGGTTAATTAACTTCGCAAACCCCGCTGGTATGGTGACCGAAGCAGTTCTTCGCCATAGTAATTGGAAGAAAGTAATTGGTTTATGTAATGTTCCTGTTATGATGAAAATGAGTGTTGCAGAACTATTAGATGTTGATCCTAAACGAGTCCACATGGATCTTGCGGGTTTGAATCACATGGTTTATGGTTTGAATGTTTATCTAGATGGAGAGCTATATACCGAGCAGTATATTGATAAACTCACTTCAAACGATTCGTCAAGTGGTACCATGAAAAATATTATCGATTTAAAATGGGAACCTGATTTTATTAAAGCACTACAAGCAATTCCATGTCCTTATCACCGTTATTACTATAAAACAGATGAAATGTTTGAAGAGGAAAGTAACGCTGCAAAGGCAGAAGGAACACGTGCAGAAGTTGTACAAAAGTTGGAAAAAGAATTATTTGAGCTATATAACGATGAAAAACTAGCAATCAAACCTCCTCAATTGGAGAATAGAGGTGGAGCTTATTATAGTGATGCAGCATGTAGTTTGATTGACTCTATCTATAATGATCGTAAAGATATCCAAACAGTTAACACGATAAATAATGGAGCCATTGCTAGTATTCCAGATGAATCTGCTATCGAAATAAATTGTGTCATTACAAAAGATGGCCCTAAACCAATTGGCATTGGTGATTTACCAGTAGCTACAAGAGGACTGGTTCAACAAATTAAATCATTTGAAAGAATTGCAGCAGAAGCAGCAGTAACTGGTGATTACCAAACAGCGCTACTCGCAATGACGATTAATCCACTCGTCCCCTCTGATACAGTTGCTAAACAAATTCTTGATGAGATGCTAGAAGCACATAAAGATTATTTACCACAGTTTCAACTGTAATTATTAATAATTGTCACTTCATAAATTTTGACGAAGAAATCGTTTGAACAATCTAAGTAAAAAATATAGTTACATTAAAATGGCTGGTATGAATAGTAGTGAACTGAGTTCATACTAGCCATTTACTTCCTTGGCAATCTGAACCAAAATGTATGTTGATTCTTGTCCGATGAAACTCCTATAGTACCTCGATGACGTTCAATAATTTCTTTAGAAATAGCGAGTCCTAATCCAGATCCTCCTAATTCTCGTGACCTAGAATGATCAATACGATAAAAGCGTTCAAAAATCTTTTCCTGTTCCGCAATTGAGATAGGTTTTCCAGGACCAGTTACACAGAGCATGTATCCTGACTCCCTAATCATACCCTCTATAACAATTGGCCCAGTCCCTTCATAATAGCGAATTGCATTATCAAGTAAATTACTAATGACTTGTGTTATCGCTTCACTATTAAGAGTTAGTATACTAGGTGCAACATCTACACGCACGTTTATATTTGCTTGCTTTGATGTCCATCGAAACATTTCAACAGATTGTTCCACTAGTTGTCTTATATTAACAGGAAACTTTTCTGAAAAAGTCTGTCTAGAACGATAGTCCCATTCCTTGAGTTGCTCCATCTGCTCTATTAAGCGAATAATTCTTCTAGATTCCTCATAGAGAGATTGATATAGCTTCTCATCTCCTTTAATCACACCATTTTGTAATGCACGTAGATAACCGTTTAAGTTTGATAATGGAGTTCGAAATTCATGCGATAGATCGGATACAAGCTTTAGTCGGCGTTCCTCATTTGTCTCTAATTGTTTTACTAATTCGTTAAAATGACTAATTAACTCACCAACTTCTCCCTCATGATTAACTTCAATAGGATTAGGGTACTCTCCTTTTTTCATCTTTTTAGTGGAATGGATAAGCTGTCTCAATGGATGGATTAGTTTCCTTGTTAAGTAAAAATGTGTGAGACTACCGATAACAATCGTAGAGATACTGAAAATCAATAAGTATTGAAACAGTGTAGCTTCAAATTGGGTTTGTTTTTGGTTACTCATGGTTACGAATCCTTCTGCTAGTACACAAGCCGTATTATAGATTGCCCAACTACTAAAACCGACAAAGGCCGTAATAACAATTATGTTGAGAAAGGTTAATCGAAACAGTAATTGTTTAGGAACAAGTAAATTTTTAAATTTATTCCGTAACAAATTTATACCCCATTCCTCGAATTGTTATGATCCTCTTTGGCTCAGAAGGATTTTCTTCAATTTTTTTTCGTATTTTTTTGATATGAGCATCTATCGTTCTATTTAGTACTAGTTTATCAGCATAAGGGTATAATTGATTCACAAGATTATCTCTAGAGATAACAATATTCGGATTCTCCATAAAGTAATATAATAGATTGAATTCATGCTTCGTTAAGGTTATTTCTTTATCGAAAAGTAATACCTCACCCTTTCGAGGTTTAATACATAATCCATTATGGGTAATCTTTTGACAGAACTGACCAGTACGACGTAGTACTGCTTCAATATGGGCGAGAAGTTCTTCTGGTTCAAATGGTTTAACTAAATAATCATCAGCACCCATTTTTAATCCGTTAATTCTATCCTCTATGCGTGATTTAGCAGATAACATAATAATCGATACCTCATTACGTTCCTGTTCACGTACCCATGTACAAAATTCTTCTCCACTAAGTTTGGGGAGCATTAAATCAAGGATTATTAAACAAGGATGTTCTGATATAAATACTTCTTTGGCTGTTTCCCCATCAGCTGCTTCTACGACTTCATAACCAGCCTTAGTAAGATAAATTCTAATTAGTTCCCGTATCATCTTATCATCTTCTACAACAAGTATGGTTTGCTTCATCCTCTCACCTCTTGCCCATTATACTATATAAAAAATTATTCCATCTTTTCGTACTCTTGTACCATCAAATCATAATTCATCGCACCAAATGCTTTGTAACTAATCAGACCATTGGAATCAACCATATATGTGGTTGGAATTGGCTGTATCATATAGAGATCAGCTACATCTAAATTTGTATCCATTAAAATTGGAAAGGTTAGTTTATATTCATCAGAGAAATCCTCCACATCTTCAATACTGGATTCCGCGTCTGTTAAATTAACAGCTAATATTACAACATCCTTATCTTGATGAAACTTTTCCATATCTGGCATTTCAGCACGACATGGTGGACACCATGTTGCCCAAAAATTAATCATCACACGATTCCCACGAAAGTCCGATAGTTTTACGTTGTCTCCAGATAAAGTTTGTAATTGAAAATCAGGTGCCATGTTTCCTACCTCTAACCCGATAACTGGTTCCTCGGTATTTTCCGCTCCTTCCGACTCGGCCTCGACTTCTTTAATTGTATCCATTTTGTCGATTTTTTCGGATGTTTGACTATTAGAATTGATAAAGTCATAAACTGCCCACCCTACCATACCAACAACAATTACAATAAGAATCCACTTTTTCATTCCATATACCTCCTGAATTTATCCTAATCTAGACAGCCATGAATCTTGTACCAAATCTAGTAAAAACCCTGAAATTCGTGGCATTAATCCAAAGAAAAGCACTAATCCCATCATAATCATCATGGCTGCACCAATTTTCATAATGATTCCACTATTTCTTACAATCCATTTCGTCTTCCCTATAAAGAAAGTTAAAATGAGAAATGGTAATGCAAATCCCACTACGTACATGAGTGTGTAGAGCATTCCTTGTCCTGGGTAGCTGGCAGATAGAAGCAATATGGACCCAAAGATCGGTCCGATACACGGTGTCCATCCTGCTGCAAATCCTAATCCGATAAAAAAAGTTCCGACGTAACCTACTGGCTTTTTTGCATAGTGAAAGCGTCGTTCCTTCATAAGAGTTGGTATATTAATCCAGCCTGCTATAAAAAAGCCCATCAAAATAATGAAAACTCCAGCAATCCGTTGAATGAGTAATCCAGATTCTCCAATTAGAAGATGCTGTGCCCATTTTCCTAAAAAAGAAGCGCTCGCTCCCAAGCTAAAAAATACGAGAGAAACGGCCAACAAAAAGAAAAGAGAATGAATAAATAACTGCCGAACCATTTTACTACTCTTATCACCCTGAAGCTCTTTCACACTAATTCCTGTTATGTAAGACATATAGGCTGGAAATATAGGTAAAACGCAAGGAGACAAGAAAGATAGTGCACCTGCTCCTAGCGCTAATAACATTCCTACCAGTAATATCGTATCTGTCTCAATAATACTCATTATGCATCCCTCTTTCTAATCTTATAAGTTAAACTACCAATACTTGTAACGAAAAACACTCCAACAAACCATGGTTCCATCATATAGCCAAAAACTGTTACAAACGGTTGAACTATAGCTAGAATTATCATCCCAATTGACCAAATTGTAACCATAACTATTAATAGTCCCATGAAAGACATGCGCGCTTTGAGAAGTATATACAAACCGATGAGAGCTGCTAGTAAGACTATATAGCCGAAGGAATACGTATTCTCTTCCACAATGAACTGAATAAACTCGTATACAAACGAACTAATAAGAAATAAGTGAACAAAAGATTCTATGAGCGGAAGTACGTTCTATTTTTTTCGGTTTGATTTGTATAGAAGCAACAATGTGATTGAAACTATAGCAAAATAGAACGCTTTTGAGTCACTAGGATATGCCAGAATTGATAAAGGATCCGATATAAATATAAAGAGATGTAATAAAATCTTCCCTAGCCAGATAAAGATTACGAAGTTGATTAATTGCGATATTAATTCTTCTATATGTTTTCTCTTTTGCTTGATAGATAGGTCACTAAGTAGATAAAAAGATATAAATCCTATTGCAAAGCTTAGAGCAATAATACTAATTGCCGTTAATTTACTTGCTAAAGCCATTTGTCTGTCCTCACTTTCAAACCCTCTGCAATAGTATCTTATACTTCTAATGTGAAAAATTGATGAAAGTACTCAATAAATATGAAAATCTTTTGTGTTGCTAAGAGATAATAACAATACTCTTATGTATAATTCACATTCTAGCACTTATGGTTTTATTGCATTAGAAAAGGCTATCGAGCATTACTCGACAGCCTTAAAAACAGGGATATTTCCCTTATCTTTGTTCATTGAAAGAATTATTCAACTATATTTAGTACAGTTACTTTTTCCTGTGTCATAGATTCTAGACTCTTACGAATACCTTGTGCTCCCATACCAGATCCTTTAACACCGATAAATGGGAAATGATCTGGTCCACGTTCTGTTCGACCATTAATTTGAACTGAACCAGCTTCTATTTTACTCGCAATAGTAAACGCTCGGTTTATATCTTTTGTAAAGACACTTGCCTGTAAGCCGAATTCTGATTCATTTGCAATTCGGATAGCTTCTTCATCAGAAGTAACTCTTATAATAGGTAGAATCGGACCAAATGGTTCTTCCCAGGCAACCTTCATTTCTTCTGTAACATGATCAAGAAGCGTCGGATAAATTAAATTATCTTCTCTTCTATTTCCTATAACCACTGTTGCACCTTTTTCTACCGCATCATCTAGTAAACCTTGAACAAAATCTGCAGACTTTTTATTAATTATAGGAACAATAGTACTATTTTCTTCAGGTGAGCCGACTGATAATTTTTCAACCTGTTCTTTTAATAAAGCAACAAGCTCATCAGCAACACTATCATGAACTAGGACACGTTTAATTGCTGTACAGCGCTGTCCAGAGTATGAAAATGCTCCACTAATAATATGCTTTGCAGCCTCTTGTAAGTCTGCATCCTCACGAACAATACCAGGGTCTTTACCACCAAGTTCAAGAACTAATGGAACCATGGTTGCTTTTTTAGCAAGTTGTACACCGGTATGGGTACCACCAGTAAATGAAATCATGTTTATCCCTTTATGTTCCACTAAATAATCACCGATTACGGAACCACGTCCAGTTACTAAACCTAATAACCCTTTTGGTAGTCCAGCTTTATCTAGTGCTTCCACCATCTTGATACCACTTATCGCTCCTTGGGTAGCTGGTTTAAAGACAACTGCGTTTCCTGCCATTAATGCTGGTGCAATTTTAGCTGCAGATAAGTTTACCGGATAATTAAATGGTGAAATCGCTAGAACTACACCACGAGGTACACGATTAATAATAGCAATCTTAGATTTAGATCCACCTGGGAAACTATCTCCCAGCATACTTTCCCCATGCATATGAAGCGCTTCTTCTACAGTGTAGCGGATAAAATCAGCTGTACGTACTACCTCTTTCTTGGCGTCATTAGCTGCCTTCCCAACTTCCTTCATGATTATTTCTGCAAGTTCATCCTGCATAAGAATTAGTTCATCTGCCCACTTATATAAGTACTTCGCACGATCTTGTAGTGAAACGTCCGCCCAATCCTTCTGAGCGTTCTTTGCTAAATTAATTATTTCATCAACTTCATCTTGTGAAATTGCTTGAATATGCCCTACTACCTCAGGACGATATGGAGAATGTATGTCGATAGTTTGTCCGGAATGACTTTCTCTCCATTCACCGTTTATGTAGTATTTATAGGTTGTTTGTTTAGTCTTTGATGTCATGATAATCTCCAATCTTTATTTATATTATCTAAATTTTTCTGCATATGACTTATGCCAGTTGGAAAGTAATGTCTATTATTATATCTATAATTACTATTTTTACTAAATAATATGCTCACTTTTTAACATATAAAGCTTTACTAAAGCTACTAATGACTGTAGCGGTTAACTTATACGGAATTAATAAAAGCAGCCCAAATGTTAGGTGTTCATAACGTTTAGGCCGCAATTACATTTTTATACATCTTAAGAAAAGCCTCTTAATTATTCATCCTTGATTTTTCTCATTTCTTCTACCCATTCATCTACTCTTTTTCGAATGTCATCGGAAACTTGCTTAATTTCATCGTATTTTTGAGATTTAAGCTCATCATTCAATTCGATTTTCTTTTGTTTTCGATTTAATATTAATTCTGAAAGTTCGTCGTAGGCCTCACTCGGAATTAGTTCTTCTTGATAGATCATTTTTAGAGCCTTATCAAATCGTTCATCTTCTTTGGCAATAATGTCCCTTATCCTCTGATGTTCTACCTTATAGCGGTCCATCTCAGCTAATTCTTCCCATGGATCTGGTGCTTTAGTAAAGGCCCAGGCAAGGTCTATGGCACTAGGTAACCATTCATACTCGATAGTTTGTTGGATTTCATCAGCGTTATTTGCGGCAAAGTAATCGCCGTTTCCTGCTTCAGAAACAGATTTTAATTGGTCTTCAGCGTCTTTATCAACATTGAAACCAATAATGTTAACAGAACGTCCTTCGTTATCTTTGGCGAAATTTTCGGCTGCCTTTACAGGATCCCCATCACAAGTTTCCACACCATCACTAACAATATATACCGTAATGGCTCCTTCTAATTTTTGGCTCATTTCAGCAGCTTTATTTATAGCTCCAGCAAGTGGTGTCCATCCTTTACTTTCAAAGGTAGACAGTGAACCTTCAAATTCATCGGAATTGTATTCACCCATTGGATAGACTTCTTCAATGCCTTCACAGGATAACTTCTTATCGGAATTAGATTCAGAACCCTTATGTCCATAGACAACTAGAGAGATATCGCTATCCTGACCGATAACATCCGTGAAACGTTTTACAGCATCCTTGGCAATATCCATTTTGACTTCTCCATCTACACTCAACAACATACTAGAACTGGCATCTAATAGAATAATCGCTTTTCCTATTTCGTCTTCCTGTTCTACACCACTACCTACTTTTTTAGGAATAGGTAAGTATGGTTCTTCAAAAGTCGGTTTAAAACTCTGTGCAGGGTCAATAGCTTCTTCATAGTTAGGGCTAGCAAGCAAACTTGCTAATTTTATTTCTAGTTCTTTAGCATTTTGAGTTTCTTCCGTGAACTCGGTTAATTCCTTCTTTAATTCTTCCTCTATTGAATTCATTAACTCATCGGTTTCTGTAGATAATTCCTCTTCAAGTGTTAAGTCACTGAGTAGAGAACCTTTATAGTTTTTGAGGTCATCAAGATTTTCTATTGAATATTCTTTTATTTCGGTTGTGGCATTATCGTTATCTTTCTTTTCTTCATCAGCTTTTTCACTTGTCGAAGCTTCTTTTGCTTTTAAATTTTCCTCTTTATTTTTTTCGTTTTCGCTACAAGCACCGAGAATGAGTAAAATACTTATACTAATCCATATAATTAGCTTACGCAATGATCGCACTCCTTTATTTTCCAATTCTATAATCTAGCTTGCCTTTTCATCTAGGTAATCGTCAATATATCGAAATAACTATTTCTTTATTAAAAATAATCCTTTATACCTATTAGTTACGAGGGAATCTAGTTTTGTTTAAGAAGGATAATTAAGATTGCGTTTCTAACTCTTGTAAACATAATAGTAATCTACTATAAATAACTTCCTTTTCCCCCATTTGTAGCAATGTCTTCGAGTTTAATTCTCCCTGATATAGTTAAACCTGAATTAAATATTAGTATTCCCAAGACTAATAATGTAATTGTCGGAAGAACAAATGGTTGTTTAAATTCCTTAAGTATTCTTTGTTTTTCACGTTTCTCCATTTTTGTATAAGTTTTAATTATGAGGAGAATAGGGATAATCCATAGTAATAATAAAAATAATAGCTGAATAAATTTTATAGGAACCTCTCTTTGTCAACTAATGTGACGAGTAGTTTAAACTAATTTAAATTCATACTCAATATAGATAAAAATATTTCTGAATCTGAGATTCTCTTAACTTTATAGTGAATAAATCGATATTAAGGCTTATTATCAACTCTTCCGCGAAGAAGATATGGAATAGTAGAGTTGCTATATTTTAAACCTTCTATATTACTTGGTATATAGGCATTCTCTAATGCTTTATTAGCGTCCATCCAAATAACTTCCTCAATTTCTTCAGGAAACGTTATGTTGATTTCTCCCTCTATAATTCTACCTTTAAAAGTAAAAATATTGTATGATGACCTCGCTCTTCAAAAATAGCTTCACTCACTGCAAGCACTCCTTCAAGTTGAACGTTTAACCCTGTTTCTTCTTTAACTTCACATATAGCTGCATCTTCTAAAGTTTCACCACTTTCAACTGCCCCGCCGGGAAGTGTGTAGTAAGAAGAGTCACCTCCTTTGTTTTTCACCATTAGAATATTTTCTTTATTAGTATCGTATAAAAGAACATAGGCGACATCTACACGCTTCATCATTCAAATCATCTCCTATTGGTTTGATTAAAGCGTAAATAAAAATGACGATCTATTCCGATCGCCTAGTTAAAACTTTACTCACTCCAGTTAAGTTGTGACTAGTGTATTGATTTTAAAGATGGAAGAGTATCAGGTAATGACACAGCAAGGATTAAGTAAATTAAGTAATTAGCTGGTAGAACAATAAATAGTAACCTTACACCGAATGAAGATATCCCAAAATATTCGGCAACTCCACCACATACACCAGTTAAAGCCTTATCTGTCGATGACTTTCTTAGCTTTCTATGCAACGAAATCCCCCCTATCTAATACTATGTAAGTTACCTACTTTATACGGGAATCCATTCAAAAAGTTTCATTTTAATCTCAATGACGAAATATCCAAGATGTAATCATTTTCTAGTTAATTTAGATTAAGAACATAGTATATCAGTCTTAATAATTTGCAAAAATCTTTCTTGGTCTTCTAAAAACGGAGAGTGTGCAGCATCTTCAAATGTATAAAATCTCTTCATTGGCGATTCTACCTGTTCAAAGAATCGTCTTGCTTCTTTGTAGGAAGTTTGATAATCATGTAAACCATGTATAATAAAAACAGGAATGTCAAAACGTGGTGCCAATAAAGTAGCATCCGCTTCTGCCATTATTTCACATAAGGAATCATAACTGAAATAAATCCCCTTCGGAATGTTAAAACGTTCTCTCCACGAATATTGTCTACAAGTGAAAAGTTCCTTTATACCCTGCCAATTAGAATATCCCGTTCTTTTCGCACCACCTCCGTATTTATTAAGATACCTACCTAGTATTCTACGATATCCTTGATTTCTATAAAAATGCTTATCAAATGTAACGGATTGAATGTCTTTTGCCGCTCGTTTGTCACCTCGTATTTTAGCAGTTTCCAGTAAAAAGTCATACGTGTGCCTATTTGATTCAAAATGCCTTCCAAACTGCCCCACACCAATATAGGCATGAAAATATTTCGGATATTTACTCGCGACTATACTTCCGATTAGCGTTCCCCAAGAGTGCCCACAAATATAAATCTTCTCTTTGTGAAATTTTCCTCTAAGATAATTGGTTATCGTTAATGCGTCAGAAACTAAACTTTCTAACGTTAGTTCGCCCTGTGTAGAAGAATTATAAGACATTCCGGTACCTCTTTGTTCCCAATAACAAATGGTAAAATGATCTGCCCATGCAAGTCCTGATTGTTTAATACTTGCATATTGTGGGAATCCAGGTCCTCCATGTATAAACAAGAGAACAGGATGATTAAAGTCAGTTGACTCAATAAATATGCCGTTCTTATGACCATCTATATCAACATAATCCTTTTGAAAATGCACATTTGTTTTAATGCTTAACTCCCCCATTATTGTTCGTCTTTAAAATTGCTTCCTGTACAAATTGATTCGGTTGTTCCCAATCCCTTGTTATTTTGTAGTTTTCTCCATTATATTGAATAGTTAGTTGACCTTTTGTTTCAACTGCTTCCGAAAAATTATCATGATAGTACTCCACTGTTAATACATAATCGTAATCGACCGTACCATCTTCGTTTTCTTCTGTTTTTTCAAGTGTGATATCTTGTACCTTACTCTTATAACCCGTATTCTTTGCTACAACATTAATAAAATGGAAATAACGTCTCTTATAAAAGTAATCATACTCTTCTTCGGTTAGAAATGGTTTTACTCTTTCTCCAATTTCAACTGCTGTGGGAGGATTAGAAGGATTTTCAACAGCATATTGTTTTGTTTTGTATTCCTTTACAAAATTCTTAATATCTTTATCATTGTAGACATCTGTATCAGTACAGCTAGATAGCGCTATAATCATACCAATGAGCAGCAGGTTCCAAATTGATTTTTTCATGTGAATACCCCCTTTACTAAACATACGCAAGAAGCTATATTTTAGTTTCAATATTCAGTTATTTATAACGATAAATAACCTATAGATAAATTTGCGTAACCGTATATATTTAGAGGTCTCTTCTTTAAAATAACATAAGATCTTCTAATTTTTATTTTCAAGTCTTATTCTTATTTCATTTACTAATAATAGTTTTTCATCCTCAAAAATACCATCTGTAGATAATTTGCGAGCAGCTATTGGAACAATCCAGGGGTCAACTTCATTGTATGTAGTACCAGTTAAATTAGTATATTCCTCCATAAACTCTGCAATAATCTTTTCTCTATTCGAATCAAATAGTTTCAGAGCATTTGATGGCGTTTCTGGCGGAAGAATGGCATATCGAATCATGATAATAAATTCAGCTAAGTCCGCTTCTGGATTACCGTTAGAAGCATTCATCCAATCTATTAAAATAGGCTGCTCGTTTGAAAACAATAGATTATTAGGGTTCGCATCACCGTGACAAATGTTATCTTTGGCTGGTAAACTATTTAAAATATCGAGAACCGCCTCTTTTTCAAACTCTGATAAATAATTCACGCTCAATATTTGCCTCTTTAGAAAATCCCTCTGTTGTGATGGAATTTCTTTATGTGATAATGTATTATGAACTTTCGCCAATATGCGAGCAGATAACCGTGCGTCATTCCAATCCAAGTTACTATCAACATGATTCTGTGGTATTAAATTCTCGAAAAACCGTTCCCTTAACGTTTTCCCAAATATACGCTCATACACTATTCCAGGACGATCATGATAATCTATCATTTCATAGGGTTTAGGAACAGCTAATCCCAAGTTCCACACCGTGAGGCTATTATTAAATTCTCTCTCCAAATCAGTTCGATTAATATTTGATTTCGCTAATTTAATAACCTTTGTATTGTCCTCCCACTCAAACACCTCTGCATTAGCACCTTCACCTAACTTTTTACCGATTTTCATAGTTTTTCTCCTTTTAAATGAATGTAGTCAATTTGATCAACAACTCGTATGTATAGTTCTTCCTAAAGTTTCATTCCCAAAAACAAATTTTAGGACATTAATCAATCAATATTTCTGATAAGCTATTACTTATTGAGATTAATTCTTCTTTAGTTACTACATTTTCTGGTTCTACCCATGAAAACCCATCATCTAAAAATCGAGGAATAATGTGCATGTGATAATGTTCAACATCCTTAAAAATTCCATTATTTTGCATTATAGTTATGCCATCTGTGTTTAATATTCTTTCAAGAGAAGTAGCTACTTTTTGAGAAGCTAAAATAATATGACTTAAACTATCTTTGTCAACCTCACTAAACTCTTGAAAATGTATCTTAGGAACTACTAAAATATGTCCCTTGTTGATAGGGTATTTGTCTAAAAAACAACATACATAAGCATTCTCAAAAATGATAAAAGCATCTTCCTTTTTTGAGATTATATTACAGAAAATACAAGACTCCATACGCGCCACCTCCTAAATTCTTCTTAATATTAAATTAGTAAATATATACAATAACTTATCTAAATTTTAACATTAACTCTGTTTCAAAGATATCAGTATTAATGAAATAGTATAAGTAACTACATACTTTTAATTTTGTATATAAAAAGCCTCGCAATACTATTGTCTTACATATAAAAAGTATTGCGTTGTTTGTGGTATTCTAATTCTACGCTCAATAGTAGGACTTATTCACCAGAATTAACGTTAAGATCAAACTTCTTATGTAGAGTCCAACAGAGAATAAGCGAGACGCAAAACATCAGCACTGTACCAATATGTACGGCTATTTTTATGGAAATAACTTCTGCAATGATCCCCAGAAGTACTGTAAGGAAAACGATGTATACTGAACTTACGAATTGATAGATACTACTGATTCTCCCCATCATATCAACCGAAACTGAATTTTGATAAAAAGTTAGAAAACCACTATTTGCTGGAGCGGTGAAAAATGCCAGAATAAAAAACCCGATAGCAGCTTGTACAAAATCATTAGAAAAACCATAAACGACATATCCAGCAGAAACGAATATCGTACTAACTCCTATCAAAAATCCCACACAAAGTCTTTTAAACACTAGAACATTCAGAATAGAACCAACTATGATACCAACACCAGAAATGGAAACTAGAAATCCATATTTACTTTCTGATAGACCTAAAACTTCCGTTGAGAACGCTACTTCTAATGAATCAACAGCGCTTGCCAAAATGAGTAAGACACCTTGGAATAATATATAAACAATGATAATAAAGCGATTGCGCTTACTGAACTGTATAACGGAAGACCAATCTTTTCTAAGTAATTGCAAGGACATTCGATCATAAGGAGATACTTCCAAACTCTCCTCCAAATCAGGCATGAACAACATAATAACACCTGAGATA
Source organism: Ornithinibacillus scapharcae TW25 (assembly GCF_000190475.1). Taxonomy (GTDB): domain Bacteria; phylum Bacillota; class Bacilli; order Bacillales; family Amphibacillaceae; genus Ornithinibacillus; species Ornithinibacillus scapharcae. The sequence continues at coordinate 20,400 of NZ_AEWH01000032.1, forward strand.
CAAAGAGCAATGGCATTGAAATAAATAGCTGTGTTCGAATCCCAAATAATAAATAGTATCCCTGCAATAGCTGGTCCAGTGAAAAAGGCACCGGAAGTCACTAAGCTGTGAAGGGTATTGAAGCTTTTTCTATCCTGCTGAGGAATTAGTTTTGTCATATAAACAATGGAAGTGCTTGAAAATATGCTACTTGCCATGTTTATGAAAAACACGATGATATAGATGTACATGAGATTTGGAATAAAAGGTAATAGAACAATTAATCCCGCACGTATGAAGTCGAGTGAAATGAGTAATTTTCTCTTGTTCATTCGATCTATCAAGCTACCACCCCAAAAATTTGTAGCTATTGTAGCAAGAGGAACAATAATATATAGCAATGAAACTGCCAACTTATTATCCGTCATGTTTAGGACAGTGATGTTTAATGATAAAAGATAGATCCACTCCCCTATATTCGAAATACCAATTCCCAAAAGTAATAAGCTTGGATATTTCCAGTGTTTTTTTGTTTTCCTTACTGTCCCAATACAACCACTCCTTCATAAATCTAATAAAAAATCCCGTCCTCAAGACATATGTCTTGAGGACGGGACTGATAATCCGTGGTACCACCTCTATTTGTTAATAGATAACTATTAACCTCACTCCGTAACGTGGAAGACCGTCATACTATCATCATATGAATCCAGTATGAAGCTCTGAGATTTGCTTCAGTATATCGATTTTTACCCCGTTTCAGCAGCAGGAGCTCTCTGTAAAAAACCTAGTATACTTACTTTTCTCTTCAATGCTTTACGTATTTGATTGAAAATATTATATAGAATCCTTATTAGCAATGTCAATACTTTTTGAAGATTATCTATTCTTTCTATTTTTAGCATCCAATAACCGCTTCATACGATCATCCGATTCTACATTCTCTGGACGTTTTTCCTGTTTGCTAGGTTTATTTTCGTGCTTCTTAGCAGCTATAGTTTTGGAAGAATAATCACTATCCGTCTTAAGCGTTACGGAAGATTTCTGTTTCGGTTCTTTTATTTTGACTCTTTTAAGCTGTTCAAACGTTTGATTGATCTTTTCTTTTTTCACTTTCTCCTCTAAATCACTTTTATCTCTGAATCTCGCGAATCGATTTATTATGGCAAGTAAACCAAACCTTCTAATTGCTATTTCTAGAAAGAAAAACAGAAATGCGGCAAGCAAGAGCTGCATAAATATCGGCTGTTGATTGGTTTTTTCATTACGTAGCTCCCGAAAAGCTTCCTCTGGTTCTTTCAGTATGATTCCCCCACTTATTTCAGTCATATCTTTTAAAAGTGAATCATTTTGACTCGCTAATTCAAACTCTTTGGAGTATGGAATAACAATTCCCGTTTGATACGTGCCGACAACTTTATCTTGATCTAACTTCGATAATTGGAGAAAATAGATACCTGTGTCTGCTTGGAACGTAACTTCATGTTCTCCTGGTGCTGTTGGCCTAATTTGACTTTCTATCTCGTTTCCATTCTCATCGATAATAGTAGCTTCAAGAGGAAGTAAATCTTCATCTTCTGAAGAGACATGTAATGTAATCTCTTTACCGTTATTTTGTTGCTCTATATAATACCTCTCTTGTTGGTAATTTGGTAAGCTCCAAGACATGATTTCATTCCAAAGTGTTGGCCAGTTTTCCCATGTGACAAAATCACCTGCCCATTCCCCACTTACATCAGAAGTCCAGGCGACTGTATTTCCTAAACCATATTGCCATCTCGTCAACACAGGATCATTTTTATCACTAACTAAAACAGATTGGGCTCTTGCTTTAGGCTCTGTCGCAATATAAACATTCATTTGTGGCATACCATCCGCAAATATAGGACTCCACTCTGTACCTTCTATAAGGGTAGGATAAAAAGGGTTATCCTCAATATAGGTTCTTGTTGTTAATAATGTCTCCCTAGAAAGGATGCTTGGGATGGTAGAGGCGTCTTGAACATCATAATATCGACCCGTACCCTCAAGGGCTAATTCCTCTAATAATGTACGGTCTGCATCACTTCCAATTGCTACCGTTGAAAGTGTGATATTACTCTTAAGCCCTTCTGAAATCAGCTCATAATAATCCATATTGGTAGCGGATTGTCCGTCAGTAAGTAAAATGATATGCTTCCGCTTCAAATCAAGATTTTCCAATTGTTCATAGGCAAGAGCTAATGCCGGGAAGATATTGGTTCCTCCACCTTCTGTAATAGATCGTATATTCTCTGCTGCTTCTTTCTTATCATCCAACGGCCCTGTTTCAATAATTTGCCACGGTTGATCATCAAATGCAATAAATCCAAGTGTATCTTTCTCACGTAGTAATTCGACAGATCTAGCTGCAGCTTCCTTCGCTAGATCCATCTTATAGCCACTCATACTACCTGAACGGTCGAGTACAATGATTAAACCGAGCGATGGCAGCTCTTTTTTGCCTTTCAAATCCATTTCAACCGGTAAGATTTTTTCAATAGGTGTTTTAAAATAGCCTCCCAGTCCATAGCTCATATTTCCACCTGTCATGATAAATCCTAGTCCAAAGTCTCTTACAGCACTCTCGATGATTTCCATTTGTTGTTGGGTTACATCAGTTGCTGACACATTACTAAATATAATAGACTCATATTCTAACATTCCCGTTAAGGCAGTCGGTATAAGTTTTGGGGAAATGGTATCTACTTGTAAGTCAGAACCACGAAAAACAGAAGCGATGTTGTTGGCTTCACCCTCTGACCCTTCAACGATTAAAACACTTGGTGTTCCTTTAACATTAGAAATAGAGTGACGGACATTATTTTCTGGAATGCCATCATCTATCGAGTCTATTTCCGCCCGAAAACTATGTGTACCTGTAGCTTCCACTAAGTATTGAAACGACAATACATTGGTCCCCTGTTTGATTTGTACCTCTTCATCAATAATGACTTCGTTATTCTTACTGATCCTAACTCGTGAATTGGTGTCGACTGTACTTGATATCGTCGTATTCAGCGTTGTTTGCTCTCCGAGAAATAAATCTTCAGGTACATCGAAGTCTTCTAAAACAATGTCTTTATCAATAGTAGTAGTAAAAGGTATCACATCGACTTCAATCTGTTGTGATTTTACTAGTTCGATTTGTTGTTTTACATCACCAATATTCTCATTACCATCGGTTAATAAGACGATACGCCCATTATGATTAGAGGAAAGAATACTATAAGCTACCTGTAGCCCCTCCTCTAAATTCGTATAAGAAGTACCTTCTACAATATTGTTTGCAACTATACCTTTTTCCCGATTGGAAATAGCTTGTGCTACTTGCCCATTTTCAGCAACTGTAACAATACCATAGGAATCCTTTTGTCCCATTGCTTTAATTGCTTGTTCAATAGCGCCATACATTTCTTCCTGTTGATTCTTCACGCTTTCGGAATGATCGACAATAAATATAGTTGTAACCCCTTCAACATTATGTTTCAGTTGTGGTCCTGCTAATGCGAAGATAATGAGTGTATATACTAAAAATCGTATGCTCATCATCGTGTACTTCTCGAGTTTAGAATGAAAATTAGTCGTTTTCCAAAAGAAAAATAAGGCAACAATAACCGGTAAGAATAAAAGGAGGAACAAGGGTTGATCAATGTGTAATCCCACGACGATATACCTCCCATTCTAAGAACAATATGAGTAATGCAAGAAATACAAGCCAGGGCCATATCTCATTCGGTTTATCTTCATTATTTTCACGCGTATTAACATTGGAGGCTTCTAGTGTAAAATCCTTTTCAGGCTGAATGTATTTCTCTTGTGTATCAAGCGTTACTGCAAGTAATTTTTCTGTTCGGTTACCATTGACTTCATCAACCACACGATATAATCCGGGTGAACTTGGGGCTTGGATACTGGCTTTATCCAAATCTAATTCCGCTATTTTTTTACCGTCTTCGTTTACAATCATGGAGTTAGATGCGACTACTTCATGGGTAACTGAAAATGTTTCAAGTGGCTTTACATAACCTAATGTATCCTGCTTTTCGTTCAAAAAATTAATAGCATTATATAAAAAGATTGGGAAACTAGCATGTAATGGCCAATCGGTATCTTCCATATCAAAACCTACAAAAACAATCGGATTCCCGTTATAATAGCCCTTACTAATTAACGGTCTATTCCCACTTGATAAAATGGTATCTAGTACAGGGAATGTATAAGGAAAACTAGATTGGATATAAACCTGCTCCATGTCCACATATTGATAGAGTGGATCTTCTTGATTGATTTGTAACGGTTCATTTAGGAAAGTCTTTTCCTGTACCTGCAATTTTTTTTCCACGACTGGTGAAAAAACAAGTGCCGGTCCATTTGGCCAATCCTTCTCTGGTATATCTTCCAGAACATATACCGCGTTATTATCTTCTATACTAGTATTTTTTTCATATTGCACGATATCCGTGCTAAAATAGCCTAATGCCTTTGTCGTAAATGGATTTACATCGCCAACTAGATGGATGGAAGGCGCTCTATCTTCTTTTGTAAAGGCTATTAACGAATTATCAGCAAGGTAATCATCATCATTCATAATAACTGCTTTGTAATAGCTTTTATCTGGTAAATTAGGAATTGGTAACTGTACTAATTTCCCAGGTTCTATTAATTTTTGAAATGTATGTAATGTTTCCCCATCACTCTCTATCCCAAGTCGAACAACACTTTCTGTTTCTTGTTCATTGAAAACCGTAATGATTCCATGAATGCCATCTTCTGTCTTGGAAATACCAAAAGTATGTAACGAGATGTTATTTCGTGTTTTTCCAATATTATGGACAGTTAACCTGTGTTCAAGGAACTCTGATGGCATTTCCTCTTTGACAACACCATCTGAATACAAATGGATTTCACCACTTGTATCGGCTAGTAATTGTTCAGCAAGTTGGACAGCTTTTGGAATATCGGAAAATTGATAGGATGGTTCTACACTATCTATTTTTCTAAGCATATCCTGTTTTGCCGTTTCATTAGCAAACAGGATGGTTGGTGTTTCTTCTGCTAGTATTACCGTCATCATCTGACTGTCTAACAGATCAATTAGTTCTTCTATCTCAAGTTTTGAGCGTTCAAATCGACTAATTTTTTCTTCTTCTAAAGTGGTCATTGTTGCAGAAGTATCTAGTATCACAACAATATGATCACCAGATAATTCATTCAGCCCGAAATATGGACGTGTCAATGCCAACATAAGAATGATCAAGATAAGTAGTTGCAGATATAGTAATAAGTGATTCTGTAATTTTTTCCACCATTTTGTTGCTTGCCATTCTTGCATGACCTGCTGCCAAAGTAGTGTCGAGGGAATAACTTGTTTATCATATTGTTTACGGAATAAATAGAATAGAATTACCCCGATGACGAATACCGTTAAAATAAAATAGATTGGTGTTATAAAATTCATGGAATCACCTCATTCTAAATCCAGCCTTTTGACGATAACTCTTGAAATAATACTTCTTCAATGGAATCCGTAACTAGACAGGGTATAAAACCAATGCCAAGTTCAAAACAGAATTTTTCCAGTTTTTCCGTATGGCTAGTTAATCGTTGTTGGTAGCTAAGTTTTACTGCTCTATTCATCGTGACATTCACGTTCTTTCCTGTTTCACTATCCAGTAATTCCAAATCACCTTGATAGAACGGATCTACTTCCTCTGGGGATAGTAATCGTAAAATATAGAGGTCTTGTTTATAGGCTTGTAGTTTTTTTAAAGCTATCTGTATCGTTTCAATCGGCTCTAATAAATCGCTTATAAGAACGGATATACTAGATTTGGGTTGTATTAGATGTTGTATTGATTCTGAAAAAGTGTTTGTCGCTTCACTCGACTTAATCGTATCAACATAATGCACAACTCGATTAGCAAATGCTTTTCCTTTTCTATAAGAAAATGGAGGGTTACTTGCTCCAACTGGAAATATTCCAACTCTATCATCTGCAGTGAGAGACATATACCCTAGAGCAGCTGCTAAACTTTTGGTGAAACGCCATTTTTCAGGGATAGTGCTCATGGATTTCGTACAATCCACATATATCGAAATGACTAGTTCTTGTTCGTCCAGAAACCGCTTTATGTAATGCTTATTGGTTCTAGCATAGATGTTCCAATCTATTTGACGAAGGTCATCGCCAGGCTGATATTGTCGATAATCAGAAAACTCTAATGATGTTCCCTGTCTATTGGACCTTCTTGCACCTTTATGGTGACCACGTTTCATATTTTTCGTTTGAAAACGGTGCTTGCCTAATTGGTGCATCACCTTACTTGTTAACAATTCACTACTCATGAAGACTCACCAATATGCTTAAGAATTTCATCGATAATTTCATCTGAAGTAATCCCTGTTGCTTCTCCTTCAAAATTAAGGAACAGACGATGTCTTAACACAGGCCTAGCCGCTTGCTTTAGGTCTCCTAAGGATACATGAAACCGACCTAAACTTAATGCTCTCACCTTGGATATTCGTATTAAAGCCTGTAAGCCACGTGGACCAGCCCCATAACGAACATATTTCTTAACTTTTTCGGTACTTTGTTCCTGATTAGGATGTGTTGCCATAACGATATTGACAGCATAATCTAGCATTTCTTCCGATACTAGTATTTCCTTTGCAAGATGTTGTATTTCTTGAATTCTATGACCGTCTATTATTCTATTAATATTTGGTGTTTCCGTTCCAGTCGTATGAAGGATGATTTGTTTCAATTCATCTTTTGATGGGTACTGGACATCTATTTTCACTAGAAATCGGTCCATTTGTGCTTCGGGTAATGGATATGTTCCTTCTAAATCAAGCGGATTTTGTGTTGCCAACACGAAAAATGGCTCTGGCAGAGATTTCGTATCTCCCATCACAGTGACTGTTTTTTCTCCCATTGCTTCCAGTAGTGCGCTTTGTGTTTTCGGCGTAGCTCGGTTAATTTCATCCGCTAATACGATATTTGAAAAGATAGGTCCTTGATGAAACGAAAAGGTTTGTTTCTTTCCATCCTCGCTTGGCTCTATTAACATCGTACCTGTAATATCGGAAGGCATTAGGTCAGGTGTGAATTGGATTCTTGAGAAATCTAAATCCATCGCCTCTGAAACAGTTCGAACTAACATGGTCTTTCCTAGTCCTGGTAACCCCTCAAGAAGAGCATGCCCTCCCGAGAAGATAGTCCATAGAAGTTGGTCTATTATTTCATCTTGACCAACTATAAATGTCTTAATCTCTTTTTTAACATTTGCTATTTGTTCTACAACTTCTTGTAGCTCCCTTTCTTTTGCATCAACATCTATCAAGCTTCATTCTCCTTTCGGGTCTAAATCACTAAAGTAGTCTCTTACGACGTCTTCTAGGTATGTGGGTAACTCCATTCGATCGACACTATTTCGATACGTATCACGATATTGTCCATAGACTTCCTCATATGAACGAACATTTCCTCTAAGAACTAATCCATCTTTAGAGGTTTGGAAATTACTACTTCCTTTTCCTAATTCACCATAATCTTTTTCTAAATTCTCTTTTCCTTCTAATCTTTCAGGAATGGTTAACTCTCTTGAACCTTGCCCAATTCCAGCACCGGAACCTCCACTACCGGAGCCTGCTCCACTGCCTGCACCAGTTCCGTTACCTGAACCTGATCCGTTACCTGATCCAGAACCGTTAGCAGGGCCGTTTTCACTTGCTTGCCCATTGCCTGCACCGTTTCCATTTGAAGAATTATTGGAATTATTAGCAGAATTATCACCTTGCTGTGGCGTTCCTGGATTTTCATTCTGATTATGCTCACTAGTTTGAGGTTGCTCCCCAAATGCAAGTTGATTGGAATTCGTGAGCCCATTTTGGTACATAGTTTGCTGTAGCGCACTTGCTAAACTTTGCAATTGTTCCTGTAGAGATGCTAACCCATCAACGGAGTTTGCACTCTCCAGGAGGTTATTTAATTCCTCCCCCAATGCTGTTAACAATTCATCAAGCTGTTCATCTGTCATCTCCGATAAATTTGAATTTTCCTGTGCTAATATTTCAGCAAATAATTCCTCTAATGCCTGTTGATCTTCTTTCGGCAATGATTCTAGCTCATTATTTTTGATATTTTCCATTGCGGCATCTAATTTCTTGGAATCAAGGCTTTTCAAGGCATCCGATAACTCATCTAGTCCTTTTAAGTTTTGTGCCACTTCTTTTAATTTCTCCTCATTTTCTTCAGCACGTTGCTTTTCTTTTCCTAACGCTGCTTCTTGCTTTAGTAGTTCTTCTAATAGCTGTTTACTATCTTCCACTTTTTTGGTTTTATCTTCTAGTTCCTTTAGTTTTTTCGATTGATTTTCATCTGCTATTTTTTCTAGATTCTTTTTGGCATCTTCAACTATTTCTTCTTCTATTTCTTTTTCTATTGCAAGTTTCATTGTGTTATTCGGAAAGAAGGATAAAGTTACTGTGATGGTAAGAAAAAGAGCGAAGGCTAAAATCGGTTTCCAATAGAAGAATGTTATCTTTTCATCTTTTATTGCAATACTAGCCTTCTTCATCTTTTCAATTGTAGTTCTGCGTTGTAGTTCAGCCATAACGGTCTGATCTTCCAAAAAATGAAGTGTGGTGGTAATATCGTTGTCTAGGACAAATCTATCGTAATATGAAGCGGCTTCTTGATTAGTTGGCCGCTTTATTAGAACATAAATTGAGATACCAATTAGCATGATGCAGAATATAACACTCATTTTCACCATAAGATGTGTGATCACAACAATTCTTGCTAGTAGCATGATAACAAGCATTATTAAAGCAACAGCAACTAAGCTAAAATGAACGTATTGGCTTATTCGCTGCTTCCATAATTTTCGTTTTGCTACTTTTAGTAAAGCAAAGAACTGTTGCTGTTCATTCATGTTTACCCGATCCTTTTTTGGCCTTCATTTTTGGCCTTAGTTTTTTGATACTAATCCAAAGTGATAGAATTGTTATACTTGCATAGGTGATGATAAAGCTAGCAACTAATGGGAAATCTATTCCCGTACGTTGTTGTATTTCTTGTAGCATATAAGGTTCGAACGATGAGATTAATATGATTGCTGGATTCACCATTGCTGTAAAATAAGGGAGTACCGTTTGTGAATTTTGATAGAAAAACATTTCAAAAAATACAATAGTCAAAAATGCTGTACCAGCAGTTAAAAATAAAGCTAAGCCATACGTAACAATAGTGGAAACGATGGTTCTTCGTATTAAGGTGGAAAATAATACGCCTAGGCTTCCAATCGTTATCATCGTAATGAGGTAATATCCAAACGTTGTCAATAATAGCGATGGTGAAACCCCACCAAATAAAAAAACAATACTATACAGTGGCATAGAAGAAATTATCATGAGTAAGAGATACGAGATAGACGATATCAATTTGCTCAATACAATGCTGGTTGATGACTGTGGTGTTGTTAAAAGTATATTCAGCGTTTGTCTCTCCCGCTCTCCACTAATCACCCCAGATGTCAAACCAGGTGTCATAAATAAGATTAATGCCATTTGCACAACCGAAAGTACCATAAACATGATTCGACTTTGCTCGGGACTAAATATGGCAACCTGGGAATACATCGTGTTCACTACTATAAACCCAATTGCGATTATTCCTAATGCAACTAAATAGAAGAATACCCCTAAGAATCCTTTAAAGGAACGAAAACGTAGCTTAATTTCTTTATTTAATACAGGATTGATCAATAGTGATTTCAAGAAAAATCTACTCCTTTCGTAATTTCTAGGAATACATCCTCTAAATCTGTCTCTTCTTCGGAAAAACTAACAATCTGCAGGTCTTTTAGAATGGCTTTCTTTAGTAGGTCCATTTGCTCTTCGTCCGTTCCAGTATAAGAAAATAATAATGTATCTTCATACTTATCATGTTTTATAATTCCTGATATTTTAGGATCATCTTCAAAGAATGCTATAGCCTGGTCTAGTTGCCCCGATATACGAACATGAATAATCTTATTCGCTTGTAGCTGCTTCTGAATGGATGCAACGGAACCAGATGCCACCAATTTACCATTAGTGATGACACCAATCTCATCACACATTTCAGCAAGCTCAGGAAGAATATGGGAAGATATAATGATTGTTTTACCCATTTTCTTTAATTCTTTTAATATCTCTCTCATTTCGATTCTAGCTCGGGGGTCAAGACCAGAAGCAGGCTCATCTAAAATTAATACTTCAGGGTCATGGATTAACGAACGAGCAAGGCATAATCTTTGCTTCATTCCTCGTGATAATACATCGACATATTCATCTTTTTTATTGGCTAGATTAACGAGTTCTAATAGTTGTGGGATTAATTTATCCCTTTCTGATTTTGGTATTCCGTAACTGGCGCCATAAAAATCAAGATATTCTACCGTCTTAAATTGGTCGTATACGCCGAAGAAATCGGGCATATAACCGATATGATTTCGCACTTTTTTAGGTTCTTTTGTCACATCATAACCATTCACATAGGCAGTACCTGATGTTGGTGCTAGTAAGGTTGCTAAAATAGAGAAAGTTGTAGATTTACCAGCACCATTATGACCAACAAAACCGAAAACAGTTCCTTTGGCAATTTTTAAGTTTAAAGAATCGAGTGCTGTAAAAGAACCATATTTTTTTGTAAGATTTATTGTTTCAATCATTGATTATACTCTCCTTCCAAGTTGAGAGTCGGTATTTGTACTAGTGGATCATTCATACCACTTTTTTCAAATCTTACTACTATTTTTCCGTCATCCGCTATGAAATCTCCTGGATTATCTTCAAATGTGGTTTGATTGCCTTCTAATGCTTTGTACTCTCCCTCTTTGACATTGTATATACTGAATGTTGCCTCATTCGAGCTCGGGTGACTTAATCTGAATTTGTTTACTTTAATACTATCCAAGTTTAGTTGAAGTGGGATTTGATAGGTCAGGAGGTAATTCCCTTGATCGACTTCAACATATCCTTCACCATAAAGTAAACCGTTATGATAAATATTGCCAGTAGAAGAGTTGGCAGTATCGACACTCAATTCCGGTATGATAGTATTTTGACTAAATTTAAACTCTCCTGCCTCAAGAGAACGTATTTCGACATCGACCATTTGTGTAATCAACGATAATGATTGTACTGATTTCACTTTTTTATCGGACTCCAATTCTATTATTGGTTCTGTAACGTAACCAGCAATTAATGGCTTATTGAAGTTCTTTGGTTGAACATCAAAATACATAGCAGAATCTAATAGCTCATATTTCTTCCACTCTTTAATTGTTTCTTTGTCTTGTGGTTCAGAATATCCACTATATCCTCCAGAGTATGTATGACCAGGTATCACCTTAGAAGCAATATTTGCTCGAGGGGCTCCAATGAGATTTTGAATGTTTTTAGTATCTAACTCTAGTTCAATCTCAGTGGTCTCTCCAGCTTTTATTTCTCCCAGTGGATACGAATTGGAACCACTTAATAAATAGGCATCTGTTAAATCAAATGCTAGTTCACTTTTTACAGTCCCTTTTAGTTTATTATTTTCAATCCATAAATCGGAATTCAACTTACCAGTTTCAAGTGAATGAATATTGCCCATTGCTGATCGGATAGACCAGAATTCCACTCCGTTAAAGGTTATTTTAGATTGCTGTCTACCAATTTCGATCATAGCAAGATTGCCCTCGGCTTCATCTGGACCGTAATTATAATTTTGCATCGGATATGGCTGAAATCCTCTTGAATTAATTGTAACGGGGTAGTCCCCTGCATTATTACTTAAGATGGAAAATGCTCCATAACCATTTGCAGTACCTTCTTCATCGATCGATAAGACGCTTATATGATTAATTTGGGAACCACCGATTCGATCCTTTGCTCCTACTACGAATATAGCAATACTAGAAACAATCGCAACAGCTGGAATGATGACCCATGATATTTCCCGTTTGTCTAACTTTTTTAAAAGGAAATAAAGTCCTGGTATTAGTAATACCAGATAGACGATATATAAGGTAACTAATACCTCTACAGGGATGAAAGAAGATGGATATATTTCTACGATATTGCTAAGGCGATACGGAATCTCATCTCTCATATATGCCCTGTTAACATCTTTATCAACTGTCTTCTGAAGTAATTTAGACCAGAATTGGTCATAGTCCTCCCATTTTGTTAGCGTCTCACTACTAATATTAAATGCAAATTGTGTAACTTCTCCCAAGCCGAATGACTTATTCATGACCATTGGTAGGTTATGGTCCGAATAGATAACATTTACATTATCAAGTAACTTCCCTGTATTGATTTCTACTTTATTGAAATTTGGTAGTTCCTCCTCATCTGAGGTTCCAAAAAAGTTTAAATTGTTCAAATGAGGTTTGCTTTTCTATCTCCATTAAAAAGAGTCTATGTAAAGCTTCATGCTGTTCTAACAACGGATCACTTCCCAGCATGATATGACCACCGGCTCGGACCCAATCCTGAATTGCCTGTGCTTGTTGATCATTGAGAGTGGAAACTTGATAATTATTAATTACCATGACATCGAAAATTTCTAAAGCTGTAGCATCTGATGGGAGGTTTTCTTTCGTAAGATTCAACAATTCAATAGAATCATTATTATATCTAACTGTTTTTAATACATTAAGCTCGTCAGGATTTTCTGTCAGTACACCAATAACCACTCTGTTTTCTTGAAAGAAAGTAGGTCGTTTCGTAGTGTTCCCTTTTAACGATACCTCTTTTCCACTTTCCCATCCTTCTTCATAAAACTTGACTAATTGTTGTTTGTTATTTTGCGTTCCATAATGATAGTTTTCATTTAATCCTGGGATAGAAACTTGTAATGTGGTTTCCTCTCCTTTTGGAAATTCAACGGGTACGACCATATTTCCAGCCGTTTCATAGTTAGGATTCGTAAAGAATACTAAGTCACCCGAAATGGTTTCACCATTGTTTTTCACAGTGACAGTTGCAGGGTATCCCTTTCCTAATTGAACCTTTCCATCTACTCCATAGGTAATGGAGATTTCTAACGAATCTTCTGCAGGAACTTCTACTGGTGCCAGTAAAAACAGTAAGCATAAAAGTAATGATAATCTCTTTATTAATCGCACGAATGACCCTCCTAGTAACATACAGAACTGAATATTTTTCTCATGAAAAAATATAGTATTTTTATTAACTATAACATAATGAATATAAAAAATAATCTACTATTTACAGATTTTTCCGTAATAGGAATGGATTTAAATACGATATAAAGCAACGGAACCTTTTATGGATACACTGCATTTCTATACATAAGAGCTTATTTCTGATGGTGAGAAAATTCGTCAAGCTGTTGGGCAATAGATAATAAAGAATATGTAAAAAGTGAAGGTGAAGAGAATAGTCATTGGAAATTTTGCTAAAATAAGAATAAAGCTCATTCCTAGGAGGGTCTATCATGACAAATCTTAGATTATATGACTTTAGTTTTCAAAATCTAACGAATAAGAGTATGACGTTTAATGAGGTTTATTATCATATCATACGATTTATGAAAAAAGATCCTACCGGTAGATACCGGTTGATATTTGGAACAGATTCCCAAGTTCATACCACATATACCCGATTTATAACAGGGATAGTCATTCAGTGTGAGTCAAAAGGAGCTTGGGCATGCATACGTAAAGTAATGGTTCCAAGAAAAATGATGAACTTACATGAACGAATTTCCTATGAGACCACTTTGACGGAAGAGGTTGTTTCCATGTTTACAGAAGAGAAAAAAGAGCAGCTAATCAATATCGTCCTCCCTCATATTTATAAAGGGTCATCCTTTACCATTGAAGGTCATATCGATATTGGCTCCTCTACTAAAAACAAAACAAGGGTCTTTGTAAATGAAATGGTTGGAAGAATGGAATCCTTAGGCATTGAACCTAAAATCAAGCCTGATTCATTTGTTGCAAGTTCCTATGCGAATCGTTTTACAAAATAATGGTTAAAGGTATTTACTACCTTCTCGAATACTAAGTTTTGCTAGTTCATGACTTTTTATAAATTCTTGAACGGAAGTTGGGTTTGTTTTAGAATATTCCCGTAGTGCCCAACCGATTGCTTTTTGAATAAAGAACTCTTTACTATCTACATTACGTTTTATGTATGTATACAATAGATCTTCATTGGTGTCTTCCTTATATTTTAATTGAAATAGGATTGCTGTTCTTTTAAGCCATATGTTCTCATCTGTTGACCATTTATTAATCTTGTTCGCAATTATTTCTGGATGCTGTCTTACTAATTGACCAACGGGTTTTTGTGCCAGCATATCAACGGTATCCCACCATGACTTAGTAGTAATAAGTGTTTGAAATAAATCAGTGTGTTCTAGTTCGATTTTACTTAGATTTCTATCCATATAGTCAAGTGCAATATATTGATATTCGCGTTCCTTCATTTCCCACAAGTCTAAGACTAAATCGACCTGAAACGGTTTTTTATTTAGTTCTAAATCCTTAAAGAACTCGGTTGAAATCTTCTTCCTATCTGGTGTTTTGATTCCTAAAAAAGGAAATAAGTTCCTCATATACTTCTCCATTTGAATTGCATTATGATTGTCTCGATTTTTCTCTAATTCTTCTATCAGTTTCGATATCATGCATACACACCCTTATATAAGTTAGGTCCAATCAGGATACCCTAAATGGACCTAAACTTGTTACTTCTATTTAAGAACCAGTAAACATTTGAACCCACGCTCCGTTATAATAACCAACTCCAATGGAGTCATAATTCCCATTTAGAATATTGGCTCTGTGTCCAGATGAATTCATCCATGCATTCATAACCTCTTGCGGAGTTTTTTGACCCTTTGCTATATTCTCACCTGCCGTACGATAACGAATCCCAAATGTTTTTAACATATCGAACGGAGAACCATAGTTGGGGCTTGTATGCGAGAAGTAATTGGAGTTAATCATATCCATCGCTTTTTTCTCAGCAACATTCTTAATGTCTGCCCTGTGAGTCAAAGCAGACAACCCGTGTTTGGCTCTTTCTTGGTTAACCAACTGTGCAACTTGTTCTTCAAAGGTTGTTGGACTAGTTGCAGTCGGTCTTAAACGAATAACTGATCCTATTTGCATGTTGGTTGGGATTACATTCGGATTCAATCGCATTAATTCGCGATAGTCTAAACCATATCGTTTTGCTATAAACCAAAAGGAATCTCCTTTGGAAACTTTATAAAAATCAAAAGGTGGTTCCTTGAACATTTTTATTTGAGCATTAGCGCCTACTGGAAAGGCTAGCAATACTACTAACAGCAAGGGAATAATTCTTTTTAGCATCTCACATACACCTCAATTTATTTTTTATTATTGTCATCCCCTGCTTCTATTTTTTCTAATGCCCCTGTACTAATGCATAAATTTAATTGGAACTTTATGTAAGAAGTCTTACATCCTTAAGATTTAGTAAAATAACGTTAACCCAATAAGGATAATCATGACATCAGCACAGATATGAATAATCCAAGAAGCCCAAATCGTTGCAGTTCTCTCATTAACCAAGTGAAATACTACACCAATTAACCAAAGTCCTATAAAACATATGACAATAATCAAAGGACTAAACCAAAGCATGATCATTGGGATATGGTAAGCAGCAAATAATAATGGACTAAACAGATATGCTAATCTTCTAGGTAAATTAAAGAAGATGAAACCTCTAAAGAAAAACTCTTCCAAAAACGAGTTACCAAATGTGATGTAGATTCCAACTATTATATATGTAGTTGTTGTAATACCTAACCTATTCGTTAAATCATCCATTATCGAATCCAGATTAATATAGGGTAAACATATGATATAAGCGACCAATAGTATAAAAGCTGAAGATGCACCTAAGGTTACAATTCGTTTCCACTCTTTATGAGTTATTTTTTCCATACTTAGTACATCTCGAAAGCGGAAATTTTGAAATATCTTTATATAAATCCAAACATTTAAGAAGAAGAGTGTAACCTTAATACCTGTTTTGATAAGATAATTGGTTTCAATCCCATGTTCAATGAAAGCAAGCAGACAACAAGTAACAAGCGTACTAACCATTATAAAGATTGTATTCTTTTTCATATTAGATCTCCTATTAGATACTGAGTTATAAGTTAAACATCATGACCAGAAATAACACAAATCCTAAATTATCTTTACATCAAGCTGGTGTGAAAGATAAAATGAAATTTTTGTCGAAAAAACGAATTAAAAATGTTTATCGGGGTATCATACATTCTGTAAGGTGAAATTGAACTATATCGTTATAATTTCACTTTAAAAATTTATTAGGAGGGTCAAAAATGGCGAAAAACAATAACCGCAACAACAACAACAATAACAACAACAATAACAACAATGATAATGTTGAGTTTGCGAATGAGTTTCTAAATGATAATTTAGATAACAACAACAACAATAACAACAAAAATCGCAATAACAACAAAAATCGCAACAATAACAACAACCGTTAATAGCGGTATGTAGGAAAGAAACCTGTATAATACATACAGGTTTCTTTCTTTAAGATAATAGCTTTTCTAAATGGTTCATCTTTAATTGAGTTAGTTTTTGTTTAACCTTTTCTCGGTTAACATTCCATAGGGCTTTTTCTAAGGAAACTTCTACCGGTACATCACAACGGATTTCTGCAAGGTTCCTAGATAGGTGCAACAAATCTAAGTTTGACTTTATTTTTGTTTGGATACCCTTAGGGAGAGTATCAATATTTTCCAATAAACCGTCAATTGATTGGTATTCTTGGAGAAGCTTCAAAGCAGTTTTTTCACCAATACCTTTTACACCTGGATAGTTGTCAGCGGTGTCCCCCATTAAACCTTTTAAATCAATGATTTGTCTCGGTTGGAGTCCTTTCTTCTCATAGAAGTTCTCACTATCAAATACTTCATAGTTCCCCATGCCTTTTCTCATAATAATGACACTTATGCCCGGGTCAATTAACTGAAGAATATCTTGATCACCTGTCAATATCATCACTTCATGATCATGTGAAAATTGCTTTGCTAATGTGCCAATACAATCATCTGCCTCGAAGTTCTCGATGCCTATGTTCGGCATATCAAATGCGTCCACTACTTCTCTCACAAGGTCAAATTGAGGTATAAGCTCTGTTGGAGGTTCAGAGCGATTTGCTTTGTAGTTATCATACATTGTTGTCCTAAAAGTCTTGCTCCCCATATCCCAGCAACAAATGACATGAGATGGTTGAAATGTATCCACGGCATCCAGTAGATAGCGGAAAAATTGATACACTCCGTTTGTAGGTACCCCATCTTCGTTTAGCATAAAGTTTCCTCTGTAAGATGTAGCGAAAAAGCCCCGAAACAGTAATGCCATTCCGTCTACTAATAATATTTTCTGCTGCATTTTCTGACACGTCCTTTATCGTATACTAGCCAATAATTCAACTATTTTCAGTTGTTTTTGCTCTAAAACATTTATATCTATTGTATCATCTAATACAGCTAAACTGTTATTAACATATTCTTCTATTTTTGACTGTAAGAATATCCCCATCTGTTCGAACAGCTTATTCCACTGTGTATCATATGCATTTATCATTTCCTGTTGTAATTGTTGGATATGATGGTGTATTTCTGGTAATAGTATTCGATAAATTTCTTCTTTTACCTTTTCCTTTTCGTTTTTTTCGAAGAATGATTTTGTACCTTTGAAAAGGGAAAACGCCTTTTGGAAAATTTGTATATCCAATTGTTGAAGCGGCTGCTTATACTCGGGTGTTAGGATTGCCTCTATCTCGAATGCAGGAATTGTAAAATCATGATCAATATCTGTACATGCCAATTGATATACTTCGATAAGGTTATCAAACTGTTCCTGTATAAATGCTTCGACCCTTAGCGACACTGCTCTAGCCTCTTGTAGAAGCTCATACCCGATATAATCTAGTAAATCAATCAAATTGATTTCAAACTGTTCCATCCCTTTCCGACCAGATTCTGTGATAGTAGTCGGATTAAATTTGTCCTTAAACATATCATGAAACCTTATACTATTTCGTTCTATCACGTAGTGAAGTTGTTTGGAAATTTTATCCTGAATCCGTTCAAAGTAAATTCTGCCATCAGTTGATGTTACTGTGCTAACTAATTGCTCTTTTCTAGTTACTAATTCAGATTTGTAATTTTCTTTTTCTTGTATCGATAAGTTTGCTTTTTGTAGGTAGTGACGGAATGTTCGTTCTGTCCTTTCTATTTCATGTATGGCAGACTTCACAGCTAATTGAGATAATTCATGATCAAGGAAAGAATAAAAATCCTGCTCAAATGAAGTAATCTGTTGATTTACTGGTTTAGCTGCGAGTTTTTCTTCTAAAGAAACCTTACTTGAAACGGGATACAACCTTGGATTTCGAACGCCAAGTTTTTGTAATTGCTCTTTTACATAATTTACAACTAGGGTCAGCTCTGAATCATCCTTAGCTAAGTCAGCAGCATTAATAATAAAGAACATTTTATCTAATTGGAATGAATCTTTTACCCTTCCTAATTGCATAACAAAGTCTTTATCGGCTTTCGTAATGGCATGATTATAATAGGTGACATAAAGGATAGCGTCTGCGTTCTTAATATAATCAAATGCAACATTGGTATGTCTTGCATTGACTGAATCAGCTCCTGGTGTATCAACTAAAGTAATGCCTTTTTGAGTAATCGAACAATCATAATACAAGTCAATTGATTCAACAAAACATGCCTTTGATTCATCCGTTACATAACCTACAAAGTCAGATAATTCGATTGTCAGAGATTGACCCAATGTATCTCGATGATCATTATAGCCTTTTACAATTGCAAGTACATACGATTGAAACATCTTACTGAGTTTATCTTGCTGGTGAATTTTATGTTGATCAATCCAATCCATGAAATTCTCTAAGTCATTCATCTCTGGTGGATTAAAGTACTTTAAGATAGAAATCAAATCTTTTTTAATTGTATCCTCATTCTTTAAATGGATGCGAACTGTTCCGTGTTTATATTGCTCTGTAACTGGTATTATACGATTGATAACAGCTGTAGTTGGATTAGGGGATGATGGTAATATTCCCTCCCCAATTAACGCATTAGCAAAGGAAGACTTCCCTGCACTGAACGCGCCAAATAAAGAAATCGTCATCTGTCGGTTTTGTAATTTTTCCTTTCTAAAAGTTAATTCCGTTACAAGTGATTGGAATGGTGGTAATTCTTGTATAAAATGAATCGTTTTTTCTAAAGCATTGATAACCTGTTGTGTTGTAGGTACAGATCCATTACTATCGGAAACTGTTTCATTTAAATGTTCCTGTAATTCGATTGGATTAGAACTTATGTTTAGTTGATTAGTTCCTTTTATATAATCAATTGGTGCTAACTTCTTTTCAAGGATATTCTCTATTTCTTTCGGGTAATTTGGCGCATAAAGCTGTTCCTCAAGGAGATTAATTCGATTATGCAATTGTTGTTCCATTAACTTATATTGTTCCAGCGAATGTAGTATTTTTTGGTGTTTCTTCAATTCATTTTGATATTGGTTTATTTTGTCTGACAGTTCAACTTCTATTGTAGCTAGTATTTCAGTTAAAATGTTTCTAGCTGCAATTCGATATTTAGTTTTGATTAGATGTCCTAGCTCATTGGTATAATTAAGTACATAGTCACCATTTATTTTTGCCCCCCGTTTGATTAATTTCATTAAATCATCTTCTAATAAGGAAACAGATAGATGTTGTACTTTTGCTAGGATGCCATGATTTGTAATTGAATAGGATCTTAGTAGTTCACCTATTTTCTCACGTAACTTCCATTGTATATTTGTTTGCATACCTTCCTGAACCATTGCCAGAAAATCTGCCATTCTTCGCGCTTTTTCCTCCTCAGTTTTTTTCTTGGATCCGATTAGACCGACTTTAAATTCTTTTTGTTGCGATTCTAAAAAGTTCAATGCCTGATCACGAATATTAGCCGGCATAAGGTATGCGTTTTTTAGAGTTTGGTCAAGATTAGTGTTATAATCTTTTTTAAGTTCATTAGGAATATTTTCTAGTCTCTCGAGTTTATGCTGTATGTCTTCTACTTTTATCAAAACACTCTCATCTTGTTGTGCTTGATATAATGTTGACGCCTCAACCTGATGCATTTCTTCTAAGTATTTCTTGTGTTCAGCCATGATGTGTCGAACAGATGCATCAATTCGTTGTATCCGCTGATCATGGAAAAGTTGGCTGATTTTTTCCTTTATCATTGCTAATTGATTATGAGGTGAATCCATCTTCATTAGCGATGAAAAATAGATTTCTTCAGGTGATAATCGCCATTGTTCAAACGTTTGTTTGACACTTTCCTCAAATTGTTGGAAGGTTAGTTCTTTCTCATTATGTTTATCAATTTGGTTAATGATAATGTAAAATGGAATATTCATAGATTGAATATTTTTCAAAAAGGTTAAGTTCATTTCAGATTGAACATGGTTATAATCCATCACATAAAACAAAACATCCACAAGATGTAAGGAAGATTCCGTAATGATTCTATCGGTATCATCGGCTGCATCAATACCAGGTGTATCAAGAATTGCACAATTATTAGGAATGATGTCCTGCTTAGAACTAATTTCAATTTTGCTAATGATATCCTTATCTTTACAGTATTCTTTTATCATATCCAAATCGTAAGGTTCATCATATTCGATAGGTTCATCATTATAAAAATATACTCTTGCTACCCCTTCACCAGATGTAAGTTTAACGATATTTGCACTGGTTGGAATGGGACTCTTTGGTAATATTTCTGTACCAATAACTGCATTAATAATAGAAGATTTACCAGCTGAAAAATGACCTGTAAAGCTGAGTACATATTCATCGATTTGCTTCTTCTTATAAAGATCAATTATTTTATTCGCATTTTTTACATCACCATTTTGTTGTAGTACATGGTAAATACCTATTAAATTCTCATATTCTAGTACGGAAGCGTTTTCTTTAATTGCCCTCACCTTTAAATTAACCCCTTTGTTCCATATAATATGTGTTTATTATAACGTATTACTATACGGTTTTACTACCCATTAAAGTACACACTAAAATTGGAAATAACGTAATGTCGTGTAAATAAAAAAACCGAACGTTTGATAAGTGACACGTTCAGTTTATTATGAAATAATACACTATATTTAGAGGACCTAATGGACTTATAAAGAATTATCACGCAGGATAATTTCATTCGTAATATGGCGAAGTAAATCCCCCCTACTGATGACACCAATTACTGTTTCGGTATTATCTAGGACAGGAATTTTCTTAAAATGATATTTCGAGAATAGTCTTAACGCATCATCTAATTCACATTCAGCATCAATCGTCTTAATATCTTTACGCTTCATCATAATGGAAACAGGTTTTTCTAATGCATATTGTAATTTATCTGTAAGCTTCTCTGGTTCACTTACCATAACAATCGAAAACATATCAAACACTGTCTGGCTATTTGGCTTAAGGTAACGAATGACATCTCCATCACTTACGACGCCTACAAGTTTATTATTCGAATCAACTACCGGAACACCACCGATTCTATAGGATACTAAAATCTCTAAGAGTTCTTTTATAGAAGTGTTTTCTTTGATACTTATCACATCGGTTATCATAAATTCTTTTACCTTCATCGTCTCACCATCTTGTGTCAGTTTTGTTATACTTGCACCATGGCTGTTACATATTCTTTCTATTAACAGTCATTACCACTAATTTATTTCCAAAGTCAATTTACCTTATACAATATTATTTTGTTCCAATTATTACTTTTTAATATAGATAACCCTTTTAGTTTACATAATAAAATTATGGTGAACAGATGTGGTTTTTATACTTTAGTATATGTTTACAAAATAAACGGTGGATAATTAAAAATGCCTCATAAGGATTTCTCCAAATGAGGCATCGTCATTATACAGGATACACACCATGTTTTCTTTCTGTAAAGACTACATTCTTTGCATCATATATACGGTAACGTTGAATTAATTCTTCTCTAAGTTTATTCGGTTCTATAATGGCATCAATAACCATTTCACTAGCAAGACGATAAATATCAATATCATCGCGATATTCATCTTGTTTTTCTTTTATAAATGCAGCTCTATCCTCTTCTGGAAGTTCCGCAATTTTATTCGCGTATACTGCATTCACTGCCGCTTCTGGTCCCATAACAGCGATTTGAGCTGTTGGCAATGCCAAACAACAATCTGGCTCAAATGCAGGACCCGCCATAGCATATAATCCCGCACCATAAGCCTTTCTCACAATAACAGAGATTTTTGGCACAGTTGCTTCACTCATCGCTGCAAGCATCTTAGCTCCATGACGAATAATACCAGCCCGTTCTACCTTCGTTCCAATCATAAAGCCGGGAACATCCATTAGGAATAATAGCGGTATATTGAACGCATCACATAATTGAATGAACTTTGCTGCTTTGTCTGCAGAATCTGGGAAAAGCACTCCGCCTTTCATTTTAGGCTGGTTGGCGATAATGCCAACTGGTTTACCATTCATTCTTGATAATCCAGTTATTAATTCAGGTGCAAATTTTTTCTTTATCTCACAAAAGGTATCTGCGTCAATGATTCGATTAATAAAATCATACATGTTAAACGGTGCATTTTGATTTTCTGGTATGATTTCCTCTATTGACTTCTCAAATTTCATTACATCTTTCGGTTCCATTGGTTGTGGTTTTTCTCTAAAATTTTTCGGGAAATAGCTTAAATATTTTCGAGCATAGTCAATTGCGTCTGGCTCCGTCTTTACTAAAACATCCCCAACACCAGAAACAGAACAGTGCATTCTCGCGCCACCCATTTCTTCTAGTGTTACTTTCTCGCCAATTACTTTTTCAGCCATACGTGGTGAACCAAGATACATCGAGGCATTCCCATCAACCATGACCACAATGTCACAGAAAGCGGGGATATACGCTCCGCCTGCTGCCGATGGTCCAAATAGTAAGCAGATTTGAGGCACACGACCAGATAACTTAATCTGGTTGTGGAAAATACGTCCTGCCCCACGTCTACCCGGAAACATCTCAATTTGGTCTGTAATTCTAGCACCTGCTGAATCAACAAGGTACAACATTGGTAATTCTAGTGTCATAGCTGTTTCTTGTATTCTTAAAATCTTTTCTACTGTTCGTTTCCCCCAAGAACCAGCTTTTACAGTAGAATCATTTGCCATTACACAGACGTCCTGGCCATTAATTTTTCCGATTCCTGTAACGACTCCATCCGATGGAAGGGAATCGTCCATGCAGTTTGCAAAAAATGCATCCTCAATAT
This sequence comes from Ornithinibacillus scapharcae TW25, assembly GCF_000190475.1. Classification (GTDB taxonomy): domain Bacteria; phylum Bacillota; class Bacilli; order Bacillales; family Amphibacillaceae; genus Ornithinibacillus; species Ornithinibacillus scapharcae. The sequence continues at coordinate 43,844 of NZ_AEWH01000032.1, forward strand.
CTATACCTTCATCAAATAATAGTTCAAGCCGTTTACGGACAAATAGCTTTCCTTTTTCTTCATTTTTCTGATGGTATTTTTCATGACCACCTTTTTCGATGTGTGCTATCCTTTTTTGTAATTCTTCTATATAGGACATGATAAAACCTCCTTCTTCGTTAATTACCCTGATAATTTGGGGTTCGTTTTTCTTTAAAGGCATCTAACCCTTCTAGACGATCATTTGTCGGAATGGTTTCTTTATAGCATAGATGTTCAATCTCTAATGCGTTAGTGAGACTGACTTGCATTCCTTGGTTAATAGCCGTTTTAGCTTGACGCAATGCAATTGGACCGTTCTTTGCAATCGTTTTTGCCAGATCAAGTACTGTTGTACGTAAACTATCACGCGATGTGATCCCTTCTATTAAACCGATGGCGTTTGCCTCTTCAGCAGTTATTGCTTTTGCTGTATAGATTAATTGTTTTGCACGGCCAATACCGATTAGTCTAGGTAAGCGCTGCGTTCCACCTGCTCCTGGGATGATAGCTAATGATGTCTCCGTTAACCCCATTTTTGCAGTATCGGTCGCTATTCTAATATCACACGCTAATGCCAATTCAAGTCCTCCGCCAAATGCAACCCCGTTTAATGCAGCGATTACAGGGGATTTCATCTTTTCTACTGCATCAACAGTTTTTCCAATGTAACGTACCGCATCAATAACTTGATCGTTACTCATCCCTCTTCGCTCTTTTAAGTCAGCACCTGCACAAAAAGCTTTCTCACCAGCACCTGTAATAACCGTACAGTATATTTGCTTGTTTTGATCTATTTCCTGAATAATGCCATATAAATCCTCTAATAATGCTTTCGACATAGCATTAGCAGCTTCTGGGCGATTAAGTGTAACAATAGCGACATGGTTATCCAATACCTCTAAGTTTACGAAACTCATGATTACCTCCTAGATTTTTACGCTTCAATAATGGCGATAACATCACCTTCGTTTACAAAGTCTCCTTCAGCAACTTTAATCTCTTTAACTGTACCGGATTCTTCAGCCGCGATTGGAATCTCCATTTTCATAGATTCTAAAATAACAATATCCTGATCTTCTTCTACGGTATCACCTACAGCTACTACTATCTTCCATACATTACCCGCCATCATTGCTTTAACTTCTTGCATATTAATTCCTCCTAAGTACTTATTTTTTCAATAAATTAAAATGTTCTTCAATGAATTTAGTTGTTGTATTACCTGATAAATACTCTTGGTGATTGGTAATTTCTATTAGTAACGGGACATTCGTCTTAATTCCTTCAATTCTAGTATTCATTAACGTTTCCCTTAATAGATTAATAGCTTCCTCTCGTGAAGTCCCTTTCACAATTAGCTTACTAATCATTGGATCATAAAACGGTGTTACATCATAATTACTTGTAACTGCCGACTCTAGTCGTATGTTTTCGCCTTCTGGTACCTCAAAGGTTGAAATGTAACCAGGTGATGGGAAAAACGTTTTTGGATCCTCTGCATATATCCGTGCTTCGATAGCATGACCATGAATTCGTAATTCCTCTTGCGTAAAGGATAGTTCTCTCCCATTGGCAATATTGATTTGTTGTTCGACAATATCGATGCCTGTAATTTCTTCTGTTACAGGATGTTCCACCTGAATTCTAGTATTCATCTCTAGAAAGTAAAAGTTCTGGTTACTATCCACCAAAAATTCAATCGTACCAGCATTCGTATAGCCCAGCTCTTTAGCGGCACTTACAGCTGCTTTTCCCATTCTTTCTCTAGTAGACTCTGAGATAAAAGCGGAAGGTGCTTCTTCGATTACTTTTTGATTTCTACGTTGTATCGAGCATTCTCGTTCAAATAAATGAACAATATTCCCATGCTGATCAGCTAATAACTGGATCTCAATATGTCGAGCATGATCAATCTTTTTTTCTAAGAACATAGAACCATCACCAAAAAAAGTCTCTGCCCTTTTAGCATTACTATCAAATGCTTTCCGTAATTCGTCATCACTGTTTACAATCTGCATACCAATGCCTCCGCCACCAGCAGATGCTTTTAGCATAACTGGATAACCAATCGTGTTAGCTATCTCAATTGCCTCTTCAGTCGACTTAACAGCTTCTTCTGTTCCAGGAACAATTGGAACATTAGCTTTTTTCATTGCCTTTCTAGCTTCTATCTTACTTCCCATCAAATCCATTACCTTACTTGTAGGACCGATAAAAATAATGCCAGCATCCTCACACTTCTCAGCAAACCTACCATTTTCACTTAGAAAACCATAGCCTGGGTGTATGGCATCAGCACCAGATTCCTTTGCAACGGCAAGGATTTTATCAGCATTTAAATAGCTTTCATTCACTCTAGGCGGTCCAATCAAATAGCTTTCATCTGCCATTTGAACAAATGGAGCTTTCTCGTCTGCCTCGGAGTACACTGCAACTGTTTGGATACCCATCTTTTTACAGGTTCTCATAACTCGTAATGCGATTTCTCCTCGGTTTGCAATCAATACCTTTGAAATCATCTCTCCACTCCTAACCGAATATTTCCTAAAAAATAACTAGCATCCTAGCTGTCTAGCTATGACAAGTCGCTGTACTTCTGAAGTACCTTCCCCGATTTCTAGAAGTTTAGCATCACGTAGATAACGCTCTACTTCGTATTCACGCATATAGCCATATCCACCATGAATTTGGATAGCTTGGTTAGCAGCTCGGAATGCCGTTTCAGTTGCAAATAATTTCGCATAAGCAGACTCTTTCGTAAACGGCTTATCATTATCTTTTAACCATGCGGCTTTATACACCATGTTTCGCGCCAGTTCCACTTCCATGGCGATATCAGCTAGCTTGAATTGAATAGCTTGGAAATTTGAAATCGATTGACCGAATTGCTTACGTTCTTTAGCATACTGAAGCGCTTTTTCCAATGATGCTTGTGCAATTCCTAATCCAAGAGCAGCAATGGAGATTCGACCACCATCTAATGTATATAAGAATTGGCTAAATCCTTTTTTCTCATCACCTAAGAGATTAGATCTTGGAACACGTACGTTATCCAGTACTATTTCCGCTGTGTCTGATCCACGAACACCCATTTTATCGTAATTACTTGTAATCGTAACGCCAGGTGCATCTGTTGGAACGATAATAGCAGAGATTATGTTCTTACCTTTTTCGTTTTTTCCCGTTACTGCTGTAACTATCAGTGTTTTGGCAAAGCTTGCATTCGTAATAAAGCATTTCTCACCATTAATAATGAAGTCATCTCCATCCACTACTGCAGTGGTTTTCGTACCACCTGCATCAGAGCCTGCATTCGGCTCTGTTAGTCCAAATGATCCTAAGGCTTTACCCGATGCTAATGGTGTTAGAAATTCCCTTTTTTGTTCTTCTGTACCAAAGTAGTAAATTGGGCTTGCCCCTAGAGAAACTGCGGCAGCATAACTTAGTCCAGTACTCCCACATACTCGCCCTATTTCTTCGACAGCAATAGCGTAAGATAAAGTATCTCCTCCAGAACCACCATATTCTTCTGGGAATGGTATCCCTAATAATCCTAGTTCACCCATTTGTTCAAAGATATCTAAAGGAAATTTTGCTTCTGTATCAATTTCTATTGTTCTTGGACCTATTACCCCTTCAGCGAAATCTCGAACCATTTTGCGAATCATCGCTTGTTCTTTTGTTAAATTGAAATCCATTACTTCCCCTCCTCATATATTCAACAAGACCGACTGGTTGGTCTGTTTGTTACTAAAAAATAAACCTTCAGTGTAAACTATTCCGTTATAATAATAGCGCTTTCATTTGAATTATTTAAAATAGACCTCATGATCAAGTCAACATAAATATCTCCAATTTCATCAATGGATTTTTCTCCTGACTTTTTGTACCATTTATAGGTCCAGTTCACCATACCAAGGATGGCCATGCCAGTGATTTCTTCTGATAGATCCTCACGAAATTCTCCGCATCCTTTCCCTTCACGGATGGTATCGATAATAATATCTTTGAATTGGTCTCGTTTCTTTTTGATTAATTCTTCATAGTTGGCTTTTAAATAAACATTTTCCTGATAAAAAACAGAGATGTGTGGTTTATACAGATCAAATACTTGTACAAAGCTTTTAATGATAGCTTGTAGTTTTCTTGTAGGAGATTCATAGTGTTTTTTGCTATGTATG
>NZ_AEWH01000031.1 GCF_000190475.1 Ornithinibacillus scapharcae TW25
ATATGAATCATGTTATAACTGTATACTCAAGTGATACTTGCAAATTTTGCGTTAATCTACTAAAAATGGCTAGCGAAGAACAACATAACCTATATAAACAAGAATATTCGTGACCAAGACACGTTTAATGAATTTAATAAATTTAATGTAAATGGAGTTCCTTTTATCCGTATAGTAGACAAAGAAACTAATGAGGAAGAGAGAATTGTAGGCTTTCAACCAGAGAAGCTTAAAGAAATTTTAAAGATATAAAAAATTATACAAAAACCACCCAGTCTAAAGGGGTGGTTATTTTTAAAAAAATTATAGAACATATGTTCTCTTTTGTGGACTTAGTTTATAATATGTTAATAAGTACCACTTTAAGTATAGATAAAGAGTATACAAAAGGAGGAAAAAAGAACGGGGTGGTTAATTAATGAATCATAAAGATCAAAAATTAGTGGATTTCTTTAGGAAAAATAGAGAGAAAGTTAATAACCCAATTATTAAAAGCTTTTTAGCTAGTAAAGAGAATCTATCTCTAGTGGAAAAAGCCATTATGGACCCATCATATATTAATAGGGAGAAAGTGGACAAAGCCTTCCAAGAACACTATCAAAGGATAAGAAAAATAAAATATATAAGTAACTTAATCTATTTTTTTAGCATTGACTATGACAAAAAAGTTAAAAAACATAAAGAAAGAGCTTTGTTAGTATTGGATAAAGAATTGTCTGGAAGCGAATCAATAACATTGAAGGATGTTATCAGTGAAGACAATCAAGATATGGATAGTTTTGTAGGAAACAACATCTTTGAAACAATTGAAGATGAATTACTAATGAGAGCTATAAAATCGTTACCTCAAAAGCAAATCCAAATATTAGATATGATATATCATAAAGAATTACCATTAAAAGAAATTGCAACCAAACTACAAACAACTCCCCAGAATATATCTAATCATCATAGAAAAGCCCTCAAAAAATTAAAGCAGATATTAAACAAGGAGTGGTATAGTGGGAAAATATGAGAAAAAACACGATGAAGACGTTATGTATATATTGGAAAAGTTCGACCCAAAGATAAAGAGAAGTTTAAGTAGTACAACATATCAAGAGAGAGAAGATTTGGAACAGGAGATTAAGATAAAAATAATAGAAAAGTTATCTACAGTAAAATTTAAAGATTCACCTAGATTTTGGGATCTTCTTAAATAAGTTACGTAAGAAAGTGTAAGTTAAAAATCGGCCATATTTTAACTTACACTCTTTTCTATTAGGGGACTTTTCCCTCTCTAGTTAATCTGATAAACTGGTATATCATTGGAATTGCCATTAATATAGCAGGAATTAAAAATAGATAGAAAATGCCGTAAAAACCTAATAATATTGCTATTAATAAAAGGAAAGGAGAAAATTTGTTTTTATATAGCTGAAAAGAAGCTATTATGCCAATTATCCCCCCTAGCACTCCTAATAAGCCAAAATTTCCTAGCGTATAGGAGTCATCTACCAGTGCAAATAACATTGCAAATAGAGAGAAAAATACTCCTGTTAAACCACCAATCATCGCTACTGTTTTCATAATGAACCCCCCTGTATTTTAAAAAAATTGAAGTATATCATCTAAAAATAATAAGACGATAATGTCGAATAGTAATAAAACCCAAAACAATTTATTCCTGTAGAAAAGGAATACTATTATATTTATTATTCCTACTATAGGGAAATAAAAGAGGATAAGGTTAGAAACCAAACCAGCGTAATTTACCACATTACTATTATAGAAGTTAAAAGTGATAATCCCAATAATAGAAATCCTTACTACTAAAAAGACAGCAAAAATTGATAATTTAAATATAATTAAACCTTTAAATGGACTGACCTGCTCTTTATTTGTTTGTATATCTAAATCTTCATTGCTAGTGACCCCATCTAAAAGTTCAATTCTCTTCATGCAATCTTTACATTCATTGTAATGTTCTTCCAGAATTTTTCTAGTTTTTAAATCAGCATCTTCTCGAAAAGGAATTAACTCTTTTGCTAAATAATGAATTTTCTCGTCTTTATTCAAAAATCATCACCTCCAGCTGTTTGAAGTAATTTCTTTTTCATTCTAAACATTCTAGTTTTAATTGTAGGAACAGGCATTGAAACTATATTAGAAATTTCTTCATATCTATAGCCATAATACTCTTTCAAAATAAAAATAGTTTGATCTTCTTCAGACAATTCGTTGAGTAGAATTTCTATAGAAGCATTAATTATTAATTTCCTTTCTGGGTGGTAGTTATCTATTAGAAGTCTTTGCAATTTTTCATCATCCCGTAAGAGGCTAGGACTTTTTTTCTATAATGGTCAATTAGAGTATTTCTAACATTAACTACAAGCCAACTTCTTATATAGGATACTTGTTTTATCTTTTCCGGACTCTTTAATAATTTTAAAAAGGTTTCTTGGATTATATCTTCAGTAAGTTGTTTATTGGACGTTAAATTAATTAGGTAACTGGATAAATAGTGAAAATTTTCCTGATATATTTTTTCCAAATTTAAAAAGGGACTACTGCGATCGTTATTCATTTTATATCCCCTTTCCAAATTTTCTACGAGTGAGACGGATACAGGTTACTAAAGGTTTCAAAAAAATAAAAATTAGTTTGTTTTTTTTTAGTACTTTCACTTTTAGGTATTACAGAGAAACAAAATTAAAATTATATTATGCTAAGGAGTGGGTTTTTATGGGTTTTACTAATATTTTCTCTGAAGAAATGACTGCTGAACAATTACTTAATATTTCTTTGTCTGAAAGACAGGCTATTACACAAGGTTTAGAGTATGAACTTGGTGCAGCTACAATATTTCATGAAGGACAATATGAACAGGTTGGCTATAACATTCAATACTATGCTCAACCGGAAGAAAGTGAAGATAAAGGAGATTTAGTAGTTAAACAAGATATTAGGTTTCTTAAGTTTCATAAGTATTTAAAAGTGAATCTAATTAAATCTTATATGAACCAAAAAGATAAAGCCAAGATTTTTCTTCAGATTATTTTTTTGGATCATATAAATAACAAAAAGAAAATAGTCTCATTTCAGGACGGTAAATTATTAGGGGATGATGAAGTTGATACGAATTCCAAAGAAATTGAACTACCATATGACTTTACTGAATTGAGTAAAGAAGAACAAGAATTTGATACCGGCGATATGACTGTACAAGGATTACCATGTATTCAAGATGGTTGTTGTTCTTTCAGATATAACGGTAATCCATTTAATCCATTGGTTAAGTATAATTGGTGTGGTGCAAACTGCGGAAGTGGAACTCCAGTAAATGCTTTAGATACTTGTTGTCGTACTCATGATTATTGTTATGGAAGTTTTAAAAGCTATCCATCCCGTTGTGATTGTGACCAAAACTTAATTAATTGTGCGAGAAACACAGATAATGCTGGAACCTCTCGGGTTATTGCTGCATTCCAAGCAAAAATGATTTGGGAAGGATGTTAAATAGAAAAGCAGTAGGATTGTATTTTCCTACTGCTTTTCTTTGTTTGTATGTGTGTCAGGGATGAAGTGTATTCGTCCTTTTCATAATGTACTTGTGGAGGAAGAAAAAGAAAAGGGAAGATATCAATATTTTTTGAAACGTTGAGTAAATATAAAACGTCTAACTTAAAAGTATTAGTTGGATTGGAGAGAATCACATGAGATTTGCTTGTCTACTATTAATATTAATTACGCTAAGTTCCTGTGTAAAGGAGACCATTAGTGTTCACGATAAGAGTCCGTATGCAGCCTCAGAAGCCAATATTAAACCAAGTTCTATGTCCGTCACAAATGAAGTTCCCTCTGAATATTTCGCTATAACGGAAGGGGAACTTATGATGGAAGATGCGGAATCGGCATTTGAAATGTGTATAAGGGCACTGGATGATTATTATAAAGCGGTTTGGAACGGTTCAGAGATTAACTTGGATACATATATTGATAACGAAAGGCTTAAAAAATATACGCAAGAGAAGATTCAATCCCAATATGAGCTACATCATCATTTTGATACGGTGCAAGGGATTAACCCAGGCGAGTGGCAAGTAGAGTTGATGGATGATGAAGAAGGGGGATTTCTATATTTACATCTTCCCGTTCAAATTAATATGACTGTAGGTAGTTATGGTGAAGTTACTGAATTTCTTATACGCAATGTAGAAGGTAAGTTAGTCATTGTGGATTGGTATACTGGTGCAAAAGATAGTTATGATTTCATGGTGCGTGGAGAAAATGTAACGATTGATAATCCTGATTTTTGGAATGTAAGTGAATTGGTAAAGGAAATAGAAAGGAAACAAGTTGACTTTTAGTCTTAATGGTAAGACCTCGAATAGGAGGTCTTTTTTTCATCAGTAATTGAATTATAGAAATGGAGTTTTTAGAAAAATTCGGTTAATAATCTGATAGATAATGTTAATATGGATATATAGTAGCAAATAAGTTCTTGTTAGAAACTTTCCATTTCAAGATTAAAGGAGGGGGAAGATGCGTCAATATGTTCAAACCTACTTAGGCGTACTTAAGAAAGATTTTATGTTAGTTATGATGGCAGTGGTATTAATTTCCCTAACTTTTGGTTATTGGTATGGGATTCCGATATTTTTAGTTGGGGATATGGTAGGAAATATTACCAACAACCTAGTTATCCTTCATCTTTGTGTGTCACTCTCAGGAGGACTATTACTTTCATTTTACCTTCTACCGATTAATGTTAGGGTTGCAAAAAATATAGCCAATAAACAACTGAACAATACCTTCCATACTTTTATCCGGATACAAATTTCATGGATTTTAGTATACGCAGTATTATTTGAGATTATTATTCTTAGATTTATTTTTATATAAACCAGGAGGGGAGGGGATGGAATGGAAATCGAATTAGGTGGTAATACTTCTCTTTTCTTACCTCCTTTACACTTCACCGTTATTGCAATCGTAGTCATTTTCTTATTAGTAAAATGGAGTAAACAACTAGAAACAAGGAGAATGACAGTGTGGTTCTATTTTTTAATCAGTACTTATGCTACACCCATCTACTCTCAAAGTACAAGTGAAGGTACATTTGAGTTATGGGTGCCATTAGGTTTTATTGCCGTGTTCGTCTATATGTACAGTAACAAAAGAAGCCATCCAGCTAAAATCAAAGCAAGCATCATAGGACTCTGTTTTGCACTATATCAAATAATTCAACATTACTGGGGGTAGGTGGGAAACGGGGACAGGTCCCTTGTCCCAAAGTTAGCAACCTCAGTGTTAGTGAAAAGGGAGTTATGATAATGGTACGCTTTTTATTAATTTTTGGAATAATAATTTTCGCGGGATCTCTTATTTTCTTTGTGATGAACCTTATAGGAGAAAACGATTCAATGCTAATGATTGGTTCCATATTTGGAATGTTAAATGCAAGTATTGCAATCGGAGTTTCAGAAATACTAGCTAAGATAAATCGGGACTAGGGACCTGTCCCCATGTCCCAGTGTCTGTACAATAAAATTGGCAAAAATTCTAGTGAAGGTGGTCAATCGTGAAAAAGTATTATATATTAATTAGCCTCTTCATCCTATTCTTAGTAGTAATCATTACTAGTTTTACATGGGATTCTAGAGGCTATGCGACAGCTTGAAGAAGCTGTTCAAAGTCAGTGGAAGACACCAATAAATGTCATCAATCAAGATACGGAAAGAAAAATCGTTTACTATTTAGACAAAGACCAGCATGTGGTTGGTATATATAAATATGATAATGGCAACTACATCTACGATAATGAACAAAGTGAGGGTATGCAATTTTCTTTTGAAGAAGGTATTCCGTTTTATGTTTACTATAAACATTTTGAGGAAGCTGGCAATATTGTTTATGGAGCAATTACTTCGGATGATAATGAAGTAGACAAATTTATCATCTCATATAAAAATGGCGAGAAACAAACAATCAGCGCAAAGAACAATACCTTCATTGCACCGATACCTATTTCAATCGATCCAGATAACTTTATGAGTAAAATAAAAGCTGCTGATGCTTTCGACAGTGAAGGTAATGTAATAGTAAGTTGGTAGTCCCGCTTCTGAAAAATGTTCATAAAAAAATTCTAAGCGTACGGAATCAAATCCTTTTTCCAACTACGAATAAAGCATATATTTTACCAATATGATTTTGTCTATAAAAATAAGCCCCCAGAAAGGAGCTTATATATAAAATGTTAATTCTGGAGAATACTTTCCAATTTCTCTGGAGGTAATGGCTTGCTAAAATAGTAGCCCTGTCCCAGAATTCTTTCATCACTAATGTTAAGTAAGGTATTGATATGTTCTTCATCTTCAATCCCTTCAATTACTACTTCCAAATCCAGATTAAACCCAATATTCATGATCGTTTTCACCATTGCAATATCCTTATCAGAAAGTTCCTGGATAAATGTTCGGTCCACTTTAATAGCATCTATTGGCAATGTCTTTAAAACAGAAAGGGAAGAATAGCCTGTTCCAAAGTCATCAATAGACGTTTTAATTCCTAATCGACGTAATTCATGGAGTATTCTAGTCGAATCCGTTAGATTTTGCATAATACTTTCTGTGATTTCCAGCTCAATGTCTGTTGGGTTCACTCCAGTTTGATGGAGGATTTTTTCAATGTTTTGTATAAATGCCTTATGCTGGAATTGGCGGACAGAGACATTGACACACATACAAAGGTGGTCATAGCCCTTTTGATGCCAATCCTTTATTTGTTTACATGCTTCCGTCAAAACCCAATCACCGATAGATACAATTAGACCGGTTTCCTCTGCTATTGGAATAAATTCATCAGGTGAAACATATCCAAGATCGGGATGCTTCCAACGCAATAATGCCTCTATACCTACTATCTCTCTCGTTTGTAAATCTACTTTGGGTTGATAATATAGGGAAAGCTGTCCTAAAGAAATGGCATCACCTAATTCATTCTCAATTCTCATTTTACGAGCAATACGACTGCTTAACTCAGAACTATAAAATTTATATTGATTTCGTCCCTCACTTTTTGCCAAATACATAGACATATCCGCATTTCGAAGTAGCAACTCACTTGATTGGCCATTATAAGGATATAAGGATATACCAATACTAGGTGTTATAGTAATCTGATAATTATTGACTGGTATGGATTTTGAGAAATTGTTTAAGATAGTGTTTGCAATCCGTTCACAATTTTCTTCAGAAGCATCCAGCGTTATGATAATAAATTCATCTCCGCCCACACGGTACACACGATCTTCCTCTGAGATGGATGCCTTTAATATAATAGAACACTCTTGTAATAGTTGGTCACCGATGCCATGTCCTAATGTATCATTGATATTTTTGAATCGGTCAAAATCTAATAGCATGATGGCGTAATTTTTTTTCTTTTCTTTTGAATAGTTAATGAGTTCATCCATGTCTTTAAGATAACTAGTTCGATTATGTAGCCCTGTTAATTTATCATGATAAGCGTGGTACCATAAGTCATGCAGTAGCAAACGATGATTTTTCGTCATAACTATCTGTCTTGTAACAATTGCGACAATGGATAAAATTAAACCAATAATTAAAACGTTTAAGTGCCATTCTGTACTTGCCATGGCAAGAATTGCAAGATAGATTACACTTAAATTTAGAATTAGCCCGTTATTACCTTGTTTTGGTTGAGAAGTGAATTCCCAAGTTTCTACTTCCTCTTTTCTTTCTACATAAAAACCAGAATAACCAATGACCAGAATAGCAAGAGCCCATAGAGGATCAATAAGACTTCCAAATTCATATTGATTATTAATTAACAAAAAGGCATAAAGTGTATCTGTGACGATTTGAATAAAGAATCCAAATGATAAGAAAAAGAACGTTCTCTTTTCTCTTTCAAGTCTAGTCATGTAATAAATATTAATAATCACAAAAGCAATAGCTATATCTATAATGGGGTACAGGATGTTAAAAAATGCTTCTGATTGATGTTCCATGGATATCTCTATAATTGGATTAATTAAGTAATGCGTACTTAGTGTGATAGCCGCAATCATAAAAATAACGATATTAAATATGAAAGGGCTCATGGAGACGGTTTTATATAGTAATTTGAGTTTGTATATTAAGGAAGTTAGGAATAGAGCATAAGCTGAAATCCAGATATAAAAAGAAACGATAGGGTGGTCTGGTTCACCTGTTATTACAATATATACAAACCAGATGAGATTCGATAAAAGATGTAGGAATAACCCGGTGTTTAATAACCATAAAAAAACTCTATGCTTGTTAGAGAGAAATTTAAATGTCCTCATAAGCCAATAAATAGAAATTAATGCAGCAATGACTGGCAAGAGGGATGCACCGACTGCTCGTACCCAAGCATCATCGTCATAGATGACAATCCAGCTATAAAAGAGTACTATGTAAAAAACTATAAACAGTATGGCGTTTCGTTTTTGTTTAGTCATGGATGTGTTCACCATTCTTTGTTGAATTTTAAGTACTATTGTACCATTATTTTAAGTTTCAATAAAAAATAGTGAGTCGTTTTTCGCTTCCTATTTTTGGTAAACCTAAGGCTAATTCATTATGAAAAAAACTCGCACTGTAATTCAAATAGAATTTGTGTGCGAGTATGTTTTCTAATAGAAGGAAATGAATATAAACATATCATTATACTCTAGTTTCATAATTTAAGGTTGACAACATAAATTGCCTTCACCTTTTTCTAAAGCAGATTTTAAACTATCAAGAACCCCTGACCAGGCCATTTGATGCCACTTAATTGCCTCATCCCATTCCTCTGCACCCTTAAATCCACTATGTTCAACCACGACCTTTGTAGAATTTTCATTGATCGATACAAGACTCACTTTTACAGTTGTCAGTTCATCATTATTGTTCATTAATGTTTCGAACTGGTCTGGGCCTTTCCATGTGAAATGTAGTTCTTTCTCAGGTATAAGCTTTGTTATCTTACAACCCTTCGTATTCATACCAGTTTTATTTCCAGGTATGAAATAAAGTTCGTAAGCGCCACCTTCCTTAGCTTCTACTACAGTTTCAGGTGCAAACCATTCAGACACTCTTTCGGAGATTGTCCAAGCGTACCAAACTAAGCTTAATGGTGCGTTAATTACTACTTCTTTACTTATTACTCTATCATTTGTGGTTGTTGTCACAAAAATCACTCTTTCCGTAAAATTTAAAAATCTATTTAAATAGTATCATTATTAGAGTTTTGATGAAAGAGGAAATTATTAATGTGTTCATAAGGATAGAAAAAGTTATTCAGTATTCCAAAATTAAAAAGCAGACAAAAGTTTTACTTCTTTTGTCTGCTTATTTTCTAGAACGGGTAGGATTCACCATCATTTGGTACTAAAACATTATCGGACATACCTTTTTTATTAGCAAAGCTTTTCAATTCTTCTTTGGATAATGTCCAATGGTTGACAGCTTCCATGTGGACAGCAATAATTTTGGCATTAGGAGCAGCTCGATAAACTTCATAGACATCGTCTTTGCCCATTACTAATGAACCGCCTTGGTTAAATTGATTATCTCCCGCATTGACAACGATAACTTCTGGTTGGTGTAAGTTGATTACTTCTTGAACGGCATCATACCACACCGTGTCTCCTGCTACATATAAAGTTTGCTCTGAAGAATGTTTGAAGACAATACCACATACTAGCCCGGCCAATTTTAGGATTTCACCTCGTCCGTGTTCACCTTTGGTTTTAATCAATTGGATACCTTCAAAAACAGTATCTTCTTGTAAAACTTCTACATTTTGAAATCCGGCTTTACGGATTTCTGTAGCGTCCTCTTCGTTTTGAGAAAATAGTTTAATATTTTTTGGGAGTGCTTTGACAGCAGCCTCATCCCAATGGTCATAATGCAAATGAGTCACGATAACTGCATCTATTCCTTGGATGATACTTTCTATTGTTGTTGGTAAATCTACTAAAGGGTTATACTGATCTTCTCTAGGTGCATTTGGGAAAGGTGGGTAAGCTCCCTTTTCTGCTAACATTGGATCAATTAAAAACTTTTTCCCTGCATATTCTACAACTAATGTTGCATTACGAATGTGATGTATATTCATCTTGATAATCTCCTTTTCTTTAAAAGTTTCCTTGTACCATGTATATTTTATACTATGACCAATGAACGGATACATAGAAGAAATAAAGTGTTTTTGGTGTTTTACTTTATTTATGAAAGGAGTGCAGAAAATGTTAGACAATACGGATAAAAATATACTAGAAGAACTCTCCAAGAACAGTAGGCTCACCATGAAAGAATTGGGTGAGAAGGTTCATTTGACCGGTCCTGCAGTTTCAGCGAGAGTTGCGAAATTAGAAGATCAAGGAATCATTGAGGGTTATGCTATAAAGATTAATCCGGCTAAATTGGGGTTGTTTGTCCATGCATTTATTACCATCATCACGCAGAGCACTAATCATCAACCATATCTGTCATTCCTTAAATCACAAGAACAATATATTATTCATCATTATAAAATTAGTGGAGATGGTTGTTATCTTCTTGAATGCAGATTTCCTTCTAATGAAAAACTTAATGACTTTTTGGAAGCCTTAAACCATTATGCCAATTATAAATTATCGATTGTTATAAATGAAAAGTAGTTTGAACTATTAAAAGAAATGCATAAACACAAAAAGCTGAAGGACTACTCCTTCAGCACTAAGGCAATAAGTTGATCGCCAACATCTAAGTTAAGCTTTTCTTTAAAGGTAACAAATACGATGTTGCCGTTTTTCTTTTTAATACATAGTGGTGAGCCATTAATAGACAATTCATCTTTTTGGACTGTCTTTTTCTCATGTATTTCGAAATTCTTTATTGTATAACCGATATTGATTTTTTTATTTAATTCGGTAAAGGTATCTTCTTTTCCAAATAATAGGTTTGCTTTTATCGAATGTGGAATTTCATTATCCTGCGCTTTTTGAGTTTTGTTTGGTAAAGCAAAAATATTTTTGTAACCAAATTCCGGAATATAAGACTGGCATACTAACGCATTATATGCTGCGTCTCCCGTCATGGATAAAATGATATCATATGGTGTCATGTCAATATCAAATTCACTTTGTTCCGATAAAATCTCTCCGTTATAGGTTGCAATCCCTAATCGATTAGCCTCATCCAATCGAGAGTTAGAAGTGTCTGTAATTAGGACTGGTGTACCCATTTCTTTCAAATGTTTTGCGAGGGCAATAGAAAAACTACTTGCACCTACCATCACAACGCCGGTAGATTCGGTATTGGCTAATCCTAGTTTTTTGGCGATTGGACCTATTGAGAATCCATGTGCACATACGGTAATAAATACAAGTGCTAACGTAAGGGACGTTAATACCGTTGCATTCGGATACCCATCTTCCAAGAGTAGTCCGGCAAAGTAACCAGAAACGGTTAGTGCTACGATACCTCTTGGCGCAATCCAGCCAACAAGTGTTCGTTCCTTTACCGTCATTTCCGTACCAATGGTTGAAACCCAAATAGATAAAGGACGTACAACAAATAACATCACTAGAACAAATGCTAAAATTGGCCATGTGAAGATTTCCAAAATAGTCTCTCGAGTGAGGGATGCAGTAAGTAGGATAAAGACCGTTGATGTTAGCATAACGGAAATGTTCTCCATGAAGTGAGTAATACCACTAATCGAATGAACATATTTCTTTGTTCTTGCCAATGTTAATCCCATTACAGTTACAGCCAGCATACCAGTTTCATGCATGATCGATTCCCCGATAGTAAAACAAATTAATACGAAACAGAAGGTGATAGGGGATTTTAGATATTCAGGAAACCAACCTTTGCCCGCAAGAAAACTCACGATTATCCCAATAACAATTCCAACTATAACCGCTAAAAGTGCATCCCCGAAAAAAGGAATAAAATCATGATAACTAAATGATTCAAGAGAAGTAATTTTTATTATCTCATAAGCAAATAGCGCTAGTAACGGCCCGATGGGATCCACAATAATCCCTTCCCATTTTAATACAGAGGAAACCCGAGAAGTTAATTTCGCCTGTCTAAGTAATGGGATGATTACTGTAGGTCCTGTTACAACGAATAGTCCTCCAATGATAAATGCTATTTCTAGACTAAGTCCTGCAATAAAATGGGCAGCAAGGGAACCACTAATCCAGGCTATAAAAGTACCGATAGTAACAATTCGAGATACAGACTTAGAAATCCCTTTTAACTCCCGAACATCCAGGCTTGTACTACCCTCAAATAAAATTAAGGCTACCGCAAGCGAAATAATCGGACTATAAAGATCTCCGAGTGCTTCCTGTGGATTTATTAAACCGATTATCGGTCCAATTAGTAACCCAGCGACTGACATAATAACGATGGATGGCCACTGAATTCTCCATGCCAGCCATTGTGAAAATATCCCAAGGGAAATAACAATAACTATACTCATTAATACAAATTCTGTGTGAATGGTAATCACCCTTTAGTGGGACAAGGGGACAGGTTCCTTGTCCCAGATTAGTAAATTCTGATTATGATAGAAGTTAAAAGGTATTCCTTTAGTCTGTATGTTTAGTATCCCCCTTTGTGACTTTATATTAGCAAACAAATTAAAAAGAAGCAGCCCTAACCGGGATGCCTCTTAATCAAGAAAATTTCTATTAGAACGCCGCTGTCCAACCACCATCAGCCGTTACAACTGTACCATTTACAAAGCTAGATTCGTCAGATGCTAGGAATAATGCAACTTGAGCGATTTCCTCAGGATTACCTACACGAGGGATAACCCCTTGGACAGGTTTTGTACGTTCCATTCCAAATTGGTTAATGTTCTTCATGGATGCAGAGATGTTTGTAGCTACAGCACCAGGGGCAATAGCATTGCAACGGATGCCTTTTTGTGCATACATGTAACCAGTGTTTTTCGTTAAACCAATAACAGCATGCTTTGATGCACCGTATGTTGCACCAGCATGTGCACCATTTAAACCACCCGTAGAAGCGGTATTAATGATGTTTCCTTTACCTTTTTCAAGGAAAATAGGAATTGCTTTACGCATTGCACGCATAACACCTTTTGTATTAATATCAAAAATTAAATCCCAACGCTCGTCTAGAATATCTGCAACTGGTTCAAAACCGTCCATGATACCTGCGTTATTTACTAGAATATCTAATGTTCCATATTCGCTAACTGCTGTATCAATCATGTTATCGATATCCTCTTGTTTTGCCACGTTAACTTGAACAGCTTTAGCGACGCCACCTTTTTCCGTGATTCCGCTTACAACTTCTTGTGCACCTTCAATATTAAGGTCAGCAACGATTACTTTTGCACCTTCACTAGCATAAAGCTCTGCGATAGCTTTTCCCATACCAGATGCTGCACCTGTTACAACTGCTACTTTGTCTTGTAATCTCATTCTACGTTCCTCCTAAAATTTGAGAAAATATAATGAACATGTGTACAATAAAATTATATCCCGCAAAATTTAGAAATACAAACGACGGATTTTTGAAAACTGTAGCGTAAACAACAGGTTTAACTAAAAGTGTTGAATAATGAGGTGACAAAATTTTGAAACATGATCTACGAGTAGTAAAAACACAGGAAAGCTTGCGTCATGCTTTACTAGAGCTTCTGAAGCAGAAGCCATTAGAATCTATTACTGTCGCAGAGTTATGTCGATTAGCAAAAATTAATAGAGGGACGTTTTATTCTCATTACAAAGACGTACATGAGGTGTTTAGACGTTATCTAGAAGTAATTGTGGAGGATTTTAGGAAGGCGTATGAGGAACCGTATCGGAAGACAGGGTTTAAAATAGAAAATATTAAGTCTGGGATGATACAGATTTTCCATCATGTGAAGAAATATCAGGATTTTTATCAAATTGTTTTCGATAAGCGAATTCCATTGATGTACTATTATTTGTTGTTCGATACCGTTCGTTCTTTTATGAAGGAATCATTAGCCCAGAGTTTACTGGATTCAACGTACTCAGCACAAACTGAATACCTGCTTAGCTATCAAACGAATGCCATTTTAGGATTACTGTTAGAATGGCATCGACAGGAATATAATACACCAGCAACAGAACTAAATGAACATCTCATCACGATTCTCTCACTGAATAGTCCATTTCGGGGATAGGCTTGCTTAGGGATTTAAAAAGGTAGTGGGGGGGATAAGACCTCACTACCTGGAAGATAAATTATTGAGCTGTTAATCCGCCATCAACAACAAATTCAGCACCAGTGCTGTAGCTAGATTCGTCTGATGCCAGATACAGTACTAAATTAGAAACCTCTTCTGGTTTTGCAACACGTTTATTAGGGATGAACTTAGCGAATTCTTGAATTGCTTCTTTAGCATCTTCTTGTACAATCATAGGTGTTTCAATGACACCTGGGTGTACAGAGTTTACACGAATTCCATAATGTGCTAAACCTAAAGCGGCTGCTTTTGTCATTCCTCTTACGGCAAACTTCGTGTCAGTATAGCCAATTGCGCCACCGACAAGGCCATTAATGGAAGAAATGTTTACAACAGAACCACCGTTAGCTTTTTTCATAGAAGGAATAACAGCTTTCATTCCTAAGAATACAGATACTTGGTTAATATCTAAGATTCTGCGATATTCTTCCTCTGTAATTTCCTCGATAGATTTATTCATGCTAATCCCTGCATTATTAACCAACACGTTTACTGGCCCAAATGCTTCTTCAGCTTGTACAACTACTTCTTCCCAGTTATTACCTTTAGTTACATCAAGCTTTACAAATTTAGCATGATCACCAAGCTCTTTCGCTAAGGCTTGTCCTTCTTCTTCTAAAATGTCAGCGATTACTACTTTTGCACCTTCACTTACGAAGCGACGAGCATGTGATGCACCCATACCTCGAGCTCCACCAGTGATAATTGCTACTTTGTCATGAAGTCTTGTCATATGAATCTCTCCTAATTAGAATCTTTTTTTGAATTCCGTTAATTAGTTTCTCTTGAATCGTTAAATACTGATTGATTTCGTCTTCAGTTAACACTTTAAACAACTCTACAAAAACTTTTTCACCGATTTTTTGTGCTGTTTGTAGTGCCTTTTCTCCTTCGGTTGTAATGGATAAATAATTTGCTCGTTTATCGTGTTCATCATCCACACGGTTTACTAGCTTTAAATTTTCGAGCTTATTTGCAATGTTCGTCATCGCACCTTTTGTGTATCCAATCGTTTCTGCCAATTCAACTTGTTTTTGTGGACCTTTATGATGTAACTCACTCAAAACAAGAATCGGAGAAATTCCTAGTGGATACGGGAATTCCTTCGTAAATTGAATGATGTTATGGTTGTTCATTTTTTCAATCGCATGAATTAGTTTAAAAATATTTGTTTGTTCCAAGAGTAGCCTCCAATACTGAGTACTAGTGAAGCATGATCGAACCACCATCAACCATGATAGTTTGACCAGTGATATACTGTGAGTCACTGGAAGCAAGAAATACAGCTACCCGGCCGATATCATTTTCCACATCACCAAAACGACCAAGTGGAATTTTGCTTCTAACTGCTTCGTAATACTCTGGTTGTGCTTTTGCCCATGCTTCAACACCAGGTGAATTAGCAATTGGACTAATTAAGTTTACATTTATCCCAAATTTACCCCACTCGTTTGCGGCAACTCGAGATATACCACGAATTGCTTCTTTTGCAGCAGCGTAAGCACCTTGGGTCGTATGCCCAGCTAATCCAGCACCAGATGCGAAGTTAATCACATTACCTTTTGTTTCTTTTAAGTAAGGAAGGGCAGCTTTCATTAAATAAAAAGTAGGATAAAATCCGGTACCAAATGATAAGTCCAAGTCTTCCTGTGTTGTGTCTTCCATAAGTTTTTGTTTGGAAGCATGTGCATTATTGACCAATACATCGAGCTTACCGTATTTTTCAACTACAGTAGTAATAATTTGCCCTAGATTTTCACGGTCTAGTAAATTTGCCTGCAAATACATGGACTTTGGTGAATGTTGCTGAAGCTCTTTTTCCATTTCTCTACCTGTTTCTTCATTAAGGTCGACAATCGTCACAATAGCACCTTCTTTTACCATTGCCATAGCCATTCCACTACCAATGCCACCAGCACCACCAGTGATAATTACAACCTTATCTTGTAATTTCCCCATAGAAGTCATCTCCTCTAAAATGGTTTAATGCTAAACTACCTACAAATATAGTTTAACACTAAACTATTTATTTTGGAAGTGTACATGGGGACAGGTTCCCTGTTCCAAAGTTGGTAGAGGGAACAGGAGAAATTGTGCAAAAAAAAAGAAGCAATCGCAACCCTAGTGATGGGACGATTTACTTCCGTTATTTTTCTTGTTGTATATCTCAGCTAAACTCCTTGATAATGGAATACCTGATTTAGGACAATGTACCTGTCCACATTTCCCACTTTAGAGTTTGAATGTGTTTACTGATTCTAGGAGGTCTTCGGCCATTTTGGAAAGAACACTTGCTGCGGCGCTGATTTCCTGCATGGTTGCGTTTTGTTCTTCTGCTGAGGCAGCCACGTTTTGTGTGTAGGCTGCAGCATCTTGTGCAATTTGGGCAGTATCATCGATGGAAGTGACCATGGATACTGTACTAGAGCTAATTTGTTGAATAGCGGCTGATACTTCCTCAATTTGTTTCGATACTTCCGTAACTGCTTCTCGGATATCATCAAATGAAGATCCTGCTTGATTAACGAAATCCTTTCCAATTTCTACAGCTTCTTGACCTTCAGCCATTGATTTAACTGAATGAGTAATATCTGTTTGAATGTCTACTATCATTTCGCTTATTTGATTCGCTGAGTTTGCAGATTGCTCAGCTAATTTGCGTACTTCATCAGCAACTACTGCAAAGCCTTTTCCGTGTTCACCGGCTCTTGCAGCCTCAATAGCTGCGTTTAACGCTAATAGATTTGTTTGTTCAGCAACACCGGTAATCAGGGAAACAATTTCACCAATTTTATCAGATTTAGTACCAAGCTTTCTAACAATCTCGGCAGTAGAGTTTGTTTTTTCTTGAATAGAATTCATTTGATTGATAGTTTTATGAATCACTTCTGTACCTAGTTGCGCTTTACTAGACGTTGTAGCAGAGGAATCACTAACAGATTGGATGTTACTACTAATATGTTCAATACCTTTTGAAATATCACTTGCAATCATACTTCCTGTATTGGCACTCTCTACTTGTTTATCCGTACCAGCAGCAACCTCTTGAATAGACTCAGAAATTTGTGTGGTAGCTTTACTAGTTTCCTCCGCACTCGCAGTAAGCTGTTCAGATGATGCTGCTACCTGATTAGAGGTGTCTGCCACCTGCTGTAGTAATCCGATTAAGTTATCTTTCATGTGATTGAAACTAGTCGTTAACTGTCCGATTTCATCCTTCACATGATCTGTAATAGATGAAGTAAAATCTCCTTGTCCAGCAAGTTCAAGCGCCTCAGTAACCATGGACAAGCGTTTTTTAACACGACGAGTAAACCAAATTACAATTGCTGTTGCGACAATAATTACTAGAATAAGTGTGATAAGGAATGTTTTCATTGTGCTAGAAATGGTTTCGTCGATAAATTCCTGTGAAGCACCAACATACCACATGCCGATTACGTTATCATTGGAATCGTAAATGGGCTGATAAGCAGTTTGATATTCTGTACCAACAACTGTTGCTTCTCCTGTATAGATTTCTTCATTAGTGATTACTGTTTCAATAACTTCTTCCGATGCTTGGGTGCCGATTGCTCGCTCACCATTATCTACTACATTCGTCATGACACGTGTGTCATTGAGGAAAATCGTTACTGTTCCATTAATCATATCTCCAATACTATCAACTAGCTCTTCGTTTTCATTAATGTTTGTTTCACCTTTAAATAATATGTCTCCCTGGACATTCCATTCCCCTGGATAACGTTCATCCAAATAGTTATACCCTAATTCTAAGTCCGTTAATGCCTTTGCACGGGCAGATTCCTCAATTCCAGCTCTAATTTGACCTTGAACAACAAAAGCTAGAATGATAGAAAATCCAAGTAATATGGATATGACTAATAGATTTACTTTTGTACCGAATCTTAATTTGTTAAAGTAATTTTTCATAATTTTCCCCTTTCAATTGTTATGCTAGTTAAAAATAGTACTCTTTCCTCCTTACAATAATTCAAAAAAAAACCGCCATCTAGGCGATTGAACAATTAACTAACAGGTACCAACATGGGCAGGTAAAGCACAATACCATCTTAACCCAGAAGGCTTATTCAGCTGTTATCAAATTGGATAGGGATATTTTACTATAACTTATCAAAGTTCGCTACATTTTTTTCGTGGTACATGAGGACAGGTACCTTGTCCCAGATTTCTCCTTGGCAATTGAAGATTGTTGGAAAATATATCGTAATAACAACTAATTACATGACTACTAAAAGTTAGGTTTATATGAAACTGGACAACCAACAACCTATTGCAGAGGAAGTGAGAAGACATAAATAAGTCTAATAGGAAATATTTCATCTATTACTACCATTAATTCAGTAAAATTGGATTGTAGGAAATGGAACCTGTCCCTACGTTCCATTTAGGTAATTAGAACTAATAAATTCTTATTCTACCTAGTAAAGCATCACTATTTTAATGAAAAAGTAGGGAGAATTAACTAAATTACAAGACTATTCTTGGATATGTTTGGTAAAATAGGTATTTAGTCATGAACTAAAATAAAGGAGAATATGTATGTCAATCGAAGAATTAAACAACGAAACGTTAAGAAAGAAAAATAGGGTCATCCTAACGATGTTAATCATCGCGGTTACGTTGGGAACTATTGTCGAGATAAGTTTGGACAAATCTTTACAGCTAATATTAACGATTGCTATCGGTGGGGGAATCCTATGTGCTGTCATTGGCTTCTTACATAAAACAAAGCGTCTAACAAAATTAATTGGGTACCTAGCAATAATTGGATTGGTTCTAATACTTGGAGCGATTATATTAGTGAGTCCATCAGAAAATAATCTATCGCTGTTATACTTCTTATTAATTTGTTCTGCACTATATATGAACCTTGTTCTCTATGCAATAGGTACATTGAGTAGTTTAGCTTTATTAATTATTGCTTTTACATTTAATGGAGAAATTTACTCTTCTGATATCGCTACGTATATGATGCTATTTTCATTAGCAATTCTAGTGCTTTTTCTACAGCAAAGAATTATGAGTAATGTTGAAAAAAATCTTGGTTCTGTATCACAATCCATGGCAGAAAAATTAGAAGCCGAATCTAAACAACGTACAGTTCTAGCTGAAAACTCAGAAGTTATCGCGCAAAACATGCTTAAGATTGAAGAACAATCTGAAACAGAGAAGAGTACATTTAATGAAATTAATGAAGCCTTACAAGAAGTAGCGTCTGGAACACAATCACAAGGCGATACGATTAGCTCTATTATGGAAGCGGTTGAAAGAACAACCAACGAAGTAGCTTCTATGAATGTTAGTGTCAATCAGATTAGTGATTATACAACACAAATGACAGGCGAGATTAACGAAGGGCGCTCTCAGTCTCAAGTGCTAAGTGATCAAATGGATGAGTTCAAACAATTTATCCAATCAACAGAAGAAAATATGAGACAGCTAAGTCAAAATATCGAATCATCGCTTACTTATATTGAAGCGATTCAAGAAATTACCTCCCAAACGAATTTACTTGCCTTGAATGCATCGATAGAAGCAGCTAGAGCTGGTGAAGCAGGGAAAGGTTTTTCCGTTGTTGCTGAGGAAATTCGTAAATTAGCAGAAACGACAGATAACACTGCCGTTCAAATTTCTAAAACGTTAAATCAAGTGCATGAAAACAACGTAGAAACACAAGACCAAATGAATGTGGTCGCAAGTAAGATGGATGAAAACATAGAAGGTACAAAGCGTAATCAGTCTATTTTCGAATCTATTCAGGATTCTATCCTTCATCTGAAAAACGAAGTCCAGTCCTTTGAGAATGTTGCCAAAAATATCGACCAAGAAACAGGTGCTATTGAAGGTGCTGTAAATGAATTTGCTACGATATTAGAGGAAGCAACTGCATCACTAGAAGAGGTGTCCGCATCTGTTCAATCTCATACAACGAATAAGGAACAGCTTGCACAATTAATACAGGATACGAATAAGGCAACACAGAATCTTACAAATTTAATTAAGTAATAGTTAATAGAAAAAGAAGTAATGGCGAAATTGTAGCTATGAACTGCACCCCAAATTTTAGACACTATCTAAAATTTGGGGTGCAGTTCACTATTACTTCTTTTTACTTGTATTAGTAGAATAATTTTAATTCGTTAGATAGCAATTTAGAGTTAGATTGTAATTGGAGTTTCTCTTGAAGCTGTTTAGGTAATATCGTAATACACTTTTCTACGAAGTCACTTGTAATAGATTCTTGGTCTGTAGCCCCTGTAATTTCTTCTCCGACAAACGCTAAGTCGAATGGAGACTGTGCAAATATTGTTTCGGCTAAGTTAATCAATAGTTCGTCAACTTGAGAAAGCCAAGGGTTTAACTCTTTTGTTAACGGATAGTTAAATGGATAAAATAGCTCCAATGAAGCTAGTGGAATGGAGATATCAAGCCAGTCAGATTCTTCAGGAACCCGAATCACAGAGATACAACAAGGTAGTAATTTTCCATCTGAGATATGTAAGGCTCCGTAAAATGGACTGACACTATTTTCTTCGATTATGATTGGCAAAGAAGCAGGGGACTGTTGATAATCCGTTCGTTCCCTCCATAAACCAGTAAAAAACGGACTCTTATCTAATGAACGTAGCGCTTTATTTATCCGCTGATCATCTCCACAAGGGTGAAATTCAATAGATAATTCATAATACCCGCCTATCCAATTTTCTGGACTATTATATTCACTATAATTCATGAACACACCCTCAGGCTTTTAAATCATCCTTAGAAATTGTCTGACCATTGATTTTTAGCTGATTGCTGAGAGAAACTTTACCATCCACGATATCCTTCTCTGTTAAAATACTAGGAATGGTATAATTAACGAGTTTCCCATCGATATCATAGAATAGGTAACCTTCTTTTTCGTCATGGATAAATGAATTGATTTTCATATTTGGCGTAATAAATAATGTGATCTTTTCTTGTTCCGTCCATATCATTTTTATAAGTACTTTTTTCTTTAGCTTGTTTTCGACTAGTTGTTTCCATTCGGTTAAGGAGATTTCCATCCATATTCCTCCAGATATTATTAGTATGTATAGTTTACCACGAAAGGGTATAAATACTTAAATTGAACTAGTAAACGCATTGTTCGGCGAATATTCTTTATGATTCGGTCGGTTTTCCAAAAACTTCGGCGATAATTAGCTTTGTTCGGCGAAAACTCAGTGTTATTCAGCTAAATAGGAGCAATGTTTGGCGTTGCTGCGTACATGATTAATCTACCAGTGTACCAAACACCCTACGAAAGTAATCTGCTGCTTTTAACATTCTAGCCCCATACCAGAACATTTCTCCATCAACGATCTTAGGTTTTACATTTGGTAACATCTCCTGAAACTCTTCCAAATGCTGGTCTCGAAATGGATACGGCTCGGTCGCTAAAAGGATGTAGTCCAGATTTGCTTCTAGTAAATCCTCCTCTGTGACCACTGGATATCTCCCTTCAGATAATATGAAAGGATTGATAAAACCAATGTTCTCCAACAGAGACTGGATATAAGTATCTCCTCCAACTACCATATATGGTTTCTTCCAAATGACATATGCTGCACGTTTACTGTTAACGTTAGGAAGTGTTTGAAACGCAACTTTGATTTCTTGTACTAGATTAAGAGATTTTTCTTCTCTACTAGTCAGTTGTCCAACATCATAAATCATCCGATACACATCTGTGATTTTTTTTACCTCAAAGACAAACACGGGATAATGCTGTTCTAATGTTTCGACTATTTCCCTCGTGTTTTCTTCTTTTTCAGCGATGATGAGGTCTGGCTTTAGTTCAAGGATACGATCAAGCTTGATTTCTTTTGTCCCACCAATATTCATTGCCTTGCTGACTTTGTCTTGAGGATGGATACAGAATCTTGTACGGCCAATGATTTCGTTCTCTAGACCTAGGTGATACATGGTTTCTGTGATTGCAGGGACAAGGGAGATGATGCGTTTTGGTGGGTGGGAAAGGGTGATGGTTCTGTCCAAATGATCTTGTATAGTTAGCATGGTGTACCTCCTTTACTTTTATAGTCCTAGTCTAGCAGAGTGGGGGAGGGTTTCAAGTGGTTAATGACAATAGCAATAAAAGTCTTGATAAACAAAGAAGTAATCGCTACAGATTATAGGCGATTACTTCATTTAAATTATGAAAGGATAAGGATATCCCAGTACGTATTATCTATGCTGATCAAAAAGAATCGGGTTACCATCTGGATCTACAATAGTAAAGTGTCCCGGACCTTCAGTAGTTTCATCAGCTTCTGTAATAAATGTTATTCCTTTATCACGAAGTTCTTTTTGAATCTCTCGAACATCTGTGAATGATTCAAGATTCTCGGCATTTTGATTCCAGCCGGGATTGAAGGTAAGTATGTTTTTCTCAAACATACCTTGGAAAAGACCAATTACAGTTGTTCCGTTTTTCAGTATGAGCCAGTTTTGGTTAATGTCTCCGCCTAATGTCTCAAATCCAAGGGCTTCATAAAATTCTTTGGATTTGTGGATGTCTTTGACGTTAAGACTGATGGAGAATGCGCCTAGGTTCATGGGGTGGCCTCCTTTTTTATATTAATGACTTGCTGCAAGTTTAACAGATAACTTAGATAAAACAAATGAAATATAATTTGAACATTATTCAATTTTTTTAATTAGTAATTACTAATATAATAATTAAATTTATTAAAGAATAATATTGTCTTTAATAATTAAGAGATTAGTTTTGAAATGGAGTTAAAATCATGGTAGCCTAAAATTAAAATTTCTATAAACTATGAATATATTTAAAAGTGAGGATTCGAAAATGCTTTTAATTAGATTATTAGTTGAAAGGTGTTGATATAGTGAAACTACAAACCTATTCTTACA
>NZ_AEWH01000030.1 GCF_000190475.1 Ornithinibacillus scapharcae TW25
TCAAAACAACCAAACAAAGATATAATTCAACAGCTTATTAACTCATATTTTAGACAGAGGTTTCAAAATTTTAATTGGGTAGAAGAACCTCTTACAACACCTAAAGATTTTAAAGATGAATTGAGAGGTGACTTTAAAAAGGAATTTAAAGTCGGTGAGGAGACAATCAAAATACTAATTGAGGTCGAGTTTGGGAATGTTGCTAGTTCATATAGAGATTATTTCAAATTCCAACTTTCTTATGCTTATGATTATGCTGATATTTGTATATTAATTGTACCACTAGACAAATTAGGAAAAAGGATTGATAGTGGTGTTTCAAACTTTGAGAAGACTTGTAAAGAACTACCTTCTGCCAAGCTATCGATAACAGTTCCAATATTAGTTATAGGTCTAGATCCAGAAGGTGAAAAAGAATGGGATGTGAAAGTTTTAGAACCAAATCTCGATATTCTAAAGAATGCCAATAAAGGAGTTAGGAGTAAACATACTAAAATAATTAAAGATTATATTGCAAAGTTATGAATAACCTATTTCCAGAATAGAGGGTAAGTAATCCACCCAAAGTAGGATTTCTTACCCTCTATTCTTTTAATTTTTTCTTACAAGTAGTTATTATATTCCATAGAAATACTTTGATTTTATATGGTAAAATAATAATTTAGTATTGGTATATCTCCTAATAGATTATTTAAGTAAAATTAAAGCAAAGATCTTGATCTTTTGATAAAAATAAGATATAATGGAAGAAAAGGCGAAAGGATGTTCGTGTATGGAAGGCAAAAAAACAATACGAGTAATTGAGTTGTTTGCTGGTGTAGGTGGTTTTAGACTAGGGTTAGAGAAAGCCAATAAACAACTATATGAGGTTGTATGGGCCAACCAGTGGGAACCAGCAAGAAAAGCTCAAGATGCTTTTGATTGTTATACTCGTAACTTCACTAGTGGAATCCATAGTAACGAAGATATTGCTATAGTTCCAGATGACCTCTTTCAGAGTATGAGGCCAGACTTAGTAGTAGGTGGTTTTCCATGCCAAGATTATTCTGTAGCTAGGTCACTTTCTGGTGAAAAGGGTATTCAGGGGAAAAAAGGTGTATTATTTTGGGAGATTGAAAGAGTACTAAAAAGTTCCCATCCTAAGTATGTATTGTTAGAAAATGTTGATAGATTATTAAAATCACCATCTAAACAGCGTGGTAGAGACTTTGCGGTAATGTTAGCAACATTCCGTAACTTGGATTATACCGTGGAGTGGCGTGTTATCAATGCTGCGGATTATGGTTTTGCACAAAGAAGAAGGAGAGTATTTATATTTGCATATAAAAATGATGTTTTCTTCGGGAAAGAACAAATGAAGATAGATTCTAAAGAAATTGTTTTTAATGAAGGATTCTTTGCAAAAGCTTTTCCTGTTAAAGGTGAGCCTTATAAAGGACGCATTTCTCAAGATATTTTACCAATTGATAGAGTTGACATCTCTGATAACTTTTCTTTTGATTTTCATACAGCAGGTATTATGAGAAATGGAAGTGTATTTACAGCACATACAGAACCGATTTCAATGGAACCAACGCCCCTAGGTGATATTTTAATTGATGAAGCTGAGGTTGCTGATAAGTTCTATTTGACTAAAGAAATTGAAGACAAATTTGATTATCTGCGTGGGGCTAAAAAGGTAGAGAGAACTACTGCTGATGGTCATAAATACTATTTCTCTGAAGGTGGAATGTCACCTACAGATTTATTGGATAAACCTGGTAGAACTATGCTTACTAGTGAGGGATCTGTTAATAGAAGTACCCATATAGTCGAAGTAAATGGAAGAAAAAGATTCCTTACCCCAATTGAATGCGAAAGACTAAACGGCTTCAATGATAATTGGACTGAAGGAATGACAGATAGAATGAGATACTTCTGTATGGGAAATGCATTAGTAGTTGATCTTATTGAGATTATGGGTAGACGTATAGAAGAAATTGAGAATATATCAAAGATGACAAATGAATCTGAATTAATACAATTAGAATTATTAAAGAGCTGATACAGAAGTATCAGCTCTTTATGTTAATATAGAATATAGAAAGGGGTTACAAATATGATATATAAAACACCTGAAGAACTATTATATAAATCAAAACAAGCAGAAGGAAAAACTTTTGGTGAAATAGATAAAAGTGGAAGGATTGAAAATGATAGAGCAAAGGGTGGACTAGGTCAGATAGTAGAAGAAAGCTTCTTTGGATATGAGATTAATTCAAAAAGTGAGGCTGATTTCACTGAACTAGGAATTGAGCTAAAAGTTACACCGATTAAGAAGAATAAAAATGGAATTCTTTCTGCTAAGGAAAGACTTGTTCTAAATATAATTAATTATCACAAAGAAGTACATAACTCGTTCAATAGTTCTAGTTTTTGGAAGAAAAATGAAAAACTCTTGATTATGTTCTATGAATGGATTCCAGAGATTAAGAGAGCAGACTATAAAGTGATAAAGTCTATTTTGCATACTTATACTGAAGAAGACTTAGAGGTAATTAAACAAGATTGGCAGACAATTATAAATAAAATTCGACTAGGTTTAGCCCACGAATTATCTGAAGCTGATACTAATTATTTGGGTGCTTGTACAAAAGGAGCTAATAAAAGTTCTTTACGTACTCAACCCTTTAGTGAAATACCAGCAATGCAACGAGCTTATTCTTTAAAGCAAAGCTATATGACAACATTGGTTCGAAAATATATTAATAATGAAGATCTTGTTCAGTTCACGTCCCCTGAAGAATTAAAGAATAATACATTATTAGAATTACTAGAGAAACGCTTTTCACCATATGTAAATTCATCTTTGGAAGAAATATCATCTATAAGGAATATTAATGTTAATTATAAATCTAAGAGTTTTCTACCGGAATTTATAAGTAATTTACTTGGCATTCAAGGAACAAGATTAAATCAAATTGAAGAATTTGAGAAAGCAAATAATTCAAATAAAAACTAGTTAGGTTAGTAACCAAATGAAATTCCAAAAGAGCATATGTCATTTAGAAATATAAGCTTTTTAAAATGGCTAGTGTGTACGT
>NZ_AEWH01000029.1 GCF_000190475.1 Ornithinibacillus scapharcae TW25
CTCAACAATAGAAGCTAGCAGTTGTTCAGGATCTATCGTGTCTTTTTCCATTTCAAACCAATCGATAGAAAAAAACTTTTCCCCTGTCTGTATTTGTTCATGGATCATTGGTTTCATCCGCTTCAAAATAAACCGAATCACTTTTTCCAAATCTATCTCTTCAACGGTTGTCAGCTTCCACACATGCATAAAATGGTGAATGGATCCGAGTAACATTACAGCATAATCTACCGATTGCTCCCGGATCGCTGGGGTATAAATTTCACACAATCTTCTTGATATCCACTGTAACTCATACTGATACTGCTTATCCAAAAACTCCTTAATTTTAGGCTCATCTAAGTGCATAATCATATCAAATAAAATAAGCATATCATGCTCTTGATTCATCTTAGAACGAACTATAATTTGTTGAATAAACACTTCTTCATCATGCTTATCTTTTGAAAGCGCCAGCTCCAGTCTCTTCTGTTCACCTATTGTATGTACTGATTCTAGAATAGCAAGTAAACAATCCACTTTTGAGGCAAAATAATTATAGAATGTTCCTTTGGAAACTCCAGCATGATCGATAATATCTTGTATGGATGTTGCATGATATCCTTTTTCAATAAACAACTTTTGCGCTGCACTAACTATTCCATTTTCTCTTTTATTCATAAACCTATAACCACCTAATTAGAACAAGAGTATAGTTATATTTAACACGAAACACGTTGTTATATCAACAAATTATAGGTATACCAGCTATAATCATTGCAAAATTTGTACTGTCAGTATAAAATACTTAAGTGCTTCAATTTGAACACGGAAAGTAGGTTAGAAATATGTCTATAACACAACAAGAACAAAAAGCACCTTATGGTGTAATAGCTATTTTATTTATTGGTGCTTTTGTCGCTATACTTAATGAAACATTTCTCAATGTCGCATTACCATCTATTATGAACGAGTTTAAAGTTAGCCCAGCAAAGGTGCAATGGTTGGCAACAGGTTATATGCTTATCAATGGTATTCTCATACCTGCAAGTGCATTCTTCATTCAACGATTTACCAACCGTGGTATCTTCTTGACAGCAATGGGACTTTTTACTGCTGGTACGTTATTAGCAAGCATATCACCAACGTTTGGTATTCTGCTTACAGCAAGGATGATTCAAGCTGCAGGTTCAGCAATTATGATGCCACTATTAATGAATGTCATGCTTGTCGCATTTCCAATTGAGAAGCGTGGTCAGGTGATGGGTATCTTTGGGCTTGTCATGATAGTTGCTCCTGCATTAGGTCCAACACTATCAGGCTTTATTGTGGAGCATTATAGTTGGAGAATGTTATTCAATATCGTATTACCATTCTCAATTTTCTCTCTGGTATATGCTGCACTTCGTCTGAAGAATTTTACACCGCAGAATAGAATTAAACTGGATGTGCTATCATTGCTATTATCTAGTGTAGGATTTGGTGGACTATTATACGGATTCAGTTCAGCGGGTGATTTAGGATGGGGAGACCCCCTTGTCTATGGAACCATTATTGCGGGAGTTATCGGTTTAGTATTACTCATTATTCGCCAATTTAGTTTAGAAGAACCATTATTGGAATTTAGGATTTTTAGATTCCCAATGTTTGCACTTTCTTCTGCTATCTCCACAACCGTTTCACTGGCATTATTTTCTGGTATGATATTAATCCCACTATATATCCAAAATGTGCGTGGATTCTCACCAACAGAAGCTGGATTACTTATGCTTCCTGGAGCAGTTGTAATGGGGATTATGTCTCCAATTGCCGGGAGACTTTTTGATAAACATGGAGCAAAGATTATCTCTATTATTGGACTATCCATCTTAGTTGTTACAACCTTTATCTTAAGTAATCTATCAATGATAACTCCTTATCTGTTTGTTGCTGCCATTTTCTCTATTCGTGCATTTGGTATGTCTCTTGTCAATATGCCAGTTATTACGAATGGATTAAATCAACTACCGATGAAGGATTACCCGCACGGTACTGCAATGAATAATACGTTGTCACAAGTATCTGGCGCAATTGGATCTGCATTATTAGTAACGGTTATGAATAAACGTAGTGATGCTGCTCTTGAAGATTTAACGAAGGAACCAATCGATTCGAGTTTAATAGATGCGGAATCAGCTTTGGCACCAGCTAAACAGTTGGAGAATTTAGCGATGTTAGACGGTATTAATTTTTCATTCCTGATATCATCATTAATTGTTGTCATTGCTTTAATATTAGCGTTCTTTATTAAACGTGTTCCAGTCGGAAATCAAACACCTCCCCCTGAAAATCAGGAAAAGTAATTAGAAAAACACGCATTTGCTTGTCCTTTTGCAAATGCGCTTTTTTTTATGTATACGAGATAGATTTTTATGCACCCCTTTCTGCTAAAAGTAAAACCCTTTCTCGCTTAGCGAAAAGGGTTTTATTAATTATAGCTAGTTATAATATTTCCTTCATGATCTAATACATCAAACGAAACAGAATGATAATCGGTAAGTTGTTCGGTCACTACATCAACGAAGATATGCTGTTTATTTATATTAACATGTTTTTGTAATAGTTGTTCCCCCTGTTTATTTAGAATTCGATAATCAATCCGCTTGGCCCCAGGGTGATTAAAGACGACTCCCCAAACGAGATGAAGTGAATCCCCAGAATCGGGTTCAATTTGATCGACTTGGATAAACTCCGATTTCTTGCCAATATCTACATTTAATGAAAAATCCCCATTGGTATCCAATTCATAGCGATTGAATTTATTTTTTTCAAAGGAACTACGACAAACAATAAATTCTCCACTGTCATCCTTCGTTAAGAATATAACAACTCCATGATCTTCATTTTGATATAGTATTTCTGGTTTATCAAATTCTCCATAATCACTGTTATCAATAGCCTCCTGAAGTGTTTGCGCAGAGCAGCCCGCCATAAACGTATAGATAAATCCTAGTATTAACAGTAACTTTCTCATTTTCTCCTCCCTTTTTGAGAACCTGAATGGTTCTACTTTTATTTTATTCCCAATATCGTATAGGGTTTTTATTATTATCGAGGGATGTAAATATGTTTTATGCTTGCGAAGGTCACTAATTAAAAAACTATCTCTTATATAGACGTTTAAAGGAGCAAAAAGGTTTCAAATAATTGGAAAATACATAAGAAAATATCCATATTTTTCAATTTTGTTGAATTTTTACAGTAAATTTTGGATGAACTCTACTATCTTATGAGGAATTTATATATTTTTGCTCCTTTCCAATCCCATTATGATATAAGACTCAGATGATTCTCCTGGGAAAAAGTTTTCTCGAATAATCTTCCAGCCTAATGATTCATATAACGTACGAGCGGGATCATTATTCGTTTGCGTTGTTAATATTGCAGTTCTTTTATCTGCTTGTGTGATTAATGATGTGACGAGCTCTCTTCCAATTCTTTTACGACGATAGAATGGATGCACAGCAAGTTCAACTAATTCAAAGCAATTCGTCATCCAGAATTCCTGTTCTGTAGAGGATAATGCCTGTTTGATTCGTTCATGATAATATTGTCCCGCAGTCGAAGTATACCCATAAGCAAATCCTACTATCGAGAAACCATCAGCAGCTACAAAACTATAGAAACCTGGATATTTACCATGACGTTCTAACCTCTCTATGAATTCTCCTTGATTACTATTCCAAACCTCGTGAAAGAGATTAGCAACTTGGTCAATATCCCTTTCGAATGAAAATTCTCTTATTATCATAAGGTAACCCCTAGAGCTTTTATTTTCGCTATTCCCATTTCAGCAGATGTTTCTAGATAGCCGATTATCTGCTGAAACGTAAATACGCCCAGATCGGTTTCTAAGTCCTTCTTCGAGTAATTCATATCACCTATGACATATGGAATAAATGCTTTCACCTCTTCTGCACTAACTTCCTCCAAATCATGTATGTTGGCTATGTTGACAGATTCAAGTATCCTTTCATCAATTCGATAATGGTCGAGAAGTTTTCCATTTAACAAGCGAAAGTCTTGATGATACTTTTGATACAGTGTTTCATCTACACTCATCCTATTTTTCAACCAACCATGGTAAAAGCCATGTAACCAAACGTAATCCGCAATTAGGTGTGTGTAATAACCCATTACATAGGCTGAATGCTGATATTTCTTTAAAAAACCTTCATAATCGATTGACCTTGTGAAATCATTATGGTCTCCAATAAAAAAATGTGATGCGTCCTTAGGGTTTGTAGCATCTGGAGCTACTCCACCTATTAGGAACTCCCCCTTATCTGCAATTGATATATTTTCTGCAATTTTATTAGCAATAATGACATGCATAATTCGTGATCCCATATAGCGTCATCCTCTTTCTGCTTTTTGATAGGTAAGTAAAACCGTATCTCTCGGAAAAGAGAAATGATTTAATACTTCCATTGCATATGCATCCATATCGTCAAATTCTCCTTCTAACAATCGAAAGCCTTTTCGTTTGGCAAAATTAATCTGTAATTCTACTAATAGATTAATTTTCTCTTTATTTGATATATGGTTAGAACCTTTCCACCCAAATTCAACTCTGTCCTCAATCTCCGAATGATGAAGTAATGAGTATGCTAAAATTTCATTGTTATCATTTAGATAAAGGTAACTTCCTTCTTCGATTAAATCCTCCATAAATATCATATTCTGCCAGGTAGAAAGACTGAGTTCGGCTATCGGATTTACTTGGTGTGTTTCTTCTATAAATCTTTTTGACTAGGGTTGCGAGTTTTTTAACTATATGAGAATTCCCCTTGATTGTATCGAATGATAATACCCTTTCACTTTCATCTAGTGATGAAGCATATGGTATGTTCGCTAAAGTAATGGTCGGCAGATAGGTCTTACGGACCAATGTTAATTGGTTATGATAGTTATCTACTAAAGCTGAACTTGAATCTAGAGAAGTTTGGAGCGGATAGTCACTAGCCTTCATATCGCTCTCCATATATTCCATTAAATCCGCTGCAAGACCAATTTGTTTATTTCTTGTAGTACAACGAAAATAAGTACAAAACGGGTGAATTTTACTTTTCCATGCCGCAATAAACCCTATCATCTTACCATGTTCGTAAGCAGCATAGGATGCGATACAACTTGTACTTTTCGAGATAGTCACTAGATTTGTATCTTCTTGTGTACGTTTCAGGAGTTCGCTTAGTTTTTCTTCATCTGAAGATGTATACTTCTTTATCATAAGTCCACCTTATTTCTAAAATCTTTCACCCGAAACAATATGCCAGTGTAAATGCTTGGATTCTTGATAGTCTCCTAGATTAGTTATCACACGGCATGCGCCGAAGTCTTGCTCTACTTTTGCTGCCACCTTCTGAATAATGTTCATTAACTCCGTTAGGATCCATTTATCATCCGGATGAATGTCAGTCAGTGAAGGAATATGTTTTTTAGGGATTACAACTATATGCACCTTATAAGATGGACGGGTATGATAATATGCCAGAACATTCTCGGTTTCATAGACCTTTTCAACCTCTATTTTATGATTTAAAACATAATCACAATAGAAATCATTTGTCATATTTCGTCCTCCTTTTGATTAATGTAAATATTATAAACATTATAGCATTATCAATCATAATAGTAATGGTTAATGTTTTAAGGGCCTAGTTTTCTGTTACCTTTTTGTGGGCTTTATGTAATTTTTGAAGTTACAGAGGATCTGTCAACTACATTTTCAGTGCGTTTCGCTAGATTTTGGCGTTGAGATGCTCTATCAACTGTATTTCTACAGCAGATTCATTGTTTTTATAATTGAATTTTAAAGTTCTACATACCATTAAAAAAATCCCCTAGGACTCTCAGGGAATTCTCTTATAAACTTGCTAAATATAATGCCAATTCTCAAATTCTCTCCCCTGTCTAATCTGTTGTGGTATAGAATGTATCTCCTTGAATAATATGATTGGATAAGTTTAATATGCTAATAGCCTTTCGGTTAAAATGTTTCGCGATGTAAAGGTTGTGCAGTCTCCATATCCACTCCAAAATGGCCATCCTCTGACCAGTCTCTCACAATCTCTGTCGTTTCCATATATAATGATTACAGAACCTGTTACATACCGATAACCTTTTTTCTCACAATAATTGATCGCTTCTTCCACTAACTTCTGATTCGCATAAACCATTGTATCTCCCGGTAAATACCACCTGAGAAACACCATGCTCCAGTCACAATGAGAATGTCACCATATTGAACCTCATGGGACAACCCTCCGAAATAACCTGTTTGGATAAAATTTTCTGTTCCGAGAACAGCATAACGATGGGCTGTAACTGCTGCAGAAGGTCCCCCATATACATTGGCAAAACCAATTCTTTTCCCATCATAATTACCAATGACGGTATTCCAATCTCCTATCCACTGTTCGTTAGGCAAAAGTTATTACCATAACTCGATATTCTCTTTATTTTCCCATTCTCCATGAAGAATAAAGGAACTAGGGACTTTACTTTATGAAATACGGAGAGCCCTCATCCAGTCTTCTTTTTTTAAGTCACCGTAGAGTTTCATATGTCTCCCCTACTAAAGAATTAAATCAAAAACCTTTCGACAGAGTCCCTTATCATCTGATATTCCTACTTTATTAGACAAAACTGTATTCAACCGAATAAATTCAGGATATATTGCCGAGATTGTTTTCATTATTTTAGTTGCATTTCTATCACAATCCCAGTTCTTCAAAAGTTCCAGTTGTTCCTGTGAAAGTACCGTGTTTTCCCGCTCTATTTTCGACCAAACATGGTAAGAGTTATAAAGATAAACGCCCCTCTCCGTATACCAGGCTGAAGCAATGAACCATCTTACATGATCTAAATTCGTTAATGCATCATACAATTCACCACGCATGACTGCTCGATATGTTTCATGAACAAAGGCAAAAACTTTATTCCGCCAGAATATAATCTCATCAGTCGATACATTAAACGCAATATTCTTTGACTCATCGATTACTTTTTGAATGATTAATTCGGGGTCATGATATGTTTTCGCACCTTGTAACCATATTGAAGGTGCAAGATCTTTTTTCTCATGGTACCATGTATCGATTTTTACAAAGCACTCATAATGCGTAACGATATACGGAGTACTCGCACTACCCTCGTAAAATAAAACATCTCCCCATTTTGCTGAACGGCTCTTTTTTTCAGCAATGTAACCTTCTTTCACCTCTGAACGAACAACGATATGTAAATCGATATCAGAATAATGGTCAAAATCCCCTCTTGCTAGTGAACCAGATTCATAAATCCCTAGCACATTCGGATCATTCATTAAATCATCTAATGCACTCCTTAACAATTGTTTACGTAATTCTGGTAAGTTCGAATCTCTCTCCTTATGCTTTAATCCCACACATTTCCCCTCATCTCCTTACTTCTATTTGCATTGCATAAAGTAACATTTCTTGATGCATTCCATACCACTCTTTATATTTCGAAATCTCACTCGGGTGAATAAACATTCGCTCATCAGACTCGTTTTCACCTTTAAAAGATAGGACTTTGTTAATATTCATCTTATAAAAAAGCTGATACCCAACGAGTGGATATGGACTTGCTTCATTCCAATTCGGGTTATCCTGATGATTCACTTCCAGGGCACCGAGAAAAATAGAGTCACCCTTTACATAACCTTCCTCCAACACCTCACGTTTCAAGCATTCTTCGGGAGCTTCCCCTTTCTCAATATGACCGCCGGGAAGATCCCAACCACGATCATTTAAGTGGACCATTAAGAGATTGTCCTCCAAGAAACAAAAGCCATGAACACTTGTTATTAATTCTCTGGTTGGATGAAAATCTTTTCTCCATGTTAATTTAACGATAGCACTACCCCAGTTCATGTAAATAGAGCTCATACCGACACTCCTTTAGTTTTTTTATATTATTCGACAAATGTTTTTCGTTTCCTTTAAATATTTTGTATTAATTTCTCCCTACTCCGCCCACACCCATTTTTCTTCTTAGTCATAGTTTGCTACAGGGGGCTTGAAGGGAGGTTAAATCATGAGAAGAAACGAACTTTTTACTTTAGTTACCTTGATCATCATTGTAGCCATCCCTGTTATTATGGCAATTTATTTCCCATCCTCAATAGAAATAGATGAAGCAAAGGATCCTAAAACAGAAGAAAAGGAAAACAAGGATAAGGAAAAAGATAGTAAAAATAATAAAGGGGATAAAGAAAGTAATGGAGACGAAATACACTGGGGTGTTGATTCGGCAACTTACACAGACGAGGAATTCTTTGGTTGTGTCGTAGATAACTTTGGTCAACCATCTGTTTGGGGTCGCTATCTTGGAGATAAAGAAGGGGTTTCAGCAGGACTTGATTCTACCGAGGTAAAACTACTACATGATAACGGCATCAAAATTCTAGTAATCTATAACCATGTAGAGGATGCTCGGGGTCACGATAACGGTATTGCCCATGCCGAAGAAGCAATTGGTATGGCAAAGGAGCTTGAAATCCCCAAAGGTGTCGCAATCTTCGTCGATATTGAACCTGAATATCCAATCGATGCAGCTTTCCTAGAAGGCTGGTATTCTACCATAAAGGAGTCAGACTTTGAACCAGGTGTTTACGGTGTATTCAGCGACGATAATGATCTTTTGAATCAGTTTAGTTCAATGGACAAGGAAGCACTAAAAAACACTATCGTATGGACAGCATATCCTCAGGAAGAAATAACCACTAAAGAAAATGCCCCAGAATGGAGTGCAGCAGGACCAGAAAACGCAAAAGTATATGGATGGCAATATGCGATTGATTCGGAAACCTGTAATATAGACACAAACTTATTTAAAGGAAATATTATGGAGTTCTTATGGTAATCGGAGTGGGCCCTTTAAAGCCCACTCTTTTAACGTCCTGGGCATGAAACCGAGGAAAGTATACATAATGTTTAGCGAGGTTTAACGGAACTTTAGCGAAATTCAGCTAATCTTTAGCTAAGTTAGCAGGACCTTTAGCTTTCTGGCGAATTCTTTAGCGTTCTCCCTTTTCAACCCGCAAAAAGCCAGCCTCAATGGAGACTGGCTACTATTCAAATATCTTCGTTTTTTGTAAAGAAGGTGGACAAGCAAAATTATAAACTTTAATCTTTTTATTAATTTCTTTTACTAGTTTACGTCTTTCTTTCCCTTCAAGCTCTTTCAACTGCTCTTTTAACGATTCTATTTCATTTGCTAGTTCTATCCATTTAGGAAGAACATGATTATCTTTCATAGTTTTATATAATTGGGCTTCAGAAGGGTTCGTATATCCTGGTCCTAGTTTTAGTGGTTTTCCTTTACCAGGTAGGTCATCAAAATCACCCGACGCTTCTGCCCGTTTAATAATCTCTGTCATGTGATCGGTATATGGAATAGGTCGTTCATCTTCTAGCTGTCTCTTTCTCCAATCTGGCTTTATCAGTGACAATACATATGCATCATTAGATTGATTATGCTGATATAAATAGCCTCTAAGTGTTCCTTCAAGCTTAAACCCTACTTTTTCTAATAAGCCATTGGATGCTTTATTGGCTGGAAAAGTAATCGCTGCAATACGGTACAATCCTAAATCAACAAAGCAATATTCTAAAACACGATTAAGCGCTTCAGTTAATATCCCTTTCCTCCAATAATCTGGATGAAGTTCAAAGCCAACCTCTGCACGTTTCATATTAGCGGAATAATTATGAATGCCTATTGTTCCTACAAATTCATTGGTAGATTTTAATACAATCCCCCATCGGAACCCTCGTCCTTCCTGGAATAGAACCTGAAAGTGTTCAATAATATTCTCAGCTTCCTCCAGTGATTTCAAACTATCCCTACCGTAATATTTAGTGACCTCATCTCGTGATAAGACATTAAAGATATTTACCACAAAACTGTGGTTGATTTCTACTAATTTCAATCTATTCGTATAGAGTATAGGAAAATCTATCATTCTTACACTCCCCCCTACTTACTTATTTATTTTCGCTCCACATTGCTCGGTTTCCCTCTAAAAATCCTGCTAATTCCAGTAATCAGGATCTGCCATACGGAGCTCCTCCACCATATCGTCAAGGTCTGAAGGTGTAATTAAGAATATAGGATAATCTTTCGTTGCTCGTTTAGCCTCCTCGTAAAAAAACTTGGTGCTACCAGGATACTCCTCATCTAATAACAGTAAACACCCATCACTTTTCTCAACAAGCCATTTGTTCTTCGCTCTAAATTGATAGGATCCTTTATATTCTCCCTGATAAAGCGGCTGATAAAAATCAGCAACCATCGTTAATTCTTCATATTTAAATTTCAAGTCTTCTGGCCAGCGTTCATCTTGATTTTCAAAAGGAGGTATAATGGCAAGCTGAAGATCATACTGTTCCTTTAAGTCCATAACAATTTCAGCTACCCACAGCTCTACTCCCATTTGCCCCGAGAGAAGTACCCATTCTAACCCTTCCTCTATAAATCCAACTAATCGTTTTTCGAATGATGCTTTTATAATAGCTATTTTCGGATCGTTTTCCTTAAAGATGTTGATTTCTCTTGGTTTATATCCAGTAACCGTCAGTACTTTCATATGTATGTACACACCCTTACCTAAAATGACATTTTCTTATTACTTACTTTATCATTTTTTCTTGCAAGGTTCCTTAAATTGTTCTCCATAGAATAAAGAGCTGGCATTCTTGCCAGCTCTTCTACCATATCATGAGATGATTACCCAATAGTTATCGATTTCCTAATCCTGGATAAGGTTTCCCACATCCTGGTCCCATTCCAGGATTCATTCCTGGCGACATTGCCCCAGCTACCTGACCTGGATTCATACCTGGTCCCATGCCTGGTGACATTGCTCCTGCTACCTGCCCCGGATTCATACCTGGTCCCATGCCTGGTGACATTGCTCCTGCTACTTGACCTGGGTTCATACCTGGTCCCATGCCTGGTGCCATTGCTCCTGCTACCATTCCCGGCCCTGGTCCTGGACCAAATCCTGGTCCTGGTACATTGAATGAACCTCCATAAACATCTACACTATTCACTGTATTTTGAACAGAAGTGGAATGTGGAAATACATGCTGGTTCTGGATTAAGTGATGATTCATTATCGTAGTATGGGATGGATGAACATGCTGAACAGTTTCTTCAGTACAATGATGTACTACATTGTGTTTAGTTGGATAAACAATACATTTCGGACAACCACAACCTGGTCGATGACGATGTCTCATATAATTTCCCCTTTCTTGTGATACGTTCACTATTAACCTATGACAGGTGACCGATACTTGTATCAGACACTAACCTATTTATTGGGGAAAAGTTGAGATTTTCTTAATAGCTCTTACTCCACTTCACAAGTATTACCACAACTAATAGGATAATGAATAATCCGGCACCTACCCAAACGATGACTCCATCTGATAAAGGTTTGAATTCGTCAGATAAATCAACAATAGTATTCGGGGCAACACCCTGACCTAGTACTTCAAAATCCTCACTTGCATCTTTCGATTGAACCCATGACGTTCGGTCACACATATTGGTGGATAGACTCTGTTCACCTGATGCATACACTAAATACTCCCGACCAACCTGAAACTCAAAACCACAATCACCACCGCCAAGTCCGGTAACTACTATTACCTGTGATTCTTCCACACCTTTCCAGGCTTCTTCCACCTTAATAAGTACTTTCCTCGTATGATTAGCATCCTTTATGTCCAGTACTTCTCCCTTAAACATCGCAGTTGACCGTTCCATCTCCATTTGGGCAGGACCAAGTTCAGCACAGGAACAAGCAGCCGTTGGTATAGGTGATAACAGAACCGTTGTCAAAATCAGTACAATCATAAGTCCAATTCTAATATTATGCATTTCTATCCCCCCTACCTATAAGACGTAAGCTTTACAAAAAATGATTCAAGTCAAGAAGAATCATTTTATACTGGTGGCTATAAACATCGAGGCATCTTGATTCATAAAGATTTTTTCCCCACGATGAAAGGTCTTTATTTCTGTTGTTGCAAATCCTACTTCAGATAAACTGTTATTCAGTGTTTCATGTGAAAAGCCATTATGTACTTTCGGATGATTTATTTTCTCATTCTTATCAAAATCAACAATAATTAACTTACCATCAGTATTTAACATCTGAAACAACACTTGTAATATTTTTTTAGTATCAGGGATATGGAGAAGGACAAGCGACATGAAGACAATGTCTGCCTTAATTTCTGGGGTTTCTTGGGTGAAATCGGAAAGAAGCACATTTGCGTTAGCTATGCCTTTACGAGAAATTTTCCCTTTAGCGACTTCCAACATTTGTTCTGAAGAATCTACTAACCATATCGAATCGACTAAATCAGATAGTTCTAAACTCACTAAACCAGTACCACTTCCATAATCTATTAGAGTTTTCGACTTACTATTTTGTAATTCAGTTCTTACTTCCTTCACAATTACGCTAGCTAATCCTATTCTTTCTTCTGTATCATATCTTCTGGCCATTTGTTCAAATACGTTATTTTCCATAGTCAACTCCTAATTGAATATTTAGTATTAGTGTCTTACATAAAGTACCCTTTCCGTTGTAAACAAATTAGCAATACATTACTCTTCTTTGAATCAATACCTTACTATCATTAGTATATTCTTTCAAGATTTTAGCTTTCTCTTTTCCTACCTATCATTATAACTACCCTTATTTAGCTTATCGGCTATATCCCATAATAACCCTACAATTACCCCTAATAATATGGATATTCCATATAGGTTAGTCATAGGTGTATCTGCCATAATACTTAACCCAATCGTTATAAACCAGCCAGCGATTCCGCCTCCAACAGCACTAACAAGTGTTAGTCCTTCACTTTTCTTTTTTTCTTTTCTATTCACGTTCAATCACCTCTCCATTTAAATTTAACAAATTATTACGACACTTCCATACTTCAAGCGGATAACAATAAAAGACCAAAACGGAACCCAATTTGGTCTTTTACCTTTTTAATAATGTGCAAGTAATCCCTTTCGCATGGCATATCGTTCACAACTAAGAAAAACATATAGCCCTAGCGCAAAGTAGAATACTGCATTAAATACTAGAATTAGTATATCTGACATCGCGAATTCATTGATGGATACACCATTTATCATAATCTCCCGAACCATATCAATTCCCTTTACAAACGGAAAATAAGCTAAGAAAGGGGCAACAGATAAGGGAACAAATGTTAAACCCGCTAGAATAAATTGTAAAATCTGTAGAAATGCTTGGATTTGCTTTAAAATCATCGTAAAGCCAGCAATAATTAAGCCCAAGCCAAACATACTAATTAATGTTAATATCAATACTGGCAAGATGGATATGACATCTACATTTAGCCACTGACCAGCTGTAAACATACTCAAATAAAGCAATGCGACAATCATAACAAAGTCAAGGACAGTGGTGGAAATTAATCTAGTTGACATAATTTTCCATATCCCCATCGGTGACATCCCTAATTGTTCTAGTGTACCTTGTGTCGCTTCATTGGTAATCTGCCAGCCAATATCATTGACTACTGCCATTGTCATAAACCAAAAGATATAGTTTACGATGACATATTGAATATTCGTATCTTGCGTGCTTGGATCCCCAACTAAAG
The DNA here is from genome assembly GCF_000190475.1 of Ornithinibacillus scapharcae TW25. Lineage (GTDB taxonomy): Bacteria > Bacillota > Bacilli > Bacillales > Amphibacillaceae > Ornithinibacillus > Ornithinibacillus scapharcae. The sequence goes on from NZ_AEWH01000029.1 coordinate 13,710, forward strand.
ATATTCCGAAGAACATTCCTAAGAATATGACATAAAACGTCACGAGCATCGCAATTGTATTTGGTAAGTATCGTTTTAACATAATATATTCTCTGCGAATATTCGCGTTAAGCACGTTCAGAAAGCGCATATTCTTTCTCCCCCTTCACGATATTCATAAATACCTGTTCGAAATTTATTGTTTTACGATCAATTGTATCTACTGGTGTTTGCTCTAGTTTCAGGATGTCAAACAAGTCATAGATTTCCTGACTTTTTGTCAAATCTACTTCTATCGTTGATTGATAGGTGTCAGGTGAATAAATCAGTTCTGGAAACTTATTCAGTAAAAGCTGATGCTGTTCCTCACTTAAATGCCCATCAAGTTTTACAGAATAGGAACGCACTTCAAATAACCGCATTAAATTCTCCACTCGATCATCTGTCACTACTTTTCCAGAATTGATAATAACGGTGCGTTCACATAAATCCTGGATAACATCCATATCGTGTGAGGTAATAATAATAGTGCGCTTCTGATTTCGAACGATATCCCGAAGTAATTCACGAACTTCATAACCCGTCTCAATATCAAGACCTAGAGTCGGTTCATCTAACAGAATAACCTCACTCCCAGCAAGCATTGCAACTGCAATCGCTAACTTTTGTTGCATACCCCTTGATAAACGGTTTACCATTTCATTCTCTTTATCCTTCAATCGGAACTGTACAAGTAACTCATCGATTTGTCCTGCAACCTCTTTCCGGGACTTACCACGATTCCCTGCAAAATATTCTAGATTTTCACGAACCGTCAAACGCCAGTACAAGTTTCGGTTTCCTTCTAGAACTGCACTAATATGCTCTTGGGCATCAAGTCGCTTTATCTGATTATCAATTCCATTAATTAGAATCGAACCACTATCCGGACGAACCAATCCACAAATCATTTTTATGGTGGTCGTTTTCCCGGCCCCATTAGGTCCAAGTAATCCTAATATTTCTCCTTTGTTCACCGTAAACGAAATATCATCCACTGCAGTAATATACTCTTTTGTCTTTCGTTTTTTGTAAGACTTTTTTACATGCTTCACCTCAACAATTGCTTGTGCCACCTTATTCAACTCCTCTTTCGTTTCTATCCTTAGTTTATTGGAAACTATTTACTACTTCTACGGACCTAGGTTCTAATTCGTTTCAGTCTGGAGACTGAGAACTGGAGTAGGCTAGAGATGGGGGGCGTGAAATTGGGGTTGTCACTCGGGATCCGGGATTGTCATGCAGAATTTGGGAATTGTCGCGCGGGAATGGAGAATTATCGCACAAGATTTGGGATGTCGCGCAGGATTTCGAATTGTCACGCAGGATTGGGGCATTGTTACGAGGGATTCCAGTATAATCGCGCGGGCTTTTCATATTGTTACGTGAAATATAAAACAGGCGCGTGTTACAGATAAACCCGCGCCTGTTTCTTTGTATTCCGCTTAAGTCTAATGGAGTTCGCGTGACCTTAAGGTCGGTACGAGCGACTCTGGTGTGACTCCCGTCGCCACCACAACATTCAATATCTTCAACTGTCTAATTCTATCCTTTTTCAGATAATGTAATAATGCCTGACCAGCAGATATTAAATCGGTATAGGGGTCGCTCCCTTCAATACCTAATACCTGACAAAAAGCTGGTTCGGTCTTGATTCCTTGTTGTTTTAAGTTAATTATCTTTTCTTTTATACCGGGGTACTTGCTCAGCAACTCGTATTCCATAACCAAATGAATATAGGCATGTTGTTCTTTCACTGGCTGTGATTGGGCAAATAGTTCAAATTCAAATTCTGCATAATGAAAATTCGCTTTTACTACTGGATTGTTTCTAATGACGGTTTCCTTTACCCGGAAACCCTCAAAATCATCGTATAGTTGAGATATTTCCCCCATAAAGGTTTGTAGGTCGTGAACTTCCATGATGACATCAATATCCGATTCATCCGTGTCTACTCCTAATGGGATTGTTCCACAAATTACTGGAGAATACTTGTTTAGCTCAACCAAGATGTTTAAATCCTGAATAGCACGGAAAGCTGCTAGTTGTTTATCATTTCCGTTCCTCAACATTTTCATCGAATCCAACAAAGTACTTCCTCCTAAAATTGTATACTAAAGGATTTAAACACATGGGTTCCTGTACCGTGACGAACAACATCTTTACCGCGTAATTCGTATACTGCTTCCTGTACCTCATATAAAATACTCGGATCAATACCTAGCGTGTTATGCGCACCAAAGATTTTGGCAACCTGTAAGTAAGAGATTTTTTCTAAGGAGTTAAGTAGCTCCTCAGGGTCTGTAGTTGGATAAAACGCATAAATAGGCGTATCTACATAAAGTAAATCACCCGTAAATAAATATTCTCTATCATTATCAAGGACACAAATATGACCTGGAGAATGACCAGGTGTATGAAAAATAGTTAATAATCGATCTCCTAAATCAATTAAATCCCCATCTGATAATATTGCAGTCGGTTGTCCTGTATATGGCGTATATGTATTCGGATTAAACTCAGTTGGAGTAGGCTTCGTAATGTCTCTACCTATATCATGACGAATCCGTTCAATCGAAAGTCCTTTAATGCCATTGATGAGCCAGTCTTCTTCCGCTTCATGTACTAAGATTGTTTCATATAATCCATGACCACCAATATGATCTGCATGTACATGAGTGGTAATAACAATAATCGGTAAATCGGTTAGCTGGTCTGTAATTCGTTTAATATTATCAATACCTAAACCGGTATCAATTAAGGCCGCCTTTTCTTTACCAATTAATAAAAAGGAGTGCACCTTCTCCCAATGGCCATACTCACTTATAGCAAAAGTTGTTTCATCGATTTGCTGAACTGTAAACCATGAATCCTTGATTTTCATCTGATTTCCCCCTAATCAGCTTTATTACTTTGCTCTGCTAGAATATCACGAATTTCCATTAATAACTTTTCTTGTGCATCTATCTTTGGTGCTTCCTCTACTATTTCTTCTTCCTTCTTCTTCAGCTTGAATTTGCTTACAATACGTATAAACATAAATATCGATAAAGCTATTACAAAGAAATCAAAAACAGATTGTATAAAAATTCCATACTGAATCTCCACACCACGAATTGTCCAGACTTCTTTTGTAAAATCTATCCCATTAAATAAAATTCCTACTAATGGTGTAATGATGTTCGCTACCAATGAGTTTACTATCGCACTAAAAGCAGTTCCTATTACCACGGCAACGGCTAAGTCAAACACATTCCCTTTTGTCGCAAACACCTTAAATTCTGCCCAAAACTTTTTCATACTATCAACCCTAACATTCTTATTATTCCATTTAATAATAGGTTAAGCTCTCTAGTTTATCAACCAATAAAGGACAGTCTAAATAGACTGCCCTACACTTTATAATCCATGATGTGGATTTCGATTTTGACGAGAATGATTTTTGTTTTTTACCTTTTTAGAACCATCTAGCCCTTCTCCATATGGTAAATCCGGTGACAGTGGTAAATTTGGTTCCTTCTGTTGTTTTGGTCCTTTTGGTCTTCCACCCATAAATGTTTCCTCCTTTTTAAAATATATCAATAGTTTGGGGTGGAGTAGGAATTTTATGCATATTGAAAGAGGTAGTAGCTTATCGAGATGATAAACTACTACCTCCCTGAGGGTATTATACTGTTGATTTATTTACTAGTTACGGTAGTAAGAATCCAAGCAACGCGATTAAAAGGATAATCGGCGTGAAGATTACAAACCAAACGAATAGCAATACTAATGCTGCAATCATCTAATCAACACCTCCTAAGGCTTTACTGTAAGGCCTCACAATAATAAGCTATGAAAACTTGCAACTTCAGACTGGACGAATTAACCTATCTATCGAAAAATGGTTGTTTGAAGTAGGATTTATAACCTTTTAACGCTATTCCTAGTAGGCAAGCATATATTTTTGAAATAAAAATAGACTCCAGCACTTACCAACTGATTCTATTTGGCGTACGTATGTATCGTAAGGAACTAGTAAAGGTGGTGTAATAGTGAATCAAAGGACTTACAAGCCAACAGGTAGCGGCAAACATCGAGAACTCCGTAAAAATCGTATTTCTTATTCTTCTAATCCTAGTAATGATGCGAATACCAACACATCTCCAGTAACGAAGCTCGAGCAACTCAAACAGAACACGAACCAATTGATCACAACCAATCGAATGCATGAAAAAAAAGCAAGTATGTTGGAGCCAGTTAAGAAAAGCTTACAGCAGAATAACCTCGGATCTGATCTTTTAGAGAAAATTAAAGCTCTGTTAGATAGCTTACAGACAGAAGATGCTACGAAATATGTGGATGCCTTTAAAAAAGGGGCAAACAAGGTTTTAAAAACATTACCAATTAAAGAGGCGGTGAACAAGTTGACTAAGGACATGAATCTTTCCGACCTTCTGAAAAGTCTTGGCGAAAATAAAAACACTCCTGAACTCCTTCAAAGTATGATGAACAATCCTGAAATGAGACAAACTGCAATGGATATGATGCAGGAAATGATGAAAGATGAAAAGAAGGTAGCAGAAATTACCGAAATGATGTCTAAAATGTTCAATTCGGATAAAGACTCTTAAAAAACAGCCTATTTCTCTACGAAATTAGATAGAATGAGGAAAACATACTGGCAACCTCTACCTCACTTCATACAATGTTAGTAGAAAGGAGGTAGAGCTATGTTTCAAGATATTCAAAACAAAATTAACCAAGCAGTACAAGGTGCACAAAATCGTATTAATCAAAATGTAAATTCATTGCGTTCTCAATTCCAACAAACAACTTCTACTAACCAAACGGCTCAGCAAAGAATACAAAACATTGTAAACCGTATTAGAAACCGGTAAGTAGAATATATTCTATATCTCTCCTACAAAAAAG
>NZ_AEWH01000028.1 GCF_000190475.1 Ornithinibacillus scapharcae TW25
CAATCTTTTCTGTGTCGTTTTTAGCGACAAGATATAATTTATCATGTTTGTTATCAGTTGTCAACATCTTTTTTTTAGATGTTTTTAATGTTTAGTTCGTTTCGTATCTGACAACAGAAATTAATATACCATAGCTAAAAAATAAAATCAACGCCTTTTTTGAAAAAAGTCTCTTCTGAAATTTTAGTATTCTAATATGTACTGTTATGTAAACTATTATTCGTTTTGTGACCGCTTCGGCATATAACGCATACAATCATTTTCACTAGCAACTCTTCTTAATAATTGAAATAGCACTTTATATCTTTCTTTCATTGCACTCTTGACCATGTTATCTATTCTACTATCATCTAAATCAAAAATAATCTCATCCAATTCTCTTTTAATTAGGTACTCTATTTCTTTTTGTTCTGTATGATTAATTAATAAACCCAACATGTCTACACCTCATCGTATTTCAATACTCTACTCTTCCTAAGATATCAATAAAGCGATATAGGTATTTTATATGGTTCACATTTTTAATTATTTTATGCAGTATCTTTCCGTTAAAGTTCCATATTTTTTTAGGGATTTATTTACGACTAGGTTTATTGAAAAGAATGATGAGCTTGTTCATAATTTTAATTTCCCCTCATAAATTAATACTAAAGCTTGTTTTACATAGGGGGCAAAAAAACATGAATCACTTTTATGTCGTACGGTTTAAGAACTTAAAAAAGTGGGCTCTAATTGTAGTTTTAGCATTCTTTACTGCTGGATTTTTATGGTTTGAAGGCAATGGTGTCTTGTCTGTCTTCTCTAAAGAGAAGCCTGTCGCTTTAACTAAGGGGAATACAAATGACCCTAATATCGCTCTCACTTTTAATATAAGCTGGGGGGAGCAAAAGGTTCATGATATTTTAAAGCTACTAGAACAGCATCAGGTCCAAGCAACGTTCTTTGTCAGTGGGGAATGGGCAGAAAAGCATCCTGATATTGTAAAGAAAATATCAGACGGTAAACATGAAATTGGTATGCTAGGTTATCGATACAAAAGCTATCTAGAACAAGATATCAATCAAGTAAAGAAGGATCTAAACTATGCAAAAGAGATCTTTGGTAAATTAGGCTATAAAGATTTAGAACTCCTTCGTGCACCACATGGTCATTTTAACGATGAGATTATCAAAATGGCAGAAGGCCAAGGACATAAAGTCATTCATTGGAATATAAATCCTAATGACTGGCAAAATCCCGGTACACAAAATATAGTAGATCATGTTATGTCAAAAACAACGAATGGTGACATCATCTTAATGCATGCTTCGGATTCCGTAAAACAAACAGCTGAGTCTCTGAAAACAATACTACCTGGACTTAAAAATAAGGGGTTTCAATTTGTAACTGTGTCCGAGATGATTAATCAGGCACACGCGAAAACAAAAATAGTAGAATAAAAAAACACA
>NZ_AEWH01000027.1 GCF_000190475.1 Ornithinibacillus scapharcae TW25
GTTTAAAAAAAGCCAAGAAGCGATTCATTCGTCTCTTGGTTTTTTGCTTTGCATGAATAAAGTTAACTAGATTCTTGCTAAGATCACCATGGTTTGCAATCTGCAAAATGTTACAAAATTCAGAGGGGAGAACCTAGGTCATTTCGGCTAAGAACATTTCAATAGGTATAACTAATAAACTTATAACAATAAGTCTACAATCAATTTAGCCTTTGAAAAAAAGCATATCCCAAGGGATATGCTTTTTTCATGATTTAATTTGTAATTTCCTCTTCTTGTTTTTCTTCAACTTTTTCAGAAATAGGATCAGGATCCTTGAGTTCAAAAGAGAGTCCATCACGGTCTGAGACAGCTATTTTGTTATTTCCTACTAATCCTTCTAATAATTCCTTGACATCAATCCCAGAGGATGCTTTTAGAGTCTCTTGTAGCGATGCCATTAAGTCTGTAGCATATCCAGTTACTTTATTAGCACCACCATTTTGCCCATTGCCACCAGTGTCTACTACAGTGATCTTATCGATATTGCTTAATGGACTAGCAATTTCTTTCGCATACTCTGGAAGCATACGGATAACCATATCGAGAATTGCTGCTTGGCCGTATTGTTCAAATGCTTCCGCAATCTTACGTTTAGCTTCTGCCTCAGCAAGACCTTTAAGACGAATGACTTCTGCTTCTGATTCACCCTGTGCGCGTTGTGCGTCTGCTTTCGCTAAACCATCAACACGTACTTTTTCAGCCTGTGCTTTTGCTTCTGATTCAATACGATACTGATTCGCATCTGCTGAAGCAATTTGTTTTGCCTTTTCCGCTATGGCAGCTTGCTCAACCGCATAACGATCAGCATCAGCTTTCTTCTTAACTTCAGAGTCATACTGCTTTTCACGACGAAGAATCTCTTTTTCTTCTAGTTCAATTTGCTTTTGACGTTCAATAATTTTGATTTGCATCTCTTGTTCCGTTACTTCTTGTTGTGCGCGAGCTGTTTCTAAGTCATACGCCTGGTCGGCACGTGCCTTAGCAATATCCTGCTCGCGTCTATATTCTGCAGTTTTTAACTGATTTTCTTTTTCAGCTTCTGCAATCTCAGTTGCACGTTCAAGCTCAGCTTTTTTCGCTTCTTTTGAAGCTTCTGCTTGTTTAATACGTGTTTCTTTTTCAGCTTCAGCTGTTGCTATGTCTGCATCACGTCTTACTTGTGCTATACGAGGTTTCCCAAGGGAGTCTAAATAACCATTCTTATCTCTTACATCTTTAATTGTAAAGGATACGATATTCAAGCCCATTTTAGCTAAATCTTGAGATGCAACACGTTGAACTTCTTGAGAAAATTTATCTCGGTTTTTATAAATTTCTTCAACTGTCATTGATCCTAGAATGGAGCGTAGATGTCCCTCTAGTACTTCTTTAGCTTCGTTTTCACGGTCTTCCTTTGATTTACCTAAAAATTGTTCTGCTGCAGTAGCAATTTCGTTTACAGTACCGCCTATTTTTATAATAGCAGTACCATCAGCCATGACAGGAACACCCTGCTCTGTATAGACTTCTGGCGTTGTTACATCAAGTTTACTAGATAGTAGACTTAGTGGTTCTGCTTGCTGGAATACAGGTAGAACAAAAGTACCCCCACCACGAATAATTTTAATCTTATTTCCTGATTCATCTGTATGTACTGTTTTCCCATTTCCTAAATAGCTCCCTGTTACAATAAGAGCTTCATCAGGCCCTGCTGTGCGGTATTTTTTTATAAATACTGCAATCAGTGCAATGACAATAAACACAGCAACAGCAATTAGGATTGTTAATCCGCTAACCATTTCACCCATATATTTTCCCCCTTAAAATATATTGTTACGGATAGATTCCGTAATTAGTTAATCGTCATTTCAGAATCTAAATCATAAGGAGTAACGTATAATACTCGATCTTTAATATCTAAGACCAAAACCTCAGTTCCTTCTGCAATTGGATTGTTTTCGTAACTTGCTGCAGGTCTTGAAATCATTCCACTCTTACCATCAATAACAATTTCGCCAAAACCATTTTCAGGTATAGAAATAATAATTTTACCAACTCTTCCTTTCAGTGATTCTTCTGTAAATACTAGTGATTCCTCAGCAGAGGATAAAGGTACTAGTATGAAGAAATGAAGTAATACAGACATTAGGAAAGCAAATGCAATTGAAATAGAGAGTATTAGTATACTTGAGAATGGTGTCACTAGTTCAAATACATAGCCGGAAGAGGATAAGAAAACGATGAAAGCTAATATAAGAGCAGGATTAAGGAAAGCAAGTCCTTCACCAACACCATCCATAACATCACCGAAGAAAATGTAAAGAACAGTTAGACTTCCTGATATGATTAGTGTGGTTAAGTAAATTGTCTGAATATCAATACCAAATAAAGTCATACACATCATCCTATCTATAGATATGAAACTAACGATTACCTATTATACGATTCTATTGTAACGTAGGTTTCATAAAATACAAATAATTTTAATAAATTTCTGAAAAGAATGGTGAGTTGACAAGTTATGTCATCTTTAGACTTAAAATTGAAAGATAGTAATTAAAAAAAAGTTTAAGTACAAATTTGTGAACTAGTTGAATAATATAAGTATGAAAGGGGTTTTGGTTATGATAAATTCTGCGAAAATATTAAGGGCAGTTAGTATTCTTTGTGGAACTTTGATTACTATTGGTTTTATTACTTTTCTATATGGATACTTTGTAAGCGATTACGCAGCTTTAACTGGTATTGGTATTGGTGTAACAATGGGCGGTGTATTTATATTCATCATGGGGATTTTCTTAGTAGCAACTGAGGAAGTAGTGGAGAAGAACAAACGAAAGACCTTGTCTTAGGAAAAAAAAGCTCTGTCGTAATGACAGAGCTTTTTTATTGTATTACATATAACCC
>NZ_AEWH01000026.1 GCF_000190475.1 Ornithinibacillus scapharcae TW25
ACGTACACACTATATATCAGTAGCCTAATACACTTTTTTAGTATCGATTACGACAAAAAGGGTTAGAAAACTAAGAGAGAGAAACTTATTGATATTAGATAAAGAAGTCTCATATGACAACAATAAACTAACTATAAAAGATCAAATTGCATTTCAATATTCATCATTTGATGCTGAATTCATTAGCAATTCTTTAATAGATCATATAGAAAATGATAAGCTTGTTGAAATATTGAAAACCTTACCCTCAAAACACAAGTAATACTTGAATTAAAGTATCTTCACAATTTCTCTTTAAAGGAAATAGCAGAAATTATTGGAACTTCACCACAAAATATATCTAGCCAACATAAAAAAGCACTTAGTAAAATTTATAAGAAATTAACTGGGGAGTGAGAATAATTGACAAACCAAGAAAACCAGGATATTGAACATATAATAAAAAAATTTGAATTAAAAATAAAAAAAAGCACTAAATACACACATTATCAGGATCAAGAAGATTTGGAGCAGGAAATTAAGTTGAAAATTATAGAAAAACTTACTACCACGGAATTTGAAGAACCTCCAGGTTTCTGGAGTTTTCTTACTGAACAATCAAAAATAAAGTATTAAAATAAATTACCTCCTAAACATGAGCATTGAATTTGATTTTATTCCATGCTCTTTCTTAGAAACAGAAGTTAAATACAATCATAGGAAAACGGTACAATCATTAATTCCTTTACTTTTATTTCCTACAAATCAGCATAAAAAAGCAGTTCAGTATTGATACAATTATATTGCACCAATACTGAACTGCTCCATTGTCTGGGCTTTATATTAATCTATAATTTAGAGCCCCGGTTTTAACATCTTCAGTGCAACCGATATATATGTCATTCTTAATAATAGTTAGTGGTACCCCTCTTCCATCGAGATCAAGGAATTCCTTTCGATAAATTTCGTTCTCTGCAATATTCTTTTCAAAAAATGGGATATTATTTTCTTTCAAAAAATCTTTCAGATACGTACAGAACCTACACCCTGTTTGGGTATAAACAGTTATATCCAATATCATTCATCCTTTCCAAAATAATAAATTTGGCCCATTTAATCTATAAACTTAAATAGGAACCATATCTAGATAAAGAGGAACAATAAAGGAAAAATAAACCGTTTTAAAAATACTTGTTTATATTTAGCTTTAATCTATTGTTGTAAACAATCCTCCACTTTCATATTCAAACTATTGATTAGGAAGTTTATTATTAGTAAATTTCTTAGTAACTTAAGTGCGTTATCATTACAAGGAATATCATGTGTACAATAGAAATGATTAAACGATTTAGTTTATCTAGTATCATCGCATCCTTTTCTTAATCGACTGGTTGTATATTCTAATTACCATATTTACAGAAGATTATTATTATTGGAACGATATATGCTATGATTAGATCAGTAGATGAGTAAAGGAGAATTCATGATGGAAATTCAAAAAGTCGGTCAAATTGGAATACCCGTAAAAGATATAGGTAGAGCTATTAACTTTTATCAAGAGAAGCTTGACCTTCCCCTAATGTTTAATACAGATAGCATGGCATTTTTTGACTTAAACGGTCTGCGCTTGATGCTTACACTCCCTGAGAATAATCAATTCGATCATCCTAGCTCTGTTTTGTATTTTCAAGTAGGAGATATCAAGGAGACTTACCAAGAGATGCTAGAAAAGGAAGTTATCTTTCTCGATGAGCCTCACGTGGTTACGAAAATAGGTCATACCGAAACATGGATGGTGTTCTTTAGGGATAGTGAAGAGAATGTGCATGCACTGATGAGTGAAGTTGAGGTTGGCTAATATTGTTTCATCGAACGCTTGAAGTATTCTCATTCAAGCGTTCCACTTCTATCATAACTTAACCCCTCCACATCACATCTAATATTATAAAATTCTACAATCAATGGATGTATATCGTCGGATAAAGGAATTTCTTTTAATCTTCTTTTTCCTAATCTTCTATCGAACATCGAATACGCTCTTATCATAATATGTTCTGAGTTCATTGCGTCCTCAATAGATAAAGAGGGGTATTCCATACATGCAGTGTAAAGGTAATTGCTATCAAAAATGCCTTTTCCTATTAAAGTTTCATCAGCAGTATCTGAAGCCCTTACTAATTGCTCCCTTTCTTCTGATTGGAACATGACATTCCAGTCTGGATGATACGGAATCGGTTTTAAACCATTTTCTTCCTTCAACTGTTGATATAACTTTTCATGCTCAATGGCAAATGTCACATCAGTGGCACTAACTATCTCCCTCTTATCGAAGGTAATCCAAACTTTACTAGGCCCATCATGGAATTTCCGATATACCGTTGCATGAATTCGGACACGTCCTTTTAACCGGTCGCAAAGGAAACTTTCCAGTGTTGTTTTTGTTTTGCTCCATTGCATTACAATCACCTCTCTCTGAATTTACGTGTATATAGAACTTGCCTTGGATTTAGAAGTATTAACACAATTGCTATCAGGAAGTATAAGAGCATGTAGTATCCTAGAATGTCTAATAAATCTCCTCTTATCAAGTCTAGTGAAAAGTTAAATAATTGATGTGCTACAATCGGGATGACAAGATTCTTATTGAAGTTGTAGAATAACGTCACTATGACAGAAAACGATACAATTCCAAGCATAAAAAGCACGATGTACCCAATCAAATCCACTCCGGTATAACCAGAAGCAAACCATAATGGAGTATGCCATCCTCCCCATAAAAGTCCTATTACGAGAGATGATTTCAGTGGAGAATACTGCTTTTGAAGTTTATTTAAAGCGTACCCCCTCCATCCTAACTCCTCTCCAAATGGTCCTCTTACTAAGTTATCGAAAAATGCAAAAATAACTGGTGGAAAACTTGAAAAAGATAATATACTATGTAAACTTTCGGTATAGTTTGTTAAGAAAGAGATTGTCACGGTTGTTATAAGGGTTTGAATAGTAATGAGAGTGGCAAGGACTCGGAGGTTTAATCTTGTAGTAAATTGCCGCTTTATAAAACTCCATAAATTTATGTCTGGATTTATTCTCCTAAACAAAATAACAATTGCAATGGTTGAGGACCATGCTGAGACAATTTGCAATAAGTTAGTTATGCCCTCTGGAAGACCTAACATGATACTTATGCCAATCACCACAAATAAAACGAGAAACACTACATAACTTAGGATAAAGAAACTTAACAACGGTCTTTTTAAAATATCTTTATTTTTCACACTATCCCACTCCTTAAAATAAAATGCTAGTACCGGAAAATCGTTCGCTACTAACGATTATTTTAAACCTATGGGTAACCCTCAGCTCAATACCTCTATGGCATTATTTTATTGGTGCATACATTTCTACGAATACTCGTTCTAGGTCGTTCTCATATGTTGTCAATAAAATATTAATGTAAGCAACTCCAACTAATTCATATCCATTCTCTTCTGCCATGGTGAAAAGCCGCGCTCCTACCTCGCTATCGATATCTTTTCCTTCTTTAACCGCTCTCCCATTCTCTATAACTGTATAAATACACTTTGGATGAAAAATTATCTTATTTGGATCAATACTCTCTGTGTCTTGCATACCTTGTACAATTAGATATTTTTCCTTTTGAATTCCTTTTTCATCAAAATAAATGACACGTCTAACACTATTTAACGTTACAGCTTTTCTTAATGCGGTATTTCTTAACATCTCATACTCTTCATAGGCTTTATAGTCTGACATTTCACCAAGTACTTCTATTGGTTTCATCTCTTTTAATATAAATCTACCTAAATACTCCGGTATATTTTTACAGTCTTCTTTCACAGAGGTTAGCTGCCTTAGAAGAAGCTTTTTATATTCGAGTTCTTCCATTAATTTTGCTTCCTGCTGTTCTAAAATAGATGCTACATACTCTACCCCCTTACTTTGTCTTATCTCTTGAATTTTCTTGACCTCTATATTTAGCTCTCTATAAAAATTAGTTGTCATAATATCATGTATATCAAATTGATCATACTTCCTATACCCATTAGTATCGTGTTTCGGATTAACCAGCTTCTTTTCTTCATAATATTTTATTGTATCTCTGGTCACCCCTAAGAAGTTAGCGACTTGCCCGATAGTATACAAATTCCATCCCTCCTAAAACACATATAATAGAAAAGCAGGGAAAACCCCTGCTATCAACATGAAGTATAGTCTTACGTCTGTAATTTGGACAGGTCATCACGCTTTACACGTACGGTTACATATTCATCTACAGGGCCATTACCGACCCCTCGTTGATTTTCATAAACTTGCATTCCTTCATCATCATAGACTTTCGGCTTCATTACCAAGAAACCCAAGAATGAGATTACTGTCATTGCTACAAAGAAGGCTAATAAATATACCCAATATCTTACATAGACATTATTCATCACAGCGTCTTTTACTTCTATCCCTGATGTCTGGTAGGCTATCAAATAATTACATAGACTTACCACAAATAAAATTAGTGTAGCGCCGATAGATAATAAAAACAATATACCTAGTAGATTCCTCATGTTGCTTTTCCCCTCTGTTGTGATTTAAGTATGATAATTATAGCATATAAGCAGATTATTTAATTTTGGTAGAAATGTAGATTATTGGAGGGCTTTTCTCTAACGGGCATGGGATATGTTCTCTCCACGCGGGAACACGTTTCTCTATCCGGGGACTATATCCGCTACGCGCGGTGTACATTTCCCACGACACCATTAACGAATAGGACAATTTACCCACCATTATGCTATAATGATAGAATTGATTTTTCTGCATCAAGGAGGTCTCTTCATGAAATTTAATAAGGGGATATTATTTATCCTAATCGGTGCTGGAGGCTTTGGATTTACTCCGGTTTTTGCAAAGCTAGGGTTTAGCTATGGTTATTCACTCGGGCAAATTACGATTGTTCAAATGCTTATCTCCTTTCTTTTTCTATGGATACTTACGCTACTAAATAAACGCTCTAGTTTCAAAGGGATAACCAAAAAGAATATCTTACCTATTATGATGACTGGTTGTTTGGTTGGGTTAACTAGCGTACTCTACTATGGGTCCATGCAGTATCTACCTGCGTCATTATCTATCATTTTAATGTTCCAATTTGTTTGGATTGGAATTATCTTAGAATGGATCTTTAGCAAAGTAAAACCAGCCCCCATAACCATTCTATCCATCATCCTAATTCTTATCGGTGTCTTTTTCGCCTCCGATATTATGAATGGGGAAATACATGGTTTGCCTGTTAAAGGGTTAGTTTATGGAATACTATCGGCATTTACGTATGCGGGTTTTATCTTTTTCAGTGGGAAGGTTGCTGTACATGTTGATGCATGGACTAGGACTTCCATAATGGTAACAGGTTCGACAATCTTAGTACTCGTTCTCTTTATCCGAGACATTCCAACGATTGTCCCATTGGAAGGTAACTTGATATTAGTTGCTGCAGGTGTAGCGTTATTCGGAGCTGTCCTACCGCCATTATTCTTTGCTGCTGGTGCACCATTGGTATCAGGTGGAATTGCAAACATCCTAACATCCATTGAACTACCAATTGCTATTCTTTCAGCAAGCCTGATTTTATCGGAGGAGGTAGCGCCTCTCCAGTGGTTGGGCACAGTTATTATCCTAGTAGCTATCATATTAAACGAACTGGGGTCTAATCTATTTCGCAAAGTCAAATCGAAAACTTAACATAAAACATGGACGATTATACCGCTTCTTCCTTTGTAATTGGCGAAGTAATCGTCCCTATTTATCAACCAAAATATAACTTATTTACATATAAAATGAAGCGGTATAGCCTAACTTCAGTATTGATTACTATTTAAAAATTATTCTAATTGCCGATAAAAAATATGCGATTAAATTAAGGGAGTATAACAATTCTATGTTTACTAAAAAAGAGAAATTAGCAACGTTAAGAGAAGAAGCAGAAAAACAACTACAACATGTAAAGATTGACGTAAATCATGATAACATTCTAGTGCAACAAATTTCACTTATCGATCTTACATTAGAGGATCTTGCTATTGCTAAGGCTTTACAACCATTTATCAATGAAAATATTGATAAAATATATAATCCTCTATATAACAATAAACATGCTGGAATTCAAAGTGTCGTTAATATGACACCCATTGGTATCGACTTAGCTGGTAGTCAACAATATGTAGTCGGTTTCTTCGGTGGGGTAATCGACGATAAGTTTGTAGATAGAAGATATCAACTTAGCAAATATTATTTAAAAACAGGTGTGGAAGTAAAATGGTATCTCTGTACCAACCAAGCGTTTTTCAATAATACATTGGAGCTTTTAGCTGAAAAGTATAAGGACGACATGGAAAGTTTTGCACTTGCTGCAAGAGTAACGAGTAAAGTCTTTAATTTAGAACAACAGCTTTGCTTATCTGCATTACAAGATTTACAAAACCAAGTAGCTCAGGCGAAGGAAATGGAAGCGAAGCAGAATGTCAAAGAAGCTATTGGCGCTATAACAGAGGAATTAGCAGGTATGTCGGAAGAGGTTGGTGCTTCTGTTGCTGATGTAGTGGTACGTTCTGAAAGTATCAAAAAATACCTAACAGAAGGTCTTGAGTCATCTATCATCACATCTGAAACATCAGAAGCGGGTAGAAAGCAATTAGACCAAGTGATTGAACAAACAGAGTCCTTAAAAGACAGTGTAACTAACATTCAGTCCAATATAGGTTCATTGGAAGCAAACTCAAGAGAGATCGGTGAAATCGTCTCTGTCATTACCTCCATTGCAGAACAAACTAATCTTCTAGCACTAAATGCCGCAATCGAGGCCGCTAGAGCAGGAGAGCATGGAAAAGGATTCTCCGTTGTAGCAGATGAAGTAAGAAAACTAGCAGAGCAAACCAAAGCATCTTCCAATAATATTACCGAACTAGTTGTCTCTACAACCAAGCAAATTGAAGATGTTGTCAAACAAATGAACGAAATTAACTCGAAAACAATTCTAGCAAACCAGAACGTTCATGATACTACACAAAACTTTAATGATATTCTATCGGCAAGTACGGTGAGTAAGGATCAGAACGAAAGAAGTAATGAGGAAATGAGTAGCTTCACAGATATACTAAAAGAAATCGGTGAGGCTGGATCAAAAGTTGCTCATTTAGCCGATAACTTGAATGAAACCATGCGTAGATTTTAATAAAAAACAGGGTGTAGACAAATAATCTACCCCTGTTTTTTTATGGGACAAGCGACCTGTCCCCGTGTACCGCTACAACAAGCTTTTTCCTGCAATTCCTGGGTGTGTCATTTCATACGGGTCTAAGATAAGATTTAGCTCTTCCTCTGTTAAAACGCCGTATTTTAGACATAGTTCTCTTACAGATTGTCCGGATTTTATTGCTTCTGACGCTATTTGTGCAGCTCGTTCGTATCCAATATGAGGATTAACCGCTGTAATAACTCCAACGCTTTTTTCTACATATTCTTTCAAACGATCTTCATTAGCAGTTATGCCTCTAACACAGTAATCCGTAAATGAACGGAAAGCATTATTCATAATACTAATAGACTGTAAAAGATTAAATACTAGAACAGGCTCCATCACATTTAGTTCAAACTGACCTGCTTCGGAAGCAAGGCTAATGGTCTGATCATTCCCAATCACTTGAAAAGCTACTTGGTTAATCAATTCTGGCATAACTGGATTTACCTTTCCAGGCATAATGGAAGAACCTGGCTGTCTAGCAGGTAATGTTATCTCAGCTAATCCTGCTCTTGGTCCTGAGGCCATTAGACGGATATCATTCGCAATCTTAGACATGTTCATCATACTGATTTTCAAGGCTGAAGAAACTTCCGTATAGGCATCTGTATTTTGTGTCGCATCCACTAAATGCTCTGTCCCCACAAGTGGCAGACCACTAATATCCGCTAAATACTTCAACACATTTTCAATGTAATACGGATCAGCATTTAACCCTGTCCCTACAGCAGTTGCCCCCATATTTAATTCATACAAATGCTGCCGTGATTGCTTAATTCGTTTAATATCACGAGCAATAACACGGCTATATGCTTCAAATTCTTGGCCAAGACGAATTGGTACAGCATCTTGAAGATGCGTACGCCCCATTTTAATTACATCACTGAATTCAACGGCCTTTTGTTCAAAAACAAGCCGCATTTCCTCCATCGTAAGGATTAGCTTCTCCATTAAATTCAAGACCGAAATATGGATAGCTGTCGGAAAGGCATCATTTGTTGATTGTGACATATTCACATGTGTATTCGGACTACAAATAGAATAATTCCCTTTATCTTTTCCGAGTATTTCAATCGCACGATTAGCAATGACTTCATTAACATTCATATTAATCGAGGTTCCTGCTCCACCTTGGATAGGATCTACGATTATTTGGTCATGCCATTTTCCCTCTATCAGTTCACTCGCTGCCTGAATCATTGCTTCACCGATATCGGCATTTAGACGTTTACTATCCATGTTCGCTAGAGCAGCAGCTTTTTTTACCATTGCCATTGCGTTAATTAATTCCTCATGAATACGGTACCCAGTAATTGGAAAGTTTTCAACCGCACGTAAGGTTTGAATGCCATAATAAGCTTCATTTGGCACTTCTCTTTCACCTAGAAAATCCTTCTCAATACGTGTTTCATTCATTGTAACTGCCATGTTTTAATATCTCCTTAATTCATCATCTATCTTAAGCTTCTCATGAAGATAAATATGTTTCTACGAGGCTAATTATAGAACTTATATAGGAAAAATCAAGGAGTAAAATCGAATTTACACAACTTGGTTTTAGTTTCTTTAATTGACAGTTGACAGCCATGAAAGACTAATCCTAATTCTTAGCAAACTCCCCGTCCACTTCTACCGTTTTGTAAATATTGATAAACGCCTTTTTATCATGGCTTCGGACAATCTTTTTAATTTGCATGGTTTCATAGCGGGTCACGACTGTCATTAAGATTTGTTTACTCTCTTTTGTATAGCCACCCACACCCTCAGTAATCGTTATTCCTCGATAAATAGATTCAATGAGGTCTTTTCTAATTGCCTCTCCTTCTGTCGTAACAATCTGCATCGTTAATTTAATGTGGTTTGTGTAAACAGCATCAAGGGATTTACCGGTAATATAAATAGACAACATCGTATATAACGCAATATTCCAGTCAAATGCAAACCCTGAAATTAATACAATAACACCATTCATCGCTGTTAAAGAAAGACCAACACTAATATTGGTTGTTCGAGAAAGGATAATCGCAATGATATCCAATCCGCCCGAAGTACCAGAATACTTCATAATTAATCCAATTCCCACTCCGCTAATGACCCCACCAAAAATAACAGAAAGTAATGTGTTATCAGCAATTGGAGCAACCGGTATGATATATAAAAATATAGATAGTGATACAACACAAAGCAATGTGTTTAGCGTGATGGTCTTCCCTAGCTTAAAATATCCCAATAGAAGTAATGGTACGTTAAGTAGAAAGTTCATGAACCCGATATCGAACGGTGTAATTAATCCAATTAGGATCGCAATACCGCTTATACCACTACTCAATACTCCGTAAGGTACTAAGAAGTTATTAAAACCAAACGCAATGATAAGTGATCCCAATATAACAATAAAATATTTCATACCTAGTTGAACCTCCATTCTAGTTGTAAAACGTGATGAAAAATAATACTATCAGTTAGAAGAGGACGATATTATGTTAACGAATCGCCTGAAACTTATGTATGAAAAAACTCGCCCCAAAATTAGGGACGAGCTTGTCTCGTTAAACCACCCATATTCCGTTAGATTTGCAAGTGGAAACTAATCAACACTTCCCAACAAGTACTTCCTTATATGATGAAGAAGGCCAACATATTCTCTATGAAACTTGCATCTCTGAGGTGTTTTTCAGAAAGAAACACATTTAGGTTCCTTTCTTACTTTAACTCATCACTGACTTTTTATTATTAATTAAGTAATCTATCAAACATGAATAGTGGATGTCAATATAATTACCCGATATAGTTTTATTGGAAATATTTCTTTATTTTAGTTTTTATTACAGTTGACTTTGGATGTTTTCCACGAAGTTCTTAGCAGCATGGGATAAGGGGACATTTTTTAGATAGCAAATCCCTATATTTCTTTTTGGAATTTCCTCTTCTAGCTTCAACTCATATAGGTCTCCTCTTGCTAAATAATCACTCGCAAACTCTTTTATCACACAGGACACACCTAAGTTTATTTTCGTGAATTCTAATACTAAATCATAGGAGCCAAGTTCAAAAACCGGTGCGACCTGATATCCGTACTTTTTTAAGAAATTCTCCACAAACATTCTGGAGTTAGATTTCCTTTCTAGGAAAATTAACGGAAGTTCCATCAAGTTTTCCAGGCTAATTGGTTTTTCTGTTAATGATTTATACTTCTCACCACAGACAAACGTATCTTGGATTTCCTTACACGGTATCACATCAAGCTGATCATCTTGAACAGGCAGATTACATATCCCGACATCTGCTTTTCCGGATTTAATCAAATTGATAATTTCCGATGTGGTTCGATTTAGGATATTAAGCGTGATACCTGGGTATTTTTCATGAAACTGTTCTAAATAGGGCAATAAGAAATATCGGGATATCGTATCACCTACTCCAATACGAAGCTCCCCGGTTTTTAATGTTTTATATTCAAATAGCTTATCCTCAGCAACTTGGATGATACCTAATGCAGACTGTACATGCTCATGTAATAGAATCCCTTCAGAAGTTAATTCAACACCCCTAGACGTTCGATTAAACAGTTGGATAGACAATTCTTTCTCCAGCTTAGAAATAGCCTGACTAACCGCTGATTGCGTCATATAGAGTTCCTGGGCAGCTTTCGAAAAACTATTATGATGACTAACAACATGAAATATACGATATAAATCCAGTTTCCCAATCATATTAACACTCCTTATAGGTGATATTATAAATATTAATTTTACTTATAGCAATAACAGGAGTATAGTTACATAGGGTTGATTAAATAATAATGATAAGAAATTTTAAACTCATACCCTGAGGAGAGATCATATTGGAAAGAGTAGTTGGAACAGTTGTACGCGGACTTCGCGGACCAATCATTAACACTGGAGATAACATTGAAGAGATTGTAGTCAATACAGTATTAAACACTGCTAAAGTAGAAGGTTTTTCTATAGAGGACCGTGACATTGTAACGATCACAGAATCTATTGTTGCTCGTGCACAAGGAAACTATGCAACAATTGATGACATTGCAACCGATGTTAAGGCGAAGTTTGGAGAAACGAAAGTAGGCGTCATCTTCCCAATTCTAAGCCGTAATCGTTTTTCAAATTTACTAAAAGGGATTGCGAGAGGCACAAAAAGTGTTGTACTAATGCTTAGCTACCCTGCAGATGAAGTAGGGAACCATCTTGTCGATATTGATGAACTAGATGTGAAAGGAATCAATCCGTGGACAGATGTACTAACAGAAGCAGACTTCCGTCAACATTTTGGCAATAAGAAACACCCGTTTACTGGGGTTGATTATATCGAATATTATAAAGGATTAATAGAAGCAGAAGGTGTAACTTGCGAAGTCATCTTCTCTAACAATCCGAAAACTATTTTAGACTATACGAAGAACGTCCTCACATGTGACATTCACTCTCGGTTCAGAACAAAACGTATTTTAACGAATAATGGTGCTGAGAAAGTATTTGGACTGGATGACATTCTAACAGAGTCCATTAACGGCAGTGGCTTTAATGAAGATTATGGTCTACTTGGATCGAACAAGTCTACGGAAGAAAGTGTGAAGCTTTTCCCGAATAACTGCCAACCAATCGTTGATGGTATTCAAGAAAAATTAAAAGAAGCAACTGGTAAAACAGTGGAAGTAATGGTGTATGGTGATGGGGCATTTAAGGACCCTGTCGGCCAAATTTGGGAGCTTGCAGACCCAGTTGTATCACCTGCTTACACTTCTGGTCTTGAAGGCACTCCTAATGAAGTGAAATTAAAATATCTAGCAGATAACAATTTCTCTCACTTACGTGGTGAAGAGTTAAAACAAGCAATTTCCGAGTACATTCAAAATAAAAACGAAGACCTAGTAGGCGCTATGGAAGCACAGGGAACAACACCTCGCAGACTTACTGATTTAATCGGCTCATTGTCGGACTTAACCTCTGGTAGCGGTGATAAAGGTACACCAATGATATATATCCAAGGTTATTTTGATAATTATACAAAGTAGGATTGGTAGAGATGCATTTCTTAATTGAAATGCATCTTTTTATATGCGTTGATTACTTCCAAATGATAGGATAAAAGGTAACATCTAGAATAGTTGTAAGGTGACTCACCAGACTTCAAGTAGATAAGGAGAATGAATATAATGACAGAATATGGTACACTACATCATTTAAACGGTCAGTATGCTTTAAAATTTGAACGGTTTATTCCTCATCATCCAAAAGAAGTTTTCCGAATCCTTATAAATCCTACTATATTCACCAAATGGTACCCTTTCGCTACTGGGGAGATGGATCTCAAGCTTGGTGGTAAGATTGCCTTCGATGATGGCGAAGGAACGACTTATCACGGTATCATCACAGAGTTAGAAGCCCCCTATTTATTTGGTTTCCGTGAAGTGGAAGATCTGATAAGCATTTCTTTACAGGAGGAAGATAACGGGTGTCGATTGATTTTCACTCACACGTTTAACGATAGCGCATGGGTAGTTCCTACTGCTGCAGGTTGGCATAGGTGTCTGGATGTACTTAGCCAGCTCATCAACGGACAACCAGTCGAATGGAAAGATAACACAGCTGAATTAAAGGAGTTCTATCAAAAGGTGGTTAATGGTGGCAACGATGGATACTAAATATCCTCTCCTATCAGGACGCTCTTATTTCATAAGAGGCGTCTTTCTTATTCCTTCAACTTAATATTATTCCACACTCATGACAGAAATCCTCTAAACTGGTTCAAAAATAAAAACATTGCCCCATAAATCTATTTCGTTATTCGAAATAATAGTTACTTAAGTAGTAATAACTTCTTTTAAACTAAGGACTTTTCCCTAATTGACAATTAATTCTAAATAATCATGCAACAATAGAGTTACTCCCCTATAATAGAGACCAATACGTTATAGGAGGGATATAAATGAGTAAGAAAAAACTACTTCCAGCAATTCTACTATCCACAGCGTTTCTAGCAGGAACTCTATCACCAAGTGCCATCTTAGCAAATCCCCATGATAAAGCAGATTCCATCGAGGTACAAGCCCCAAAAGCATGGAACGAAAAAGCAAATGTCCCCATCTTTGTTAAGGAAAAAAACACAGCAAAATATGAATCTAGTAATGCAGCCAATGCGCTAGATTACTTGAGTAAACAGGAAGCCAAACTTGGTCTCAAAAACCCAAAGCAGAATCTAAAGGTAAAATCCATCGAGAAAGATAGTCTCGGTATGACACATATTCGTTTTGAACAAACAAAGAACAATGTAAAGGTAGACGGTGCTGAGCTTGTTGTCCATTTCAATAAAGATCATCAAGTCGTCAGTGTAAATGGACATGTTAACCAGCTAGCATTAGAGGATACCAAACTAACAACTAATACCTCCGTTTCAAAGGATATCGCAATAAAAGAGGCAAAGTCCTCTGTCAAAGCTCCATTAGATCTCGCCTTTGATCCGATTACGGAGTTGGTAGTTTATCCATTCGAAGGAAAGAACCATGTGGTGTACAAAGTTAATCTAACATTTCTAGGTGATGAGCCTGGAAACTGGTTTGTGTACGTTGACGCCCAAACCGGGAAAGTCGTTGATAAGATTAATGCGTTATTACATGCAGACGAGGTGAAGAAAAAACATCATAATGGCGTGGGGATAGGGGTTCATGGACAATTAAGACATCTCCACACTACTCAAGAGGTGGCACCTGGCATGCCTACTGTCTTCAAACTATATGATGAATCCCATGAAAACCTGGAAGGAATCTACACTCTTGACTACAATACAGGGGAAATTTTTTCAAACAAAAGCTCATCCTGGAAAGATCCATATGTAGCACCTGCGGTTGATGCTCACTACAATTCCGAAAAGGTTTATGACTATTATCTAGAGGAGCATGGTAGAAACTCTCTGGATGGTAATGGTATGGCGATTATTTCATATGTACATGTTGGTACGAATTATAATAACGCATTCTGGAATGGACGCTATATGGCTTATGGTGATGGAGACGGCGAATTCATGGTTCCATTATCAGCAGGGCTAGATGTTGCGGCTCATGAAATGACACATGGTGTGATCACCCATACAGCAAACCTTCAATATCGCTTCCAGTCCGGGGCATTGAACGAGTCCTTTGCGGATGTTTTTGGTGCATTGATTGATGCAGATGATTGGGAGATGGGTGAAGACATTATGGCACCTGCCGCTAAAGCAGAAGGCAGAATAGCTTTACGTAGCCTAAGTAACCCAGATCAATTCCCAGTATCCGAAGAACGAGCACCATATGGAGATGGTTACTATCCAGAACATATGGATGAGTACTATGATATGCCAGCTCGAGTGGATAACGGCGGAGTTCATGTTAATTCATCCATTACCAACCATGCAGCATACTTAATCGGTGAACAAATTGGCAAAGAAAAGCTTGGTCAAATTTATTACCGTGCACTAACCGTCTACCTAACACCTACCTCTGACTTTAGTGATGCACGGAATGCATTAGTTCAATCTGCAGTAGATATTTATGGAGATGGAAGCCCTGAGACAGCTGCGGTTGAGAGTGGATTTGATCAAGTCGGTATTTATTAATAGGTGATTAAAGGAGCTTGAGTTATTACCAAGCTCCTTTTCCTGTTGGAACACAATTGTTTACCTAAAGATGAGATGAGTTGACTTACTTGTTATGGTGCTTTATCGTTTTTACCTTTACCAGAAAAGCAAAATCAGTTCCTCATACAATAATTTAGTTGCGCATATTTGACATGCAACCTCCTGGTTGCGTATAATCGAGATATGAATCTGGACAAAGACATTATTTTTAAAGCACTGGCCGATTCAACTCGACGGCTAATATTAGATGAACTATCTGAAAGTAATGAATTGACGTTATATGAACTTACTACGCGTCTCATTATGAAGCACGGTCTTTCCATTTCACGGCAGGCGATTTCAAAACATCTTTCAACATTAGAAGATGCGGGACTAGTAACGTCAAAACGAAAGGGAAAATATCGAGTTCTTATGTTTAACAACGAACCATTGAAAGATTTACTGAAAGGATGGGTAGAGTAGTATTAGTATTACAAATTAAAGAAGTATGCGTCTTCTCAGTTTAGCCAAAGATTATTAGTAGAGTACCTATATCGTAATAGTAAAAGGAGATTAAATTATAATGAAAATCATTGTTACGAGTATTTTCGTTGAAGATCAAGATAAGGCATTAGAATTTTATACAAAAACACTAGGATTTGTCGTAAAGCATGATGTTCCCTCAGGAGCATATCGGTGGATAACCGTAGTTTCACCAGATGCCAAGGACGGTACCGAACTTGTACTCGAACCAAATGAACATCCTGCTGCTCAGGAGTATCAAAAGAAATTATTTGCCGATGGCATACCAGTAACAATGTTTGGTGTTCATGATATACAAGAAGAGTATCAACGACTAATGGATCACGGTGTAAGGTTTACGATGAAGCCGACCGAAATGGGCGATATCACAATAGCTGTATTTGACGATACATGTGGAAACCTTATTCAGATTATCGAGCAAAAATAACTACAAATGATTATATTTTGGTACTATACAGGATGATATTAAAAAAGATAAAAAGGACTTCTTGGTTGAAGTCCTTTCATACAAATTCATTTTGTAACGTTATATCCATGTTTAAACCCTTGTAACTGGAAGTGATATATGAAGGATAAACCAACCATTCTCTAACTCCGCATCCATCTTCCCATTCATCTTTTCAACTAATTTCTTAGACATATACAGACCTAAACCACTAGCTTCCGTGTTTGTTCTACTAGTAACTTCTGTATAAAAACGGGTAAATACCTTTTCTATGGTTACCTTACTATCCTTTTTAATGTCATTTTTCACAGTAAGTATTAGATAGTTCCCCTCTCTACTATAGCTTATCACCGCTTTACAATGCGCATAACGAAGAATGTTCTGGACAATATTCTGAATAACACGGGTAACCATTAGACGGTCAGCAATAATTTGCACTTCGTTTTGCTGTTCAGGAAAATCCAGTTCAATGTGCTTTTCGACCAATTGTTCGTAGAAAGACAGGAAAATTTCTTCGACGACATTAGAGAGCGAAATCGACGTGAACGTAACTTCCTTTTGATTCGTTTCAATCTGGGCCAAATCATAGAATTGGTCTGTCATTTCAAGCAAGCGTTTAACAGATTGTTCAATAATCATTAAATAACTCTCTCGTTTCTGTTCATCTGTTGTTGCATGTAGTAGTTGAACATAGCCATGGATAGATGTAAGTGGTGTCCGCAAATCATGTGACAGTCCCGCAATGGATAATTTCACATTTTCCTCCATTTGTTTCGCTTGGCGGTTTTTCTCCTGAAATGCATCGACGGCCACGTTCCACTCATCTACTAAATCCAGCAATACTTTATCACGAAAATCAAGCGACAGCCTACTTCCGTAACTAGCACGGGTTGGCAATACGCTAATTTCCTGCCGTAGCTTTCTCAGCTCTCGCTTTAAAAAGTAAATATAAAAAAGGAGCGCTAATGCTAGTAAGAAAAATATCCAACTCCACATCACAAAAACGCCCCCATTAATCAAATTTAAACCCAATACCCCAGACAGTCTTTATATAATTGGAGTCCACTTCATGAAGCTTACTTCGTAAATTACTTATATGCATATTTACGGTTTTATCACTATTAAAGTACGGCTCCTTCCAAACACTTTCATATATGTTTGCACGACTATATACTTTCTGTGGATTCCCAAGTAATAAAAGCAAAATTTCATACTCCCTACCTGTAAGATGGATAGATAGACCGTTAATTTTTACTTCTCTCGTATCAAGATCAACATAGATATTTTTATACTGTATATCCTTTTTTGCTTCGACCGGCACCTTGGTTGCATGACGAAGTTGAATGTCTATTCGAGCAAGAAGCTCCTTCAAATCAAACGGTTTTGTCATGTAATCATCTGCCCCACTCGTCAGTAATTCCAATTTCGAATGTTGATCGGTTTTCGCAGAAATTACCATTACAGG
Organism: Ornithinibacillus scapharcae TW25; assembly: GCF_000190475.1. GTDB lineage: Bacteria > Bacillota > Bacilli > Bacillales > Amphibacillaceae > Ornithinibacillus > Ornithinibacillus scapharcae. Next base: position 17,353 of record NZ_AEWH01000026.1, read on the forward strand.
AATACTGGAATATTGTCTTTGCTCTTGAAGAAATTCTTCCCCATGCATCCCAGGTAACATTAAATCCAGCAGGACTAAATCAATCGTATGTTGGTCCATTAACAGCTTACCTTCTGTTCCGGAGTATGCACTGAATGTCGTATACCCATGCATCTCTAATGTCTCTTTCATCAATGAATGAATGGTAACATCATCTTCCATTATCAATATCTTCTTCACATGATCAACCTACTTTATATCAGTTCGTTTAAAGAAAAGAATCCCTATTGTTGATGATATCACGATGGTAAGGATACTCACTACTATCATTTCCGGAAATCTCGCAATATGTCCAGGATCTGCAAAATTAAAGTAGAATAAAAATGTTTCCGTGAACCAATATGTTAATTCTTTAAAGTGTTCTGTCTGCTGAAAAATGTCCGGAAGAAATCCTGTCGCAATGGTATATAGAAAACTCCAAATAAGAGCTATACCACTATTCTTAGTTATAAAGCTTATCATCACATAAATCGATACATTGGCCAGGATTAATAGATAAAGGGTACTAAAGGATTCGAAAGCATAGGAAACATAATTACCTACCTCTGGAATTTCACCAAAGCCAAATATGGTTGTAAAACTGATCATTCCTAGTATAGTCATAACCAATACACCTAGAAGGGAAACTACTGCTGCAATAACAAATTTTGATAAATAATAATGCAATCGACTACGGCCTAATGATAAGGCATTGCGAATGGTACCATTTTGAAACTCTTCTCCAATGAAAAAACTGATAAACGCACTCATGACAAGTAAGATAGTTAACCCATTTTTATCAATCATTAGGATTCCGGTCGCCCCATTAATGACGGTATCCACAACTTGGTTAAGCTCCTTGCCATGGTCAACCATCATTTGACTATTCAAAGCTTGAAATATTGGAAAAAACACTAAAATGCTAAAGACAATCAGTAACTTTTTACTTCGTTTTAATTTTATTTGCTCTGCTGTTAATAAGTTAAGCATGAGTTTTACCCCCTGTTAGGTTTAAGAAATAATCTTCTAATTTCTGCCTTGTTGTGCCGATTCGTAAAACATCCACATCCGCTTTCACTAAGGAACGATTTATGGTAGCAACATCATCTAAACGTTCAAAAATATTGACTTCATGTTGATTTTTTACCTCATAATCTCTTATCCCTAATTCATCTAACACGGTAACAGCTCTTTGCACCTCTGTTGTTTCCAATTCAATATATTGACGGGCCTCACGGGCTAACTCTTCTTTGGAAAGTTCTTTGATTAACTTGCCATGGTGCAAGATACCGTAATGGGTAGCAATTTGTGACAGTTCATCAAGTAAATGACTCGAAAGTAAAACAGTAATCCCACGTTGTGTTACTAGTCGATGAATAATCTCTCTCATTTCCACAATACCAGCTGGATCTAATCCGTTCGTTGGCTCATCTAAGACAAGAAATTCTGGATTGGTTATTAGTGTGGAGGCAATCGCTAACCGTTGTCGCATTCCTAAAGAGAAGTTCTTAGCCTTCTTCTTTCCTGAATGCTCCAATTTCATTAATTCGAGTAGATGGTCTATCTCTCTTTCACTAACACCTCCGTTTGCTGCTTGCACCCGTAAATTCTCTCGGGCTGTTAAGTCAGGATATAATCCAGGTGTTTCAATCGATTGCCCCATTCTTCTACGAGCACGCTGTAATCCCTTCCTATCTGTTTCACCGAATAATTCCATATTGCCTTCATCGACGGTGATTAACCCCATAATCACGCGCATAAATGTCGATTTCCCGGCGCCATTCTCTCCGATCAACCCATAAATCATTCCACGTTTTATTTCAAATGAGACTTTATCGAGTGCTTTGTGATTTCCGTATTGTTTGGAAATATTCATTGCCTTTAAAATAGTTTCTGACATCATCATCTTCCTTTTATTGTTGATGAGTTTAGTATAAGTACAAAGTATAAATTAATAGACTGGGAAAGTATAAAGAAAGTATAAAGATTGGTGAGGGGATACTAATGGATACTATTTTCATTTTAAAAAATGGACTGCATGAATATGCAGCCCACTTTCTTGCTAAGGATTGTTATTGTTCTTCCACTTGAATATACGTTGTCCATCCGTAATCATTTTTCACGAGTTGTTGAGCCTGTTCTACTGATTGTCTTGTTTTAAACGTACCTGTTTTTAAACGAAGTCCATTCTCATTTACTTTGTAGACTGTCCAACCAGTGTCATTTCTCAATCTCTCATAGGCAGCATTTTGGTCAGCAGTAGAACTAAAGGTGCCAGTTAATAATCGGAAGTATTCTTGTTTAATATAGGAAACCCAGCCGAATTGTTGTGAGATTAATCTTTGGCCCGCTTCAACAGAAGCCTTCGTTGAAAATGTTCCTGTCTTAAGTCGCAACCCATTCTCATTTACGGTATAAACCGTCCAACCAGTAGCTTGGCGTAAACGTTCCGCGGCTTCTTGCTGGGAAGCTACACTAGAAAATGTTCCTGTTAATAGTCTGTATGATCCTTCCTCAACCGGCACAATATTTTTGCCAAAGTAATCCATTGGATCAACGGCATATGCTCTGTTCCATGTTGATGTCCCTTTGTGTAGCTCAAAATGTACATGCTGTCCTTGGGCATTTCCGGTCTCACCCATATAACCTAGACGCTGCCCTTGGGACACCGCATCATTTACCCGAACACTAATCGACCTCAGATGTGCATAAACGGTTACATAGGATACACCATTAATTTGGTGACGAACATAGACAACATTTCCATACGTACCTGCTTGACCAGCGAAAATGACCGTACCTGGAGCCGATGCCACAACTGGAACCGTCCCACTTTTGGCAATATCTACTCCATAATGCATATCTCCCCAGCGTGGACCAAATCCAGAGGTTACAGTCCCCTCCGATGGTCGAATAAAAGTTGCTGCTGCATTAGCCTCCTCAGGCTTCAAGCCTAATGTTGGTAAAACTAGTAAAAATGCTAGCAAAACCATTACTACCTTTTTAGCCTTCATCATTTTAAATTCCTCCCTTTGATTGGTAACTTTGTTCCGTTGAATAAATTCTAGGAACATATAAAGTAGATAATCCTTTTCTAACAATCTACCTTTACCGAGAAACAAAGCTACTAAAAATGTTCTATCAAAAGGGGGCGAAATCCTTTTATTTTCCGAAAAACCAACCCTTCCTACTAACAATTGGAAACATCTTCAAAAAGTAAAAATGAATTAGTTTAAAAGGCTTGAGGCATTAGTATTGGTACAGTATGAAATTATTAAGGAGGAGACAAAACTTGGTAGGGACTAGATAAAAAGATGCACTACCATAGGCGAAGTGCATCTTTTTGTAAGCTAAATTTCTATGTTATTTTTTCATAAAATTCCACATGCGAATTCAATCGGATACTTTTTTTAAATCAATCACTTGTGTGTTAGAAAGAATTGTCAGTTGTTCCATCATAACCTCTGCCGAAAATTGAAAGTTACCCTGAATCCAATAGTAAATCAACCCCAGGGTTGCACTAGATTGATAATGTAGGAACATTTCATAATCTACCTTTTTCCCAAATGGAGATTCTGTCTCGATCAAAATATCGTTAGAAAAGATATCATAGAACAGCTCTTCTAAATGCTTCTTAAAACCAGTATGACCCGTATATAATGCATAAAAAATCCGTTGATTCTTTTCGATATACTCAAATATTTGAACCGTTGTAGGTGCTAAGGAGTTTACATTAATTCTGTTACTAGCTTTAAACGGCGTGAGGATAGCTTCTCTGAACCCTTCTAATAATTCACATAGAGCCTCCTGTAGGAACTCTTCTTTATTAGAGTAGTGCGCATAAAAGGTAGCTCTATTTAAATCTGCATATTGTGCAATCATGGATACGGTAATTTCGTCTTCCGCATATTTTTCCATTAATTCTATATAAGCATTCCTTAGTGACCGTTTTGTTTTCTTAATCCTTTTATCCACTTTAGGTTCCATAGAGCCCGCTCCTGTCTACATAATTACTCAACAATTTTAGCATATTTGTTGCTTAAACCCCATTCCAGACGATTTTGTTTATCGGGTTATCATCAACAGGTGTTACATTAGGATTGTAAACGTTTTAACTTTCAATAAGGGGGAGAAACATAGATGAAATTAGAAAATAAAGTTGCTGTCGTAACTGGTGCCGCTTCCGGGATTGGTTATGCTATTGTAGAAAAATTTGTTAATGAAGGCGCAAAAGTTGTTGCGGGTGATATAACAGATTCTATCTTTGACCTGGAAAAAACATTTGGTGAAAACGTAAAAGCTGTAAAAGTGGACGTTTCCAAAGAAGCAGATGTTAAAAACCTAATTGAAACTGCCGTAAACACGCAGGGAAAATTAGATATTCTTTGTAATAATGCAGGGATTATTGGGGCTTACGCAAACATCGAGGAATACACAGAAGAGCAATGGAATCGTGTCATTAGCATTAATGTTAACGGTCCTTTCTTCGGAATTAAACATGCTGTACCTTATATGAAACAAAACGGTGGAGGTTCTATTGTAAACACCGTTTCGATTTCATCTCGTCATGCTACTCCTGGATCACCAGCATATGTTACATCAAAAGGGGCCGTTCTCATGTTAACTCGCCAAGCTGGACATGATTATGCTCGTGATAACATTCGTATAAACGGAATCTCTCCAGGCGTTGTGAACACTGGTATCTTGAAAGATGTTGACGATGATATGTTAAAAGTATACTCAGAAGCAATTCCAATGGGTAGAATCGGCGAACCATCTGAGCTTGCAAATGTTGTTTGCTTCTTAGCTTCCGATGAAGCCTCTTATGTGACTGGACAAACATATGTGGTTGATGGCGGTAAGGATACGATTTAAATTCCTAAAAAAGAAATACCTGATAAGAACAATTCTGAAAATCGATTAAATTAATTGGAGGAATAAAACATGGGTAAATTAGACGGTAAAGTAGCAATCATTACAGGTGCAGCACAAGGTATGGGAGCTATGCACGCACGTAAATTCGTAGAAGAAGGCGCAAAAGTAGCTATTACAGACCTTAACATTGAAGGTGCAGAACAACTAGCGAATGAACTAGGAGACAACGCAATCGCACTAAAATTAGATGTTGCTAATGAAGAGAACTGGGTAGAAGTGGTAGCGAAAACGGAAGAAGCTTTCGGCCCAATCAATGTGCTAGTAAACAATGCAGGAATTGGTATCTTTAAAACATTAGAAGAACTAACTGTTAAAGACTTCGAATTAACATTTAAAGTAGACGAGCTAGGTGTGTTCTTAGGAATGCAAAAAACACTTCCTTCAATGAGAAAAGCCGGAGTTGGATCTATCGTGAATATCTCATCTGTTGATGGGTTAGTAAGTGCTCCAACAGCAATCGCTTATAGTGCTTCTAAACACGCAGTAACAGGTATGACAAAGGGTGCTGCAACAGAGCTTGGACAATATAACATCCGCGTAAATTCTGTACACCCAGGAATTATTAAAACACCGATGGCAGACCAACCAGATGTAGAAGAATATCTGAAGCAACTAGAACAAGATATCCCACTTAGAAGAAGAGCAGAAGTAGAAGAAGTATCTAATTTAGTTGTTTACCTTGCATCAGATGATTCTAGTTATTCAACAGGAGCTCAATTTGTCGTAGATGGCGGAATGATTTCTGACCTATAATCCATAACAAAAAGACCCCGCGGGGTCTTTTTTGTTTCATCTATTCTGTAGCTACATACTTTCCTCTTATCACAAGAACTCGATTCAAAATCAAGGCGCCAATCATTTGCACTACTGTCTTCACGATAACTTGCCCCATGATTGCTGCTGGAATGGCCTCCCATGGTAATACCCCTGCACCAATCGGACTCAATCCAACGATGACGAATACGACCGAATCAAGAATACCCCCAACAATTCCACTGTAAAATACTCGCCAAGCCATCGGTAGCTTCAAACGTGTATAGATTTCCGTATCTGCAGTCTCGGAAATAACAAATGATAACGCAGATGCCGCGACAACCATTAATGTGTCACCTAGTGTATAGGAAACAAGTGCTGATAGAATTAAGGCGATAAAAATAAACATGTATGTCTTTGGTCTACCATATTTATTTTGTACAAGGTCTCGAAAAATGAAAGTCGCTCCTACAAAAATTGTCCCCATTGGAACGATAAACATTCCAAATTGTAGTGGGGCAAATCTAGCTGTCACCACATTAGCTATCACAATAGCCAATAAATAGAATACTATTCTCATGATGTTCCCCCCTTTTTTCACGGTTAGCGATTATCTACCTTCTCAGGATATAGGTCATGATTCATCAAGCGATGATTAGCCATTTCTTCATACTTCGTTCCTGGCTTCCCGTAATTACACCACGGATCAATCGAGATTCCACCGCGCGGAGTGAATTTTCCCCAGACTTCTATATATCTTGGATCTAGTAGTTTAATTAAATCGTTCATAATGATATTGACACAGTCTTCATGAAAGTCACCATGATTGCGAAAACTAAATAAATAGAGCTTCAGCGATTTGCTTTCTACCAATTTTTTATCTGGAATATAGGATATGTACATCGTTGCAAAATCTGGTTGTTTTGTTATAGGACATAGGCTTGTAAACTCTGGACAATTAAACTTTACAAAGTAATCACGATTGGAGTGAAGATTATCCACCGCCTCCAATACCTCTGGTGCATATTCAAATGAATAGTTTGTATTTTGATTTCCTAATAACGTCAAATCGGATAAGCCTTCTGATACGTTACGACTAGACATAAAAAAACCTCCTCTAAAAATTGATTTCATAAACCGATTTTCTAAGAGAGGTTAAAACAGCTGTCTATAAAACTAGCAGGAATAAAACAATAAAAGCCATGTCCGTATATGGACATGGCTTATTCGTCATGTATCCATAGTTTTTTATAGAGGGTTTATCGCTATGAACCTCTCCCGAAAAATACGGGTTTCTTATCTTTCTCTATCATATAGAATACGTGCGAAAACGTCAATTTAGAATCATTTTATAGTTTAAAATGTTGTAATTGCCTATAATCCAGGCTTTCCATAGTTAGGTCTAATTGTTCTGAGCCTCTTCTTTCCCTACCAAATCGTCATCCATTTGCATCATAGCAGTTAACTTCTTCGAAACAGATAGAAGAACAAGTCCAAGGATGATCGCAAGACCACCAATAACAGCAAATATTTCTAGGTAGCCTAGTGATGCTGTTAACGATGCAAGTTGTCCAGCAATAATGTTCGCAACACCCGTCGCAGCCATCCAAAGCCCCATTAATAGAGAAGCGATTTTTACTGGTGCAACTTTACTTACTAACGATAAACCTACTGGTGATAAGAATAACTCACCTAATGTATGGAATAAATAGGTTAATACGATGAATAGCACATTCGCTTTGACCGCAACATTAAGTTCATCACTACCAGTTTGGATAACTGCAGGCAATAGAATCATAAACCCTAACCCTAGCAAAATCATGCCAAGGGCCATCTTTGTTGTAATATTTAAGTCCCCACGTTTCGTACGTGAAAGCTTCATCCATAAAGCCGAAATAATTGGAGCTAAAAGAATGATGAATAGTGGGTTTAATGATTGGAACCATGATACTGGTATGGTAAAGCCAAACACTTCCCTATCAACAAATTCCTTCGTATATAACGTAAAAGAGCTTCCGGCTTGTTCAAATCCAGCCCAGAAGAAGACAACAAAACAAGCAAGAATTAGTACTGCTTTTGTACGTTGTTTTTCTTTTTTGGTTAATGGTTTAGACTCTTCGTTAACATTAGATTCTTTACGTGTTGGGGCTTTGCCAACATGTCGTAGATATTTATTACCTAAGCTATTAAACAGAATTTGTCCAATTACCATACCAATAGAAGATGATAAGAATGCCCATTGATACCCAAAATGTTCTACCCCACTAGGATCAATCGAATAGAACAAGTGAGATGCTAGATATCCGACAATTAACGGAGCAAATAATGCACCAATATTAATTCCCATATAAAATATCGTAAATGCAGCATCTTTTCGCTTATCATTCTTATGATAAAGGTCACCAACAAGTGTGGACATATTCGGTTTAAAGAATCCATTACCAATAATCAATAATGCTAGTCCCAAATATAATCCTGTTTGTGATTGCATTAGAAATAAGACAAAGTTTCCTAAAGCTATCGTAATCCCACCAATTGTAATAGCCGAGCGAACGCCGATAAACCGATCAGCTAAGTATCCTCCAATAATTGGAGTAAAATATACAAAGCCCGTAAAAATACCATATATCATCATCGCAGTTTGCTTATCTACACCGAGACCACCACTAACTAATTCGGTAGTTAAGTATAATACTAGTATTGCACGCATTCCAAAATAACTATATCTTTCCCACAATTCCGTGAAAAATAGTAAATAGAGTCCTTTTGGATGTTTCTTTCCTTGAGGTAATTCTAGTGTTGCATCCATCCAACCCCTCCTATATGTTTAAACCACTATTCAATTATAAGAGAGTAAAAGGTCCTATACAATATTTTCCACTAAAGTACTAATCTTAAAATAATGGCGATTTTAGTTAAAATGAACAACTTACTTGCAGTTCAGAATTGAATGCAAGCTAACTTGTACTGTAATAACTTGTTACTATTATTCACGCAATCTCCCGAACTTATAATTGAATGGTTGACACGACAAAGTAATATAACAAACAAAAACTTACACTTGAAAAGTGAAATAAAAACTAGTACACTATTCTAAGTGCTTCCCTATAATAAATAAATACTACCTGTATAACCTCGAGAATATGGCTTGGGGGTCTCTACCAGGAACCTTAAAATCCTGATTACAGAAAATGAATTTATTCATTTTTTGTAATCAGGATTTTTTTATATTTCATCAAGAAAGGACGTAAAGCAAACTATGAATTTTAAAGTTTTTATACTAGCATTATCAACCATCGCAGTTGGATTAGTTGAATTAATTGTTGGAGGAATACTTCCAACTATTGCAACCGATCTATCTATTTCATTAAGCTCTGCTGGACAGTTAATCACGATTTTTGCACTTATCTATGCGATTTCAGGTCCTGTGTTACTAGTACTGACTAGCAAGTTTGAAAGAAAAAAATTATATTTAACCTCTTTACTAGTTTTCATCGCTAGTAATATCATGACATATTTTAGTACTAGTTTTACCTTCATCATGTTTGCAAGGGTCTTGGCTGCAATGAGTACAGCACTTATCGTTGTACTTTCCTTAACCATAGCTGCCAAAATTGTCTTACCAAAGCATCGAGCAAAGGCATTAGGTCTTATTTATATGGGAATTAGCTCATCTTTAGTAATGGGTGTACCACTGGGAATCCTGATCTCCGATAAATTCGGTTGGCGTGTTATTTTCCTTGGGATTGCTGTATTAGCCGTCGGTTCCTTTGTACTCATTTCCATCTTCTTAGAGCGGGTTCCTGGGGAAAAGACAGTACCACTTTCACAGCAACTAAAAGCAGTTGCTAGTTTAAAAATTAGTAGTGCACATCTAGCAACCGTATTTATGCTTGCAGGTCATTATACAATTTATGCGTACTTTACACCATTTCTAGAAACGGAATTGCAAATGAGTTCTACCTGGATTAGTATTTGTTATTTACTATTCGGAATTGCTGCTGTAAGTGGAGGAGCATTCGGAGGGATTCTATCTGATTCCATAGGTGCTCCAAAAAGCATCCTTGTTGTCATCGGTTCATTTGCCATTGTACTGTTCTTATTACCTTTTACTACGTTTTCACTTGTAGTATTTATTCCAATCATGATGATTTGGGGTGCACTAAGCTGGAGTCTATCTCCGCCACAGCAAAGCTATTTAATTCAAACAGATCCTGTTACAGCTGATATACAACAGAGCTTTAATAATTCCGCACTACAAATCGGTATTTCGCTTGGATCAGGATTTGGAGGTATCGTCATTAGTCAGACGAATACCGTTTCCAATGCTGCTTGGTTTGGTGGGGCAATTGTCATCATTTCCTTACTATGTGCCGTCTTCTCTTTAACAAGAAAAACGGAAGCAAAGGAAGATAGAATGATAGCTTCTGCTCAAGTTCAGGAATAGCCTGTTTATCATAAACTTTAAATAGCCCCAATTCTAGTTATCCTAGAATTGAGGCTATTTTTGGTAGATGTATATTATATTCGGACATTATCAAATGATTTTTCATGGTTCAACAGCCATTCCTTCCGCCATAAACCACCCGCATAACCTGTTAATTTTCCCGAAGAGCCGATTATTCGATGACATGGAATAACAATACTTAATTTATTCCTCCCATTAGCAGTTCCTACTGCTCTAACAGCTTTGTCATTACCGATTGTAACTGCCAATTCTTTATATGAGCCTGTTTTAGCGTAGGGAATTTCGATTAACGCATCCCATACTGATTTTTGAAAGTCCGTCCCTTCCACTTGATAAGGGAATGAAAATTCTCTCCGAATCCCCCTAAAATACTCATCAATTTGATTGTGGCACTGTACTAAAACCGGCGGGGTATCGGCATCTATGAGGTTTTTCCTTTTTTCCTCTTCCGAAAAGAGTATCGAATGCACCACTTCATGTGTACCAGTTATTTCTATTATGCCTATCGGTGATTCATAATCTATTTTATATTGTTTCGTCATACAACGACCTCCATAAATAAAATGTAGCATATGCCTGCCAGCCTTTCCATTGAACCGCTAATTTCTCAATCTCTTCAATAGAGGGTTTCTTCTCCAATTTCAACAGATGTTTTAGCGCTTGATGGATGCCAACATCGGCAATTGGAAATGCAGACGGTTGGTGCAGGCACTTCATCATCACATAATCCGCTGTCCATGCTCCTATACCACGAATAGAAATTAGGGAATCTTTTATATCTTGATAGTTCTGTTTCTCCATAAGGAATTCCTTTGACAGATCCCCATTGTTCATTAACTTCGCAATCCCAATGATATATTCCGCTTTTCTAGTGGAGAATTGTAGTGCTTTTAACTCCTCTACGTGGATGGTAGCTATTTTTTCAAAGGTTGGAAAAGCCCAATAGGTCTCATCTTCAAAAGTGAGGACCTCCCCGTACTGTTCAACAAACCTTTTCTTTAACGTATAGGCAAACGTTAAATTAATCTGCTGACCAATAATCGCCCATACGAAGGCTTCAAATAAATCAGGAATGCCAATTATCCGTAGCCCATGATATCGCTCAGTAAGTTTTCTTAATACGGTATCCTTACTAGCTATTCGATAAAATTCCGCTAAATCTCGTTCTAAATCAAACCATTCCCAGATATACTCCCCTATCTTTTCCCGTTCCACCACCGTGGGGACACCATTAGGGAATTCAATCTTCAATACGTCTTTATCATAACTTATCCTACATAGAATGAAAGACTCTCTCCCTTTAATTATCGTATAGATGGCATCCTCTTTCATACGGTATAGAATCTCCTGATCCGACCTCCCAAGAAATATCAAACACTCGTTGAAATTAAACTCTTTTGGAGGAATAATTTCTATATATGTCTCATGATCAACCCAATTCATTTGAAATTTCCTTTCGATATTCACTAGGTGAACAGTTTTTTAGGTTACGAAACACTTTATAAAAATTGGAAGGACTTTGGAAGCCTACCTCATAGCAAATCTCAAGATTCGTTAATGTTGTGCTTTTGAGAAGATAAGCTGCCTTATCTATGCGTATCTTCTCTAGATAAGTGCGTGGGGTTTCAGAGGTTTCTTTTTTAAATACCCGTTCCAAATAATACGGACTCAATCCCACTTGACTGGCAATATCTTGTAGCACTACATTTTGTTTATAATGATTAACTAGAAAAGTAATTACTTCTCGAACGATCTCTATTTCAGGTGATTCATCAACCTCTGGACGGCATCTTTTACAAGGACGATAACCCGCCACTTCTACCTCCATCCTATCCAAATAGAAGTCTACATTTATTTTCTTCGGTTTTCTCGATTTACAGGAAGGGCGGCAGTAAATTTTCGTTGTTTTCACAGCTGTAAAAAATAACCCATCATACTTTCGGTCACAGGAAATTATTTTTTCCCACATTTCTTCAAAGGATAGCTTTATTGTAGTCAATTGACCCCGTTCTCCTTCCGCTTTATTATTGATGGAAGAGCTTATACCCTATATCTTTCTAACATAAATAAGTTTGTGGATATATTTTAACAAGTAATGATTACCCATTTCGTCCTCATTCTTGCTCTTATGGTCTAAACAATAGAAAAGTGAAGCAACATTGTGCTTCACCCATGTAGTCTTTTCTTATCAATTCGACGACATTGCAGAGGCTGCCGCTGCTTGATCTTCCTTCACACAATCAATTGCAACTACAATCGCAACGATAATAGCTTCCAGCTCTTCGTTCAAAATTTCCACTTTATAACTATCGCCCCACGTGAACAATTTTTCACTTACTTTCCCAACGACTTCACCATGTTGGAGTACCTGAAAATCCATGTCCCACCAATCACCCTGCACTTCAATACCAACAGCATCAATGGTATACCGCGCCTTAAAGAAAGAGAACTCCTTCTTTATCGTTAATACTTCTTGACCATTTACTTCCACAAAGAACTTCGGTAAAAAACTAAATACCTTCTTCGTAATGAGGGCAACTTCACTTCTCGTTACATTCATGATAGAGAACGTCTTTGGAATTTTCATAAAGCTGCCTTCTACATAATACACATCATTCTCTTCTTGATCTTTTACGGTAAACTTCCCACTTAAACTGAATATTTTCTGTTTGATGTACAGCTGTTTCATAGTTTCACCTCCAATCATTATATTAAATCTGCCTTACACCAAGCTTCTTTCGGCTATCAAATAAGAATTGTATAAAACTCTCGTAATAAGGAATAAATTCTCCTTGCCTGATCATAACAAAAATTTCATCTAGACTAGCCCACTTTACAGCCTGCACTTCCTCTTCTTGTAATTTAAGCGTATGTAGGTTTACGTTTTTTTCTACTAGATAAATATCATTAAAAACTCGCTCTGTGTTAATCGTTAGGTGAGGTGATTTATGCTGTAAGTCTACCTTTAAGCCAATTTCCTCGTACAATTCTCTTTCTGCCGCAATTTGGCTTGTGTCTCCAGCTACAGCACTTCCTCCAGCGGTTACATCCCACATATTGGGCCATCCCTCTTTGAAGGGTTGCCTTTGTTGGATGAGCATTTCACCATTAGCATTAAAAATGCACACATGAACAACTAGATGGTACTCTCCGGGTTGAAGCTCTTCACCCCGAACCGCCTTACGTTTTATCTTATTTCTATGGATATCATACAAATCCCACGTTTCCATTTTCTACCCCCATTTGCATATAAGCTTATAGATTTCATTCTAACTGTTATCTTAAGATTCTGGAAGTTATATATAGATTCTACCTAAATTGGATTCGCGTGTCGCTTAGCCTAGTAGTCTAATATGATATAGAAAAAACTATTGGAGTGATTACATGAGCCAATTCAATCCAGAAAAACTTACCGTAAACTTTTTAAAAGGCTTTACTTCCATAGGCCCCATCTTACCAAGGCGCTACACACTTACACATTCGGATAACACTGGGGAATTATTCCTAACCATTGGGCAACGTTTTGCATGGGAAGAAGTCAATCCTTTACGAGATGAAGTCATAGGGGAATGGAAAACGAACGGCAACTCCATGTATTATGCCGTTTTTGTCTATATTGACCATGGAGAACACGATCAAAACGTTGCCGCCAAACGCTATGAGATATTCAAACGAGAATTACCGCTTGCTTTAAAGGCTATTCGTTTTGGTGATAGACACTTATTTCACATATTTCCATATCTAGACCATGTTCCTATTATCGTTCATTTTATGTCGTCCTACGCTTCTTTTGCTGGAAAAGAGAACTGGGGAAGGTTTCATAGTTATCGTACTTCTTAATTGTTATATGTACTATAGGGAGGCAAAGTAATCTATTTCCCTACTAGTAACCGATGCTCAAGAAGTAACCTTAACCATTGGGATGGTTTATGATAAGAGTCCTTTTTATCTAGACGGTTAGGTGTGATATATAAATGCCAGCTCAAGGCCCGTTGTACACAAGCGAGTTCATCAGAAATTCGTAAAGCTCGGTCAAGCTCCTTCATAGACGCTATTTTTGTCCAAGGTTCTAAATAATACGGGCGAAATTCTTCCACCATTTCTAGCCATTCCGATTCCGATGTAATCAATTCATCAAGAGCATGCCAGATAACTCGCGTACTAAAAAACGGGTTTGAAATAGAAGCATCACCCCAATCATAGAATACAAATTTGTTATCTATCAATCTGATATTATCGCTATGAAGATCGCCATGTTCAATAGAAGCAGGAATTATCGCAGCTATGTCATCACACATATCTAGCAGAGTTGGAAGTAGTGCCATTACTTGACTAGTTTCTTCTTTCGATAATCCCGTTGCACACATTTCCTCTAAGCTTTGTCTGATCTCCTTTTTAAGATTGTGACCTCTCCGATCCGGTACACCAATTTCCAACAATCGATCAACGTTGTAAGACTCCTTAATTTGAAGCTCCGCAAACTCAGCAAGCGCCTTTTGCCAAGTCTTCCTATCCTTCAGTGTACGTAGAGATTGGCCCTTTATATCCTTCATCAGTAGCCAACCTTCCGTTTCATTAATCGCATAGACTTCGGCCGTTTTACCCGGTGAGGTAATCGTAAGTTCTCTACTAAGTATTGCCTCATGTTTAGAAGCGTGGTTACCAACCTTAAAGTAAACGTCACCATCATTAGTTGGGATTCGTAATACGATGCTCATGTCATTCACTTTTATACGTTCTATCTTCCTCTTTATCAACAAACCCGCTTTTCCAAGTTCTTCGTGCACCCAGCTTTCTACATTACGAAGATAACTGTCTTGAATCCAATCCACAGAAAACTTATGTTGCGGCATATAAATCCTCCTAACAATAATTGTAGATTTTAAATAACTCTACCTGACTAATATTGTTGTCATGCCGATTAGTAGAATATTAAGATGCTAGAAAAGCACCATTCCAGAATACGCTTGAATTGGTGCTTTTACGAATTTCAATATATAGATGAACATGTAGGTAAAATTAATGTTTACTTCAAATGCTCATTAAGAATGTTTTCTTCTAAAACATCAAATTTATTTCCATATACTCTCGTAATATGTTTCTCGCCCCAGGCACAAAGCGAATCTAATATCCCCTGTAGACTCCAACCATACTCACTTAACTCGTACTCTACTTTTGGAGGGACTTGATTATATACAATACGATTAATAACCCCATCCTCTTCCAATTCACGTAGTTGTTGCGTTAACATTTTTTGCGTAATGTTTGGCATGAGACGTTTCAATTCACTCGTGCGTTTCTTTCCATGTGTTAAGTGACACAAAATGACGCATTTCCACTTGCCCCCTATTACCTCTAGCGTTGCTTCTACCGATATATTGTACTTCTTTTGATCCAATATAAGTTCCTCCTAAAATCATAGGCACCAAAAAGTGCCTACATTACTTTTTGGTTTCTATATCACTTTAAAGTGCGTACTTCTCATTTATATCCTTTTCTCTCATAATAGCATTTGCCGGTCAAATTTTATACTCTACATTTTTCAAGGAACCATCATTATAGGAGGAGAAAACAATGTCTTTAGAGAAAAAGCGAAGCACCTTCGCCTTACTAGCCCTAGCAGTTAGTGCATTTGCCATTGGCACCACAGAATTTATCAGTGTCGGGCTTTTACCTTTAATTGCTAAGGATTTAAATATATCAGTTACAACAGCAGGCTTAACCGTTTCGTTGTATGCATTAGGAGTAACTTTTGGGGCACCTATCCTAACCTCGATTACTTCTAGTATGTCACGAAAATCGTTACTAATTTGGATTATGGTCATTTTCATCATCGGAAATAGTATCGCAGCAACTGCAACAAGCATCGGTGTTTTACTTGTAGCACGTGTGGTCTCTGCCTTTTCACATGGGGTGTTTATGTCAATTGGCTCTACAATAGCTGCAGATCTAGTCCCAGAAAACCGAAGAGCAAGTGCGATATCGATTATGTTTACAGGGTTGACCGTAGCAACTGTAACAGGGGTGCCATTCGGAACATTCATCGGGAATCAATTTGGCTGGAGAATTGCTTTTATCGTGATAGTAGCTGTCGGTATTATTGCATTAATTGCCAATAGCTTCTTAGTTCCATCTGATCTCCGTAAAGCTAATCGCACTACGTTCAAAGATCAGCTCAGCTTAGTCACAAATGGTCGCTTACTGCTAATCTTTATCATTACAGCTCTAGGATACGGGGGCACATTCGTAGTCTTTACCTATTTATCACCATTGCTACAAAATATCACTGGGTTTAAAGAAGGAACCGTTGCCGTAATTTTACTTGTTTATGGTTTAGCCATTGCAATTGGGAACATGATAGGTGGCAAGCTATCGAATCAAAATCCGATTAAGGCATTATTTTATATGTTTATTTTCCAAGCGATTATCCTTCTTATCCTGTATTTCACTGCGCCATTTAAAATAGTTGGATTAATGACCATATTCTTGATGGGACTGATGGCTTTTATGAATGTACCTGGATTACAAGTGTATGTTGTCATGCTAGCAGAGCGGTACGTTCCTACCGCAGTAGATGTTGCATCGGCTATCAATATTGCAGCATTCAACGCTGGAATCGCAATCGGTTCCTTCTTGGGTGGGCTTGTAACTGACTCAATCGGACTCATTCATACCACTTGGATTGGTTCACTAATGGTTCTAGCAGCAGTTCTTCTCACAGGTTGGAGTCAATTACTTGAAAGAAAAGAGCAACTACAAGAAGTTTCTAGCAAATAAGGGGTGGTGTGAAAGATTTTTCATTAATATTCCTGCCGCTCTAGCATAATTTTTCAGTAGCAGTTGTTGATGATAGAGCGTA